>DATKZM010000078.1:0-40042 GCA_035527975.1 Alphaproteobacteria bacterium | reverse complement strand
AACAGAACCCCCGCAAGGACGCGACACCAACACGGCGGAAACCCCGCCGACGCAAGACCATCAGCGGCATGCGTCAGGACGGCGCCGAACCCGCCGAGGCCGATGAAACCTAACTACCTGGGACAACGGGATAAGCCTTCGCGAAACAACTCGATTTTGCGATTCCCGAAATATTAAGCCAGTTCCCGCCAGGTAATGAATTTCGAGAAGAAGATATTCGTGACTGGGTGATGGCAATAATGAAACAACCAGGGGCCCGAGCTATTCGCGAAGAATATTCAAAAATAGGACGCACAGATCTTTCACTTAGATATTCCTTCCCTGATACCGACGAGCCTAAGACGATTATAGAAAAAAACTACCCGATTGAATTTAAGATTTGGGGCCGAAAAGGTTACCAGGCTGCCCCCTCTCAACCTCTAAAATACATGTCCGATGATGAGTTGGTTTGTGCTTTTGTAATGATAGACCGTAGAAAAAAACCGAAAATTGGAGACTTTGAAGAAATCGTGCGAAGTAACTCGGAATTTCCTTGCTTGGCAATAAAGGAAGTGCCGATTCTCACTAGTAACCTAAACTATTTTGTGTCGTTTCACGTGGATCCACGGTACCGAGCCGCCCGCATGGCGATCAACATCTTTCTCCCAATTGCCAGCTAGCACCAGATTGGTGGGTTTCCCGCAATATTCGATATTTGAGCAATATCTGGGTTGAACAGATTGCGCTGAGAGGAAATTTGCGCGTGTCGGCGTGCGAGAATTTTTAGCAACAGCTGGCCCCTACTCCCGCACCACCATCACGGTGACCTTCGAGTGCCGCAGCACGCGGGCGGCGTTGGGGCCGAGGAGGTAGTCCTCAAGTTTCGGGCGGTGCGAGGCCATCACGATCAGATCGCAGGCCTCGCCCAGCTCGGCGCGGGCATTGACGACCTCCTCGTAAATCGTGCCTTGCCGCACGATGCAGTCGACCGGCACGTCGCCCGGAACATGCTCCTTGGCAAATGCGGCCAGCTTCTCCGTCGCGGCGGCGAAGGCCTTCTTCTCGAAATCCTTGGGGAAGAAGCCGCCGACCAGCGCCATGCCGTAGGTCGGCAGCACCGTGACGAGGTGGAGCTTTTTGCCGAACTTTCGGCACATCTCGACCGCCACCGGCAGCGCCTTGCGCCACGAGCTTTCCTCTTCGAGGTCGACCGGGACCAGTATTTCGTTGAACATTATCGGGTCCCTCCCCTCAGGCCCTGGTTGCGGCGGTTTGCGGCATGGTTTCGCGTCCGCCGCCGCCCGCACGCCGACGCTGCGTGAAGATAATCAACAGAAGCAGCAGCAGCGCCGGGATAAAGAAGAGCTGCTTGGGCGGCTGCGAGGCCGGGACGAAGAGCTGCTCGATCTCGTCGAGGGCTTTGTGGACCTTCTTGGCCTCGGTGCCCTCCTCGACACCGTCAACCGTCCACTTGCCGTCTTCCTTTACCAGCACGATGCCGAATTTCTTCAGGCGTTCGGCCGCCGTCTTGCCGGCCTGCACCTTGAACTCGGCGTATTTTCTGAACGGCGTGCCGTCGTCGGTCTCGGTCTTGATGTAGTAGCGGACCGCGCTGCCGACCGGCGCTTTGGCGACGACCTCCATGATCGTGTCGGTCTTCACCTGGTCCCAAGGATCAACGATCATATCCATCCACAGGCCCGGCCGGAAGAAGGTGAGCGCGATCAGCAGCAGCGCCGCTGTCTCGTAGATCCGGGTGCGGGCAAAGAAGTAGCCTTGCGTCGCCGCGGAAAAACACAAGATCGCCATCACCGCGATGATGAAGGTGTAGATGCCCTTGAACCAGCCGACATCGATCAGCAGCAGATCGGTGTTGAAAATGAACATGAAGGGCAGGATGCCGGTGCGGATGTCGTACATGAAGCCCTGCACGCCGGTCTTGATCGGATCACCCCCCGAGACCGCCGCCGCCGCGAAGGCGGCAAGCCCCACCGGGGGCGTGTCGTCCGCCAAAATGCCGAAATAGAAGACGAAGAGATGCACCGCGATCAACTCGACGATCAACCCGTTCTGCTGGCCGACCACGACGATGACCGGCGCCATGATCGCCGAGACCACAATGTAATTGGCTGTCGTCGGCAGGCCGAGGCCGAGCACGATGCAGAGGATCGCCGTCCAGATCAGCATGATGAAGACAGAGCCGAAGGAGAGATACTCCACGATCGCGGCGAGCTTGAGGCCCACGCTGGTCTCGGTGACCGCGCCGACGATGATGCCCGCCGCCGCCACCGCGACGCCGATGCCGATCATGTTGCGCGCACCGGCGAGCAGACCGTCCTTGAACTCGCCGACCCCTTGGACAAGGCCACCTACAAGATCTCGGTCGCCGCGGAACATGCGCACCAGCGGGCGCTGGGTCAGGATGATGAAGATGAGGACGGCCGTCGCCCAGAAGGCCGAGAGACCCGGCGACCAGCGCAGCACCATCAACGCGTAGACCAGCACCACGATGGGCAGCACGAAATGGAGCCCGGTCGGTACGACCTCTCGCGTCACCGGCAGCTCGAAGACCGGCGCATCCGGATCGTCGAGCTCAAGATCGGGCACGCTCGACGCGTAGCGCACGAGGCCGAGATAGGCGGCAAGGATGACCAGCCCGGAGACGTAAGGCGCCAAATCGCCGAAGACGCCGGGGATCCAGCCGAAGAGGTAATAGACCCCCATCGCCAGCGCCATCGCCAAGATTGCGCCGAAGAGGAAACCAATGATGCGGCGCTGCCAGGTCTTGGGCACGCCCGGCTTGGGCAGGCCCTTCATGTCGGCCTTCACGGCTTCCAGATGCACGATATAGACAAGCGCGATGTAGGAGATGATCGCCGGTAAGAATGCGTGCTTGATGACCTCGAAGTAGCTGATGCCGACATACTCGACCATCAGGAAGGCCGCCGCGCCCATGACCGGCGGGGTGAGCTGGCCGTTGGTCGAAGCGGCGACCTCGACCGCCCCGGCCTTCTCGGCGGAAAAGCCGACGCGCTTCATCAGCGGAATCGTGAAGGTGCCGGTGGTCACCACATTGGCGATCGAGGATCCAGAGATGAGCCCGGTCAATCCCGAGGAGACGACCGCCGCCTTGGCCGGGCCGCCGCGATAGGAGCCGAGCAGCGAAAAGGCGAGCTTGATGAAATAGTTACCGGCTCCGGCTTTGTCCAAAAGCGCGCCGAAGAGCACGAAGAGGAAGACGTAGTCGGTGGAAACGCCCAAGGCGACGCCGAAGACGCCCTCTTGCGTCAGCCACTGGTGGTTGGAGAAGACCGCGAGCGACTGGCCGCCATGAGCCAGCGTGCCCGGTATGTAGCGGCCGAACAGCGAATAGAGGATGAAAACGATCGCCACAACCATCAGCGGCGGTCCCAGCGCGCGCCGCGTCGCCTCGAGCAGCAAGATGACACCGACGATCGCGAAGACGATGTCCTGGGCAATCGGCGCGCCGACACGGCCCGCGAGCTCCTTCTGCAGGAAGGCTGGATACATCGCCGCGATGATGATGAGCACCGCCATCACCCAGTCCTGGACCGGGATGCGGTCGCGCGGGCTGCGCTTTAGCGCCGGGAAGGCAAGGAAGGCAAGAAAGCCGGCGAAAGACAGATGGATCGGCCGGGTGATCGAATCGTTGAGCACCAGATTGAAGCGGACAACGCCAAGATCAATCGTGCCGATGGCGGTCGGCAGCGGCGAGGCAATCCAAAGCTGGAAGAGCGACCAGGCGATACCGACCCAGATCATCAGCCGGGCAGCACTCCCGCCCGGATTGCGCGCACCGGTATCGACTTGCGCAACGATATCTTCCGCGCTGGTGCCGGACGTGCCGGTCTCCGCACCCGGCGCCCCCGCCGGCTTCGGCTCTGCCATGCTCGCCTCCCCCTTATTGGCCGTCCGCCGCGCCGGTTTGCCCGGTTCTTTCGGATACGGTTCCGTGATGCAATTCAAACGCGATCAGCCGCGTCTGGCCAGTAAAAAAGCGCCCAGGCGCCGTTCAAGCTTTGACTAAGAAAAATGAAACGCGCGAGCCTTGCCGCACAGCACTATGAAATAGAACAAGGAAAAGGGCGGGAGTTTCCTCCCGCCCTTGCCTGGAACCATTCGAATGACCGGAACTACATCCAGCCCTTCTCCTTATAGTATTTGGCGGCACCCGGATGGATCGGCGCGGAGAGCATGTTCTTGATCATGTCTTTCTCCTTCAGATGCCGAAAGGCCGGATGCATGCGACGGAACCGCTTGATGTTGTCGAACACCGCCTTGACCACCGTGTAGACGACCTTGTCGCTGACCTTGCTCGACGAGACGAACGTCGCGCCGACGCCGAAGGTCATGGTGGCGCCCTTGGTGCCCTTGTACATGCCGGCGGGAATGGTCGCCGGGGCGTAGAAGTCGTTGTCGGCCGCAAGCTTGGTGATCGCCGGGCCCGTCACGGGTACCAGCATCGCCGCGCACGAGGTCGTCGCTTCCTTGATCGAGCCATTGGGATGGCCGACCGTGAAGACGATCGCATCGACCTTGTTGTCGCACAGCGCCTTGGCCTGCTCCGACGATTTGAGCTCGGTGGCAAGCTTGAAATCGCCGACCTTCCAGCCGAGCTTGCCCATCACGACTTCCATCGTGCCGCGCTGGCCGGACCCGACATTGCCGATGTTCACGCGCTTGCCCTTCAGGTCCATGAAGGACTTGATGCCGCTATCGGCGCGGGCAACGACCGTGAAGGGCTCGGGATGCACCGAGAAGACCGCGCGCAGTTCCTTGAAGGCGCCCTTGTCCTTGAACTTCGAGGTGCCGTGATATGCGTGGTACTGCCAGTCGGACTGAGCCACGCCCATCGCCAGCTCACCAGCGCGGAGCGCGTTCAGATTGGCGACCGAGCCGCCCGTCGATGGCGCCGTGCAATTGATCTGGTGTTTGGATTTGCCGCGGTTGACGAGGCGGCAGATCGCCTGGCCGACCTGATAGTAAACGCCTGTCTGGCCGCCGGTGCCGATCTTGATGAACTCCGCCTGGGCGGTGCCGGCGCCGGTTGCCGTGAAAGCCGCCGCGAAGCCTACCGCCGCGGCCGTGCTGAGAATCTTCTTCATCGGATGAATTCCTCCTCCGTTCCGTCCACTTTCGATTGTCTCTCGCCGCGATCGCAGTGCGGCCGGGACGCGTGGGGAGAGTGTTCCAAACATAGACCGCCGCCCTCGCACACCCGCGGCCCTTCAGGGGCGAAGGGCCTTGGTTCCCTTGCTTCCCTCCGCCCGTGACCGGTGCCGTTGTTGCACGCCGTCCGGGAGGTTTCGCGGGAAGCCCGCAATCGAACCTGCTTGGACTATGCCCGTCCCGGCCCGTGGCCGTCAATGCGCGGGCGCGCGTTAGCTGACGCTCAGATGAACGCGCCTCTCAGACTTGGTTCAGCGGCCGCTCCCTACAAGCGCCCGCAGAGGATCAACACTCATCAGAGAGAGGACAGACCAATGAACACCGCCACCATCCGCAGCCTTGGCCTTGTAGCCCTCGTTGCAACCGCTGCCGTCATCGGCACCGCGCCGCTGACCGCGACCCCGGCCGAAGCGGCCATCCAAGTCAAATCACTGAAGGTCGATCACCGCACCCGTGGCCGGCCGATCGTCACCGTGCGTCTCATCGACGGCCGCTGGCAGGTCAAGTCCAGCGACGTCGTGCGCTTCGATCTCAAGGTCGAAGTGAAATCGAAGAAGAACCGCATGCGAAGCGCCTGGCTGATCTTCGGCGGCCGCAGCTATCACCTGTGGCGCGGCGGCAAGACCTGGACGCTGCGCTGGAAGAAGTTCACCGCCGGCTTCGCCGGAGCGCAGCTCGGCGATCACGCCAATGGCGCGGCCAGGGCATGCGGCAACCTGATGAAGGGCCGCAGCGGCTCCGCCCGCTTCAACCACAAGATCAAGGTCACCTTCCAGGTCTCGGACAAGAAGGACCGCAAGGCAGCCGCCTCCAAGTTCGTCTCCGCCTTCCTTGATTGCAAACGCTAGACCGCAATCGCCTTTACCCCGCATCACCCCACCGAAATCACGATCCTCATGGGGCGGGCATCAAGCCCGCCCCATTTTTTTGCGCGCATATCGTCCCCGGCAAAATCGGCGCCCGCTTGACACCCGCGAATTCCGCAAGATAGTGCGGGGGGTCGGTGCCGGCGATTCGCCACGGTGCCGTCGCCCCGGCGGGCAGCAACAAAATCCATGCGGGAGGAAACGCGCGATGAGCGACGTGGTCATCATCGACGGGGTGCGCAGCCCGATCGGCAGGTTCGGCGGCGGGCTCTCCAGCGTGCGGCCGGACGACCTCCTGGCGCACAGCTATGCCGCGCTGGCCGAGCGGACCGGCATCGACCCGGCCCAGCTCGACGACGTCTATGCCGGCTGCGGCAACCAGGCCGGCGAGGACAACCGCGACGTGGCGCGCATGGCCACCTTGCTTGCAGGTTTCCCGGTCGAAGTTCCGGGCGTCACGGTCAACCGCAACTGCGCCTCGGCGCTCGAAGCCGTCAACCAGGCGGCCAAGGCGATCCTGGCAAACGAAGGCGATCTTTATATCGGCTCGGGTGTCGAAAGCATGAGCCGCGCGCCCTGGTCGGTGCCCAAGCCGAACGGCGTGCCGACAACGGCCGCGCCCAGGATGTGGGATACCACCGTCGGCTGGCGCTACAACAATCCCAGGATGGATGCGCTCTATCCGATCATCAGCCTCGGCGAGACCGCCGAGCGGGTCGCCGAGGAGATGCAGATCAGCCGCGCCGCGCAGGACGAATTCGCGCTCGAAAGCCAGCGCCGCGCCATCGCCGCCATCAACGAGGGCCGCTTCAAGGACGAAATCGCGCCCGTTTCGGTGCCCCAGCGGCGCGGCGATCCAGTGGTTGTCGACACCGATGAGCATCCGCGCTACCGCAAAGAGAACGGCGCTTACGAGCTGGCGACAACGCTTGACGATCTGGCCAAGCTCAAACCGGCCTTCAAATCCGATGGCACGGTGACCGCGGGCAATTCGAGCGGCATCAATGACGGTGCCGCGGCCCTCCTGCTGGCCAGCGAGACCAAGGCGATGGAGCTGGGCTTGAAGCCGAAGCTGCGCTGGCTCGGCTCGGCGGTGGCCGGGGTAGATCCGGGCGTGATGGGGCTGGGGCCGGTGCCGGCGACGCAGAAGCTGCTGGGGCGTCTCGGCCTCAAGCTTCAGGACATCCAGCTCATCGAATTGAATGAGGCCTTCGCCGCGCAGGCGCTCGGCTGCATGCGTCAGCTCGGCATGGACCACGAGATCACTAACGTGAACGGCGGCGCCATCGCGCTCGGCCATCCGACCGGCTGTTCGGGCGCGCGCATTCTGGTGACGCTGATGCACGAGATGGAGCGGCGCGCGGCGAACGCACCGCGGCCCTTCTATGGGCTCGCTACATTGTGCGTCGGCGTCGGCATGGGTGTGTCGACCCTGGTCGAGTGGATCGGGGACTAGCCCCATGAGCGCACGCCCCCTCGACGGGATCCGCGTGGTGGGCCTGGAGCAATACATGGCCGGGCCCTACTGCACCATGCTGCTCGGCGATGCCGGCGCGGAGGTGATCAAGATCGAGCGGCCCGGGGTCGGCGATCCGCGCCGGGCGATGCCGCCTTTTGCCGAGAAGGACGGCGCGAAAAAAGCCGCCGGTTTCATGGGCTATAACCGCAACAAGAAGAGCCTCGCCCTCGACATGAGCAAGCCCGAAGGCCGCGAAGTTCTGCGCGGGCTGGCCGGAAAGGCCGACGTGCTGGTCGACAATCTGCGGCCCGGCGCGATCGGCCGGATGGGGCTCGGCTATGACGTTCTGAACGAGCTCAACCCGCGCCTCGTCTACGCCTCGATCTCCGGCTTCGGACGGTTGCCCGGCAAGGAAGGACCATACGGCGACCGGCCGGCCTTCGACATCGTCTCCGAAGCGATGAGCGGGGTCATGAATCTCGTCGGCTTCGACGACAAGCCGCCATCCTGGACGATCTATGGGCTGGCCGACGTCTATTCGGGCATGGTGACGGCCTACGGCATCATGCAGGCGCTCTTCATGCGGACAAGTACCGGCAAAGGCCAGTGGGTCGACAGCTCGATGTACGACAACATGCTGGGCCTCAACGAAGCGATGATCGCGCTCTATTCGGTGGCCAAGCAGTCGAACAGCCGGGGCGTGCCGAAGAACGTCTATCCGCGCGGCGCCTATCAGGCGAAGGACGGCTATATCGCGCTCAACGTGCCCGATAACCGCATCTGGACCCGGCTTGCCGAGACCATCGGCCGACCCGACCTCGCCGCGGACGAACGCACCAAGGACGGCACCGCCCGCGCTACCAACCGCGCGATGATCGACGCACATATCGAAGAGTGGCTGAAATCTCGAACACGGGCGGAGGCTGTCGATGCGCTCAATGCGGCGGGCGTGCCGACCGGGCCGGTCAATCGCGCCGAGGACGTTTTCGCCTGCCCGCAGGTCGCGGCGCGCGGTTTCCTGATGCCGGTCGACGACCCGGAGGTCGGCGAGTACCGTTTCGCCCGCACCCCGCCGATGCTGTCGGAGAATGTCGACCTGCCCGCCGCCCCGCCGCCGCGCCTCGGCCAGCACACCCGCGAGGTACTCGAAGGGCTGCTCGGCTACGACGCGGCCCGGGTAGACGCGCTGGCCGAGCAGGGCGTGGTGGAGATCGCCTAACCGCGGTCGGTTAGGCGAATTGGCGGCCCTAACGCTGCGAGCGCCGCCTCGACCGCCTCGCCGAGGCGGCCGACGATCTCGTCGATATCGCGCTCGCTCACGATGAAGGGCGGGGCGAGGAGGACGTGGTCGCCCTGGGCGCCATCGATAGTACCGCCCATCGGATAGCACATGAGCCCGCGCGCCATCGCCTCGCTCTTGATCCGCGCATGCAGCTTGAGGGCCGGGTCGAAGGGCTGCTTCGTCGTCCGGTCGGCAACCAGCTCGATGGCCTGGAACAGGCCGCGGCCACGGACGTCGCCGACGTGGCGGTGGTTGCCGAACCGCTCTTGGAGCGCGTCAGCGAGATGCGCGCCCATCGCCCGGACATTGGCTAGCAGATCGTCGTCGCGGATCACACGCTGGACAGCGAGCGCGGCGGCGCAGGCGGTCGGATGGCCCATATAAGTGTGGCCGTGCTGGAAGAAACCCGAGCCCTCGCAGATCGCGCGGTAGATTTCCGCGCTCGCCAGTACCGCGCCGACCGGCTGATAGCCGGCCCCCAGCCCCTTGGCAATGGCGAGAAGATCGGGGGCGACGCCATCGACGTCGCAGGCGTAGAGCGCGCCCGTGCGGCCCATGCCGCACATGACCTCGTCGAAGATCAGCAGCACGCCGTGGCGGTCGCAGATCTCGCGGATGCGGGCGAGATAACCGGGAACCGGCGGCACCGCGCCGGCGGTCGCCCCGACCACCGGCTCGGCGATGAAAGCGGCGACGCTCTTCGGCCCGAGCTCCTCGATCGCGGCTTCGAGCTCGCTCGCGACGCGCAGACCGTAGGCTTCCTCGCTCTCCTCCGCCGCCATGTCCCGGTAAGCGTAGCAAGGCGCGATGTGGCGCATGTTCGGGACCAGAAGCGGGGCAAACTGGGCACGCCGCCATTCGTTGCCGCCGGCCGATAGCGCGCCGATCGTATTGCCGTGATAGCTCTGGCGGCGGGCGACGACATAGCGGCGCTCGGGCTCGCCGATCTCGACGAAATACTGCCGCGCCAGCTTGAGCGCCGCCTCGACCGCCTCCGACCCGCCGGAAACGAAGTAGACCTGGGACAGGGTCCCCGGTGCCGCCGCTACAAGCGCGTCGGCCAGCGCCTCCATCGGCGCGTTGGTGAAGAATGAGGTATGCGCGAAGGCGATCGCGTCGAGCTGGTCCTTGATCGCCTGGATGACCACGGGATGACTGTGGCCGAGACAGGACACGGCCGCTCCGCCCGAGGCGTCGATATAGCGCTTGCCGGCCGTGTCGATGATCTCGATGCCGTCGCCGCGCGCCGCGCTGGGCATCTCGGTAAGCGGATAGCGGTGAAAGACGTGCGTCATCATATGGGCTCAGGTCACAGGCGGCGCGGCGACACGCGACGGCGCGATGCTAGAGCAAAGTCCAGCATAGTCCACAACCGAGGGCTCGGGGCGGCCTTGAGCTTGCGGCGGGTTTCGCCTAGCTTCGCCGCGCTTACCGACTGGGCTTGCGATTTTGTCCGCCCTCACCAGGACCGCGCATGAACATCAAGGACCATATCCGCCAGATCCCGGATTTTCCCAAGCCCGGGATCCTGTTCTACGACATCGCCACGCTGCTGGCGCACCCACAAGCCTGGCAGGCCACGGTGGAACAACTGGCCGATATCGTCCGGCCGCTGAAGCCCGATGTGCTCGTGGGCATCGAATCGCGTGGTTTTCTGGTGGCCGCGCCTTTGGCGCTGGCGCTCGGCTGCGGCTTCCTGATGATCCGCAAGAAGGGCAAATTGCCTGGTGAAACGGTCGGCTATACTTACGATCTGGAATACGGCAGCGACACGATCGAGATCCAGGCCGACGCGGTCGAGCCGGGCCAGCGCGTGGTCATCGTCGACGATTTGCTGGCCACTGGCGGTACGCTGGCAGCGTCCGCGCAACTCTTGAAATCTCGGGGGGCAGAGGTGGCGGGTGCGGCCTGCATCATCGAGTTGACATTCCTGGGCGGCCGCGCGCGCATCTCGATCCCTTTCGAAGCGCTCGTGTCTTATGATTCTTAAGTAGAATCAAATTATTAGCTTCGATTTCCCTGCATCCGCGATAGCCAGCAATCAGCGCCGGTGCGACCGAGCCCGGCCGATCATGCAGATTGGCCGGACGGGAGGCCGTATGGCTGGCGGCCCTGAAGTTTGGGCTGCGCACCTCTGGCTGAACGCAGCGGGTTGGTGATACAAGCCGAAAGGAAATTGCGCTAAGTCCCCGCCTTCAGCGTATCGAGCGGCAGCCGGGCAATTTCCCCCAGCAACGCAGCCAAAGCCGCCGCCGCCTGATCGACCAGCAACCGGCCGGCCTCGGCGCTGGCCAGCGTCGCATCCCCGCAGGCGCCGGTTTCGCTCAAATCCTGGGCCTGCCAGCCAAAGCCAACGCGGCCGAAGGGTGTGAGCCGCTCGTAATCGCCCTCCATCCGGGCCGAAAGCGAGCCGTGCGATGCGATCCGCTCTTGGCGCACCAGCTCCGGTTTAAGGTGGAGCATGATCGATGTCTCCACCGCGCCGGCATGAATGCCGTGGCGGACCTCCGCTTCGGGAAAAATTTCATCCGCCCGCCAAAGCCGATAGCCGTTGATCGCAACCGCCAGAATCTCGTAATCGCGGCGCAGGCGTTGGGCCGCCAGATCGAGCATCTGGGATTGGCCGCCATGGCTGTTGAATAGCGCGAGCTTGCGCAGGCCCGAGGCGGCAACGCCGGCGCCGATCTCGCAGATCGCCGCGAGCAGCGTTTCGGGCTCCAACGTAAGCGTGCCGGAAAAATCGGCATGCTCCGGGCTAAGCCCCACGCTCAGCATGGGCAAGATCAGGAGATCTATGCCGTCCGCCAGACGGTCCGCCCCGGCTGCGATCAGCCCTTCGCCGATATCGGCATCGGTGGAGAGGGGCAAATGGGGACCGTGCTGCTCGGTCGCGGCGATGGGCAGCAGCGCCACGGTGCGCTCCGGATCAAGCGATGCGAAGTCCTCCGTCGTGAGGTCGCCCCATCGGCGGTGGCGGGGATCGGTCATGCGGTGTCTCATATTGCCGGGATGGCGTGATCTTGAATGCCGGCCCAATCGCGCCCTTGCCGGGCGGGCGCATGATCGGGCACTGTGCGGCCATGCTTATCGCACAAATCAGCGACATGCACATCAATGCGCCCGGCACGCCGAGCATGTCGGGGATCGATGCGATCGGCAATCTGGAACGCTGTGTGGCCGCGATCAGCGCACTCGATCCCGCCCCCGATCTCATCCTCGCCACCGGCGATCTGACCAAGGATGGCACGGCGGGGGAATATGCCGCCTTGCTCGAGCTGTTGGCGCCGCTGGCACCGCCGCTCTATGCGATCCCGGGCAATCACGACCTTCGCGAGGCCATGGCGGAGGCATTCACGGACGCAGCCTATCTGCCGCGCGACGGCGGCTTCCTCCACTATGTGATCGACGGCCACCCGCTGCGCCTGATCGCGCTCGACACGGTGGTGGCGATGGCGCCCCACGGCATGCTCGACGCCGGCCGGCTCGACTGGCTGGCCGCGCGCCTTGGCGAAGCACCCGAGCAGCCGACCGTGCTGGTCATGCACCACCCGCCTTTCCGCTCCGGCTATGCGGCGATGGACGCGATGCGCTGCATGGACGGCGATGCCCTTGGCGCGCTGGTCGCCGAACACAGGCAGATCGAACGCATTCTCTGCGGGCATCTCCATCGCGCGGCCCATATCCGCTTCGCCGGAACCACCGCAACAACGGCGCCCAGCACCGCCGCGCAGCTCAGGCTCGATCTCAGCGGCACCGCCGTTCTTGGCGAGCGGGCGATCTGGTCCAACGATCCGCCCGCCTACATGCTGCATCTCTGGCAGCCGGGCGAAGGGCTGGTCAGCCACGTCATGCAGGTGTGAGCGGCGGCGCGCTTCTCACGGGTAGCCTGATGTTCGTGCTGTTCACCGATTTCGGCCTTGAGGGCCCCTATACCGGCCAGATGAAGGCGGTGCTGATCGGCGAGGCGCCGGGCGTACCGGTGGTCGATCTCTGCGCAGACCTGTCGCCGTTCGAAGCTCAGGGGGCGGCCTACCTCCTGGCCGCCTATCTCGACGCCTTTCCGGCCGACGCGGTTTTCGTCTGCGTCGTCGATCCGGGCGTAGGCTCCAGCCGCGACGGGCTTGTCCTAAAGGCCGACGGGCAGCACTTCGTAGGTCCCGATAACGGCCTTCTGGCCCTCGTCGCGCGCCGCGCCGCGGCAGCATCGGCCTGGCGCATCACCTGGACGCCCGAGCGTCTGTCGGCGAGCTTCCATGGCCGCGACCTCTTCGCGCCGGTCGCGGCCCGATTGGCGCGCGGTGAGGCCCCGCCTGGCGAGCCGTTGCCAAGGGAGGCCGTCGACCGCGCGGACTGGCCGAACGATCTGGCGCGCATTGTTTACATCGATCGTTACGGCAATTTGGTGAGCGGGCATCGCGCCACTGGTGTTCCGGAGATAGCCGCAATAGGCGCCGGCCGCCACCGGATTGCGCATGGCGGCACCTTCTCGGCGGTGCCGCCGAACACGGCTTTCTGGTACGCCAATGCCAATGGGCTGATCGAGATCGCGGTCAATCAAGGGCGCGCCGACACTGAACTGGGCGTCAGCGTCGGCGCGGCCATTGAGGTTTTCGAGGACGGCTAGTTTTTCTTGCCGCCGCCGAGGAGCCCGCCCAAACCTTTCCTGAGCTTCTCCGCTGGATTTTCCTTGCCCGTCTCGCCGGCCTTGGGCTTACCGCCAGCCGCCGGGTTGATGCCTTTGATCAGACCTTTGACGGTCTTCTCCGCGCCCTTGACGGTCTTCGCCGCGCCTTTGACACCGCCCTTCAGGATATCCGGGCCCATCTTCATCAGCGCCGCCATATCGACGCCCCAGCTGGGATTGTCCCAGCTACCCTTGAGGAACAGCGGCACAGCCACGCCCTCCTTGGCGAAGGCCGCACCCTGACCCTTGCAGCTGCCGACGATCTTGGGCTCGATGCGGAAGTTGAGGTTGCGCACGGGCAGGCTGGTATTGCCTTTGGCCGAAAGACGCAGCAACGGCGATTTGAGCTGCATGTCCTCGTATTTGGCGACCGTCAGCAGCCCATTGCGGATGGTGTAAAGACCGTTGAACTCGGAGAACTTGGTCTCCTTGTCCTTGCCGACGCCCTTCATCAGCTGCGCGGGATTGATCGCGCAGATCATGCCAATGAGCGCGGCTCCCTTGATGGCGCCGTCACGGAACGCGAATGTGCCATTGCCATTGAGGCTCTGGACGATCGCATACTGGCTGACGCCGCGCCCGGTGACCTTGAGCATGCCGCTGCCGAGCCCGGAGAGGCCGGAATAACCCGCCGCATCGCTCAGGAATTCACGCGCCTTCACCTTGGCGATCGTGAAGTTCTGCGAAATCGCCACGCCTTTGCCGCGCCCGTCGAGCACGATGACGCCGGTACCGCTGCCGCCATAGAGCTTGAGCTCTTGCAGCTGCGTCTCCAACCGGCCCCCGGCGAGCTTGACGCGTAGCTGGCCCCGATCGACCTTGATCTTCTGGTACCGGATATTGCCGGCGCTGAGGGTGAGATCGGCGTTGATCGAGCGCAGCGCGGCCGTGTTGATCGGCGCCCGGCTCCAACCCTTGGAGCCGGCCGCCGGCCGCGCTGCGGTCTGCGCGCCCGCCTTGCTCCCGGCCTGGCCGCCCGATTTGGCGCCGCTGCTCGATCCTGCGCCGGCGCTGCCGGCAAGATAAGGATTGAGATCGAGCGATGGGACATCGAGCTTGCCGGTGATGCTCGGAACCTTGCCGGCCGTCACGACCGCGATATCGCCCTTGGCGGTGATCTTGTCGATGCTGAGCGTGGTCCCGGTAAGCGCGATCCGGCCTTGCGAGAAGGCAAGCGTCCCGGCGAGCTTCATCGGGCCAAGGCCGGAGCCCTGCATCTGGATCGGATTGCCGGTCCAGGCCGCGAGGCTGCGCACCGAGGGAAGGGCGATATCGAGCTTGCCGCCCACGGCGACGGCCTTGCCGCCCTTGGCGGTCCCCACGAGGCTCAGATTGACCGGCTTCGACTTCAGCGCCAGCCGCAGCGGCGACCCGCTGCCGTCGGCAAAGGCTTGTGGGTTCTCGAGGCGCAATTCGACCGCAACGCGTTCCTTGTTCCAGACCAAATCGCCCTTGACCTGAAGCGGGCTTGCGATACCAGGCAACGAGACCTTCAGATTGGCGTTGTCGATCTGCTGGCGCTGGCCGGTGCGACGGTCGAGATAGCTGACCCGGCCTTTGACCAGACGCAGATCGGCGATCTTGAGCTTGCTGATGTCGGCCCCGCCTGACGACGATGTCTTGGGTGCCGCCGTTTTCTTCTCAGGCGTCTTTTGGGCCGGAGCCTTCGCGGCGGGCGTGCCGGCAGGCGCCGGCTTGGCGAACACCCAATTGGGACGGCCCGCCTTGTCGACCTCGAGATTGATCACCGGTTCGACAAGCTGGAATTCGTCGATCTCGATATTGCCGCTGATCAGGGGGATCGCCTTCAGCTTGACGACGAGTTGCTTGAACGTCGCCATGTTTTTGGTCGACGCGCCCGGCGCGTTGGCGAAGGTGACGTCGTTCACCCTGAGGCCCAGCGTGGGCAGAACCGAAAACTTTAATTCGCCCTTGATGTCGATCTCACGGCCGGTCGCGGCGAGAACGCGCTCCTTGATCTCGGCCTTGTACGTTTCGGTTGGAATAAACATCGGGACGACGAAGGCTGCGGCGACCACAAGTACGATCACCACGCCCAAACCAATTAGGACCTTGCGCATGAAGCTCTGCCTTTTCGCTCATAGTTGACCCGTCCGAACTGGCGTCCCCAGTTGCGGCCGGCGGCCATATCGCCTTCTCAAGGAAAGTGCGGCGCCGTCCCACCAGCGCCGTGTCCCGGGCGTTCAATCGGCCGACGGCCCCCACCCGTCCGGTAAGCGGCGCAACCAGCCCTTGCATATATAAGTATGCCAAAGTTGGGGCGTCGCCATCGTTGCTGCGAAGTGTACTGAAAATCGGCGCAGAATCCTAGCCCGCTCGACCGGCCGAGCCGACAACCAAGATTAACCATCGGGCGCGCTGCTTCCAGCGCCGCGCACAAAAAACGAGGGCGCTGTTTCCAGCGCCGCGCACAAAAATCGGGGGCGCTGTTTCCAGCGCCCCCGTGGTTCGGTGAACCGGTTGTGACCGGATTACCTGACCGTCACCTCGGCGCGACGGTTTTGAGCGTTCGGTGTGCCGTCAGGCGTCGGAACCCGCAGGCGGGTTTCGCCGAAACCCGAAGCACGGATCCGCGAGCGAGCAACACCGCGAGCACCGAGTGCTCCGGAAACCGCGTTCGCACGACGCTTCGAAAGGCCGAGGTTGTAGGTCGGCGAGCCAGCCGTGTCGGTGAAACCGAAGATCGAGACAACGGCGCTCGGTGCGCTGCGGGCCGCGGCGACGATATCGCCGATCACCCTCATCGCCGGCGCGTCAAGATTGGCGCGGTCGAATGCGAAGAAGATGATGAAAGCCTGGCGCGGTGCACCGAGGAGCTCTTGCATTGCTGCCAGGAAGCCTTCCTTGCAGCGACGCACATCGGCGGGCTGGTAGTAGCCGCCTCCCGGAGGCATTTCCATGCCCGGAGCGCGCCACCAGATGTCCTCATGCTCTTCCTCAACCCAGCAGTCGAACATCGCCTGGGCACGGGCCGCCGCACTTGGATTGCGCGTCCGGCCGTTGCCGTTGAGCGCTGCCATCAGCTTGCCGTAGTTGTCACCCAACTCGGCGCGCGCGCGGCGTGGGATGAGCCATGTCCGCGGATTCTCAGGCAACACAGCCGCACCACGTGCGGCACCCCAGCCCTTGCGGCAATAGCGCCCGGCATGGAGGTGGTCGGATTCCTTCAGGGCTTCGTCACAAAGCTGCTGATATTCCTGCTTGAGAGCGCGGTTAAACGCGGATCCGGTTCCGGAAGCCGCCGTCAACGCACGCAAACTGTCAGAGATATAGTGACCGATTGTGGCAGAAGCGCCCGAGGCGGCTACCATCCCCGCCGCGAAGACAGCGAGTGCAAGTTTCCTCATCTTCTTCCCCTTGTTTGGATTTGTTTCTCCAGATCTCAACATAATGCTCCCAAGCGCCTGCTCGTTTGCATCGAATTCATGTGCCAAAAGCCTACTCCTGATTCGCTACACACCCGTTACCGGCACCAGAAAACGGACTTCATGACATCGCCAAACCTTGACCCCATAAGCAACGGTCCAAGAACCCAACAACGTTTTAGGTTCTATCGGCGTAACCGATCCGCCACCTGCTCACTTCCGACGGCTATTAACTATTCACGTTTACCGCAAACTGGACCAAGCTGCAATTCCCGAGCGGCGAGCCATGTCGTCTTCGGCACCGCAGCGCGACATCTTGGTTACACCGCACCGTGCGGCCGAGACCGGCAAGCCTTGCCTTCCCCCGTCCGTCTGCGTCCGCATGACCTTCGCCGACATTTCGGTTGGAACCCTAGGGAATCTGCCGGTATTACGGCCGAGGACGAGCGGCGCTCCAACCACAAGGCCATTCGCCCCGCGATTTGGATTAGCCAATCGCCGACTTCGATTCAACCTTGTTCGCCAAGCGACATCGGTGCTAGGCAGGTGTCGCAAAAATTGCTGGATTCTCGTGACATTTTTATCACGAAATCGGCGCCGCATTCGCACATCAAAGATGCGGAAACCTCGCCAGAGCATTGAATAGATGGGTATGCGAATGGCAACGTCGTTGCGGGTTGGTCTGGCGACGATCGCCGCTGCGCTGATGGCGTCGGCGGCGCCGGCGCTGAGCGAGCGGCCGATCACACTTTCCTATCCCTATCTCGACGCCGCCCAGAAGACGCTGCCGGGTCTTCGCGCGCTCGCCGAGCGGGCTTCGCAGTCATACGTCCATGTCGTGATCATTTATCCCGGCGATCCGACCGGGGATGACGACCCGCCCGGCATACTCCAGCAGGCGAGCGGCATCATCATCGACGCGCGCGGTCACGTCATCACCGCAGCACATATCGCGCGATCGGTGAAGAACCAAGCACGGGTCGTCACCCGCCGCGGCAGCCGGCATCGCGCGCGGATCCTTTTCATCGATCGCCGCGAGGATCTCGCCCTCATGCGGATCGCGCCGTTTGCCGGCATGACGCCCGCGCGCTTTACCGATTCGGGCCGGATCAAACGGGGCGACTTCGCGCTCGCCGTGGGCTCGCCGTCGCGCGCGCGTGGCGCGGTGTCGTTCGGCTTCGTGCGCATACCGCGCCTCAAGGAGAGCCTGGAGTACAACCGCTGGCGGATCGAGAATGCGATCGAGATCGGCATGGAAGTCGAATCGGGTCATTCCGGCGGCCCGGTCTTCGACAGACGCGGCGGATTGATCGGCATGGTCGCCGGCTATGAATTGGGCGATACAACCAAGCGGCCCTATATTTCGCCGCAGATCACCTATGTCATTCCGTCAAGCGGATTGCGCGCCTTCCTGGGACGGGCCGGCGTGCATTGACCGTCAGCGCCCTCAGCCCGGTGCGGCGTCGCGGGCAACCAGCGCCGCCCAGTTCGAGGTCGAGAAAATCTGGGCATAGATGAGCGGCAACGCGCCGGCGCGGCGAAGCTCCAGAAACGCCGCATCGTCCAGCGCATCCAGTGCCTTGCCGTCGATCATGCGAAACCCGCCAAGCGCCAGGCTCTCGCCCGATTTCAGCGTGACGTTTGCGCGGTTGGCGATCAGCAGTCCGTGCTCGGCGAGCAAGCCGCCGAGCTTTCGGGTGTAGTCCGATTGCTGTTGATAGGCCGTGCAGAAGTCGAGCGCGCGCGTGGTGAACTCCATTGGCTCGCCTTCGATGAAGAGCTTATGGCCATCGTCATCTGACGCGAGCACCTCGGCATCCTCGTCCAGGCACAGAATGTAGCGCCCGTCCTCGCCGCCCGCCATGAAGATGAAGGGATAGCGACGGACATAGGCCGGAACATAGGCGCCCGTCTCCCAGGCGCCATCGGCGCCGACGAAAAGGTTCTGGTTGTCGCGCAGTCCGAGCAGGGCGATGCCGATGGCGGGCTCGCCGCCGGTGAAGAGGACCGGGTAATGGCGTGCGGCGAGCGGGAATTCCGCCGCGTTGAGCGGCACCGAATTGGCGCCCGCCGCGAAACCGAAATTCGCATCGCGCCGGATCGCCTGTTCGCCGTGGCGCTCTTTGGTGACCGGGTGCGGCGCGCGATAGAACAGCGGCAAGGCGCCCTCCGCCGGGGCGCCGGTTGCCGCGGTGCCCGTTTGGGCCGCAGGCGGTTTTGAGACCGTCGGCCCGTTCGTTCTATCCGCCGCCGCGGCGCGCTTCTTCGGCCCAGACATTTTCGGCGAAGGCTTCTTCGGCGCCGGCTTTGCCGCCGATTTTCCCGCGGCAGGTTTTGGCCGAGACTTGCTATGCGATCGTCCAGCCGTGGTCGTGGTGTTTCGCGCCATCCGTTTTCTCCTGCGGCGGTATGCGCCGTCACCGACGAATGCCAGCCGCGCATGGTCGGAGCAGTCTTGCAGCGCCGCCTTTACGCTTCGTTAGCCACATGAACGCGCGACCCGCGCGCGGGCGATGCGTCCCGCGCCAGCGCCGGCTAGGCGCTCTTTTCATTGGCGCGGGCAACCGCCGCCTGCAGCAATACCTGCGCGCCAGCGGCCAGGTCGTCCGGCGTCGCATTCTCGATTTCGTTGTGCGAGATGCCGTCCTCGCAGGGCACGAAGATCATCGCGGTCGGCGCCACGCGGGCAACATAACAGGCATCGTGCCCGGCACCACTGACGATGTCGCGGTGGCCATAGTTCGAACGCTCGGCAGCGCCGCGCACCGCGGCAATGCAGTCGGGGTCAAAGGGCGTGGGCGGGAAATACCAGATCTCCTGGAGATCGAGATCGAGGCCGATCGCCTCGGCGATCGCGCCCGCTTGCTCGCGCAGCGCGGCGTCCATGGCTTTGAGGGTGTCGGCGTCGGGGTGGCGAAAATCGATGGTGAAGAAAACCTCGCCCGGGATCGTGTTCCGCGAGTTGGGGCGCACCTCCATCATACCGACCGTGGCGCAGGCATTGGGCAGGTTCGCAAGACCGATCCGGTTGACCGCGTCGACCATGCGCGCCGCGCCCAGAAGCGCGTCCTTGCGGCGCTCCATCGGCGTCGGACCGGCATGCGCCTCCATGCCGGTCACGGTGACCTCGTACCAGCGCTGGCCCTGCGCGCCGGTGACCACGCCGATGGTCTTTTCTTCGGCTTCCAGGATTGGGCCCTGCTCGATATGGCATTCAAAGAAGGCGCGAACCTCGCGGCCGCCGACCGGAACATCGCCCAGATAGCCGATGCGCTTCAGCTCCTCGCCCATCGTCTTGCCGTCGGGGTCGGCGCGCGAATGGGCGTAGTCGAGATCGAAGACGCCGCCGAAGACGCCCGAAGCAACCATGGCCGGCGCGAAGCGCGAGCCTTCCTCGTTGGTCCATACGACAACTTCGATCGGCGCCTCGGTCTGGTAATCGAAATCGTTGAGCGAGCGGATGAGCTCAAGCCCCGCCAGGACCCCGTAGGCGCCGTCGAATTTGCCCCCCGTAGGCTGGGTGTCGAGGTGCGATCCGGTCATCACCGGGGCCAGGGCCGCATCGCGGCCGGCCCGGCGCGCGAAGATATTACCCATCGCATCGACCGATACCGTGCATCCGGCCTCCTCGCACCAGCGCACAAAGAGATCGCGGCTTTGCTTGTCGAGATCGGTAAGCGCGAGCCGGCAGACGCCGCCCTTCTGGGTGGCGCCGATCTCGGCCATCTCCATCAGGCTGGCCCAGAGCCGCTCGCCATTGATGCGGAGGTTTTCCATGGGACCGCTCCCTTACTTCATCGTCGGCATGATGTAATCGGCGCCGGCACGGATGCCGGTCGGCCAGCGCGAGGTCACGGTCTTGAGCCGCGTGTAGAAATGCACACCCTCGGTGCCGTGCATTGCCGTGTCGCCGAACAGCGAGCGCCGCCAGCCGCCAAACGAATGAAACGCCATCGGTACCGGGATCGGCACGTTGATGCCGACCATGCCCGTCAGCGTCGATTGCGCGAAGGTACGCGCCGCGTCCCCATCACGCGTAAAGATGGCGTTGCCGTTGCCGTATTCGTGGGCGTTGACGAGGTCGACCGCCGCGTCGAAGTCGGGCTCGCGCACCACCGCGAGGACGGGCCCGAAGATCTCTTCTTTATAAATGCGCATCTCCGGGCGCACCTGGTCGAAGAGGCAGGGGCCGATGAAGTGCCCGCCCTCATAGCCCTGGAGCTTGAGGTCACGGCCATCGACCGCCAGCTCCGCTCCCTCTTCCACGCCGATATCGACATAGCCGCGCACGCGCGCAAGGTGCTCACCGGTGACGAGCGGGCCCATCTCCGATTGCGGATCGGCGCCGGGGCCGACCTTGAGCGCTTGCGCGCGCGGGATCATGCGCTCCAGCAGCGGCTCGGCCGCATCGCCCACCGCAACGGCGACGGAGACCGCCATGCAGCGCTCGCCCGCCGAGCCGTAAGCCGCCCCCATGAGAGCATCGGCGGCCTGGTCCATGTCGGCGTCGGGCATGACGATCATGTGGTTCTTGGCCCCGCCGAGCGCCTGCACGCGCTTGCCGGTGTTCGCGGCGCTCCGGTAGACATGTTCGGCAACGGGGGTCGAGCCGACAAAGGAGACAGCGGCGATGCCCGGATGCTCCAGGATCGCATCGACCGCCTCGCGGTCGCCGTGCACGACGTTGAAGATGCCCGCCGGCAGGCCTGCTTCCTCCAGCAGTTCGGCGACGATGAGCGCGGGCGAAGGGTCTTTCTCCGAGGGCTTCAAGATGAAGCTGTTGCCGCAGGCAATCGCGACGGGGAACATCCACATCGGCACCATGACCGGAAAATTGAACGGCGTGATGCCGGCGCAGACACCGAGCGGCTGGCGCACCGAATAGCTGTCGACATCGCGGCCGACATTCTCGGTGAAATCGCCCTTCAGCAGATGCGGGATGCCGCAGGCGAACTCGACCACTTCCAGTCCGCGCGTAATCGAGCCCTTGGCGTCCTCGATTACCTTGCCGTGCTCGGCGGTGACCACTTTTGCCAGCCGGTCCATGTTCGCCTCGATCAGCGCCTTGAAGCGGAACATGACGCGGGCGCGGACGAGCGGCGGGGTCGCAGCCCAGCCCGGCAGCGCTTGCGTGGCGGCGGCAACAGCCTTGTCGACCAGATCGGCCGAGGCGAAGGGAACCCGCGCCGTCACCTCTCCGGTCGCCGGATCGTCAATCTCGCCGAAGCGGCCTTTGTCGCCTTTGACTGCCTGGCCGCCGATCAAGTGGTGGAGCGTCTCGACCATGGCTTTCGTTCCTCCAAACCTCTGATTGCCATCCCCCGCCAGCAGTGCACGGCGCAATTCATCGTTGACGGTGGCGCGATTCCGCGAACTATACCCCTCACCCACCGGCGCGTCGAAGCCCCGCGCGCAGTTGAGGCACATTGATTTCAGGAGGTAGCGACGTGGCAACCTTTCTCGTGGCCCATGGCGCCTGGTCGGCGGGCTGGGTGTGGAAGAAGATGCACCCGCTGATGCGCGTGGCCGGACACGATCTGATCACGCCGACCTATACCGGGCTCGGCGAACGCGGGCACCTGGCCAACCCCGAGGTCGATCTCGACACGCATATCGACGACATGCTCGGCGTGCTGGCGATGGAAGACTTGGGCGACGTGGTGCTGGTCGGGCACAGCTATGGCGGGATGGTGGCCACGGGTGTCGCCGACCGGGCGCGCGACCGGATCGCCCAGCTCGTCTATCTCGACGCCTTCGCACCGCGCGACGGGCAAAGCGCGTTCGACCTGTTGCCTGAGGCGGCGGCCGCAAACATGCGCGAGCTGGCGCAAGCCGATGGCGAGGGCTGGCGCATTCCGCCCAACCCGCCGCCGCCTGATACGCCGGACGAAGACGTGGCCTGGGTCACGCCGCGCCGCCTGCCGCAGCCGATCAAGGCCTTCGAGCAAAAGCTCGCGCTGCGCGGCGGAGAGCTGTCGCTGCCGCGCAGCTATATCTATTGCCAGCGCTACGGTCCCGGCGACGTCTTCGCGCAATTCGCCGAGCGCGCCCGCAGCGAAGCGGGCTGGCGCTGCTTTGATATCGACGCCAGCCACAATCCGCACATCACCGCGCCGGAAGCGCTGCGCGATCTAATGGTCGAGATCGCCGAGAGCTGACCCGGCCGGCCGGGCACGAACACCCGGCATCCAGCGGTAATGAGCGACTTTGTTCGCTGCCAAATTTTTTATCGACCGATCGGTTCCGCGTGCGGATCACGGGTGTATGCAACCATCGCGCGCGGCCGGCTGCGAAGCGATAATTGCTACCCGGCTTCGCCATGTCGTCGCTTGGCTGGTTTGCGTCGCTGAGGCGCGTTGCCACCATCTTTACGAAAAATTTAACCACTGGCGCGGCTTTATAGGCGTTCCGGGCCGAGGTCGCATCGGACCGCCGATGCCGACACTGGCCGTACAGAGTGGCCGTACAGAGCGGCCGTACAGAGCGAAGAAATTGGCGTCCTACCCACAAGTCGGGACTTGCGCTGCGAACATCCGACAACGGGGTTGAGACTTGGCTGAAACGCATACGAATATGTCCAGGAGCATGGCCGGCATGGCAGACATGAACGACACAAAGCTGCGCCAGGAAGTCCTGAACCTCTTTCAGTATATCGAGCGTTTGCGTTCGGAAGTCGCGACGATGTCGAAGTCCGAGGACGACGCGACCGCTTTCGACGATATGTCGGCCCAGCTTGACGCCATCGTCAATGCCACCGAGGAAGCGACAAATTCAATTCTCTCAGCCTCGGAATCGATCAGCGGCGACGCCATGGCGCTGCAGGACGAAAGCGATCCGGGAAAGACCCGCGAAATGGCCGACCGCATTTCCCAGAACGCCATGAAGATCATGGAAGCCTGCAGCTTCCAGGACCTGACCGGTCAGCGCGTCTCCAAGATCGTGAGCTCGGTGAAGTTCGTCGAGGACCGGGTCAACCAGATGATCGAGCTTTGGGGACGCGAGGAGATCGAACAGCTCAGCGCCGAGATGTGCACCAAAGAGCCCGAAGATCCCGACAAGAAGCTGCTCAACGGCCCGCAGCTACCCGGCCAGGCGATTTCCCAGGACGATATCGACGCACTGTTCGACTAGGGTCCGTGCCAGCGGCCCTTACTGCGGCGCCTACCGTGCTGCCTGCGCGCCATCCACGCCCAGGCCACAGCCCTCGAAGGCCTCGCGGATCGCCGATTCTTCCATCTCCGTGAGCGGCAGCATCGGACGGCGAACCGGGCCGCCGGTCTGGCCCAGCAAATCCTGCCAGTATTTCTGTTGCGCCTGAGGCTTGCCCCCGGGCCGTGTGCGCCTGAGCGCCTGGCGCACCGGATCGAGCGAATCGCGGACAGCCCGCGCCTTCTCGGTTTCGCCGGCAAAGGCAAGCTGCGTGTAGTCATGCATGCGCCGGTCGTGCGCGGTCTGGATAAGATAAGGCGGCGAGGAACAGAGATAGAGCCGCCAGCCGAGCTCGATGATGTTGTCGAACCACTCCTCCTCCGATGCGGTGCTGACGATCAGCTTGTCGCCGGCGAGCCGCGTGAGCGCCACATACATCTCCCGCGGCACGCTGTACTTGATCGCGACGATGTTGGGCAGATCGGCCACCCGGGTGCAGAGCTCGGGGCTCATGAGGTAGCCCGAATCCGGGTGACTCCACATAGCGATGCCGATATCGACCGCCTCGCTGACGGCCCGGTAATACTCGTAGACCGTCTCGTCGTGGTCGCTGACAAAATGCAGCACCGGGGCGTGGACGACGATGGTGTCGGCGCCGATGGCTTCCGCGTGCCGCGCCAGCTCGATTACCGTGTCGAGGTTCTGGTCCGAGCACGACATGATCGTGCCGGCATGGCCGGCGCATTCCTCGACCGCGATCTCAAAGCAGCGCTTGCGTTCGGGCACCGACATTGCGAAGAACTCGCCCTGCTTGCCGGCGATGAAGAGCCCGGCGATGCCGAGCTCGCGCGTCCAGTGGCGGATATTGGCGCG
This sequence comes from Alphaproteobacteria bacterium, assembly GCA_035527975.1. Lineage (GTDB taxonomy): Bacteria > Pseudomonadota > Alphaproteobacteria > JAPULJ01 > JAPULJ01 > DATKZM01. The sequence goes on along the minus strand of DATKZM010000078.1, from coordinate 15,174 downwards.
GAAACCCGCCTCGTCGGTGGCGAGATCGCCCGGCCGGAACGGCGTCAGCGCGGCGGCCCAGATGCCCGTCATATGTTCGCGGGCCCAATCCTTGGCTTCGGATTTCTTGTACTTCATTACTTTGTTCCCTCAGGCGCCGCTCGCGCGTCGCTGTGAGCTTGGCATTTCTCGCTCTTGGCCTCGAGCCTCAGCGTCTTTGATCGCCCGCCAGATGCGTTCGCTGGTCAGCGGCATGTCGATATGCCGAACGCCGAGCGGCTGCAAGGCGTCGAGCACGGCGCCCATGATGGCCGACGGCGCGCCGATCGTGCCGGCCTCGCCGACGCCCTTCACGCCGAGCGGGTTCATCGGCGAGGGCGTCACCACCCGGTCGAATTCTATCGCCGGCATGTCGGCGGCGCGCGGCACGGCATAGTCCATCAGCGAGCCCGTCAGTAGCTGGCCGTCGCCATCATAGACGATCCGCTCCATCAGCGCCTCGCCCAAGCCCTGGGCAATCCCGCCCATGAGCTGGCCCTCGACCAGCATCGGATTGACGACCGTGCCCGCATCGTCGACCCAGACGAAGCGCTCGATGGTGGGCGTGCCGGTCTCCGCGTCGATGGCGACCGCGGCAATCGCGGCGCCGCAGCCCCAGGCCTCGCCCGGCGTCTCGAATGTGTGGCGCGCCTCCATTACGGCTTCGCCGGATCTTGCGATGTACCCGGCGAGGGCGGCCCAACTTAACGACGCACCGGGCTGATCGGCGCGCGCAAATCCGTCTTCACCCAGCGAAACGTCTTGCGGCTCGGCCTGCAGCAACCGGGCCGCCGCGCTGCGCGCCTGCTCGCGAAGATCCTCGGCGGCAAGGGCGAGCGCGCCGCCGCCGATCGGCGTGCTGCGGCTGGCGAGCGCGCCGATGCCCGGCGGCGTCAGCGCCGTGTCGCCGTGGATCACGCATATATCTTCAGGCGGAATTATCAGTGTGTCCGCAACGATCTGCGCGAAGGCGGTCTCGCGGCCCTGGCCTTGGGCGCTTGTGCCCGTCGCGGCCATCACGGTTCCACCGGGCTCCAGACGCAGATGCGCGCGCTCCAGGCCCTGGCCGCTCGGCTCGACATAGAACGCAACGCCAATGCCATGGAGCGCGCCTGCCTTGCGCCGCCGTGCCTGCTCGGCGCGCAGCCCCTGGTAATCGGCGAGCGCCTGCGCGCGGGTCAGCACTGCGTCAAAGTCGCCGGAATCGAAGGTCTCCCCCGTTGGCGTCGCGTGGGGAAAGCGATCAGCAGCGATCAAGTTGCGTCGCCGTAAGGCAAGAGCGTCGAGGCCAAGGGCGCGCGCGCCCTCATCGGCCAGCCGCTCCATCAGGAGCGCCGCCTCGGGCCGGCCGGCGCCGCGATAGATGCCGACGGGCGCGGTGTTCGAGACATGGGCACGCGCGGTGATCTCGACCGCGGGAACGGCATACGGCCCCGGAAGGATGCGGCCGGCATTGCGCGCCGGCACCACGGCGCTGAAGGGCAGCCAATGGCCGAGCGGCGCCTCGATGCAGGCCCGTACGGCCAGCATGGTCCCGTCGCGCGCGAGCGCCAGCTCGCCCCGGATCGCCGCGCCCCGGCCGTGGCTGGCCGCCGCCATGTCCTCCGCGCGCGTTGCCGTCCAGCGGAGCGGGCGACGCAGGCGCGCGGCGGCCCAGACCACCAGTACCTCCTCGGGGTAGAGCGAGGCCTTCATCCCAAAGGCGCCGCCGACATCGGGCGCGATCACCCGCAGTCGTTCGGGCGCCAGGCCAATGATGGCGGCAAGATCGGCGCGGGCGCGATGCGGCGTCTGCGTGGAAAGCCGGACCGTGAGTGCGCCCGTCCCTTCATCCCATTCGGCCAGGACCGCCCTTGGCTCGAGCGTCAGCGGTGCGAGCCGTGCGTGCTGGACCGAGACCCGGACAACCTCGTCGGCAGCGGCGAAAGCCGCCTCGACGTCGCCGGCGTGCCAGGATTGCAGCGCCGCCTCGTTCTCCGGGACCTCCGGGAAAAGCGTCGGCGCATCCGCGGCGGAACCTAATACGGCAGGCGCAGGATCGTAATCGACCTCGATCAGCTCGGCCGCATCGAGCGCCGCCGCAAGCGTCTCGGCGACCACGGCGGCGACCGGCTGGCCGACCGCCTCGACTGAGCCTTGGGCCAGGATCGGGAACGGCGGAACCCGCAGCGTCTCGACCAGGGGATTGACCGGCAAGTCGCCCAGCCCGGCCACCTGCGCGCCGCTGAAGACCGCAACGACACCCGGCGCCACCTCGGCCGCGCGCGTGTCGAGCGCGGTAATCGCCGCACGGGCGTGGGGGCTGCGTAGGAAAGCGGCATGGAGACAGCCGGCCGGCACGATGTCGCCGACGAACCGGCCCTGGCCGGTGACGAGCCGCGCATCCTCCACGCGGCGGCGGCTGCGGCCGATCCAGGGCGCCGCCGGTGGCTCGCGGTCCGTCATATACCGTGCGTCATGGGCTGCGTTTCATGCGCGGTGCCTCTTGGATCGACCGAGCTCATGTTGAGGTCACCCGGTCTTCATCCCCCGGTCTTCACCCCATCTCTCAAAGCGTGACCCAGCTCTCAAAGCGTGACCCAGCCCTCCGGCGGATCGCCCTTGCCGGGATGCAGCGCGCCGCACGCCCTGCAGGTGCGCGCCGCTTCGTCGGCGTAGAAGGCTGCGAAGAGCGGCGGCAAGTCGTCGACGATGTTGCTGACCGGAACCTCAACGCGGTGCACCAAGGCCTTGCAGTCAAAGCAATACCACTGGAAGCCATCCATCATGCCGGCCATGCGCGGGCTTTCCACGACCAGGCCGAACGAGCCCGGCACCGGGCGCTGGGGCGAATGGGGCACATGCGCGGGGAGCATGAAGACGTCGCCCTCATTGATGCGAACGTCATGGATATCGCCCTCGACAAAGACCTTGAGGATCATGTCGCCCTGGAGCTGGTAGAAGAATTCCTGCACCGGGTCGTCGTGGAAATCGACGCGGGTGTTCGGACCGCCGATGATCTGCGCGATCATGCCGGGTTCTTCGTAGAGCAGCTTGTTGGAGACCGGCGGCTTGAGCTGATCGCGGTTGGTCTCGACCCAGGCTTTGAGGTCGAAGGGCTGGTGAAGCGACATGGCGGGCTGCCCCTCCTTCGGGCTCGCGGCAACGATCGTCCTGCTGGGCCCATTGAAGGGGATCAGACCGGTTGGGGCAATTGCGTTGCGGGGCTTGCGTCCATTGGGCTGACGATGCTCGGAGGAGAGACCGCCCCCTCACCATAACCCTCTCCCCGGAGGGGAGAGGGAATTAAAGCGTGACCCGACTTTTCCCTCGCCCCTTGGGGGAGAGGGAGGGACCCGCGGCCGAAGGTCGTGGGAGGGTGAGGGGCGGACCTATCAGCCGGCGCGGGCTATCCGCCACATGCTTGGCACATCCAGAGTCTCCGCCCATAATGTGATGGCGGAAGCGATTGAGGAGCAAAGGGATGGAATTCGAAGACATCGTGACAGCTTTCGGCGCGGCGGTGGAAGCCGGCGACGGCACCGCGCTTGGCGCGCTCTTCACCGAGGACGGCGTCTATCACGACATTTTCTATGGCGCCTTCGAAGGCCGGGCGGCGATCAAAGATATGCTCGAAGGCATCTTTCACCGCGACGCCAAGGATTTCCGCTGGGAGTTTCTCGACCCGGCCTCCAACGGTACGGTCGGCTATGCCCACTGGCTGTTCAGCTATACCAGCACGACGCCGCACACCGATGGACAGCGCGTAGTCTTCGACGGGGTCGGGCTGTTCTTCATGGAAGACGGGCTGATCGCGCGCTACGAGGATGTCTCCAATTCAGTCGTGCCGCTGAAGAAGATGAACGTGCCCCAGCCGGTGATCGACCGGCAGGTCGACAAATGGCAGGGCTGGCTCGAGGCGCGGCCGGGCTATGGCTCGCACGCCAAGGGGTAGCGAAGCGTAGAACGGATATGATCGACCGGCGGGCCTTCACATTACGACTTGGTGCGGCCGGCCTACGCGCGGCCGGACTGGGCGCGGCGGGGCTGCTGCCGCTTGTGGGCGAAGGCGCGCTCGCGGCGACCAAGCAAAGGCCGCGAGGGCTGCGGCTTTACAATCCCAACACCAGAGAGCGGTTCGACGGCCTTTACTTCGACGGCGGCTATCTGAAATCCGCGCAGGAAAAGCTCGACTGGTTCCTGCGCGACCACCACGAGAACGCGCAGACGCATGTGGATGCCAAGCTCTTCGACCTGCTCTGGCGGCTCGCGGAGCGCTACCGGCGGGCGCGCCACGGCCATGTCGTGATCAACATCCATTCGGCCTACCGCACCAAGAAGACCAATGACCGCCTGCGCGCCGAGGGTGCCGCGCGCAACAGCCAGCACCTGCTGGGCAAAGCCGCCGATGTTACGATCCAGGGCTACGGCATCTATTTCCTGGCGAACCACGCCGCGCGCATCCAGGCCGGCGGGCTCGGGCTCTACTGGGCCGCCAAGTTCGTCCATCTCGATACCGGCCCGCGGCGCTACTGGTACAAGCGATATTAGTGCGGCCGCTTAACCGGGCTTCACTTATTTGGACTTCTGAGGCTTCATCGATGCCGGTCCCTGGCTGTAGTCGCCGAAGGGCGCGTCGCGCTCGGCCACCGCGGCGCCGACGCCCCTGGCCCCGGCTGTCTCGACAAACCCCCTGCCCTCGGGCGTGTTGCGCATGATGCCGTCGAGGATGGTGCCCAGATGCTGGGTGCTCTGGAGGCCCATATTGTCGTAGGCTTGGTTGACCACGAGCTTCATCGCGGCGAGCTGGGTGCTCGGGATCCGGGCCATCCGCCCGGCCCAATGGGCGACCCGGTCGTCGAGCTCGGCCAAGGGCGCCGCCTCGTTGATCAGCCCGATCTCGGCCGCCTCCTTGCCGCTGATCGAATCGCCGGTGAGCGCGTATTGCTTGGCCTTGGTGAGGCCGAGGCGGTAGATCCACATGCCGGTCAGATGGCAGCCCCAGACCCGCGAATAGGGCGTGCCCAGGCGCGCATCGTCGGAGGCCAGCACGATGTCGGCACAGAGCGCCATCTCCGAGCCGCCGCCGACGCACCAGCCGTGGATCTTGGCGATCACCGGTTTGGGGCTGCGCCAGATGTTCATGAACTTGGGAACCGGGCCGACGAAGGGGCTGGTCACCATCATCACGTCGCGGCCCGGATCGTAGTTGTCCGGGCTTAATGCCGCACCCCAGGCGTCGTAGTGCTTGAGGTCGCCTGAGAAGTCGAAGCCGGCGCAGAAGCTGTCGCCGGCGCCCTCGAGCACAATCACCCGGACCTCGTCGTTGCGGTTGGCCGCGGCGAGCGCCGCCTCCATCTCCTCGGGCATCGGCGGCCGGATCGTGTTGTATTTTTCCGGCCGGTTGAGGGTGATCGTCGCGACCCGGCCCTCGGTCTTGTAGAGAATCGTCTCGTAGGCCATCGCGGCCTCCTGTTTGCTGCTCCGTTGGACCAGAGGCCTACGGCTTCAGGACAATCTTCCCGAAGGCGCCCGGCTCCAGCACCGCGTGGTGCGCGGCGGCGGCTTCGGCCATCGCCATCTCCCGGCCGATCACCGGGTTCAAGACACCGCTTTCAAGCCCGCCGCGCAGCCCGGCATGGATCAGCGCCATCTCGTCATCGGAAGCGTTCGGCAAGGCCAGCCCGACCACGTCGAGGTTCTTGCCCATCGCGGCGCGCGGATTGATCTGGATCTCGCCGCGGTTGCCGATGACGACGATGCGGCCGTATTTGGCGACAACATCGAGATCCTTGGCAAGGTTGATGTTTGCCAGCATCTCCAGAATGAGATCGGGCCCGTTGCCGCCCGTCAGCGTGCGGACCTCGTCGATATAGCCGCCCGAAGTATGATCGACCGCGTGATGGGCGCCCTGGTCGAGCACGAGCTGCCTGCCCTTGCCAGTGCCGGCGCTGCCGATCACGGTCATGCCGTAAGCGCGCGCCATCTGCACCGCAGCCGTGCCGACGGCGCCGCTCGCGCCGTGGACGAACAGCGTGTCGCCCGGCTTTGCCTGGCCGCGCAAGAAAAGGCCGTAATACGCCGTGGCATAGGGCACGCCGAGGGCCGCTCCAGCGGCGAAGCTCACATTGTCCGGAAGATGAAAAATGGCGCCCGCCGGTACGGCCGCTTTCTCTGCCGTGGCGCCCTGGTTTCTGCGGACCGCGATGGCGGCCATGTAGACGCGGTCGCCAACCGCAAAGCCGCTGACGCCGTCGCCAAGTGCCTCCACGGTGCCGCCAGCATCACCGCCCGGCGTATAGGGAAGCTCGGGCAGCACGCCATAAACGCCCGAGCGGATATAGGTGTCGACCGGATTGACGCCGATCGCCTCGATCTTGATGACGATCTCGCCGGGCCCGGCGACCGGATCGGGAACGTCCTCGAGTTTCATCACCTCCGGCGCGCCGAATTCATGAACTCTGACTGCCCGCATTGCCTCATCCCCCCTTGTGGATCGGTTCCGTTTTCAGGAACTTGCGCGACGATTGGGATCTGCCGCGCGACCTGCCACCGCTTTAGTATCAGGCGCGAAAGCGGATTTGTAGCCTTGGCGGTCGTGGATGATGGGATACGCTATTTCAAGACCATCCCCGCGAGCACGAAACGGGGCGCTTTTGCCCGGCATCCTCTCTAAGCGGGCCATACACTCAAGGTCGGGCAAGCATTCAAGGCCGGGCATACACTGAAGGAATGTCGACATGAACATGACGCTTCGCCATTGCTGCGCAGCGATTTGCATCCTCTGCCTTGCGGGCGCGCCGGCTCTTGCCGACGAAACCACAGACGCCATGAAGAAGGCACAAGCCTTCTACCGGCAGGGCAACCTGGGCAAGGCGTATAAGCAGCTGGAGGAAGCCGCCGCGGAGATCATGCACAGGCTTGCAACCTTGTACGCCAAAACCTATCCCGCCGCGCCGCAGGGCTGGACGCTGCCACCGCACAAATCCTCGGCCAAAAAAAGCATGCGTGGGCTTGGTCGGGGCATCCTGCTGATCCGACATTATCGCCAGAATGCCGGTGGCGGCGTGGCGACCGCACAGATGATCGTCGACGACCGCGGCATCGTCGCCGGGCTGATCGACGTGCTGTCGAACCCGGCGACCGTGAAGCGTATGAAGGGGACCTGGGTGCCGATCGAGGGCGGCGGCAAGGCCATCGTCACCTTCAACGAGGCGCGCAAGCGCGGCAACATCCGGCTACTGGTCGCCAGGCGGTTCTACATCACGATCACCGCCCGCAACATCGAGAGCCGGGCGTTCCTGACGAGCCTTCTTTCGGCCTGGGATTTCGCCGGCCTGAAGAAGACGGGCGGCATGAACTGATCGGGCCGATTGAGAGCGCCGATCAGGCCAGCATCTAAAATGTCCGGCCGTGGATGATGTCGACGGTGAATTCGAACATGCAGTCGCCGAAGCGGCCGAGATCGGCGTAGCGCGGATCGCGGGTCTCGCCGCGGCGATAGCGGGCGAAGAGCTGGAGGAAGATCACCCCCAGCTTCAGCATGGCGAGCACCCGGTGGAAAAGGAAATCGGAGACGTCGCGGCCGCTTGCCGCGGCATACATCTCCACGACCTCGCGGCGGTTCGGCCAGCCGGGTTGGATCGTCGGCATCTGGTTGAGGCTGCGCAGGGGTTCGGGGTCGCCGTCCTCGGTCCAGTAGGAAAGGAAAGTCGCGAAATCGAAGAGCGGATCGCCGCGCGTGCACTGGTCCCAGTCGAAGACCGCCACCGGCACGGGCGGCGGCGCGCCTTCCGACCACATTACATTGTCGAGCTTGTAGTCGTTGTGGAGCAGCGTTGCGCCGCTCTCCGGGATCAAATTCGCCTGCAGCCATTCGCCGGCCTCGCGCGCGGGGCCCGGAGGTTGCTTGTCGTCGTAGATATCTTGGGCGGCGATCGCGCAGCGCTTCAGCCACCCGCCCACGGTGCGCTCAAGAAATCCTTCCGGTCGGCCCAGCGTGTCGAGCCCGACGGCGGCCGGATCGACGGCATGAAACTCCGATAGCACCCCCACCAGGCGCTGTGCGATCGCCTGCTCGTGGCCGATCAGGTCTTGCGGCATCGCACCGCCCCGGACCACCCGGCCAGTGCGGTACTCCATGATGAAGAAGGGCTTTTCCCAGACACCCTCGTCCTCGCAGAAGTGGAAGGCGCGCGGGGCCAGCGGAAACTTCTCCCAAAGCCGCGACAGCACCCGGTGCTCGCGGCGCATATCATTGGCACCGGGGGGCAGCGGGCCCGGCGGCGGGCGGCGGATCACGCAAGGGCTGCCGTCGAGCTCGATCAGATAGTTGAGATTGCCGAGCCCGCCGGCAAACTGTTTGGGCACCGGTTCGGGCTCAAATGTAAAGCCTTGGGCGGTCAGGTATTCGGCGAGGCGGGCCCAATCCTGCGGCTGGCTCGCTTGCGGCACGAGAAAGCCCTCGGCGTCGACCGCTCCCTCGCTTGACACAATCTCCGTGCGCTTCGACATGATTCGCGCGCGCCTCCCCTGCCCGTTGGGAGGGCGAGACTAGATCATTTTCCCCCGTCACGAAATCAGCCGCGAGAACTGCGGCGGGCTCAGGACATCTCGGCCTCAGAACCCTTCGGCAACGGGATCGCCGCCGGCATGACCCTCGCCGGCGCGCAGTGCGTCAAAGGCCCAGTTCGGCCGCTCGCGCAGGATGCTGCGATAGACCGCCATGTTGTTGCGATAGGTGAAGTAATACCAATGGTCCCAGATATTACCCTCGCGGTCGCCGGAGATCGTGAAGCCCGCCGGGTTCCCGTCGGTGGCGAAGTCCTCCATCCAGCGGCGCAAGGGCCGTCCGTCGATACGCAGATCCATCCAGCGCGCCGAACGGTCGCCGGTCTCCAGGCCGTTATGGCCGATGACCTGGCTGTTGCCGAAAGTGCGCGGCCCGAAATTCTCGGCCAGGATGTCGAGCACGTCGTTTTCCTTCGAACCGAAATTGTAGACATGGGGTCCGAAATCGGCGTCCCAGCCGTCGCGCGCGGCGAGCGACAGCAGGCGCTCGTTGAAGATCTGCGCCTCGACGACGTATTCGGAGCCGCCCATCAGCACGACACGGCCGAGCTGGCGAAAGAGACCGCGCAGCCGTGCGGTATCTTCGGGACGGGCCACCGGCTCGCGCGCCAATGCGAGCTTGGCCGCCTTGGCCAGCGCCCGCAGGGTCACGCGTGTGCCGAGGCTGTGGACGAAAAGATCGATGGGCCGCTCGCCGATGCGCTCGGTGAGCGCCACCAGCAGGTTGACCAGCGGCCAGGAGGATGCCGTCGCGTAGTCGTAAGCGCGGGCATAGAAGTTCTGACCCACCCCGAGGATCGATGAGGCGAAACCCGGCTGGCTGTGCCAGCCGAATCCGATGGCGAGCCCCGCAGCCCCCCCATCGCCCTCCACGATACCGAGGCCGACCGGCCAGGAAGCGGTGTGGTGGCGCCATTCTCCGCGCTCGGCGGCATCGCTTGGATCGAAGCCGAAATGATAAAGCCGGCTGTGCGGATTATCTGAATCCGCCGGCGCCACCGTGACCGCCTGGCGGGGATCGAAGAGGAAGCCGTGCAGCATGACGACCAAAGGCGCCCCGTCACCGAGGCTGGCGGCCTCACGCTCGAGCATGCGATCGAGGTATCGGCCAAGCAGCGAGCCCGCCGGCAACAGATGCGGCGGGGCAACCGCCTCCATGCCGCCGGCCGGCGGTCGTCGCCGCGCATCGTAGTCCTTATCGACGAAGGACCCGTCGAGCATCGGCGCGTAGAGGCGGTCCTTCAGGCAGGAGACACGGATAATCGACATTGGCGACCCCGCGTAGATTGGGCATAAACCGAAGCCGCGAGCGGGAGAACTCCCATATTCTACTTAGCTCGAAAAATAGACAACACATACGCGCGACCAAGTCGCACGTTTATACGCCTGTCATGCGCGGCGCTGAAGTCCGCGAACCCCGCTATGCGGCGGCGACCCCGGCCGCGATGCGCGCCTTAACCGCGGGAATGACTTTCTTGGCGATGCGCTCCATGCAGGCGCGCACGAGCGCGTCCTCCAGCCCGCCGAAGTTCACCAAAAAGGCGACATGGTCGACGCCCACCGCGTGGAGCCGCACGAGCTTGTCGACCACCGTGTCGATGCCGCCGAACAGCGCCAGCCCCGACTTGATGATGTCGTCATAGACCTGGCTCTTGGCGTAGAGGCGGGTCTCGACATAAAGATCGAAGGCCGCCGCCGCCTCTTCGCGCGCCTGCTCGTCGCTATCGGCAACATAGGTGTGGAGCGAGGTAATGGTCGCCCGATCCCCGGCCGCTGCGGCGCTTTCGCCGTAGCCCTTGATGTATTCGGCCATCATCGGGCCGATTTCCTCGAAGGTGTCGCAGGCCGCGTAAGGCACCGTCATCAGCTTGTTGCCCTGCTTGCCGACATGGTAGGCCGCTTCGCGGCGCAGCACGGCGACGTAGATCGGCGGGAACGGCTTTTGCAGCGGTGTGACGTTGAGCTGGATGTCGTCGACTTGGTAATACTCGCCCTTGTGGCTGAAGCGCTCGCCCGACAGCGCCTTTTTCAGCACCGTCAGCGCCTCGTCGAACTGGAAGCGCTTGTTCTTGGGATCGGCGTCAAAGCCGGCGAATTCATGCGCCAGGTATCCTGAGCCAACACCGAGCTCAACCCGGCCATGGGAGATCTGGTCGAGCATCGCATAATCCTCGGCCACCGTGATCGGGTTGCGGAAGGGCAGGATCGTGACCGCGGGCCCAAGCCGGATCTTCTCGGTGACCGCCGCCATCTGGGCCAGCGCCACGGCGGGGTTCGGATAGACGCCGTATTCATGGAAGTGATGCTCGGCGACGAAGAAAGCGTAAAAGCCGAGCTGCTCGGCCAGCATCACCTGCTCGCGCATTTCGTCGTAAAACCCCGTCAAACTACGGGGCAAATCCGGATGGTGATCCTGCACCGAGAACATCGAGAATTTCATATCCGCGCCATCAACCATCGTCGCCCTCCCCGATCACGTGGCGCCATTGCTTGCCTTGCCGCGCGCCCAACACACCACCGACCGTACCGCTCTCACCCGTCGAGATCGGCCGACCGTTGATTTCTAATTACATAATCAATTATAAAATATGGAATTCGCATGTCAAGATGGCCAGTACGAACGGACACGACCGGCGATGATCGAAAGCACCACGGTACCGGAAGCCAGGGCGCAGCAGGGCGTGCGCTCGGTCGAGATCGGCATGGCGCTGCTGCAAGCGCTGGCCGCGCGCGCGCGGTCGCCGCTCAGCCTCTCCGACATCGCGGCCGACGCCGGCATGGCGCCGGCCAAGGCGCATCGCTATCTGGTCAGCCTGATCCGCGCCGGCATGGTCGAGCAGGACCAGGCGGCCGGGCGCTACCGGCTGGGCGGGACCGCGCTCAATATCGGCCTGGCGGCGCTTTCGGCGCTCGATGTGATGCGCCTGGCCGGCGAGGCGCTAACCGCGCTGCGCGATGCGATCGACGAGACGGTGTTGCTCGCGGTTTGGGGCAACAAGGGCCCTGTGGTGGTGCGCTGGGAGGAAGCCAGCCGGCCGGTCACGACCAACGTGCGGGCCGGCTCGGTGATGCCGCTGCTCAACTCATCGACCGGCCGGGTCTTTGCCGCCTTCCTGCCCGAGGCGACGAGCCGCGAGATGATCGCCGACGAGGCCGCCCAGACACCGGCGCTGGCCAAAGGCTATACGGCGGTGCTTGAGGAGACGCGGGCCCGCAGGATGGGACGCGTCGAGGGCGATCTGCTGCCGGGGGTCGCAGGGCTTTCTGCACCAGTCTTCGACCACCAGGGCGATCTCGTCGCGGTGATGTCGGCGCTCGGGGCGCAGGGCCAGTTCGACGCCGATTGGGGTGGTGCGGTGGCCGCGGCGATCAAAGCTGCCACGCAGGCGCTTTCACGGCGGTTGGGCTATCGGGTGGGCGAATAACGGTCGGCCGAAATTTCCCTTCTCAACCCAGAAGTGCCCGCACGTCATTCGGAAGCGCGAAAGCGGCGCGGTGGATCTCGGCATTGTAGTAGCGGGTCTCGATGCCGGCGGCGGCGTATCGCGCCTCCAGCGTTTCCAGCGGCGTTTGCCGCGCCGCCGCATCGTCGCTGGCCCAGCCAAAGGCCATGAAGCCGCCGGCATAGGTCGGCACCGGCGCCAGATAAAAGGCGACATCGGCGAAATGCGCGCCGAGACGCTGATGGCTGTTCGTTACCTCCGCGCCTTGCATAGCCGGCACGCCGTTCTGCGTCACCAGGACGCCGCCGGGTTTCAGACAGCGCTTGCAGCCGCCATAGAAATCCTCGGAAAAAAGCACCTCGCCGGGACCGGCCGGGTCGGTCGAATCGATGCAGATGACATCGAAGCGGCGCTCGGTCTCGGCAACGAAGGCGGCGCCGTCGGCGATCACGATCTCGGCCCGGGCATCGTCGAAGGCGCCGGCGCTGTGGTTCGGCAGGTGCTCGCGGCAAAGCCCGATGACGCTTTCGTCGATTTCGGCCAGCACGGCGCGCTCGACCGATGCATGGCGCAACGCCTCGCGCAGCGCCCCTCCATCACCGCCGCCGACGATCAGCACGTCCGTCGCCTGACCATGGCCAAGCACCGGCATATGGACCAGCATCTCGTGATAGACGTACTCGTCGCCTTCGGTCGTCTGGATCACGCCGTCAAGCGCCAGCACGCGGCCGAAGCGGCTGTTCTCGAAAATGATCAGGTCCTGATGCGCGGTTTTCTCGCGGTGCAACTCGCGGTCAACACGCAGGCCCTGGCGAAAGTTGTCGTAGAGCGTCTCGTCGTACCAGGAGCCAATGTCAGTCATGGGCGCCGCTCAAGGCACCCGGCCCCGTTTGGCCTCCGTCAGCTCCACCGAGCCCGGCGCGAAGTGGTGCTCGAAAACCGGGATCGCCGCATGCGGATCGCAGCGACCGCACATGAAGATGTCGATGGCCGCATAGCCGCGCTCCGGCCAGGTGTGGATCGAGATGTGCGATTCGGCCAGCACGGCGACGCCGGAGACACCCTGTTCCTCACCGAAATGATGCAGAAACAGGTTCAGCAACGTGGCCCGGCAGGTGCCCACGGCCTCGCGCAGCACCCGCTCGACCAGCGCCATATCGTCAAGGTCCCGGCAGCCCCACAGGTCGATCAAAAGATGGGTGCCGGCGAACTCGACGCCGTCCTTGGTAATGAAGTGGTCGTTCGAGACCACCCGATCTTCGGTCGTCACGGCTGTCGCCGCGTGCGCAACGCCGGGCATTTCTGCCCGCGCGTCCAATACGACCCCCAACCGGGTGGCAGAGCGGTTTGAACCCATGCTCTTCCCCCAAGTCAGAAAGGTGTACCCGAAAATCGGGAAGCGCAGTATCTAGGGCCTGCTTCGATGCATTGCAAGAAAAAAAAAGCGCACCCTGTGCGCCCTACCGGCGGAGCAAATGCACCCCCGGATTCCCTTGCTCTGTTGACAAGCACGTGAGGACCACCAGGGGGCCGGCATCCAATGACCAAACTACTGCTGCTCGGCGCCGGCAAGATCGGCTCGGCGATCACGGCGCTCCTTGCGGAGACCGGTGACTACGAGATCACGGTCGCCGATGCCAACAGCGAGATGCTCAAATTGATCCCCGAGCGCGAGGCCGAACGGCGCACGGCGAATGTCGCCGATGAGGACACCTTGCATGCCATCGCCAAGGGCCAGGACGTCATTGTGAGCGCGCTGCCCTTCTTCCTGAATGCGCCGGTTGCCGCGGCGGCGCGTGCGGCCGGCGCGCATTACTTCGACCTGACCGAAGACGTCGAGACGACCGAAAAGGTCAAAGCCATCGCCGACGGCGCCGAGACCGCCTTCGTGCCTCAATGCGGACTCGCGCCCGGTTTCGTTTCGATTGTCGCCTATGACTTGGCTGCGCGGTTCGCCGGCCTGCGCGACGTGCATATGCGGGTGGGAGCGCTGCCCCAGTATCCGGTGAACGCGCTGCGCTACAACCTCACCTGGTCGACCGACGGACTGATCAACGAATACTGCAATCCCTGCGATGCGGTGCATGACGGCCAGCGCATGAAAGTGCTGGCGCTGGAGGGTCTTGAGCATTTTTCGCTCGAGGGTGTGCGCTATGAGGCCTTCAATACGTCGGGCGGTCTGGGCACGCTCGCCGAGACGCTGGAAGGCAAGGTCGACAGCCTCAACTACAAGACGGTGCGCTACCCCGGGCATCGCGACATGGTGCAGATGCTGGTGCGCGATTTGCGGCTGTCGGAGCGGCGCGGGCTGTTCCGCGATCTGCTGGATACAGCCGTGCCGATGACCAAACAGGATGTGGTGCTGATCTTCGTCACCGTGGCGGGCGAGCAGGAAGGCCGCCTTACTCAGGAGACCTACGCCAAAAAGATCTACAACAAGGAGCTCGCCGGCCACGAATGGAGCGCCATCCAGGTCACGACGGCGGCGGGGATCTGCGCCATGGTCGATTTGATGGTCGAGGGCAAGCTGCCGGCCAAGGGCTTCGTGCGCCAGGAGCAGTGCAAGCTCGACGACTTTCTGGCGAACAGGTTCGGGCAACATTACACGTGAGAGTGGCCGATGTCGTATCAATAGATTTGGATTAGTACACTTTCAAACAGTCAAATATGCAAGTCAAGTTTATGATTATCTTGTTTTGAAAAAGCTGTTCAGTGAAGTGATTGCAACGTTATTTGATCAACCTATTTATACTACCAAATCACCAAAAGCTGTACTGATTGGATCAAAAGCTAGCAGAAGTTGCCCAATTGGGCCGTGGCGATTCTTTGCCACTATAATTTCCGCAGTCCCCTCCGCATTTTCCAAATCTCGAATCCATTTATCATGTAACATAGTATCAGGCGCTGGCTCTTCGATTCTTTCCAAATAATACTGTTCTCTATGGAGGAACATAACAACATCAGCGTCTCGTTCAATAGATGCTGTGTCACGCAGATCTTCAAGTTGCGGCCGATTGTCGTCGCGTGAAGGCTTATCCCGTTGTCCCAGGTTTCGCTGGCATGAGGCTGGTTCCCGCCGCATGATGCGGCGGCATGGCCCGAAGATACGCTTCCTTGATCGAATTCCAGCGTCGGTTTCCGGACGAAGCGAGCTGCGCACTCT
>DATKZM010000077.1:0-2626 GCA_035527975.1 Alphaproteobacteria bacterium | reverse complement strand
GCATCAGACTATTCGGCGGAAGTTCGCCGCCCTTGGCGTCAAGCTCGAGGGCAAGACGAACGTGCTGAAGGCAACGCCGCCACCTTGGCGCCCGGACATCGCCGCCGCCGTCGATCTCGTCGAAGAGGTGGTGCGGCTCATCGGCGTCGACCATATCGCCCCCACGCCGCTCGAGCGCCTCTCCGGCGTGGCCCGGCCCGTGCTCACCGACGGCCAAGCGCGGGCGAAGCTGGTGCGGCGGCGGCTTGCCGGGCGCGGCCTTGTCGAGGCCGTCACCTGGTCGTTCTTGCCGCTAGCGGAGGCGAAGCTGTTCGGCGGCGGTCAACCCGAACTCACGCTCGACAACCCGATCTCCACGGAGCTGGCGCAGATGCGGCCGAGCCTGCTGCCGGGCCTCATCACCGCCGCCAAGCGGAACCGCGACAGGGGCTTTGCCGACGGCGCGCTGTTCGAGCTCGGCCAGGCCTATCGGGGCGCGGCGCCTGAGGATCAATATGTCGCCGCGACCGGCGTTCGCTTCGGAAATTCGGCGCTTGCCGGCTCCGGGCGTCACTGGTCGGGCGCGGCGCCATCCGCCGACTGGGCGGCGGTTAAGGCGGATGCGCTTGCCGCGCTCGCGGCGCTCGGGCTCAGCCAGGCCAATATCCAGATCACCCGCGAGGCGCCGGCCTGGTTCCACCCCGGGCGCTCCGGCGCGCTCAAGCTCGGCCCCACGGTCACGCTCGGCGTGTTCGGCGAGCTGCATCCCGACACCCTGGCCGCGCTCGATGCCGAAGCGTCCATGGCCGCCTTCGAGCTTTATCTCGACGCCCTGCCGCCGGCGAAGCGCAAGGGCACGGCAAAGGCCGCTCTCGAAGCCTCGGACCTTCAGGCCGTCAGGCGGGACTTCGCCTTTCTGGTGGACAGCGCCGTCGACGCAGGCGCGGTGGTGCGCGCCGCCTCGGGCGCCGACCGGGCGCTCATCTCGGACGTTGGCGTGTTCGACGTGTTCACCGGGCAAGGCGTACCGCAAGGCAAGACATCGCTCGCCATCGAGGTGACATTGCAGCCGCGCGACAAGACGCTGACCGAGGCCGAGATCGAGGCGGTGGCGGAGAAAGTCGTGGCCGCGGTCACGAAAGCCACCGGCGGCACGTTGCGCGGCTAGCGCCGTTACTGGCCAAACCCAAAGAACGATGTCGGTTTCCGCTTCTTCGGTGCGGCGCCGTAGAACGGCTTGTCGGCGCAGGCGCTCGCAAGCTGGCGGGAAAGCTTCTTCGGAATGGCCGACGCCGGCTGCCAGCCTGTGCAGAGCGCGCCGATCCTGCCGCCGAGGGTCTCCGCGCCCGGCGCGCAGTAAAGCCCGGAGCCGTCCTGGCGCGGCGTGAAGCGCACCCCTTCGGAGGTTCTGCCGTCGCCGAGCTGCGCCCCGAGATGGTTCAGCGCGTAGATGCGCGTCACCGACTGCTGCACCGGGAAGCGCTCGGGCCGCATATGCGTCTTAGTGAGCGGGATCGCCTCGATGGCCTCGACCTTCCAATCGCCGTCGAGCTTCGCGAGATGCACCTTCGCCATCAGGCCGTAGTCGCGGCAGACGCCGAAGCGCGTCATCTCGGCGGTGCCGGGATGCAGGAAATTTCCAAGCCCGTAGAAGATCAGCGAATTGCCCGCGCGCTCCACGCCTTGGGCCACATGCGGGTGATGGCCGACGATCAGGTCGATGCCCTTTTCGCGTGCGGCGAACCCGCGCCACTCTTTCAGCTGCCGCTGATCCGGGACGACGCCGCCTTCGAGGCCATAGTGAATGGAGAGTATGCGGTAGTCGGCCGGGAGCTCGACGAGCCGGTTCACCACCAACTCGAAGTCTTTCGGATTGCGGTAGGACGCCTGGCCGGTCTTGTCGTCGCCGGCCCGATGCTCCTCGCGCTGGCCGGTGACGATGCCGGTGGCGCCGAAGGCGATCTTGGTTCCGTCGACCTCCAGGCAGCCGGGCCGCGTCGCCTCCTCGAAATTCGTGCCAATGCCGGCATAGGCGATGGGGCGCTCGGCCGCCGTGACGGCCATGTGATAGAGCGTCTCCTCCGCGCCGTTCGCGCCGTAATCCATGGAATGGTTGTTGGCGAGCGAGAACAGGTTGAAGCCGGTGCCGATGAGCGCCTTCAGCCCCAGGGGATGGCTCTTGAAGTTGTAGGGCGCGGTCTGCCCCTTGCTATCGGCGACGAGATCGTTGCGGTCGGTGATGACCGTTTCGAGATTGATGAAAGCGAGATCGCCGTCGACCTCGGGCGCGATGCCCGACAGGGACTCGCCGAAACTTATGAGCGTCCCGTCCTTGTCGCGGAAGCCTGTGGGGCCGACGGCCGCGCCATTGGGATTGAAGCCGGCATCGCCGACCAGCACGATGGTGAGGCGGTCGGGGCCGGGGCCCTTCGGCGCGCTGCCAGGAATGGAGGCCGTATACTCGGTGCTGGCACAAGGCTGAATCCGGGCAGCGGCTTGAAGCGCACTGCCCCCGGCAGCGAGCGCGATGACCGCGGCTGCGGCGCCCAGAGGCTTGAATAGCCAGGGCTTGAGCAGGCGGCTTGGCATGGTCAGCCGGTCCTCATGATGCGGCCCGTTCTGCCTCGCGAATCGGCTCCGTATCGAA
>DATKZM010000076.1:0-2669 GCA_035527975.1 Alphaproteobacteria bacterium | reverse complement strand
GGCGTGCTTGGCGGCATCATCATGCTCAAGGTGAGCATCAACCGGGCGCTATGGCTCTTTGGCTTCGTGCAGGTGTTCACCATCGTTCCGTATATCTGGCTGAGCCAGGCCGGGCATTCGCTGCCAGGGCTGTTCGTCGTGGTCAGCGGGGAATATCTGGGCGTCGGCCTCGGCACGATCGCCCTGACCGCCTTCATGGCGCGCGAAACTAGCCGGGCCTTTACCGCCACCCAGTTTGCCTTGTTCTCGAGCTTCATCGCGGTGCCGCGCACGGTTGCCAACGCATCGACCGGTTTCATCGTGGAGGCCTTCGGCTGGACGCAGTTCTTCGTCATCTGCGCCATCGTCGCTGTCCCTGGCATGCTGTTGCTGTTGAAGGTGGCGCCCTGGACGGACAGCGAGCCCGACGCCGAGAGCGAGCGGCTCAAGGAGAACTCGGCCTGACGGTCAGGACCGCTTTTCTCAGGCGCGCTCAGAGCTTGCGGCTGTCATAGGCCCAATGCAGGAGAGCCTGGCGCTGCTTTGGGCGGCAGAACGGATCGCCCTTCTCGCAGTTTCGCTCGATCTGCCTGACGTGCCGGCGCATTGCCTTCCAGCGTTTGATTTGCCGCCGGTCCTCCTCAGGCATCCGGCGACCCAGATAATAGCGGCAATACCATTGGAACCAGCCGCGCGGATCGTCGGGATGAATCCATCCCTTCTCCCGCCACACCGAGAGAGGCTGGCTGGCGTCGACCCCGAAAAAGTTTAGCGTGCAATCCCGGCCTTTCGGGGCGAGCTTGGCGCCGGCGAACCAACTCTTGGGAAACTCCGCGCGGGTGTCGGTCATGTACTTGCCGCAAAACACGCCGAGCCGCAGCATCTCGCGCGGCGTCAATTCCGGCTTGAACTCCGGATCGAAGTTGCGGCCGGTGGGCGCGCTCAATTCGTAGCGGTAGCCCGTCTGCATCTTATCGGAGACGACAATGGTGCGTTCGCGCATGGCTGACGACTACGACCCGGCCAGCCAAGCGGCGCAAGGCTCGCCCAGCTCGCGGCGGGCGATCCGGTCGTAACGGTCGATCTCCTCTTCGCTCAGCACATCGCGCCACCGTCCGTTCACACCCTTGTTGATGAAGGTCGCCGCGCCACCCTCCCAAAACACGCCGCCGGCCGGCACGATCTTGGGCGCGTGGTTCTTCATGTAGTCGAAGGAGCAGTGCTCGACGATCGCCGGCAAGGCCGCCTCGCCGATGTGGATGTCGAGGAATGCGGCGATGCGGCGGATGGCGCCGGGCAGATCGCGTTTCAGCTCGGCGAAGTGGAGCAGCATCACATTCGGCAGATGCCGGATCTCCCACCAGCTCGCCACGCTCTCGAAGAACGGCCAGAACGGATAGCCGTCGCCCTCCAGCCATTCGTTGAAATATTGGCGGATGTCCTCGGGCGGATATGGGATCGGCGGGCCGACGCGGCCCGGCGTATCGTTGAGCGCGCGGTACCACTCGTCATTGGCGTTGGCGTGGTGATTGTACATGCTCCACACCACGTCGCGGCCGTCGCGGCCGATATAGATGTATTTGGCGCTTGGCGAGAACACGAGCGCGTCGACCGGCAGATGGGTCTTGATGAAGCGGCGATGGGTTTGCGCCTCAAGCGCCTCGAGCTTCACCTCTTTCGGCGGCACGCGGAGATCGAGCCAAGGCGACATGTCAGCGACCGCAAGATCTTCGGCGGCGTCGAAAATGAGCTGGCTGACGATCTGCTGCAGCCAGGTGGTGCCCGACTTGGCATAGGTGGCGATGACAATATCGTCGTCGCGAAACGCGAAGTCGTTCCAGACGGTGGAATCGAAATGGTGGTTGTGCAGCTCGCGGGTCTTCCGCGGCCAGGGGTCTGATGAGTTTCTCATGGTTCTAAAATTACATCAGGGCAGAAGGCACAATTATGTCGTCAACCGGTTCAGTCACATCGCCTTGCGGGCTTTGACGGCTGCGGCCAACGTGCCCTCGTCGAGATAGTCGAGCTCACCGCCGATGGGCACGCCTTGGGCGAGCCGCGACACGGCGACGTTGCAGCCGGCAAGCTGATCCATCAGGTAATGCGCGGTGGACTGGCCCTCGACGGTGGCGTTGAGCGCCAGCAGCACCTCGGTGACTTGCGGATCGCCGGCGCGCTCGATCAGCTTGGCGATGGAAAGATCGTCGGGGCCGATCCCATCGAGCGGCGACAACGTGCCGCCCAGCACATGATAGAGCCCGTTGATGACCGCGGCGCGCTCCAGCGCCCAGAGGTCGCCCACCTCCTCCACCACGCAGATCATCGTGCGGTCTCTGGATTGATCGCGGCAGAGCGTGCAGGGCGATGCGGTATCGATATTGCCGCAAGTCTCGCAGGTGAGGATGGTGTCGCGGGTCTCGGCCAGCGCCACGGCCAGCGGCTCGAGCAACTGCTCCTTCTTCTTGACGAGATGCAGTGCCGCGCGCCGCGCCGAACGAGGCCCGAGCCCCGGCAGCCGCGCCAGAAGCTGGATCAGCCGCTCGATCTCGGGGCCTGCTGCCGCGCGCGCCATCAGGTTCGATCGCTAGAACAGCTTGAGGCCGGGCGGGAGCGGCAGGCCGCCGGTGAGCGCCTGCATCTTCTCCTTCGTGGCCTCCTCGACCTTGCCCTTGGCGTCGGCATGAGCGGCG
>DATKZM010000075.1:0-2077 GCA_035527975.1 Alphaproteobacteria bacterium | reverse complement strand
TGCATCCGGCGAAAACATGTTAATCGCGGCAGCCGTCCCGGTGGACGCGGCCGCAAACCTAGAGGAGGCAGAGATGCTTGAGAAACTGAGAGGGCTCCTCGGTCTGTCGGCGGAGGCTACCGAGGAGGAGGCCGGCGCCGCCGTCGAGGCCGCGGTCAAGGCCGGCGCAGAGCTGGCCGAGATCGACAAGGCGCTCGAGGGCGTCGAGGGCGCGGACCGCGCGGCCAAGCTGGCGACGCTGGCGACGGCAAAGCCGGCGGATGACGGGGCCGGCGACGAAGCCGAACCCGGCAAGGGTGCGGATGCTCCCGATAAGGGAGCGGCCGGCATGGGTGCTGACGCGGCAGAGGTGCTCGTCGAGGCGGCCGTTGCGGCCGGGCGGGTCCCGCCCAAGGGCGAGGGTCGCGAGAAACTGGCGAAAGCCCTCGCGGCGCTCAGCGTTGCCGACGCCAAGGAGGTGCTCAGCCTGGTGAGCGCGGGCGTGCCCAAGGGCGGCGACCTCAAAAGCAAGGTAGACGGCGGCGGTGATGGTGACGTTCCTGCGATGCGGGCGGAGATCGCTAAGCAGACGGGTCTCACCGCCGAAGATTTCGCGAAGTATGGCCCGAAGCGGGACTAGATCCGCGCTCGGTCCTGAACATTAATCCCTCAGAACAAGGAGGACAAAACAATGGCACTCAGCGCGGATCGCAACACCAAATTCGCTGAGCCGCTGCTGGAATCGTATCCGGTAGCGGCCAGCACCACGATCTACGCCGGCTCGCTCGTCTGCCTCAACTCGAGCGGCTATGCCGTCCCCGCGGCTGACACATCAGGATATGTTTTTGTGGGCGTTGCGCGGGAAAAGATCGTCAACAGCGGTCTCGACGGCGCCAAGCGCATCACTGTGCGCCGCAAGGGTTGCTTCGAGCTCGCCTACGGTGGGACGGCGGCGATCACCCTGGTCGGCACCAAGGTCTACGTCGAGGACGATCAGACGGTCAATGCGGCGGCCAGCACGACCAATGACATCCCGGTCGGCTATGTCAGTCAGTATGTCGATGCCAGCACTGTCTGGGTCGATCTGCTGACCTGGTAGTCCGCTCCCAGGCGGTAGCGGTCAATGGCAACCTCTAACAGGAGGTAGAGAAAATGATCATCGGCAAGGAAAACCTGGGCGAGCTGGATTATCAGTTCCGCACAGGATTCAATGCCGCATTTTCCCTCGCGTCGACGGCGGTGGTGGATCGAATCGCTACTGTTATCCCGGCGACATCGGGGACGATGCGGCTCACCGGCGTGAAGGCTTTCGGCTACATGCGAGAGTGGCTGGGCAAGCGCCATCACAAGAACATCGAGGCCCTCGGATTCACGGCCGTGATCCGCAAATTCGAGGACACCGTGGACGTGCTCCGCGATGATCTCGAGGACGACAACTACGGCCAATACGTGCCCCAGATCCAGGCGATGGGCAAGGGTGCAGCCCAGCTCGATGCGCGGCTCGTGGCGGCAGTGTTGCAGGGCTCGGCGGCCGCGACCGGGTATGACGGCCTCGCGCTCGGCGCCAACACGCACTCGATGAAGAGCACGACCTACGACAACCTCGTCACTACAGCGATGAGCCAGGCCGCGATCAAAACAGCGATCGACTGGTTCGGGTCGCTGGTGGATGACGGCGGCGAGGAGCTCGCGATCACGCCGACGCACCTAGTCACGCGCGACAAGGGCTCAGCCTACTGGGCGGGGCGCAAGTTCCTGTTGAAGGAACAGGTTTCCGATGGCGCAGGCGCAATGGTCGACAACGAGACCTACCAGACACTCGAGCACCTGCCGATGGCTCACATCACCAGCGACACATTCTGGGCGGTGCTAGCTCTCACCGATGCCGTGAGGCCGGTCCTGCTGCTCAGGCGCACACTGCCCGAGATGACTGCCAAGACCAATCCGGATAGCGATGGGGTCTTCGAGGAGGATAAATACTCCTGGGGCGTGCGCTATCGCGTCGAGGCAGTGCCGGGTCCGTGGCAGCTCGCATACACCAGCACGGGCGCGGGCTAGAGAGCGAAATGGGGCGGGGGCGGAGGCGTCCCCGCCCATT
>DATKZM010000074.1:0-2534 GCA_035527975.1 Alphaproteobacteria bacterium | reverse complement strand
AGAGTGGTGCCGCAAGAGGGATTCGAACCCCCGACCTACGCATTACGAATGCGTCGCTCTACCGACTGAGCTATTGCGGCTCCGGGCGTCGCGCCTTCAAGACCCTAGGCGGAACGCGTAAAGGAAGCCTTGGAACAGGCTTTGGGGCAAGTCACTGACTTTGGGCCCCACGCTGGCCCCCGTGCTTAATGCCAATATCGGGATGGCGCAAGCTGGCGCGCGCCAGCGGTAGCCTCGAAAATCAGCGAATCTGTGCCGCGCGCAGGCGTTCGAGAGAGGTGGGGCTCTCGTCGGGGTCCGGCTGCGTGACGCCCGGATCGTCGGGCGGCCGCGTCGGCATGAAGTCCGGCGAACCAGACTTCGCCGCCGGTTGGCCGGTCCCTGGTCCGCTCACCTTCGGGCCCGCGGTCGCGGACGGAGAGGTTTCGGCCTTTCCGGCCTGGAGGCCGGGCGTAGGCGCGGGGATTGCCTCCCCTTTTTGCGGCTCGGGCGCGGCGTCGCCTTCTTCGTCGGGCATTTCGGACACGGTGGGCGTCACGTCGACGACGACCGCCGGCTCGGCCACATCGGCCGGCGCAAGGACCGCCATGGCGCTCGCATCGCGCCGCGCCTCGGTCTGCACCGAAATCTGAAGCGTGTCGTCGCCGCGGCCGATAGCATCGACCGGCGCTCGCCATGCAAACGCGTCGACGGCACCCGTGACAGGCGACACCGGCAGCCAACGGTCGGAGACATAGCCGTCGGCGATCCAGGCACGATCGCGCGGGGCACGCACCGCGCGCGCCAGCCATTCGCGCTCGCGGCCCTTGTCGCCGCTGCCGCCTTCAATCCCCGCCATCAGCGTGCAGATGCGCGCGGAAGGACGATCCTCGAGGTGTGGGGCCAGCACATCACGCGCGTGCTGCCACTCCTGCGCATCGATGGCAGCCTGGGCGACGGCGATCGGGCCTTCGATGTCGTTGGGCGTGAGACCCGCCAGATATTCCACACGCTTCAGCCGGTCCTTCGGCGACAGGCCCGGCTTGGCGAAAGCATAAGCCATGGCAAGGTCTGGATGGGGCGACAGCTTCCAGGTCCGCACGATCTGGCGCGAGGCGGCCCGCGCTTCGCCTTTCGAGGCGAACAAGCGCCCGGCAAGCTCGGCTGCCGGCACCAGAGACGGGGCGAACCGCAACGCCTCATTGGCGAGCGTCAAGGCCTTGTTGGGATCGAAGGTTTCGGCTTCGCGCGCTTCCGCGGTCAACAGCACGGCGCGGCGCCGGTTGGCGGTATCGGTGTCCACATGGCCGTTCTGCCGGGCGATGGCGAGCGTGTTCATGGCTCCGTCCCAATCGCCCGAGCGCGCCTGGATATCGAACAGTGCGTTCACGCCCCAGGCGAGTTTGGGATCGTGCTTCACGGTCTCTTCGGCCAGGGCCCGCGCCGCGTCTTCGTTGTTGCCGCGCTTCGCCTCCAGGAACAAGCCGCGCACGCCGAGAAGATGCGTCTCCGGCCGGTCGAGCATCGCTTCGAAAGCGCGGCGCGCCGCGGCCGGATCGCCCTTGAGCTGGGCGGCCTGCGCACGCAGCAGCGCGGTCAGCGGTTCGCGCGGCAGGTTGCGGCTGGCAATTCCGGCATAACGCTGAGCCTGCGCGCGGTCGCCGACGCCGATGGCCAGGAGCCCGCGCGACAAAGCCTCCATGCCTTGTTGCTGCCGGCGCTCGCGGACATAGGCCGCCATCGCGCGCGGCCGCGTCCATACATAGCGCAGCACCGCGAAGGCAAGAACGACGAGCGCGACCAGCGCGGCAATGATCAGCGCGCCCACGAAGGCGCTCGTTTCGATCTGGTAGCCGAGCCATTCGAGCTTGATCGTCCCCGGCCGGTCGGCGAGCCATGCGACTCCCAAGGCCGCGGCGACAATGACGATAACGAAGAAGAGGATACGGGTCATATGGCTACTCTTGCTCTTCCGTTTTCTCGACGGCGCTGGTGCCGCCTCCGCCGAGGGAAACGAGCAAGGTGTTCTGCAAGCGCTGCAAGGTCACTTCGGCATCGAGACGCGCCTTGGCCGCGTTGAGCCATTTCGCGAAAGCCTCACGCGGGGGCCCCTGAAGCGCCTCCACTTCCTTCACCGCTGTTTGCAGATCGCCTTTCTCGAGTTGCGCGCCCGCTCGCGCGAGCACGGCGCCGGTTGAATCGCCTTCAGCCGTTTCGTCGATGCGCCGCACCTTCACCAGCGATTCCGCGCTTCCCAGCAGGCGGTCGATGATTGAGTTTCCGCTTTGCGGCTGTTGCGCCGACAGCGCCGCTTCCCGTGCCTCTTCGAAGGACGCAGTGAGGCCGCGTAACGTCGGAATGCCGGTGTCCTCATACTCGAGCATGCTGCCAAGATCCGTTGATCCAGGGGACAACTTCGCGAGCGTGGCAAGTTCGCCCGCATAGGGCCGGCCGTCTTCCACGGCAGCGCGCAAATTGGCAAAGGCGATGGCGAGCGTTGCGGCCCTGGTGTCGGTGGTCTCCTCGTCGATCGCATCGAGGAGTGCCGGCAGTGT
>DATKZM010000073.1:0-60657 GCA_035527975.1 Alphaproteobacteria bacterium | reverse complement strand
CCTGCGTGCGCAAGCCGCCGCGGCCGATCCGACCAACGCCATGCTCGCTGCCGACATCGCCCTGGTGCTGACGGGCGACATGCTGGTCAAGGTCGACCGCATGAGCATGGCCAATGGTCTTGAGGTCCGCTGCCCCTTTCTTGACCGCCGCGTCGTGGAGTGTGCTGGGGCGATGCCGGGTGATTTCAAACTGCGGCGCGGCGCGGGCAAGCGTATCCTGCGCGAGGCTTTCGCCGACCGCCTGCCGGCCGAGGTCTTCGCGCGGCCCAAGAAGGGTTTCGAGGTGCCGATCGCCGAGTGGCTGACGGGGTCGCTTTCCGATCTCGTAAGCGACGCCATCGACCCAGTGCGCCTCAAGCAGCAGGATCTCATCCGCCCCGAGCTGCCCGCGCGCTGGCTGGAAGAGCTCCGCGCCGGCGGGCGGGACACCTCGTGGCAGCTCTGGTCGGTGATCGCCTTCCAGCAATGGTGCGACCGGCAGGCCGATGCCGCCAATTCCGAGGCTGCCTGATCCCATGGCCAAGATCGCGCAGCTCTGCGCCGTCGACTTCACGCTGCGCCACTTCCTGCTGCCGCTGATGGAAGGGCTGCGCGCCGAGGGCCATGAAGTCGTCGGCATTTGCGCTGAGGGCGCGCTGCTCGAACCCGTACGCGCCGCCGGCTTCCGCGTCGAGCCGGTCAAGATCGAACGCAGCTTCAACCTGTTCCGCCATTTCGGCGCCTACCGCGAGCTGAAAGCGCTGTTCCGGCGCGAGGGCTTCGACATCGTCCATGTCCACACGCCGGTCGCGGCGCTGGTCGGGCGCTTCGCCGCGCGGGCCGCGAAAGTCCCGCGCATCGTCTACACGGCGCACGGCTTCTATTTCCACGAACACATGGGCGCGGTGAGGCGCTCGATCTTCGTCGCGCTCGAATGGCTCGCGGGGCGCGTGACGCATGTGCTCTTCACCCAGGCGGAAGAGGACGCCGAGACGGCCCGGCGCCTCGGCATGATCCGCGGCAAAGTGATCGAGACCATCGGCAATGGCGTCGATCCCGCGCGCTTCCATCCACCCGCAGACACAGCCGAACGCGCGGCCACGCGCGCGTCGATTGGGGCTGCCCCGGACGCGGTCGCGGTTATGACGGTTGGCCGTCTGGTCGCCGAGAAGGGCTATCCCGAGCTTTTCACGGCCATGCGCGCCGTGCCCAAGGCCGAGCTTTGGGTGGTCGGCGAGCGGCTCGCGAGCGACCATGCCGGCGGCATCGCCGACGAGATCACGGCCATCGAGGCCGATCCCGATCTTGGCCCCCGCATCCGCTTCCTCGGCTACCGTGAGGATGTCGCAGACCTGCTGCGCGCCGCCGACATCTTCGTCCTCGCTTCGCACCGCGAGGGCATGCCGCGCTCGATCATCGAGGCGATGATGACCGGCCTGCCCGTTGTCGCGACGAACATACGCGGCGCCCGCGAAGAAGTCGTCGCGGGCGAGACCGGTTCGCTGGTTCCGGTAAACAAACCAGACGCACTTGCCGCAGCACTCAATCGCTTGGTTAGCGATGCCGAGCTCCGCAGAATGCAGGGTGACGCCGGCCGCAAACGCGCCCTTACCCATTTTGATGAGTCCTACGTTGTGCGGCGACAGATCGAATTGCTCGGGCTTATCAAGAACACTGCCGCTCGGCCATAAAATGGAGGCGAGCTCCGAACTGATGCCATGTTGTATTGTTTTGTCGGGTCAGGCTTCAGGCTCCGTCGTACTACTCCAACCCCCATCTGATCCCATTTGCATCGCCCGATAGACGATCCGCATTCCCGCCTCCAGGTCCCCTGATACCCGCCAGAGA
Source organism: Alphaproteobacteria bacterium (assembly GCA_035527975.1). Classification (GTDB taxonomy): domain Bacteria; phylum Pseudomonadota; class Alphaproteobacteria; order JAPULJ01; family JAPULJ01; genus DATKZM01. The sequence continues at coordinate 58,830 of DATKZM010000073.1, read as the reverse complement.
GCGGCTGCAAGCGCCCGTCCGTCGATCCCCTTGGCCGCCAACCACGCCTCTTCGTCGCCGCCGTCATGCAGTTCCCAGTGTGCACGCTGCGAGAGCGGTATCGCATAGCGGTCGGCGGCTTTCCGCCCCATCCCCCGCGTACCGTCGGCGCGAAGCAAATGGTGCGCCTCGATCGGCCGCTCACCCGGATAAACCGGGCATTCGAGCCGGCGGAGAAAGGTGAGGTGATCATGGCTCATACCCTTGCGCGCCGGCTTGGTCTTGCGGGCCGGCAAGCCGGATTTGGGAATGCGTGGCGGCAGCAACATGGGCGAAGGCCTCAACTGGACCCAGCCTGATCCGCGCCATTCGAGGAAGATGGCCCAGCCGCCTCAGGGGATCGGGTCTTCGACCGGGCCCCGGCCTTGGGCCGCTTGGCGGCGTACTTAACCGTCCCCCTCAGCGCGGAGACGGTCTTCGTTGGCGCCCGGGTGCCGTTTCCGTTCCCGTACCCTGCAGGCTTCGCCCCCTCGGGCAGGCGGCGCGGGGCGGTGAAGTCGGCATCCTCCCGGTCTCCGGTTGGGATCTGGAAGAGGCTGCGCATGAACTGCTTGAGCGCATAGGACTGCGCCGCCCCGAAGGCCTGGGCGCCCGAGGCCGGCACCATGACCGAGCGGGTGAGCGGCCCGTAGAGCGCCCCCGACTTGTGCGCCAGCGTGAAGGTGAAAGTCGCCCACAGCCAGGACCGGTTGCTGTGTTCCGTACCGTCATGAACCAGCCGCGCATCGAGCTCGTCCTGCAGGATGATGAGACCCGCCTTGGCACAGAGCGGGTTCACGGCGCCCAGGAAGTCGTCGATCGAAGCGAAGCGATAGCCGCCCGCCCGGTTGCGTTCGGTCTTCAGCAACCCCTTGATCCGCCCCATCACCGCATTGATCGCACCCGCCACCGCCTCGGGCATGTTCGTGAGGCTTTGCCGCTCCCCCTCCAGCGCGCAGGGGATGGTCCCGTCCATCATGTCCTTGAGGCTCTGCCCGTCGATTGCCCCCGCCATCAGACCAGCTCCCTCACCGTGAGCGCCCCGGCCTTTGAGCGCGCGACCTTGACCCCGTAACCCACCGCCAGCTTCACATCCGGCTCCACCAGCTCCTTCAAGCCCTTGTTGGCCGCATCGAAGTGTTTGGCCGGCTCCCGGCAGGTCAGCCAGTCATCGGCCAACGCGCCCCATTCGTTGTTGCCCTCCATGCTGACCTCGCGCATATCGTCGAGAGCGATGGCGAGGATCTCTTGCGCCGGGTTCTTCGGCGACGTGTCGGTCTCGACATGCCACCAGAACTTGGCCTCGCGGGCGATCAGCTCCGCCCGGTAGGCCTCATCTGCTTCGAGCTCGAAGAACGCCCAGCGGTGGTTCCCGAAGATTACCGAGAGGTATCCAAGGCTCGTGTCGGTGACCGCGAGATAGTGCTGAACCTGCGGGAAGTACCGCGCCACGATCTCCTCGTCCTTGGCAAAAGCTGACGTGTGCTTGCATTCCAATATGCCGCCTGGAACCCAAGCGTCGAGGTTGGCCCGCATGAAGGCATGATCGGGATGGACCAGGTCCTCGCAGCCGGTGCAGAACACCTCGATCCCGGTCCGCCGCTCGAACCACCAGAGGTTCAACGGCTCGGTCACAATGCCGATCTGGACCTGCAGCACGTCGGTCAGATCCTCCGGCTCTCTTCGACCGGTCTTCTCCTCCCAGAGGCTAAACCAGTCGCCCGCCATCACCCGGCCCGCATCGGAGCCGCCGATGCCATGATATTTCTGTTTTGTTCTCATTTCCGACTTCCTCCCTGACGTAAACTAAGTATATATAGTGCGATATCATGCCTAAAAGTCAACATAAAAAAGCTATAACCACACCTTTTATGCCAATAAATGCCGCCCAATGCCGCGCCGCCCGTGCCATGCTCGCCTGGTCCCGCGATGTCCTCACCGAGCGCTCAAAGGTCTCCAAGCGCACCATCGTCGACTTCGAGCGCGGCGCCCGCTCGCCCCATGCCAGCACGCTCTTCGCCATCCAGACCGCTTTCGAGAGTGCGGGGATCACCTTCATCGAGGAGGAGGAACCGGACGGAAATGGAAATGTGGTCGGGCTAACCTACCGGCGGAACGACTGTGCCTAAAGCTTCCAGCACCGAAATCGATCGCGCCGCATTGATCATCCGCAGCAGCGGCATCTGGCGATCTCACGCTCACCCCCTGAACTGCTACCGCCCTGATTCAGGTTCCAAGCTAATGGATTGCATAATTCCTCCTCGGAGTTCAGTTCGCTGGATTTGGTGGAAGCCGGCTTGGAAGGAAGCCGGCCGAATGAACCCTAGGCAACGATTCCCTGAGAACGCAAACGTGCAATTAATTGCATTGCGAACTCCGTCAGTTCAGACCGATGCAATTAATTGCATCTCCAACCAGGACTTAGGCTGAACGTGCCCAAACCTGCCATTCCCTCGAAACGGGCATCTGCAATTAATTGCGCAGGCTAATTCCGCCAAGATTCGTTTCAACTAATGGCTGAAAAATGCTATAAACTTGTGTGTCCGAGTGCAATTAATTGCATGGCGATTGATGCGGAAATGCAGTCACGCTCAATTCTGCTGAGCAACTGGCCACGAATGGAGCGAATCCTCCACAGTCTGCCAGTTTTTCGGCCGGTCATCAATTTCCATACCATCAAATTAGCGGCGTACGGTGTAGTTGAGTATATGGTGAGCACTGGTATGAGCGATCATCCCCGCTACGACCGGAGCTTGAATCTCCATTTTCTCGGGCTAACCGGCTCTTGAGCGTTGCCGTGATCGGCGCGACCAGCAAGACCGGGCGCTATCTTGTCGCGCGCCTGGTGGCTGAGGGCTATGCCGTCACCGCGATCGGCCGCGATCCGGGCCGCCTTGCCGTACTCGACCTGAAGGGCGACCCGAAGGCCGAGGCCAGGCGCGCCGATCTCACCCAACCCGAAACGATGCGCGCGGCGCTCGCCGGGGCCGACCAGGTTATCTCGCTCGCCCATGCAAGCTTCACCGCGGCGCTGCTCGACGCTCTTCCAGACAAATGCGAGCGCGTGGTGCTCACGGGCTCGATGCGGCGCTTCACCAAGCTGCCCGATCCGGCCGGCGCGGCGGTGGCGGCGGGCGAGGCGGCCTTTGGCGCCAGCGGGCGAGCCGGCGTGATGCTGCATCCGGGGCTTATCTACGGGCCGCCCGAGGAGCGCAACGTCAACCGCATCTTCCGCTACGTGGAACGCTGGCCCAGGGGTGCGCCGGTGCCCTTCCCGCTGCCCGCCGGCGGTCGCGCCACCGTCCAGCCGCTCTTCATCGACGATCTGATCGAGGCCTTCATCGGCGCGCTGACCCGCGATGAGGCGCCGGGCGAACCGGTCGTGGTCGGCGGCCCCGAACCGATTGCCTACCGCGACTTCGTTGGTGCCTGCGCCCGCGCCCTTGGCCGCCGCGCTTTTGTTGTTCCGTTGCCGGTCGGGTTGATCGCGCCTTTGGGATCGGTGGCGCGTGCGCTCGGCCTCCGCGCGGCGCCGACGCGGGCCGAGCTCCGCCGCATGACCGAGGACAAGGCGTTCGACGTGACGCCCATGCGCGAACGCCTCGGGGTCACGCCGCGCTCTTTCGAGGACGGCCTTGCTCTCAAGTTGGAGCGCGGATGGGGGTAATGTCCGAAACCTGAAAATTATCATGTCAGCTCGTTGAGCGCGTCATTTCGACCGAAGGGAGAAATCTGGGCGGCTACCAGTGCGGTTTCTGGCTAGATTTCTCCCTTCGGTCGAAACGACAGGAATGACCGCACCAAAGTCTCGTTAGGCTTCGATATTCACATCTATCAATCAACCAACCGCGCGCCCGATCCGGGCGGCGCGGTTTTTTGTGCCGGTGCAGCGACGTTCAAATTTGCTCTATAACCCGCTGGCATGGGTAATCTCCCGCCAGTCATCGCGCCGGTCATCGTCGTCGCCGCAACCGCGCTCGCGGGCTTCGCGCTCACCTGGGCCGTGCTCAAGGCGCTGCGCCAGCGCCGCATCCTCGACCACCCGAACGCGCGCTCGAGCCATGCCGCGCCGACGCCGCGCGGCGGGGGCATTGCGGTCATCGCCGTGCTTGTCGCCGCCGCCGTGGCGATCGGCATCGCGGCGGGTCCGGCTGCACCGTCCGGGATATGGCGCGTTCTGGGCGCGGCGGCGGTGCTTGCCTGCCTCTCCTGGCTCGACGATCTGCGCGATCTTGGCGCGCTGCTTCGCCTCGCGGTGCAAATCGCCGCCGTGGCGCTCGGCCTTTCGGGCCTTGCCGAGCATCGGTTCGTCTTCCAGGGGCTGCTGCCCTTCTGGGGCGACCGTATCGTTGCCGGTCTTCTTTGGCTGTGGTTCGTCAATCTTTTCAATTTCATGGACGGCATCGACGGTATTGCGGGCACCGAGACGGTGGCCATCGGGCTTGGCCTTTATCTGCTCGCCCTGGTTGGCGTGCTGCCGCCGCCGCTCGGCTTGATCGCCCTTGCCGGCGTGGGGACCGCCAGTGGGTTTCTCTGGTGGAACTGGCATCCGGCGCGCGTCTTCCTGGGCGATGTCGGCAGCGTGCCGCTCGGCTATCTGCTGGGCTGGCTGCTGATCACCGCGGCGGCGGCGGGCGCCTGGGCGGCGGCGTTACTTTTGCCCGCCTATTATCTTGCCGATGCCACGCTGACGCTGCTGCGCCGGGCGGTGCGGGGCGCGGCGGTTTGGCGCGCCCACCGCGAGCATTTCTACCAGCGCGCGGTGCAGGGCGGGCTCAGCCATACGCAGACGGTGCGGTTGATCGCCGCAGCCAACGTGCCGCTGGTTGGGCTTGCCGTGATCGCCGAGAGCGAGGTGTCCTGGCGCTGGCCGGCACTTGCGGCCGGCGCCGTGGTGGTGTTGCTGGTAATCTTCCTGCTCAATTGCGGCGGCGCGCGCGGTTCTGCGCGGCGCGCGCGGCGGCCATAACCGGCCCGAAGCTCCTTGGGGCGCCGTTTTCGCTCGACCCGTGGGGCGCCCATGCTAATCTTCAGCCCGCGCGAACATGAGAGGCGGGATGTTCAAAAGCCTACGCGGGTACCGGGCGCGCATCGCCTTCGTGCATGACGTGGTGATGGCTGCGGCGTCGTTCGGCTTCGCGCAGTATCTGCGCCTGGGCGAATCGGTGCTTTGGTACTCCTCCGATTATTTCTGGATCGGCATGGCGCTGTTCGCGCTGGTCTCGGCCGGCGTCTTCGCAGGCTTCGATCTTTACCGCGGCGTCTGGCGTTATGCCTCGCTCAACGACATGGTGGCGATCCTCAAGGCCGCCACGCTGGTCGTGCTGATCTTCCTGCCGCTGCTCTTCCTGGTGAACCGCCTGCAGGACCTGCCGCGCTCCTCGCTGTTCATCAACTGGTTCGTGCTGGTCACATTTCTTGGCGGTCCGCGCGCGCTCTACCGTGTCTTCAAGGACCGCCGGCTGGGTTCTCTATTAGCCCGTGACGGCCGCCGCCGTATCCCGGTGCTGTTGTTTGGCGCCGGCGACGGCGCGGAGCTCTTCATCCGCGGCGTCGATCGCGCGCCCAACGCCAACTACGCGGCGGTCGGCATCGTCAGCGATTCGAGCGGCCGGGTCGGCCGCCACATTCACGGCGTCCCGGTGCTCGGTGTTGCCGGCGATCTCGACGCCATCGTGGCAAATCTGGCCAAGGACGGGCGCAAGCCGCGCCGCCTGATCATCACCAAGGAAGGCCTCGACGGTGGCCGCATTCGCGCGCTGCTCGATCAGGCCGATGCCCACGGCATGACGCTCGCGCAGCTGCCGAGGCTGGAGGATTTCGAGGCAACGTCGGGCGAGGAAGCGATGTCGGTGCGGCCGATCGCGCTGGAGGATCTGCTCGGCCGGCCGCAAGCGGCGCTCGACCGCCCGGCTATGAAAGCGCTGATCGCCGGCAAGCGTGTCATGGTGACGGGCGCCGGCGGCACCATCGGCGGCGAGCTGGTGCGCCAGATTTCCGATCTCGCGCCGGCCCAGCTCACCCTGATCGACAACTCGGAGTTCCACCTTTTCTCGATCGACCGCGAGCTTGCCGAGCGCCATCCCGATCTGCCCCGTGCGGCGGTGCTGCGCGACGTTCGCGACAGGGCGCGCATCGCCGCGGCCCTGGCCGAAGCCCGCCCCGAACTGGTGTTTCACGCCGCTGCGCTGAAGCATGTTCCGATGGTCGAGCTGCATCCGGGCGAGGGTGTGCTGACCAATGTGGTGGGCACACGCAACGTCGCCGATGCCTGCATCGCCGCGGGCGTGGAGACGATGGTGCTGATCTCTTCGGACAAGGCGGTCAACCCAGCCAATGTGATGGGCGCAACCAAGCGTCTGGCCGAGAGCTACTGTCAGGCGCTCGACCTTGACCGCGCCGGCCGCCGCGACCGCACCCGCTTCGCTACGGTGCGCTTCGGCAACGTGCTCGGCTCGACCGGCTCGGTGGTGCCGATCTTCCAGGCCCAGCTTGCCGCGGGCGGACCGATCACCGTGACCGATCGCGAGGTCACGCGGTACTTCATGACCGTGCGCGAAGCGGTCGAGCTGGTCCTGCAGGCTTCTACGCTCGGCAGCGGCGAGAGCGAGGCCGGCGGCCGTATCTTCGTGCTGGAGATGGGCGAGCCGGTGCGTATCCAGGACCTGGCGCGCCAGATGATCCGCCTCGCGGGCCTCGAGCCCGAAACCGATATCAAGATCACCTTCACCGGGCTTCGTCCCGGCGAGAAGCTGCGCGAGGAGGTGTTGCACGCAGCCGAGCCCACCGTGCCGACCAAATACACCGACATCCTTCTGGCCAGCCCGCGCACGGCGGACAAGGCGCTGCTGGCGCGCGCCATCGAGGGGCTCGAGGCCAAGGCCGCGGCCGGCGCGCTCGACGAGACGCTGGCCGAGCTGCACCGCCTGGTTCCCGAATACGATGCCGCCAGGGGTGCGGCCTCGCCGCCCGCCGCCAAGCCGCCCGCGCCCAAGCGGAAGGCGCGCTAAGGCCGGCCGCACGTCCATCCTTTCGCATCCGATCACAGATCCATCGCGCCCTTCGCGCCCGTCGTGCCCGCAGAATCCATCGCACAGGAGTAGTCCATGGCCTCAGCCGCGAGCGTTTCAGTAACCCGCGCGCTGATCTCGGTTTCCGACAAGACGGGGCTTGAGACGCTCGGCCGGTTCCTAACCGAAAAGGGCGTGGAGATCATCTCCACCGGCGGTTCGGCCAAAGCGCTCGCAGGCGCGGACGTGCCGGTGATCGAGGTCGCCGACTACACCGGCTTTCCTGAAATGATGGACGGCCGCGTCAAGACCCTGCAGCCCAAGATCCACGGCGGCATCCTCGCCCGCCGCGACGACGCCGGTCACCGCAAGGCGATGGCGGCGCACGATATCGGCCCGATCGATCTCGTCATCGTCAACCTCTATCCCTTCGAGGCGACGGTCGCGAAGGGGGCGGCGTTCGACGACTGCATCGAGAACATCGATATCGGCGGGCCGGCGCTTATAAGAGCCGCCGCCAAGAACCACGATTTCGTCGCGGTCGTCACCGATCCTGGCCAGTACGAGGCGCTGACCCAGGAGATGACCGACCATGACGGCGCGACCACGCTGGACTTGCGCCGTCGCCTTGCCGCCGCCGCCTATGCGCGCACCGGCGCCTACGATGCGGCGATTGCGCGCTGGTTCGCCGCACAGGACGGCGAGGCCTTGCCCGAGCGTCTGGTGCTTGCCGGCAGGCGCGGGCCGTTGCTGCGTTACGGTGAGAACCCGCATCAGGCCGCCGCGTTCTACGCCGATGGCAGTGCCCGGCCGGGCGTCGCCACCGCCGAGCAGGTGCAGGGCAAGGCGCTGTCCTACAACAACCTCAACGACACCGATGCCGCCTTCGAGCTGGTCGCCGAGTTCGACCGGCCGACCGTCGCCATCATCAAGCACGCCAATCCGTGCGGCGTGGCGTCGTCCGATACCATCCTCGACGCCTATCCGCTGGCGCTGGCCTGCGACCCGGTCAGCGCCTTCGGCGGTGTCGTTGCCTGCAACCGGCCGATCGATGCCGCGGTGGCCGAAGCGATCACCGGCATCTTCACCGAGGTCATCATCGCGCCGGACGCCGATGCCGAGGCGCGCAATATTATTGCCAGGAAGAAGAACCTGCGCCTGCTGCTGACCGGCGGCATGCCCGATCCGGCGGCCGCGGGGCTCACCATCCGCTCGATCGCCGGTGGTCTGCTCGTGCAAGGCCGCGACGTGGCGCCGGCCGATCCGCCCAACCTCAAGGTCGTCACCAGGCGCGTGCCGACCAAGAACGAGTTCGCCGACATGGCCTTTGCCTTCACCGTCTGCAAGCACGTGAAGTCGAACGCGATCGTCTATGTGAAGGACCGCCGTACGGTGGGGATCGGCGCGGGACAGATGAGCCGCGTCGACAGCGCCCGCATCGCCGCCTCCAAAGCCGCGGAAGCCGCGCGCGAGGCAGGCGAGACCGGCAACCGATTGGAAGGTTCGGTCGTGGCGTCGGACGCCTTCTTCCCCTTCGCCGACGGCCTGCTTGCCGCGGCGCAGGCGGGGGCCTCGGCGGTGATCCAGCCCGGCGGCTCGATCCGCGACGACGAGGTCATCGCCGCCGCCGACGAGCAGGGCCTCGCCATGGCCTTCACCGGCATCCGGCACTTCCGGCATTAGGCTTCAATACCAACCACAACGTCATTTCGACGCAAAGCGGAGAAATCTGCCCTCCGCTTCACATATCTCGCCGGTTGACGCTAGATCCCTCGCTGATGCTCGGGATGACGGCTTGGCGGGCCTGCGCCGTCACTTCTGCTCATAGCGCACGCCCCAGAGCATGATAAGCCCGGCGATCAGGAAGAACAGGATCGCCACCATGCCGATGCGGAAGCTGCCGGTGGCAAACGCCAATCCGCCGACTGCGAGCGCCCCGGCCCAGCTCGCGACCCGGCCGGCCAGCCCGTAAAGCCCGAACAGCTCGGTGCGGATCTCCGGCGGCGCCATGCGCGCCATCATCGAGCGGCTCGCCGCCTGGGCCGGTCCGAAGAAGGTGCTGAGCGCGAGGCCGAAGACCCAGAACAGCGTTTCGGTCTCGACCAGAAGCGCGCCGGCCGCAAACACCGTGATCGCGGCGACGGCGATCAGCACGGTCCGCTTGGCGCCGAAGAAGTCGTCGACCCAGGCGAAGCCAAACGCGCCCAACCCGGCGACCACGTTGAGGGCGATGCCGAATTGCAGCACGTCAGCCAGCGTCCAGCCGAATTTTTGCCGCGCATAGACCGCGCCGAGGGCAAACAGCGTGTTGTAGCCGTTGGAATAAAGCAGGAAGGCGATGAGGAAGCGCACGATCGACCGGTATTCGCGCCAGCGCTTCAACGTCGACACGAGCGTGCCGAGACCTTCGCGCACGATCGCGTTTGCGCGCTTGCCGGTCGCCGGCCGGTCGGGCACGAAGAGCCAGAAGGGCAGCGTGAAGAGCACGATCCATACCGCCACCAGGATGTTGGTCGCCCGCACGTTTTCCAGCGCCCCGTCGGAGCGGTCGAGCCCCAAGCCGAGCGGGTCGGCCTGAACCAGCACGAAGAGGCAGATGACCAGCGCCGTGAGGCCACCCGCGTAGCCAAGCCCCCAGCCCCAGCCGGAGATGCGGCCGACCCGATTTTCGGGCGCGATATCGGGCAACATGGCGTTGTAGAACACCATCGAGACTTCGAAGGCGGTCGTCGCGATGACCGCCAGCACGAAGCCCAACAGGATAAAGGCCGGCGAAGGTTCCACGAACCACATCAACGCGGTTGCGACGACCATGATCGCGGTGATCACACCAAGCCATGGTTTGCGCCGCCCTCCCTGATCGGCAAAGGCACCCAACACCGGGCTCAGCAGCGCGGTCAGTACGCCGGCGACGCCGGCCGCGATTGCCCACAAAGCCTCGCCGTCATTGCCTTTGCCGACCACCGCGCCGGCGTAGTAATTGGCGAAGAGGAAGGTTGCGATGATGGTCGGGAAGGGCGAATTGGCCCAGTCATACATGCACCAGGAGAATTGCCGCCAGGGGCCGACGCGCTTCTTCGCCGGCTGACTTTGCTCCGCCATCGCGTTCCGCTCCCCACCCGCATCGGTCAGCGAAGCATGCCATATGGACCAACCACGCGCACGCGCCGCGCGGTCGGAGTGTTCAGATGCCTACGACCGTAATTGGCTGAGACACCGCCCCCCTCACCCTAACCCTTTCCCCCGAGGGGAGAGGGAATCACACCGAGCGCTTCCTTTTCCCTCGCCCCCTGGGGGAGAGAGAGGGGCCCGCCGCGAAGCGGCGGGAGGGTGAGGGGTGGTGCGAAACGAACAAATCAACCAGGGCTTTCCAGCACCATCAGCAGCACGCTGTACATGAGCTGGCCGATATTGTCGGCGTACTCGCCCTTGCCGGCTTTGGCGAGGCGCTTGAAGAAGGGCTCGCCCGCCGCGCGGACCTTGTCCGAACGCGCAATCAGGATGGTGGAAACCTTGCGGGTGTGGCCGTCGCCGGCAAAGCGCGCGGCCATGGCGAAGGCGCCGGCCCAGCGGCCCCGATGCGCGGGCGCATCGCCGATCACCAGGATCATGTTTCGCGAGCGCCGGTTCCACGCCATGGCGGCGGCGCGGTCAAGCCCCGCTTCCACTGCTTCGGGCCAGTCGCCGCCGCCCTTGGCGTCGAGCTGGTTGATGAAGTCCTGCAAGCGCCGCTCGCCAGCCGGATCCATCAGCGTGATCGGCATTGCCCGCACCAGATAGGCTTCCTTCGCCCCCCGGTCGCGGTAGACGACGAAGCCCACGCGCAGCCGCGGCGAGGCCTTGCGCAGCACCCGCGCGGTCAGGATCAGGTTCTGCTGCATGGACTTGATCTCCTTACCCATGCTGCCGGTGGTATCCATCACGACGACGAGGTCGAGATCGCGCACGATTACCGACTTCTGGTAGTAGGGAAACAGCATCACCGCGATCAGAATGAAGCTGCCCATCGCCGAGGCGAAGAGATCGAGCGCCGAAACACTGAAGATATTGATCTCGCGCGAGGGGCGTTTCATGGGCGGATTATAGCGCTGGAAGACGGCTCGATGCGCTTCAGATGCGCTTCAGATGCGCTTCATAGGTCCCCCGTCGCCGTCATTCCCGCGCCCATCGACAAGCTCAGGAGCGGGAATCCACAGATCACGGGGCGCCGGTCTTGCCGGCTTCCCTGGATCCCCGCTTTCGCGGGGATGACGATGGTGGGTGTGGGGATACGCCACTTCGCGCCGTGCCTGCCGTGCCCTAGTTGGTCACCAGCGCCCGGATCTGCCGGTTGGCGACGGCGAGCATGGCCAGATCGACGCTTTCCTCCGCCCGCAGCTCGCCCAGCAGCCAGTTGAGGCGCTCGACCAGCGGGCGGCGCGCCTCGGCCCAGGCCTCCGCGACCGCCTCGGCGGCGCCCGGTGTTTCGCCCGCCGCGTCGAGCACGTTCTGGCAAAGCTGGAACTGGTGGCCATAGAGGTCCTCGACCAGCGAGGTGACCGCCAGGTCGTTCCAATAGTCGCCCGCGTCCAGCGCCTCGGCCTGTTCGCGCAACCAGTCGAGCCCGAAGCGCTTGCCCAGCGTGAAGTAGAGCGCTGCCGTCGCCTCCATATCGCGCTCGCGTCCGCCGGCGAGGCGCACGATGTCGCAGGCCGACGCCATGGTGTCGAAGGCGGCGACGCGCTTGGCCAACGCCTCCGGCACGCCTTTCTTGGTGAGTGCCTTTGTGCGGGCGTCGACTTTGTTTTTCTCGGTCCCGGTCAGCACCTTGTCGAGGCGCTTCCACAGCGCCGCGATGCCCGGCCGGAAGCTTTCGGCCACGCCGCGCACGTCGATCGGATGGCGCAGGCCGCGCAGGAACCAATAGGTCGTGCGCTCGATGAGCTGGCGCGATTCGGTCAGCATCTCGATCTGCACCTCGGCCGGCACCTTGGTGTCGAGCGCTTCGATCGCGCGCCAGCTGTCGCGCAGCTGAAAGACGTCGCGCGCCACCAGATAGGCGCGCGCCACGTCGGCCGGCGCCATGCCGGACTTCTCGCCCAACTCGTGGATGAAGGTCGGCCCGGCGCGGTTGACGATCGAGTTGGTGACGTAGGTCGATACGATCTCGCGCTTCAGGCGGTGCTGGCCGATCGCCTCGCGGTAGGGCTTGTGAAGGGGCTTGGGGAAATAGGCGAGAAGGTCCTGCTCCAGCAGCGGGTCGTCGGGCAGGTCGGTTTCCAGAAGCTGGTCGAAGAGGACGATCTTCGAATAGGCGAGCAGCACCGACAGCTCGGGGCGGGTCAGTCCGAGCTTCGCCGCTTCGCGCTCGGCGATCTCCTCATCGTCGGGCAGGAATTCGATCGCCCGATTGAGCCGACCCGCGCGCTCCAGCGCCTTCATGAATTGCGCCTGCAGGTCGAGCCGGGCGGGCCCGAGAGATTCGACGAGGCTCAGCGACTGGGTCTGCAAATAGTTGTCGCGCAGCACCAGCTCGGCGACCTCGTCGGTCATCGTCTCCAGAAGGTCGTTGCGCTGCTTCATGGTCATGTCGCCGGCCTGGACGACCTGACCGAGCAGGATCTTGATATTGACCTCGTGGTCGGAGCAATCGACGCCGGCCGAATTGTCGATGGCATCGGAGTTGAGCCGTCCGCCATGCTGGGCGAACTCGATGCGGCCGAGCTGCGTTACGCCGAGATTGGCGCCCTCGCCCACGACCCTGGCGCTGAGTTCGTTTGCATCGATGCGTTGCGCGTCGGTGGCCCTGTCGCCGACATCGGCCTGGCTCTCTTTCGACGACTTCACGTATGTGCCGATGCCGCCGAACCACATGAGCTCGACCTCGGCCTTGAGCATGGCGCGGATCAGCTCGTTGGGGGTCACGGTGTCTTTCTTGAGGCGGAAGCAGGCCTTCATCTCCGGCGTCAGCGTGATCGACTTGGCCTTGCGCTCGAAAACGCCGCCGCCCTTTGTGATCAGCTTGGCGTCGTAATCGGTCCAGGACGAACGCGGCAACTCGAACAGCCGCTTGCGCTCGGCGAGGCTCTTCTTCGGGTCGGGATCGGGATCGACGAAGATATGCAGATGATTGAAGGCGCCGAGCAGCCGGATGTGCTCGCTGAGCAGCATGCCATTGCCGAACACGTCGCCAGACATGTCGCCGACGCCGATCACGGTGAAGTCTTCCGACTGGATGTCCTTGCCCATTTCGCGGAAGTGACGCTTGACCGCCTCCCAGGCGCCGCGCGCGGTGATGCCCATCTTCTTGTGGTCGTAGCCGACCGACCCACCGGAGGCGAAGGCATCGGAGAGCCAGAAGCCGTATTCCTCGGAGACCGCGTTGGCGTAGTCGGAGAAGGTTGCCGTGCCCTTGTCGGCGGCGACGACGAGGTAGGGATCGTCTTCGTCGTGGCGCACGACGTTCGCCGGCGGCACGATGTCGTCGCCGACGCGGTTGTCGGTGAGGTCGAGCAGGCCGCGCAGGAACGTCTTGTAGCAGTCCACACCCTCGGCGAGCTGGGCCTCGCGGCTGCTATCGGCAGGCGGCTGTTTGACGACGAACCCGCCCTTGGAGCCGACTGGCACGATGACGGCGTTCTTGACCATCTGCGCCTTCATCAGCCCCAGGACCTCGGTGCGGAAATCCTCGCGCCGGTCCGACCAGCGCAGACCGCCGCGCGCCACCTTGCCGCCGCGCAGATGGATGCCTTCCACCCGGGGCGAATAGACGAAGATCTCGCGGAACGGCCGCGGCAGGGGTAGCTCGTCGAGCGCGCCACTGTCGAATTTGATACTGAGATAGGGCTTGTGCCCGCCATCGGCGGCGGGCTGGTAGAAGTTGGTGCGCAGGGCGGCCTGGATCAGGTTCGTGAACCGCCGGATGATGCGATCCTCATCGAGGCTCTCGACCTGCTCTAGCCCGGCTTCGATGCGCGACACCAGCTTTTTTGCCGCAGCTTCGCTGGCATTTTCGGGATGAAAGCGCTTTTCGAACAGCTCGACGAGAAGCTGGGCAAGCTCGGTATTGGCGTCGAGCGTGTCCTCCATATAGGCCTGGCTGAACGGGATCGCGGCCTGGCGCAGATACTTGGCGAGCGTGCGCAATATGACGATAGCGCGCCAGTGCAGCCCGGCGCCGATGACCAGCCTGTTGAAGCCGTCATTCTCCATTTCGCCCAGCCAGATGCGGGCAAAACTGTCCTCGAAGGCCTCGCGGATCTCGCCCAGGGCGATCGCGCCGCCGTCGCGCCGGACAACGCCGAAGTCGTGCACCCAGACTTCGGGATTGGCTGCCGGATCGATCTGATAGGGCATCTCGTCCATGACCTTGAGGCCCATGTTTTCGAGCATCGGCAGGACATCGGACAACGCGACCGCCTCACCGCGGTGGTAGATTTTGAAGCGCACCGCGGTATCGGGCGCCTCGATCGGCCGGTAGAGGTTGAGCGCCATCGTGCCGGTCTCGAGCGCCTCTTCGATCTTGGCAATGTCCGTCAGCGCGTATTGCGCATCGAAGCGTTCTTCATAGGCAGTCGAGAAGGCATCGCCGTAGCGGCGGTAAAGGCGCAAACCCCTATCCTCGCCACGTAGATGGATCAATGCGTCGCGCAACTCGTCGCCCCAGGACCGGCTCGCCTCGACCAATCGCGCTTCGATATCGGGGACGTCGTAGTCGGGGATCGCGCCGGGCTTGGTCTTGACGATGAAGTGAATGCGCGCGAGCACGGACTCGTCGCCGATCTGGGTCTGGAAGGCGGTGATCGGACCGTTGAATGCGGATTCCAGGATCGCGCTGAACCGCCGGCGCAGGGCCGTGTCGTGCCGGTCGCGCGGCACATAGACCAGACAGGAGGCAAAGCGCTCGAAGGCGTCCTGGCGTACGAAGAGCGCGGTGCGATGGCGTTCCTGCAGATGCAGAATGCCGAGCCCGGTCTCGAACAACTCGTCGTCGCCGACCTGAAACAGCTCGTCGCGGGGAAAGGTTTCCAGAATGTGCAGCAGCGCCTTGCCGTCATGGCTGCTCATCTCGAAGCCGGCGCGCACCATCATCCGTTCGATCTTGGTGCGCAGGATCGGAATTGAGTCCGGGCTGCGGCTGTAGACCGTGGAGGTGAACAGCCCGACGAAAAGACGCTCGCGGGCGACCTCGCCCGACGCGTCGAACTCCTTCAGCCCGATGGCGTCCAGATGCACGCCGCGATGGACCGTGGAGCGCATGTTCGCTTTGTTGACGATCAGGAGGTGCTTGCGTTTCAGGAAGTCGCGAACATGCTGGGGCAGGTCGGCCAGGCGCCGCACGCCCTCGAAGACGTGGGTGTCCGGGTCGCGCAAGAGGCCAAGGCCGGAGCCCTCGACCACGCCCATGAAGCTTTCCTTGCCGTTGCCCGAGACCTCGTATTCGCGGTAGCCGAGGAAGGTGAAGTGGTTGTCGTCGAGCCAATCGAGAAAGGCGCTGATCTCTTCCTTTGCCTTCACCTCGATGAACTTGGGCGCGTTGGCGAGCGCCTTGTGCGAATCCTTGAGTTTGGCGCGGATCGGCATCCAGTCGGCGACCGCGATGCGGACATCGCCCAACACCTTGGCGAGCGCCGCTTCGATCTTGGCCAGGCCCTGCTTGCCGGTTTGCTCGTCGATCTGAATGTGCATGAAGGATTCGGCGGCGGCGCCATTTTTGCCGCTGTCGGCCGCCGGGTGGATGTCGGTCAACCGGCCTTGGGTGTCGCGCTGGACGCGGAAGATCGGATGGATCACCAGGTGGACGGTTAGATCGAGCTTGTTGAGCTCGGCTGCGACCGAGTCGACGAGGAACGGCATGTCGTCGTTGACGATCTCGATGACCGTGTGGACGGACTTCCAGCCATCGTCGTCGAAGTTCGGATTGTGCACGCGGATCTTGGGCTGATCGGGCGTGCGTTCGGCGGCGAATTTCCAGAAGGCGAGCGCAGCGCCGAAAAGGTCGGACGGGTCGGTGCTCAGAATGTCGTCGGGCGGTACATGGCCGTAGAAGGCGCGCACGAAGGCCTCGGTCTCGGCGGCAAGCGACTTTGTGAGCTTCTTTTGCGCAAGCCCAGCCACACGATCAATCAGATCGGCCTTCAGCGTGCTCTGCGATGTCGCCATAGTCAGGTCCTTTTCCTGCGAACTCAATCGGTCCCGTCGGACGGCGGAACGCCCCGAACCACGTTGCCGCGCCGGCGCCGGCGGTCACGGGCCGCGGCGAGGTTGTCGGGCGGGACGCAATGGTTGCCCGTGCTCGATACCTCCAGCACCCGTCCGTTCGCGCCGAGATGAAAATCGGTCAGGCACCACCAAACGGCTTCGCGGCCGCCCGAAAGCGATTGAAACAACGTCTCGCGGGTGATGTATTGCAGGGTATCGTGGCCGCGATGGTCGCGATAGCGGCGGTCCGCCTCGCCCCAATCGGCGATCACCTCGCTGCGATTTTTCCCCTGCCAGCGGTCCAGATATTCACCATAATCGGGCGCGGCCGCGCAGCCTGCAACACATCCGGCAAGAAGTGCACCCAAGGCGACGCCCAAGCCTGCCGGATCGGCAGCTCGCATCAATCCTGACGTTTCACGCATCATGGCCCGAAGGTCCCCCCGGATCCGGCGGTCCGACAGCCGACGCCCGTTGCGGCGGGCAGGCGCCTGTCATGCCTAATCGTGGTTAAGATCATGATCAACCAATTGTTAATATTTTGTGATCAGAATGATGATTACAGACCTCCCCCCTCCCCAGCCCGTTTTGGGCGGCGGCGGAGACCGGTTCCTCCCCTTCTTACCGTGTCTCCGCCGCGCTTTTTTTGCCCGCCGCGCTTGGCGGGCTTTTCATGTCGATTCGCCGACCGGGTTGGGCCTATTACTACCGACGCTAATGAAGACACCAAGACTCCAGAGCGATCAGTCGATCGCGAGTCCTTCTTCCTATTTCAAGAAATCAAATACAAACCCTTCACGGCGATTCCTTAACGGTATATTAACCATACAAATTCTTGATGTTCTTTGACGCTGGGGGCCGACTGATCGGCCTGCCGGCGATGAAGAGAAGTGAGGGCGTACCCTTTGGGGGACTTCAGTTCGGCGAGCATGGCTTGGTTTGGCCTGATACCGGCGTTTGCGATTGCCATCGCTGCCGCCTGGTTCGCCGTCGTCATGCGCCGGCGCCTGCGACTTGCCGAGCGCCGCAGCACCGCCAATGAGGGTCTTGCCCACGCGATGAGCGCCGCGCTCGGCACGCATGCGATGGGCGTGATCGCTTTACCGCACGGGACCCATGGGGTCCATGACGCCCGGTCATCGGGGTCGGCGACGCCCGGCGCGGCAACGATGGTGGCGCTGCCCGGGCTGCACAAGCTCTTCGGCCTCGCCGAGGACGGCCCGCTCGGCTTCAACGAGATCTGCGTGCGCTTTGCCGAGGCCAGCACGGGCGCGCTGATCGAGGCGCTTGCCCGGCTGCGCGAGACCGGCGAGGGCTTCGATCTGGAGATCAGAGACCGCATGGATCGACTGGCCTGGCGCGCCGCGGGCGCCCGCGCGCGGATTGGCGAGCGCGACGCCGATCTGCTTTGCTTCCGCGATATCCGCACGGCGGCGGCCGAAGCCGCCGAGCGCGACGCCGAGGCGGCCAAGCTGCGCGGGATGCTCGACGCCGTTCCGGTGGCTGTATGGCTCCGCGACGCCGAGCTGCGGATCGAGGATTGCAACCTTGCCTACGTGAAGGCTGTCGAGGCGGAAAGCCGTGAGGCGGTGATCCGCGATTCGCGCGAATTCACGGGCGGCAGCCGCGGCGGTCCGGGCATGACCCTGGCCAACAACGTGTGCAAGACCGGCGTCGCCCAGACCATCAAGCAGCATGTCGTGGTCGGCGGCGCGCGCCGGCTGTGGGAAATCAACGAAGAGTTGCTTGGCAAGACCGGCCGCCTCGCCGGTTTCGCGCTCGATCTGACGCGCTCCGAGGACGCTGAGATCGCGCTGGCGCGCCATGTCGCGGCGCATGGCGAAGTGCTGGAGAAGCTCAGCACCGCGATTGCGATCTATGGGCCCGACCGGAAGGTCAAATTCTTCAACCGCGCTTTCACCGATCTCTGGGGCTTCGACGGGTCGTGGCTGCGCAGCGGACCGGAGATCGGCGAGGTGCTGGAAGTGATGCGCGAGCGACGCCAGCTCCCGGAGACCGCCGACTTCCCCGCTTTCAAGGCCGAGCGCATCAATCACTTCACCTCGTTGCTCGAGCCGCTGGACGAGCTTCTCCATCTGCCCAACAACACGGCGATCCGGCAGCTGGTCACGCCCCACCCACTGGGCGGTCTGCTCTACACCTACGAGGATGTGACCGACCGGCTGGCGCTGGAGCGCTCGTACAACACGCTGATCGACGTTCAGCGCGAAACCCTCGACAATCTGGCCGAGGGCGTCGCGGTCTTCGGCGGCGATGGCCGGCTCAAGCTTTCCAATCCGGTTTTCGCGGCGGTCTGGGGCGTCCCGGGCGCCACCCTGGAGGGCGAGCCGCATATCGCCGATCTGGTGGAAGGCGCGCGCGCGCTTTACGAGACCGGCGAGGACTGGGATGTCGTGAAATCGCGGCTCATCGGCATGATCACCAGCCGCGAGGAGGTTACCGGGCAGCTCCAGCGCGCCGATGGCCGGCATCTTGAATACGCCGTCATTGCGCTGCCCGACGGCAGCGTGCTCGCGCGCTATCTCGACGTCACCGACACGACCCAGGTCGAGCGTGCGCTGCGCGAGCGCGCGGAGGGCCTGGAGCAGGCCGATCGGCTGAAGTCGGAGTTCATCGCCAATGTCTCCTATGAGCTGCGCACCCCGCTCAACACCATCATCGGCTTCACCGAGATCCTCGACCACGGGTATTTTGGCGCGCTCACCGCGCGGCAGAAAGAGTACTCCGCCGGTATCCTGGAA
Organism: Alphaproteobacteria bacterium; assembly: GCA_035527975.1. Taxonomy (GTDB): domain Bacteria; phylum Pseudomonadota; class Alphaproteobacteria; order JAPULJ01; family JAPULJ01; genus DATKZM01. The sequence continues at coordinate 39,860 of DATKZM010000073.1, read as the reverse complement.
GCCTCCCAGCGCTTGCTGCTGCTGATCAACGACATTCTGGAGCTGGCCTCCATCGAAGCCGGCCGCATCGCCCTCGAGATCGGCCCCGTCGATGCCAAGGCCGTGGTCGATGCCGTCTACACGATCAGCCACGAGTATGCGCGCGAGCAGGAGCTCGAGCTCAAGGTCGACTGTCCCGCCAATATCGGCATGCTCGAGGCGGACGAGCGGCGGCTCAAACACGCGCTCTACAACCTCGTCTCCAACGCGATCAAGTTCACCCCGCCGGGCGGCACCGTGACTTTGCGCGCGCGCCGTGACGGCCGCTTCGTGGTCTTTTCCGTCACCGACACCGGCATCGGCATTCCCGAGGAGGAGCGCATCCACGTCTTCGACAAGTTCGTGCGCGGCCGCGATGCCGATGGCCGCCAGGACGGCGTCGGCCTTGGCCTGTCGCTGGTCAAAAGCCTGGTCGAGCTGCATGGCGGCGCCGTCGCCATAGATTCCAGCGACACCGGCACCACGGTGATCTGCACGCTGCCCGATCGCGCCACGCCGGTCGAGGCCGACCCCGACGACGCGCCGTGCGATAGCGATACGGGGGCGCCCCCCTCTGAGCTCGAGCGTGCAAGCGCCTGACGCCTCTTGTCGCACCGGGACCCGCTGTTACAGTCGCGCGATGATCGAAGAGCCGCTCAGCGCCGATACCGGCGAAAATTCCAAGGCCCAATACGTCAGCGACCGCGAGGCGGCGACGACACGGCTGGCGGCCCGTATCGCGGCCGTCGCCGAGCGCGGCGACGTGTTGGCGCTCGAAGGCCCGCTGGGGGCGGGCAAGACCGTCTTCGCGCGCGGCTTCATCCGGGCGCTGACCGGCCCGGACGAAGAGGTTCCGAGCCCGACCTTCACCCTGGTTCAGATTTATGAGTGCGCCGCCGGCCCGGTCTACCATTTCGATCTCTACCGCATCGAGACCGCCGACGAGCTTTACGAGCTCGGCATCGAGGAGGCGTTTGCCGAGGGCATCACATTGATCGAGTGGCCCGAGCGCGCCCGAGCCTTGCAGAATGAGCGCTGGCTGACCGTCATCTTCGCGATTGAAAGCGGGCAGACGGAAGCGCGAACACTGGCGCTTCGACCGGGAGCGGCCTGGAAAGCCCGCATCGAAACGCTCGACCTTGCCGGGATCGAGGCCGCCCGTGGCTGACCGCGTTACCGACCGGGCCGCGCGTATCGCGGCCCTGCTTGCGGAGGCCGGCTGGGGCGCGGCCGTGCGCGACCCGCTGCCGGGCGATGCCTCGTTCCGCCATTATGTGCGGCTGCATGGTGGGCCCCGGCCGGCGCTGCTGATGGACGCGCCGCCGCCACGAGAGGACGTGTGGCCTTACGTGCGCGTCGCCCGGCATTTGCACAACCTCGGTTTCAGCCCGCCGGAGATCTTCGCCGAGGATGTCGAGGCCGGCCTCCTCGTCATCGAGGATTTCGGTGACGAAACCTATACGCGGCGTCTGGCCGCCGGCGGCGACGAGATGGAGATGTACGCGCTTGCCACCGACGTGCTGATCGCGATCCACCGCAACGAGGCGGCCGGGGCGATCGACCTGCCGGCCTATGACGAGGCGCGCTTGTTCGAAGAAGCAGCACTGCTGGTCGACTGGTACCTGCCAGCGATCGCCGAGCAGGCGCCTCACCCGGAGATGCGCGAGGAGTATCGCGCGCTCTGGGCCGCGCTGCTGCCGCTTGCCGAAGCCGTGCCGGCGACGCTCACGCTGCGGGATTTCCACGTCGACAATCTGATGTGGCGGGCCGGCCAGAAGGATCTCGCCCGTTGCGGCCTTCTCGATTTCCAGGATGCGGTGATCGGCCCGGTCGCCTACGATCTGGTCTCGCTATTGGAAGATGCCCGCCGCGACGTGCCCGAGCCGCTGATCGACGCCATGACCAAGCGTTACCTCGATGCCTTCCCCGCGCTCGACCGCGCCGATTTCGCCGCCGCCGCCGCCATGCTCTCCGCCCAGCGCAACTGCAAGATCATCGGCATCTTCACCCGGCTCTGTGTGCGCGACGGCAAGCCGGTTTATCTGGAGCACATCCCGCGTGTCTGGCGCTGGCTCGAGCGCGACCTAGCCCATCCGGCGCTGGCGCCGGTGAAGGCCTGGCTCGATCGCATGATCCCGCCCGGCGGGCGCCGCATTCCCGACGTGCCGCCTTTGCCATAAGCATGACTGTCTGACATAACGATCTGAACTGATGCCGACTTCTCCGCCGATCCGAATCGCCATGGTGCTCGCCGCGGGCTACGGCAAGCGCATGCGCCCGCTCACCGACACCATGCCCAAGCCGATGATCCCCGTGCTCGGCACGCCGATGATCGACCGCGTGCTCGACCATCTGGAGCGCGCCAGGGTGTCGACCGCGGTCGTCAACCTCCATCATCTGGGCGGGAAGCTCGAAGCGCATCTGCAGGACCGCAAACAGCCGGAAATCATCTTCTCCCGCGAGGACACGCTGTTGGAGACCGGCGGCGGCGTGCGCCACGCCATTGCCAAGCTCGGCGACAAGCCCTTCATCGTCGCCAACTCCGACACGATCTGGCTCGACGGGCCAACGCCGGCGCTGGAGCGCCTGCGCCGCGCCTGGGACGGCCGCCGCATGGATGCGTTGTTGATGCTTTATCCGACCATCGCGGTGCCGGGCTATGAAGGGTCCGGCGACTATTTCATGGACCCCGAAGGCCGCCTCACGCGCCGCGGCGAAGGCCAGGTCGCGCCCTTCGTCTTCACCGGCGTCCAGATCCTCCATCCCAAGATCTTCAACGATGTGGCCGAAGGCCGCTTTTCGCTCGTCCGGCTCTACGACCAGCTCCAGGAAAACGACCGCCTCTTCGGCATGCGCCACGATGGCGAGTGGTACCATGTCGGCACGCCGCAGCTCCTCGCCAAGGTCGAGCATGTCATGACCAGCGGCACCGCCGCGCAGGAGTGGTTGTGAGGCGTGTAGGCCTGCGACCATCTGAGCCATCTGAGCCATAGTTCTTTCCGGCGCGCCGGCGCCGCTCTAACCTGACCGGCGATGCTGTACTCGATCGCGCCGGAACGCTCCTTCGTCGACGCACTCGCGCGCGGGCTCCTGGCGCGCGCGGGCGACGATCCGCTCGCGCTGGCGGTGCCGTTGGTCCTGCTGCCGACACGGCGCGCCTGCCGGGCACTGCGCGAGGCGTTTCTGCGCCAGTCGGACGGCCAGGCCTTGATCCTGCCGCGCATGCGCCCGATCGGCGACGTCGATGAGGACGAACTTGCGCTCGGCGAAAGCCTGGCTGACGAGTTCGCCGAGGGCGCCGGCGAAACTGCGCTCGAACTGCCCCCCGCGATCCCCGAGCTTCGCCGCCGCCTGCTTCTCGCGGCCAAGCTGATGGCGCAGTCCGATGGCGCGCTGGGCGCCGAGCATGCCGCCTGGCTGGCGGTTGAGCTCGCGCGCTTCCTCGACCGCGTGCAGACCGAGCGGTTGCCCTTCGCCGGGCTCCACGACCTGGTGCCCGCGGACTATGCCGAGCATTGGCAGACCGTGCTCGCCTTCCTTTCGGTGTTGGCCGATGACTGGCCGGCGATGCTGGCGGCCGAGGGCGCGCTCGATCCCGCCGCCCGCCGTAATGCGGCGCTCGAGGCGCTGGCCGACGAATGGCGCGCCAGCCCGCCCGGCCACCCCGTCATCGCCGCCGGCAGCACCGGCAGCATTCCCGCCACCGCCGACCTGCTTGCCGTGGTCGCGGGATTGCCCGAGGGCGCCGTTGTGCTGCCCGGTCTTGACCGGCATCTGGACGATGCGGCCTGGTCGCTGGTTGGCGACGATCCCGGCCACCCACAACACGGGCTTGCGCGTCTCCTCGCGCGTTTGGGCGCCGGCCGTGAAATGGTCGCGGACTGGCCGGACGGCGAGGCGGCGGCGGGACTGCCGTCGGCACGCAGCCGCCTGGTTTCGGCGGCGCTCGCCCCGGCCGCCGCGACCGACGGCTGGCGCGATCTGGCCGGGCAGGGACTGGAGGACGGGTTAAAGGACGTGGCGCGTATCGATGCGCTCAATCCACGCGAAGAGGCGGGCGCGATCGCCCTCGTCATGCGCCAGGCGCTGGAGACGCCCGGGCGCACGGCGGCGCTGGTCACCCCCGACCGCAACCTGGCGCGCCGGGTCGCGGCGGCGCTCGGACGCTGGGGCCTTGAGGTCGACGACAGCGCGGGCGTACCGCTGGGCGCCTCACCGCCCGGCGCCTTCCTGCGCCTGACCGCCGATTTGGCCGCCGCCGATGCCGCGCCGGTGCCGCTGTTGGCGGCGCTCAAGCATCCCCTCGCCGCCGGTGGGCTGGCGCGGCCGGCCTTCCTTGCGAATGTACGCTTGCTGGAGCGTGCGGTGCTGCGCGGACCGCGTCCGGCGCCGGGCTTCGGCGGTCTTAAATCGGCGCTCGAGCACGCCGAGACCGATCGTTACCGTAAGGTCGACGTGCCGGTGCTCAAGGCGCTCTCTGGCTGGGTCGACGGTCTCGCCGCCGCGCTGGCACCCCTGACCGCCGCGATGGCTGCGTCGAAGGCGACGCTGCCGGAGCTTGTCGCCGCCCATATCACGGCCGCCGAAGCGCTTGCCGCGAGCGACACGGGCGAAGGCGGTGCGCGCCTCTGGGCCGGCGATGCGGGCGAGGCGGCGGCCGGCTTCGTCTCCGAGCTGTTCCAGGCCGCGGGTGACTTCGCAGCCGTGACGCCGGCCGAGTATCCTGCGCTGCTGGCGGCGCTGATGGTGGGACGGGTCGTCCGCCCGCGCCACGGCGCCCATCCGCGTCTTTTCATCTGGGGTCTTCTGGAAGCCCGGCTGCAGCGCGCCGATGTGATGATCCTGGGCGGCTTGAACGAAGGCGCCTGGCCGCCGGAGGCCGTGGCCGATCCGTGGATGAGCCGGCCGATGCAGGCGCGCTTTGGCCTGCCGCTGCCCGAGCGGCGCACGGGCTTGACCGCGCATGATTTCGTCCAGGCCATGGGCGCCGGGGCGGTCGTCCTCAGCCGCGCCGCCCGCGTCGAGGGTGCGCCGACCGTGCCGTCGCGCTGGCTTGCGCGTATCGAGGCGGTACTGCACGCGATCCAGGGCACCGACCCATTGGGTGACGACGCATCGCCCTGGCCGGGCAGCACGCTTCTTGAGTGGACCCGCATGCTCGACGAGCCCGCCGTGCGGGTCGAGGTCGCCCCGCCGGCGCCGCGCCCGCCGGTCGCGGCCCGCCCGCGCCGGCTCTCGGTCACCCAGATCGAAATGCTGATGCGCGATCCCTACGCGCTCTACGCCCGCAAGATCCTGCGCCTCGACGCGCTCGATCCGATCGACGCCGATCCGGGCGCTGCCGAGCGCGGGCAGTTCATCCACCAAGCGCTCGAAGCCTTTGTGCGCGCCTGCCCGGACGCCGTCCCCGACGATGCTTATGCGCGCCTGCTGGAGATCGGCCGGCAGACCTTCGGCCCGGCGCTCGACCATCCCGGTGTCTGGGCCTTCTGGTGGCCGCGCTTCGAGCGTATCGCCGGCTGGTTCCTGGACAAAGAGCGCGAGCGCCGCGCGGCTATCATTGCCAGTGCCGTGGAGGTCAAGGGCGAGCGCGTTATCGAGGGTCCGGCGGGAGCCTTCGTGCTCAACGCCACCGCCGACCGCGTCGACCGCCTGGCCGACGGCACGCTCGCCATCCTCGACTACAAGACCGGGTCGGTGCCGAGCAAGAAGGAGCTCGCCGCGGGATTCGCGCCCCAGCTTCCCCTGGAGGCCGCCATCGCCCAGGCCGGCGGCTTCGACGGCGTGCCGGCGGGCGCGGTCGCCGAGCTGGCCTTCTGGCGCCTCGGCGGCGGTGATCCTCCCGGCGAGATCAAGCCGGTCGCCGATCCGGGCACTCTGGCCGATCAGGCGCTTGCCGGGCTCATGGGCCTGATCGCCAAATTCGATGATCCGGCGACGCCTTATCACGCCATCCCGCGCCCGGAATTCGCGCCGCGCTACAACGACTACGACCACCTGGAGCGCGCCGCCGAATGGTCCGCTGTCTCGGACGAGGACGCATGAGCGCGCATATGAACGCCCCAACAGGGACTGGGTCGGAGACGCCAAAGGACCGCGCGGTCGCAAGCCAGCGCGCCGCCGCCGATCCGCAGGTCTCGGCCTGGGTCACCGCCTCGGCGGGCACCGGCAAGACCCGCGTGCTGACCGAACGCGTGCTGCGGCTGCTGCTCGACGGCACCCGGCCCGAGCACATTCTCTGCCTTACCTTCACCAAGGCCGCGGCGGCGGAAATGGCGACGCGGGTATCGGGCAACTTGAGCGCCTGGGCGGTCGTCTCCGACGTCCAGCTGTCGGCGGCGATCGAAGCCCTCACCGGAGCGGCGCCCGACGCGGACCGCCTGCGCGCCGCGCGGCGCCTCTTCGCGCGTGTGCTCGATGCGCCCGGCGGGATAAAGATCCAGACCATCCATGCCTTCTGCCAGGCGCTGCTGAAACGCTTTCCGGTCGAAGCCGGGGTGCCGCCGCATTTCACCGTGCTCGACGAGCGCGACGCGCTCGATCTTCTCGGCGAGGTTCAGCACGCGCTTCTGGCCGCCGCCATGCCGGGGCCGGGGCGCGATCCGGCGATGGCCGAGGCGCTCGGCGCGATCACCGGCCATGCCAGCGAGGCGAGCTTTGCCGAGCTGGTCGCCGAGCTTACCCGGGCGCGTGGCATCTTACGCCGGCTGATCGCGGCGGCGGGCGGCATTGCCACGCTGGAAGCGGCGATCTTCGCCGGCCTCGACGTCTCGCCCGAGGACGACCGCACCACGGTGCTGACGCCGGCCTCGCTCGACGTTTCGTTCAATGGTCCGGGCCTGCGCCGCGCTGCCGAGGCGATGCTGGAGCGGGGCGGCAAGACCGATCAGAATCACGGCCGCATCATCGCCGACTGGCTGGCCGATCCGGCGCAGCGCAACGCGCGCTTTGAAGCCTATGAGAGCGCCTTCTTTACCAAGGAAGGCGAGCAGCGCAAGTCCCTGATCTCGAAGGCCGCGCAGAAAGCCGAGCCCGACGGCGAAGCCGTCCTCGCTGGTGAGGCCGAGCGCATCGCCCAAATCCGCGCGCGGCTCAACGCGGTCACCGTGGCGCGGGCAAGCGCCGGGCTGATGCGGCTCGGTGCGCGGATGCTCGACGATTATGCGGCGCGGAAACGCCTGGGCGCGTTGCTCGATTTCGACGATCTCATCATCATCGCCCGCGAGCTGCTGGCCGAGCGCGCCGCCGCCGCCTGGGTGCTCTACAAGCTCGATGGCGGCATCGACCATATTCTGATCGACGAGGCCCAGGACACCAATCCCGACCAGTGGACCGTCGTCCAGGCACTGTCGGAAGAGTTCTTTGCCGGCGAAGGCGGGGTTTCGCGCGACCCCGAACGCCCGCGTACCGTCTTTGCCGTCGGCGACGTCAAGCAGTCGATCTTCAGCTTTCAGGGCGCCGATCCTGACGGCTTCGGCGAAATGCGTGACTATTTCGAGAAAAAAGTCGGCGCTGCCGGTGAGCGGTTCCGTCCGGTCGGCATGGATGTTTCGTTCCGCTCGACCCGGGCGGTGCTGCAGGCGGTCGATGCCGTCTTCGCGGGCGAAACCGCGCATGAAGGCGTCGCCGACGCGAAGATCGAGCATATTGCTGAGCGTGCGGAGGCTGCCGGGTTGGTCGAGCTTTGGCCCACGGTCAAGCCACGCGACGCGCAGGACGAAGAACCCTGGACGCTGCCGGTCGAACGCATGGTGGCCGACGCGCCGCGGGCGCGGCTTGCCGGGCAGATCGCCGCGACGATCCATGATTGGATCAAGACGGGCGAGCGTCTCGACTCGACCGGCGCGCGGATCCGGCCGAAGGACGTCATGGTCCTCGTGCGCCGCCGCCGCGGCTTCGTCGAAGAGTTGGTGCGCGCGCTGCGGCGTCTGGAAGTTCCGGTGGCCGGCGTCGACCGTCTTGTCCTTTCCGACCAGATCGCGGTGATGGATCTGGCCGCCCTGGCCCAGTTTCTGGCGCTGCCCCAGGACGATCTGACGCTCGCCGCACTTCTCAAGAGCCCGTTGATCGGGCTCGACGAAGACCAGCTCTTCGCGCTCGCCCATAACCGCGACAAGGAGACGCTCTGGGCCACGCTGACCCGCCGCATCGGCGACAATCCGGCCTTCGCCCGCGCGCATGAGGCGCTGGCGCATTTGCTCGCCCGCGCCGATTACGCGCCGCCTTACGAGCTGCTGGCGCGGGTCGTCGAGGCAACCGGCGGCCGCGCCGCCTTCGCCGCCCGCCTGGGCCACGAGGCCGAAGACGCGGTCGACGAGTTCCTCACCCTGGCGCTCGATTACGAGCGCGCGCACACGCCGTCGCTGCAGGGCTTTCTGCATTGGCTCGCGGCGGGCGAGACCGTGGTCACCCGCGACCTCGAGCAGGGCGCGCGCGACGAGGTCCGGGTGATGACGATCCACGGCTCCAAGGGCCTGCAGGCGCCGATCGTTTTCCTGGCCGACACGATGGCGCTGCCGCCGACCCGCTTCCCGCTCATCCTGTGGCCGACCGTACACGGTCCGCGCGCGCCGATCTGGGCACCGACCCGGCGGCTTGAACGCTCGCTCGACCAGGGCGCGCGCGCGGCGATCGATGCGCGGCGGCTGGAGGAATACCGGCGGCTTTTGTATGTGGCGATGACCCGCGCCGAAGACCGGCTCTATATCTGCGGCTGGGAGACCAAGTCCAGGCCCACCGATGACTGCTGGTATCGCCTGGTCGAGGCGGGCCTTGCCGGCGCGGGCGCGCCCGCCGAATTCGTTTTCGGCGGCGGCGGCGGCTGGGCGGGCGAGGGTCGGCGCATCGTCTCCGGCACGCCGCAGCCGCCGGAGCCGCTCGAGACAGCCGCCGCCGCGTCCGCGCCGCTACCGGCTTGGGCGGCGCAGGACCCCGCGCCGGAGCCGGTGCCGCCGCGGCCGTTCGCGCCGTCGCGTCCCGGCGAGGACGACCCGCCCGTGCGCGCGCCCCTGGGCGAGGATGACGGAGCGCGCTTCCGGCGCGGGCTTATCATCCATCGCCTGCTGCAATCGCTGCCCGAGCTGCCGGCAGGCAAGCGCGCGGGCGCGGCCCGGCGTTTCCTGGCCCGGCCGGGACACGGGCTCGACGAGGCCGAGCGCGATGCGCTCTTGTCGGAGACCATGGCCGTTCTGGAAGCGCCGGAGCATGCCGCGCTGTTCGGGCCGGGATCGGTCGCGGAAGTGCCCATCACCGGCGTCATCGGCGACCAGGTAATCTCCGGCCAGGTCGACCGGCTATGCGTCACCGATGCGGCGGTCACCGTCCTCGACTACAAGACCAACCGGCCGCCGCCCTTGGAAATCGAGGCGGTCGCGCCGCTCTATCTTCGCCAGATGGCGGCCTATCGGGCGGTGCTGCGCAAGGTCTATCCGGGCCGCCCGGTTCGGGCCGCATTGCTCTGGACGGACGGTCCAAGGTTAATGATCCTGCCCAATGGTGCCCTGGACGGCCATGCGCCCTGAACCTAAAAACTGGTGATTTCAAAGGCTTCCGAAGGTTATCGACAGGGCGCGCGTTCGCGCCTTGACCTGCCATAATTAGCTTCCTAGATTCGCATAACGTTTCGCGGCGGTCGTCCCGTCGCCCGGCATCTAGGGGAAAAATATGAGCACGACGAAGGTTACCGACAGTTCGTTTGAAGAAGACGTTCTGAAGTCGGAGCAACCAGTCCTGGTCGATTTCTGGGCCGAGTGGTGTGGGCCCTGCAAACAGATCGCACCGGCGCTCGACGATCTGGCCACTGATCTGGGCGACAGGGTGACGGTCGCCAAGCTCAACATCGACGAAAATCCGGGCACGCCGCAGAAGTACAATGTGCGCGGTATCCCGACCCTGCTCCTGTTCAAGGACGGCCAGGTGGCCGCGCAGAAGGTCGGCACACTGCCCAAGTCGAAACTCTACGAGTGGGTCGAGTCGGTCCTCCAGGACGCCGCGGCGTAAGCCCCGAACCCGACCCGAACGCGTTCCGAAGCCCCGCCCCAGTGGCGGGGCTTCGTGCGTCTGGGGTCACCCCGCTTCACCCGCTTGGGCCAGTACCTCTCCGGCAAGATAAAGCGAGCCGCAGATCAGCACGCGGGCCGGCCCTTGAAGGCGCGCGATATCCTGCAGCGCGCTCATCACGTCAGTGGCGGCCACCGCGTCGAGCCCCAGCGCGCGGCCGATCGCGGCTAATTTGTCGGCCGGGATGTAGGCGTGTTCGCCCGCCGGGGCGAGGGTCCGCACGCTTGCGGTCCACGGCGCGAGCGCTTCGAGGAAAGTGGATGGGTCCTTGGTCTCCAGCATCGCCGTGACCAGGTGGAGCGGCCGGCCATCGCCCAGCGCGTCGGCCCAATCGGCCAGCGCCCGCCCGGCCGCGGGGTTGTGGCCGCCATCGAGCCAGAGCTCCCAGCCGTCGGGCAGGGCCTCGGCGAGCGGCCCCTTGCTCAAGCGTTGCAACCGCGCCGGCCAGCGCGCGCCCATGATCCCTTGCGCCTTCGCGGCCGCGTCGACGGCAAAGCCCGGCAGGTTCTCCAAGCAGGCAAGCGCAATTCCCGCATTGCCGAGTTGATGCACGCCCTCTAACCCTGGCCGGGGCAGGGTAAGGGCGCCGTCTCGCCCGCTGAAACGAAGTCCGCCCGCGACCGCCTCGACCCGCCAGCCAGTGCCTTCGCAATAGAGCGGCGCGCCGATCTCGGCCGCCCGCGCCGCGATCGTTTTCATCGCCGCCGCGGATTGTGAAGAAACGACGCCGGTGACGCCGGCCTTCAGGATCCCGGCCTTCTCCGCTGCGATGCCCGCCAGGTCGTCGCCAAGGAAGCCCTGATGGTCGAGGCTGACCGGGGTGATCGCGGTCAGTGCCGGCGCGTCGATCACATTGGTCGCATCGAGCCGCCCACCGAGCCCAGTCTCCAGCAGCAGAATATCCCCCGGTATGCGCGCGAAGGCCAGATAAGCCGCCGCCGTGGTGAACTCAAAGAAGGTGATCGCGGCGCCATCGTTCGCCGTCTCGCATTCGTCGAGCAGGGCCAGCAGCGATGCATCGTCGATCATCGCGCCCGCGACCACGATGCGCTCGTTGAAGCGGATGAGATGGGGCGACGTGTAGAGATGCACCGCGTAGTCTGCGGCCTCCAGCATGGCGCGCAGGAAGGCGAGCGTGGAGCCCTTGCCGTTGGTGCCAGCGATATGCACGACCGGCGGCAACGCGCGCTCAGGGTTGCCCAGCGCCGCCAGCAGACGCTCTATGCGGCCAAGCGAAAGATCGATGACCCGCGGATGCAGGCTTTGGACGCGCGCCAGCGCTTCGTCCAGTGCCGTGTTGGGCGCGTGGGGCAATGCAGGACCGGCCGGACCAGCGCTCACCGGACCAGCGCTCGCCGGATCAGCGTTCGTGGGCTCAGTCCTTGGCGCGGGGTTCTTTGCCACTGTCGCCGCCGTCGTCTGTTGCGGGCGGCGGGAGATCGGCGGCCGGTTCCGCCCCTGCGTCGAGGGATGCGCTTTCCTCGCCGTCCTCGCCCGCGTCGTCGCCTCGCGGCAGGGCGAGGATTTCGGCCGACGGGCCCGGCTGGCGCAGCAGGCGCAGCACGCGGATCAGGGTCTCGCGCAGCTCGTGGCGCGGCACCACCATGTCGACCATGCCATGATCGAAGAGATGCTCGGCGCGCTGGAAGTCATCGGGAAGCTGCTCGCGGATTGTCTCTTCGATGACGCGCCGGCCGGCGAAGCCGATCACCGCGCCCGGCTCGGCGATGGCGATGTCGCCCAGCATGGCGAAGGAGGCGGAGACGCCGCCCGTTGTCGGATCGGTCAGCAGCACGAGATAGGGCAGCCCGGCCTCGCGCACCTCTTCGACCGCGATCACCGTGCGCGGCATCTGCATGAGCGAGAGAATGCCCTCTTGCATGCGCGCGCCGCCCGAAGCGGGAATAACCAGCAGCGGCGCTTCCTGGAGCACGGCGAGGCGCGCGGCGGCGATAAAACCCTCGCCCACCGCGATGCCCATCGAGCCGGCCATGAACTCGAAGTCGAGCGCGGCCACCACCAGCGGCAGCCCGCCGAGCTTGCCATGGGCGACGACGATCGCATCACTGTGCTCGGTTGCCGCCTGGGCCTCGCGCAAACGGTCGGCATAGCGCTTGCGGTCGCGGAACTTCAGGGGATCGGCGATGGTTTCGGGCAGCTCGATGGTTTGGTATTCGGCGCCATCGAACAGCGCCGCCAGCCGCTTGTTCACGCTCAAGCGCATGTGATGATTGCAGTGCGGGCAGACCAGCAGATTGGCTTCCAGCTCGCGGTGGAAGATCATCTGGTCGCAAGCGGAGCATTTCACCCACAGATTGTCCGGAACCTCACGGTCGACCAGCTTACGGATGCGCGGCCGGACGATGTTGGTGAGCCAGCTCATGATGCGGTGCTCGTCATTTGGATCTTTCCTCCTGCCCTTCAGCCGCCACGCGCGCCGTGCACGGCGGCCGCGAGCGCGCCGACGCATTGCGTCACGCCGCCGATCAGTCCCGGCCCGGCGCGCCCGTCGGCGCGCAAACCGCCGGCGATCCGCTCGACAATCGCCGAGCCTACCACCGCCGCATCGGCGATCCGCGCCACGGCGGCGGCTTGCTCCGGCGTTCGGATCCCGAAACCGACCGCCAGTGGCAATGTGGTGTGCCGGCGCACCGTCGCCAAGGCGGCTGTCAGCTCCCCGATCCCAGCCGCTTTAGCGCCGGTGATGCCCGCCACCGCGACGTGGTAGACGAACCCGCTGGCGCCCTGGAGGATTATTGCCAACCGCGCCTCGTCGGTGGTCGGCGTCACCAGTCGCACCAGATGGATCCCGGCAGCCTCGGCGAAGGGCCGCAGATCATCTTCCTCCTCTGGCGGCAGGTCGACGATGATCAGCCCGTCGACGCCTGCCGCTGCCGCATCGTTCGCGAAAGTTTCGGCGCCATAACTATAGATCGGGTTAAAATAGCCCATCAGCACGATCGGCGTCTCGCCATCTTCTGTGCGAAAATCCCGTACCATCGCCAGCGTCTTTCGCAGGCTCGCCCCGCCAGCGAGCGCGCGCTCGGAGGCCAACTGGATCGCCGGCCCGTCGGCGACCGGATCGGAAAACGGCATGCCCAGCTCGACGATGTCAGCGCCGGCGCGCGGCAACGCGCTCAGAATGCCGCGCGCGGTAGCGTCGTCAGGATCGCCCGCGGTCACGAAGGCAATGAGCGCGGCGCGGTTTTGTGCCTTCAGCGCCGCAAAACGATCGGCGATCCGGTCAGATCCTGCAAAACCGCTCACAAGGAAACGCCCAGCGCATCGGCGACGGTGAAGACATCCTTGTCGCCGCGCCCGCACATGTTCATCACCAGCAACTCATCGGGCGAGAGCGACGCTGCGATGCGCTGCACATGGGCGAGCGCATGCGCCGGCTCCAGCGCCGGGATAATGCCCTCCGTCTTGGCGCAGAGCTGGAAGGCTTCGAGCGCCGCTTCGTCGCTCTCGGCGACATACTCGACGCGGCCGCTCTCGTGCAGCCAGGCATGCTCGGGGCCGATCCCCGGATAGTCGAGCCCGGCCGAAATCGAATGCGCCTCGGTGATCTGGCCGTCATCGTCCTGCAGCAAGTATGTGCGGTTGCCGTGCAGCACGCCGGGCCGCCCGCCGGCGAGCGAGGCCGCGTGCTCGCCGGTCTCGACCCCGCGCCCGGCCGCCTCGACGCCGATGAGCCGCACGTCGGGGTCGTCGAGAAACGGGTGAAACAACCCCATCGCGTTCGAGCCTCCGCCAATGCAGGCGACCAGGATATCGGGCAGCCGGCCTTCGGCGGCCTCGCATTGCGCGCGCACCTCGCGGCCGATCACGGACTGGAAATCGCGCACCATCGCCGGATAGGGATGCGGGCCGGCGACCGTACCGATCACATAGAAGGTGTTTTCGACATGGCCGACCCAGTCGCGCAGCGCCTCGTTCATGGCGTCCTTCAGCGTCCGGGAGCCTGAGGTGACGGGCATGACCTCCGCGCCCAGCAGCTTCATGCGGAAGACGTTCGGCGCCTGGCGCGCGATATCGACCTCGCCCATGTAGACCGTGCAGGGCAGGCCGAAGAGCGCCGCCACCGTCGCCGTCGCGACGCCGTGCTGGCCCGCGCCGGTTTCCGCGATCAGCCGCGTCTTGCCCATGCGCCGCGCCACCAGCGCCTGGCCCAGGCAGTTGTTGATCTTGTGCGACCCGGTGTGGTTGAGCTCGTCGCGCTTGAAGTAGATCTTCGGGCCGCCCAGCATTTGTGTCAGCCGCTCGGCGAAGTAAAAGGCGCTCGGCCGGCCGACATAGTGCTTTAGGCGATCGTCGAGTTCGGCCTGGAAGCCCGGATCGGCCTTGGCGGCCTCGTAGGCCGCTTCGAGCGAGAGCACCAGCGGCATCAGCGTCTCGGGCAGATAGCGCCCGCCGAAGATGCCGAAATGGCCCCGCTCGTCGGGACCGCCGCGATAGGTATTGACGTTGGTCATCGGGCCGCCGGGTCTACGCCGAATTCGAGCCACGCGCGGCCTGGAGAAAGGCCGCGATCTTCTCCGGGTCCTTGTCGCCGGGCGCGTGTTCCACGCCCGAGGACACATCCGCCCCGCGCGCTTCGGTCGATGCCAGCGCCGCGCCCACATTGCCGGCATCGAGCCCGCCCGAGATGAGATGCGGCACCGACCAGCCGCGTCCGGTCAACAGCGTCCAGTCGAAGCTCACCGCATTGCCGCCCGGCAACGCATCGGCGCGCCGCGGCGGCTTGGCGTCGAACAAGAGCCAGTCGGCGGCGCTGGCAAAATCTCCGGCGCCGTCGACGTCGCGCGCGCAGGACACGGCGACCGACTTGATGATCGGCAGGCCGAACCGCTCCTTGATCTCGGCGATCCGCTCGGGCGTCTCGTGCCCGTGAAGCTGGAGGAAGTCGAGGCGCACGCGGCCCAGCGTCTGGCCCAGCACGGCGTCGGCTGGATCGACGAACACGCCGACGCGATTGATCCCTGGCGGCGTGGCGGCGCCCAGCGCGGCGGCGCGGCCCGGCGCCACGTAGCGCGGCGAGGGCGGATAGAAAATGAAACCGACGAAATCGGCGCCGCTCACGATCGCCGCCCCCAGCGCAACCGAATGGGTGATGCCGCAGATCTTGACCAGTGGTTTCATGCCGCAAGCTCCGCGGCAATCCGCTGGGCAGCTTCAGCGGGTCGATCCGCGCCGGTGATGGGCCGGCCGATCACCAGCACATCGGCGCCCGCGGCGGCGGCTTCGGCCGGCGTGGTTACGCGCTTCTGGTCGCCGGTCGCCGCCCAAGCCGGACGGATGCCGGGCACGACCAGAAAGAAATCCAGGCCGAACTCCGCACGCATCGCGGCCGCTTCACGCGGCGAGCAAACGATGCCGTCGAGGCCGCCGGACTTGGCTTCCTGGGCAAGCCGCGCCACCGACGCCTGCGATCCTGCTGCCCAGCCCATGCGCCCCAGATCGTCATCGTCGAGGCTGGTCAGCACCGTCACGCCGACGATGCGCGTCTGGTTGCCGGCGGCTTTGGCCGCCGCCTCCATCGCCGCCTGGAGCATCGCCCGGCCGCCGCCGGCATGGACAGTGAGAATCCGGGGCCCAAGCGGCATGAGTGCGCGCACCGCGCCCGCGACGGTGTTCGGAATGTCGTGCAGCTTCAAGTCGAGGAAGACCGGCAGGCCCTTGCGTGCGAGCCGCTCGACACCGGCGGGGCCGTTGGCGGCGAAGAACTCAAGGCCCAGCTTGATCCCGTCGACCGCGCCGGCAAGGTCGCCCGCGAGCCGCTCGGCGGCCGCGAGATCGGGCGTATCGATGGCGCAATATACCTCGGTCATGCGGCCGGCCCCGTTCCCGCCGGCCCGGGCTTTACTGGCTCGGTTCTTGCCAGTTCCGCCATCGCCAGTTTTGCCGCGGCCAGGTCCTCCAGCGCGCTGCCCACCGATTTGAACAGCGTGATCTCGTCCGCTGCGCCGCGGCCGGCGATTTGCCCCCGTGCAAGCTCGAAGAGGTCGCCCGCAATCGCCTCCTCGCGCAGCGCGCCGGACCGCAGCGGCTGGACGATGTCGCCGGCCTCGCTCATCGCTCCAGCGCGCGTGTCGACATAGACCCGCGCGCGAGCGATTGCCGCGTCATCGGTTTCGCGCATCGCCGGGGTAAAGCCGCCGACAAGGTCGAGGTGCTGGCCCGGCTTGAGCCAATCGCCCGCGACCAGCGGGTCGGAAGACAGCGTTGCGCAAGATATCACGTCGGCGCTCCGCACCGCGCGCTCAAGGTCATCTGTTGCTTGCACAATGATCTTTCTGCCCTTCGACAAATCTTCCAACGCGTCGTTCAGCGCTTCGGCAAGTGCCCGCGCCTTCTCGTGTGTCCGGCCCCAAATCCAAACCTCTTCGATCGGCCGCACCGTAGCATGGGCCCGGACCAGGTGCGGCGCGAGCGCGCCGGTGCCCACCATTGTCAGTACCCGCGCATCGCCGCGCGCCAAATAATCGGCAGCAAGCGCGGAGGCCGCCGCGGTGCGCCGGGCGGTCAGCGCCTGGCCGTCGAGCAACGCTTGCGGCGTTCCCGTGGCGCCGTCGAGCAGCATGTAGTTGCCCATCACCGCGGGCAAGCCCTTTGCGCCATTGTCCGGATAGACGGTGACGATCTTGACGCCGAGCGCCCCTGCCGGACCGGCGGCAGTATGGTCGTCGGCAGCCTGTCCGTTGGCAGCCTTTCCGGCGGCAGTTTGCCCGGCGGCAGCCGCCTGGGCGCTCTCCCAGGCCGGCATCAGCAAAAGCGTCGCATCGGCGCCGGGCTGCGGGATCGTGTGGTGGTGGCGCGCCGGCACCTCACAGCCGGCGGCAAACATTGCGCGCAACGCCTCGATCAGCGCGCGGTCGTCAAGCAACTCTCCAAGCGCCTCGCCGTCCACGATCCGCATTGCGGGCGCGCTTCTCAGCCGCCCTTGCCGACGAGCGCGCGCGCCGGTATTGCCGCTTGGCCGGAACCACCGCTTCCGGGCGCGGCAAGGGCCCGCGCGCGCTCATTCGCCTTGAAGCCGTCGAGCTCGCGCATCAGCGCATCGTTCTCGCGCCTGCGCTGCCGCGCCAGCTTTCGCCAGCCGCGGCCGCCGATCCAGCTTGCGGCTGCTCCAAGCACGAAGCCGGCCGCCAGCGCGGTGATGACCACGGCATAGAGCGGCGCGCTAAGCGCATAGGGAAGTGGCCAGAAATTAACGGTTTGTGCGCCGTGGTTGTGGATCGCGAAGACAACCGCGATCAGCGCCACGATGACGAGGATGCCCCAGCCGATCAGCTTCAAGGGTTTCATGGCAAAAGCCCGGCGGTCATTCCGGCGGCGTTTGGTGGGGCCGGCAAGGCGGCACCCGCTTGCACTGTCGCGGCGCGATTAGCCCTTGCCGTTGAGGCGCTCGCGCAGCTCCTTGCCGGTCTTGAAATAGGGAACGTGTTTGGCCTCGACATTGACCATCTCGCCGGTTCGCGGATTACGGCCCACGCGCGCGTCCCGTCGCTTGACCGAGAAGGCGCCGAAGCCGCGCAGCTCGACCCGGTCGCCGCGTTCGAGCGCTGCTGAGATCTCCTCGAGCACCGTGTCGACCATGCGCTCGGCGTCGCGCTGGTAGAGCCGCCGTTCGCCGGCGAACAGATGAGCGTTCCGCTCCATCAGACGCTGTATCAATTCCGATTTCGTCATGGCGTTCGATTGACCCGTTCCGACCCCATCCGTTCTCAACACTCGTCCGCCACTACGCTATGCCACCCCAGACACACACAACGGCATTCTCAACGGCACATTCAACAACAGCATCCGGACCGGACGCAGCGCGCGACGGCAGATCCGTACCCTCATACGCCGGAGCGTTCACCGATCCAGGGGTGACACCGAAAAGTTAGGCATGTGCCTATGTACCCCGCAACCGAGCGCCCCACGACGCTCCCGACCGTTGTTCAACCCCCCAGTCTTTCAGCGCCGCCAAGGTTGCCAGAGGCCATGGGGGTCGTCAAGGGTAAGTTGTTCAGAAAAAACCACTTTTTGGAAGGTATTGCATTGCCGGACCGACCCCGCCCGGGCGTCTTCCGGCGCCGAGCGCAGCCGGTGGAAGCGGCGAGGTTGGCGCGGCCCTCCAAAACGGAACCGGGCGCCCAGCCGCTCGGCTGCGCGCCCGGTATAGTGTCGCGACAATAATGCCCGGCGGTCGTGTTTGTCGGCCCCGGGGACCGGCGCCTAGATCAAGATCGTCTCAGATTGGTGCAATCTGAGACGATCTTGATCTGGCACATACGTTTAGAGCACGGGTCACGCGTCACACCAGATCACTGTGACGCGATCGTGCTCTAGTCGTCGGCGTCCTTCTTTGCCTTGGCCGTGGTCTTCTTGGCGGCCGGCTTTTTGGCCGCCGTCTTCTTTGCAGCGGGCTTTTTGGCCGCCGCCTTCTTGGCCGCGGGTTTCTTCGCCGGCTTTTCGGTCTCCGCCTCGGCTGCGTCGTCAGCCGCAGCCGCCTCTTCGGGCTGGGCTACCTCCTCGGCCGGAGCCGCTTCCTCCGCGGCAGCCGCCTCCTCAGCCGGAGCCGCCTCTTCCTCCGCGGCAGCCGGTGCTTCGTCCTCGTCGTCCTTGCTCGACTTCTCCTTGGCCTTGTCGAACGCGGCACCAAGGATGTCGCCCAGCGACGCGCCGCTGTCGGACGAGCCGAACTGCTTCAACGCCTGCTTGTCCTCGTCAAGCTCGCGGCCCTTGACCGTCAAGGTAAGCTTGCGCGACTTGGCGTCGACCGCGATCACCTTGGCGTCAACCTTCTCGCCGACGGCGAAGCGGTCGGGCCTCTGCTCGGAGCGCTCGCGGCCAAGCTCGACCTTGCGAATGAAGCCGTCGAGCGTGTCGTTGACGGTGACCTCGATGCCGCCGGTGGTGACCGCTTTCACGGTGCAGGTGACGATGTCGCCCTTCTTGATCTCGGCGGCCGCGCCGGCGAACGGATCGTCGGTCAGCTGTTTGATGCCGAGACTGATGCGCTCCTTGTCGGTGTCGATGTCGAGCACCTTGAACTTCACCTGGGCGCCCTTGTCGTAGCCGGCGATGGCTTCCTCGCCGGGCTTGCCCCAGGCGATGTCGGACATGTGCACCATGCCGTCGATGTCGCCCGGCAGGCCGACGAAGAGACCGAACTCGGTGATGTTCTTGACCTCGCCTTCCATCTCGCTGCCCGAGGGGTACATCGCCGCGAAGGCTTCCCACGGATTGTCGAGGCACTGCTTGAGGCCCAGCGAGATGCGGCGGCGCTGCGGGTCGACATCAAGCACCATCACCTCGACCTCCTGGCTGGTCGAGACGATCTTGCCGGGATGCACGTTCTTCTTGGTCCACGACATCTCCGAGACGTGGACGAGGCCCTCGACCCCCGCCTCCAGCTCCACGAAGGCGCCGTAATCGGTGATGTTGGTGACGCGGCCCTTGAGCTTGGCGCGCACCGGATATTTGGCGACCACGCCGTCCCAGGGATCGGCCTCGAGCTGCTTCATGCCGAGCGAGATGCGCTGGGTCTCGGGGTTGAAGCGGATCACCTGTACGTCGACGGTCTGGCCGATCTGCAGCGCATCGTTTGGATGGTTGACCCGCTTCCACGAGATGTCAGTGACGTGCAGCAGCCCGTCGATGCCGCCGAGATCGACGAAAGCACCATAATCGGTGATGTTCTTGACGACGCCCTGGAGGACCTGGCCCTCCTTGAGGTTGGCGACGAGCTCGGTACGCGCCTCGGCGCGGGTCTCTTCAAGCACCGCCCGCCGCGAGACCACGATATTGCCGCGCTGGCGGTCCATCTTCAGGATCTGGAAGGGCTGGGGCGTGCCCATCAGGGGCGAGACGTCGCGCACCGGGCGGATATCGACCTGGCTGCCGGGCAGGAAGGCGACGGCGCCGGAAAGGTCGACGGTAAAGCCGCCCTTGACGCGGCCGAAGATCACGCCGGTGACGCGCTTGGCCTCCTTGAAGGCCTCTTCAAGCTGGGTCCAGGCTTCCTCGCGGCGCGCCTTCTCGCGGCTCAGTACCGATTCGCCCTGTTGGTTTTCCATGCGCTCGACGAACACTTCAACTTCGTCGCCGACGCCGATTTCGGGCTCGCCGCCCTGTACCGAAAATTCCTTAAGCGGGATGCGGCCTTCCGATTTCAGGCCGACATCGACCAGCGCAATGTCGTTATCGATCGCAATAACTCTGCCCTTGACCACCTGTCCTTCGAAGTTCGAGGTGGTGCCGAGTGATTCTTCCAGCAGGGCTGCGAAATCTTCTTTAACCGCGCCAGCGGTTCCCATGCTCGTGTTTGCCATGTGTGCCTTTTTGCGTCCTTCCTCAAGTTTACGTTTTTCCGGCCAGCCGGTTGGTTCCGGCGGTCTTTGCCTTCATTCAGCGTCTTCATTCGGGTGCAAGACGATCAGGAGAGTGACGCCCGGCGATGCCGCCCATCATGGCACCCCCCGGTTACGCGCCCCTCATGCCTGTCAACCGGGCGAATGGGCGTAAGATGGGGCGTCCCGGCACAAAATGCCATAGCTAAGGCCGCCAAATAGGGCAAGGCGGCAAATACGGCAAATGGGCGAAAACACCTCGCCCCTCGTGCAAGATCGGTCGTCAAGAGGACCGGTCGCGCGCCGTGCTTGGATCGACGATCGCCAGGGCTTGTTCGAACGCTTCGTCGACGTCGAGGTCCGTGGTGTCGAGGATGTGGGCATCCTCCGCCGGGACCAACGGCGCCACGGCCCGTGCCTGGTCGCGGGCGTCGCGCTCCTTCATGTCTTGCAAGACGGTCGCGTATATAGCTTCGATCCCGCGCGCCTGCAACTCCTTGAGGCGGCGCTCGGCCCGCGCCTTGGCGCTCGCGGTGATGAACAGCTTCACCTCGGCGTCCGGGCACACCACGGTGCCGATGTCGCGGCCGTCAAGCACCGCGCCCTTTTTGCCCGGTGGCGGATTGGCCGCGAAGCTGCGCTGGAAGGCCAGCAGCACCTGGCGCACCGCCGGGATCGCGGCAACCTTGGAGGCGGCACCGGCGGCCGCGTCGCCGCGCAGATCGGGGTGATCGAGGATGGACCGGTCGAGGTTTTCCGCCGCCTCGACCGCACTCGCCTCGTCGCCCGGGTCGCCGCCGGCGCGCAGCACCATGAGGCCCACGGCCCGATAAAGCGCGCCCGTGTCGAGATAGGCCAGGCCGAGCGCCAGCGCCAGGCGGCGGGCCAGCGTGCCCTTGCCGGCGGCCGCCGGCCCGTCGATCGCGATGATCATGGGCGGGCCTTTCGTGCCGGCCTCCTGCCGGGTTCGTCAGTTTCCGCGATATCCGCGCCGAGCGCGTTCATGAAGCCGGGGAAATCGGGAAAGCTGGTGGCGATCATCTCGCCGCCATCGACCGCGACCGGGGTCTGCGCGCCGGCGCCCAACGCAAGGAACGCCATCGCGATGCGGTGGTCGCCGTGGGTCTCGATCGGCGGCGCGTCCTTGGCAAGCCCGCGCGGCGCGCCGCCACGGCCCCCACCTTGTCCCCCGCCAAGTCCATGGATCGCGAGGCTCGCCTCGCCCTCCTCGACCTCGACGCCGCAAGCCATAAGGCCGCGCGCGATCGCGGCCAGGCGGTCGCTCTCCTTGACCCGCAGCTCGCCGAGCCCCTCGAGTATTGTCGTGCCTCGCGCGAAGGCGGCGGCAACCGCCAGGGCGGGATACTCGTCGATCATCGACGGGGCACGGCCGGCCGGCACGGTAATACCCTGAAGCGCGCTGGTGCGAGCCGTGATGTCCGCGACCGGCTCGCCGCACTCCTCGCCTTCGCCCGTGGTCTCAATCTCTGCACCCATCTCGCGCAGGCAGACGATCAGCCCGGCGCGCAAGGGGTTTATGCCGACCCGCTCGAGCGTGATTTCCGACCCCGCCGTAATAAGCGCGGCCACCAACGGGAAGGCTGCCGACGACGGATCGGCCGGCACCGTGACCGGGCGCGCCTCGATCTCGGTATAGCCGGTCACCGATATGATCCGCCCTGCCCCATGTGGTCCTGAGGCGCCGTCCACGATCCCGACTTCGGCGCCGAAGTGCCTCAGCATGGTCTCGGTGTGGTCGCGGGTCGGGGCGGTTTCGATCACCGAGGTCACGCCGGGTGTGTTCAGGCCGGCCAGCAGCACCGCCGACTTGACCTGGGCGGAGGCGACCGGCATGGCATATTCGATCGGCACCGGATCGGCCGCCCCGTCGATGGTAAGCGGCAGCAGGTTGTCGCGGCGCGCGGCGATCTGCGCGCCCATGGCCTGGAGCGGCGCTATCACCCGGCCCATCGGGCGGCCCGAGAGCGAGGCATCGCCGGTGAAGGTCGCGCGCATCGCGTGGCTCGCGACCGCGCCCATCAGGAGCCGCGCGCCGGTCCCCGAATTACCGAAGTCGAGCACGCTCGCCGGCTCGCACAGCCCGCCCACACCGACCCCGGTCACCGATACACGGCCGTCCGCCCCGCGCTCGATCCGCGCGCCCAGAGCCTCGAGCGCGCCGGCGGTTGCCGCCACGTCGGCGGCGCCGAGCAAGCCGTCGATCTCGGTCACGCCGATCGCGCAGGCGCCAAGGATCAGCGCGCGGTGCGAGATCGATTTGTCGCCAGGCGGGCGCAGCGATCCCTTGAGCCCGCTGACGGGCCGCGAGACGAGCATCCGCAACTCGGAGGCCGGCGGCATCTGGCGCGTGTCTCCCTTGTATGGAAAGGATCTCAAAGAAAGCCGTTATCCGCCAGGGCAGGCGGCGCGTCTTGCCTAGCACGAACCGCCATCCGCACACCATATCGGGGCGATCCCTATCGGGGGTATAATGGCTCGCGGTCCGACGCTTGATGGCGCACAGTATGGCTGCCGGGAAATTTGCTTTTGACAGCGGCGCGATCTCGTGGCAAACGCACGCCGGCTTTCAAGACTGACATTTTCGTGGGAGGCATACGGCGTGACAAAGTCCGAATGGGGGGTGAAGCGGATTTGCACGAACTGCCAATCGCGGTTTTACGATCTGTACAAGAACCCTATCGAGTGCCCGTCCTGCGGCGCCACATTCGACCCCGAGGTGTTCGCCAAGCCCAAGCGGTCCCGCTCCGCAGCGACCGCTGAGGCTGCGCGCAAGGCCGCCGCGGTCGCGGCGGACAAGAAGAAAAAGGCAGCGGAGGCCAAAGCAGCCGAGCTCGAAGACGACGATATTGACGATGATGATGACGACGATGGCGTCCTGGAGGACGCCTCCGATCTCGGCGAAGACGATGATGATGTCGCCGAGGTGCTGGAAAACGTCGATGACGATCGCAAGGAGGAGGTGTAAGCGTGGGACGGTTGCGTGAGCGCGGGGCGCCGGCCGAACGAAATTTTCTCTTGCGCCAACTCTGCCCGGTTCCTTTATGATCGGCGTGCGCGCGGCCGCCTCGCCTGCCAGTACGGCAACGCGGCCAGGCAAGACCGCCGTGACCCGAAGCCGGATCTTGCCGCGATAGCCGAAACGGCCGCCGCGGTAATCGGATGACTTTCGGGGCCGTAGCTCAGTTGGGAGAGCGCTTGAATGGCATTCAAGAGGTCCGGGGTTCGATTCCCCGCGGCTCCACCAAACCTGAAGAGGGGCCCGGCCGTGCCAGCCGGGTCCTTTTTCTTTTTCCAAGGCGGTTTCTAAGCCGGTCGCGGCCGGCAGTCGATCGTTGACGCAACGCCGAAAGCCGGGCCATGGCCGAACATCTTCACCACGTCCATATCTTCGCCGCCGACATCGACGCGACGATTGCCTGGTGGCGGGACATGCTGGGGGCCGAGGTGGCGGTCGATACCGAGATGGCCGGGGCGCGCAATGTGTTCACGACGGTGGGAAGCGGCCGTCTGCATCTTTACGACCAACCGCCCAAGGCGCCGCTCAAGACCGCGTTTACGTCCTCGCCCGGCGGGGCGATCCACCATATCGGCATCCGCAGCGACGATTTGCCGGCGCTGGCCGAACGGATGCGCGCCCGGGGTGCTACCTTCCGCTCGGAGATCCGCGAGTTCGGATGGTGGCGCTACCTCATGGTATCCGCCCCCGACGGGGTTCTGCTGGAACTCTTCGCGGCAGACGGCGAGGCGCTGGGCGGGCCGCTGGCCGACTATTTCAACGGGTGAGGCCCCCTATCCGAGGAAGATTGAGAGGCGAGATGGTTGAGAAGAAAATGCTGTCGGAGAAGGCCGGCGGCATCGGCCGCATGACTTTCAACAATCCCGCGCGCCGCAATGCCGTCTCGCTTGATATGTGGGATATGGCCGAAGCGATCCTGCAGGATTTCGCCGGCGACGACACGGTGCGGGTGATCGTGCTGGCCGGGGCCGGCGGCAAGGCCTTCGTCTCCGGCGCCGACATCTCAAAGTTCGAGGACGAGCGCGCCTCGCTGGAAGCCGCACAAGCCTACAATGCCCGCGTCGACGGCTTGCTGGCGGCGTTGGTGGACCTGCCCAAGCCCACCATCGCGGCGATCGACGGGTTTTGCATCGGCGGCGGGCTCGGCCTCGCGGTCGCCTGCGATCTGCGCTTTTGCTCGGCCCAATCGCAATTCGGATTACCGGCGGCGCGCCTCGGCCTCGGCTACCGCTATTCCGGCCTGAAGCGGCTGGTCGACACGGTCGGGGCTGGCGCGGCGCGCGACATCACGCTGTCCGGCCGCCGCCTTGCCGCCGACGAAGCCCTCGCCATCGGCCTCGTCCAGAAGGTGCTGCCCGACAGTGCGCTCGGCGATTTCGTTACCGATTACGCCGCGAGCGTGGCGGCGAACGCGCCGCTCTCGATCAAAGGCATCAAGATCATGATCAACGAGGCTCTGAAGCCCGAAAGCGCACAGGACCCGGCGCTGTGGGCCAAGCTGGTCGATGATGCCTTTGCATCCGAGGACTACGCCGAAGGCCGCCGCGCCTTCATGGAAAAACGTGACCCTCGGTTCAAGGGGCGATGAGCGGCGTCGCTGTTAGCGTGCGGCGGCGGCCCGCTGGGCGGCAAGGATGGGCCGCATCTGCCGCAACGCGCTTTCGATCTTGAGCGTCAAAAGCGTGCGGCCACGTGTGGCTGACGCGCGCGCCGGCTCGCCGTCATGGCCGGGCCGCCGCACATGCCGCATCGCGCCGGGACGCAGCAAGTCGAGCCGCACCCCGTTCGGATGGACGGCCAGGAGCTCCGATGTGTCGCGGATCCCGGCATGGCGGCCGATCGTCCGCGGCGTTTCGCCGGCCGCGCGCAGCCACGCGGTTTGCCCGTTCGCCGCATAATATGCGCCGACATGGATGACGCGGATGCCCTCGCCCCGCCAGCGCGACGATAGCCGCTTGGCGACCTTGGCCTGGGCGCGTTGATTGCCGCCGCTGTCGCCGAGAAAGAAGATCGTGCGGAAGCCGTGGGCGCGCAGGCTGCGCGCGGTCGCTTCCAGCAGTGCCTCGAAGACCGGCTCGGATACGCTGATCGTGCCGGCAAAGCGCATATGGCCGGCGGGCGGGTCGATGCGGCCCTCGGGCACATAGGCGATCACCGGGGCGACCAGCGCGCGTCCCAGCGCGCGGGCGATCTGGGCGGCTGTATGCCTGACGATGAAGTTGTGTTTGCCGAGCACCATGTGCGGGCCGTTCTGCTCGGTCCCGCCGGTCGGCACGATCACGGCCGTCGTCCCGCCGCGCAAGCGCGCGCGGATCTCGACCCAGGTGAGGTCTTCCAGCGTGACGGGGCTTGCCGGCGGGGCCTCGGCCCGGGCGCCGGCCACGCACAGCATAAGAGCTGCAATGATGAGAACGGACCGCCGCATGGCATCCAATGCGTCGCACAGGGTTCGTTTCGGGAGCGATCAGCCTAGGCGGCTTCGATTAACAATTGCCTCACGCGATATCGCGGCCGCCGCGCGCCGGCCGGGTCAAGGCAGCTTACCGCCCGGGCGTCTGCACGATGATGGCGGTAATCGTCGGCTCGCCCAGCGCCTTGCACGCCTCCAGCCGGTGAAGTCCCTCCACCAGGACAAAGCGCTTGCCGTCGGCGCGCACCCGGATCGGCGTCTTCTGGCCTTCTTCGAGCATGCTTTGGGCGATCTCCTCCACGCGCTCGGGATCGAGCGTGCGCAGCCGCTTGACCGGCACATGAATGTCCGCGATCGGGATCGTCTGATTTTCCATCAGCATCGGCATCAGATCCGCATCCCTATCGCCAGAGCCCAATCGCGCGCCGATTATATCAGGCTCTTGCCGGGCTATTCGGCTAAACTGATGTTCGATCCAGCTTTTCGCAGCAAGGATGCCAGTTCATGACCAAATGCAACGGCATACTCCGCATTGGTCTGGGAATGGCCGCAACAGCCGGCGCGGCGGCCCTGGGATTGTTGGCGGCCCCAACTGGGCCGGCGGCCGCCGAACGCATGATCACCGTCGGCGCGGCGGAGAGCGTGCGGATCTATCCGGGCGGCGCCGAGTTCAGGGCGCGTATCGACACGGGCGCCACGACCTCCTCGATCAATGCCCATAAGATCAAGCGCTTCAGCCGCGGCGGCAAGAGCTGGGTCCGCTTCGAGATCGTGAACAAGCAGGGCCAGACGATCGCGATGGAACGCCCGGTCGTGCGCTCGGTCCGCATCAAGCACTTCGGCCAGGAAAGCAAGCGCCGCACGGTGGTCCGCCTCGGCATCTGCATGGGCGGCTTCTACAAGGATGCCCAGGTCACCCTGCAGGACCGCAGGCGGCGCGAATACCCGGTGCTGATCGGGCGACGTTATATGGCGGGTGCGGTCGTCGTCGATCCGGGCAGCGAGTACCTGGTCAAGCCGAACTGCCCGGGCCGCCGATAGCCGCTGGGTTCCTAGCCACGCAAACTATGGTGCGGGAGCGTTGATTTGCCCGCGGCGCATGCTGACTTTAATTCGGATATGGATGCAAACTCGCCTCTGAACGGAACACTGGGCCGCCGTCATGTTTGATAAGCTTATCGCCAACGTGCCGCGGATCATCGCCGATTACGGCGCCTCGGTGTTTGGCAGCGTGATCTTCCTCTTTGGCGTTTGGATCTTCGCGTTCCTCTTCGCCCGGCTGCTTCGCCGCGTTCTGAGCGATCACACCGAGCTCGATCCGTCCTACATCGCGGTCATCGCGCGCACGGTCCGCATCGTCATCATGACGCTTGCCGGCATCGCGGTGCTGGAGGAGCTCGGCGTCGAAATCGCCAGCCTGATCGCGGCGCTCGGCATCTTCGGTTTCGCGATCGCGCTCGGCCTGCGCACGCCGCTCGCCAACTTCTTCACCGGCATGATGATCTACATCCTCAAGCCTTACGATGATGGCGATCACATCGAGGGCGAGCGCGTCGAAGGGTCGGTGGAAAGCATCGGCGCCTTTCACACCGTCGTCGTCACCCCCGACGGCACCCATGTGTCGGTGCCGAATTCGGCGATGTGGGCGCGCTCGATCAAGAATTTCTCGCGGCCCAGGCCGTTCCGGGTGGATTTGACGCTGACCGCCGGGCGCGAACTGCCTTTCGCCGAACTCGCGGTGATGATCGAGAAGATCGTTCGCGCGGATGCTGTGCTGTACAAGGACTTCCCGCCGGAAATCCGCATCGTCGACACGACCGAGCAGGCGCTCATCATTCGCGTGTCGGCGTGGTGCGCGGCCGAGGAAGCCTGGGCCTTCGGCGATCGGCTGAAGGCGCAGATCGGCGCGGCCATGGCGGCAGCCGGCGCGACCGTCAAGAAGATGATCGTCAGCCGCAAGCAGCCCCGGCCGGCTCGCAAGCTCAAGCCCCCACCCAAAGACAAGGGCGAGGATTTCACGTAAGCGTACCGGCCCGCGCTCCTAGATAATCTCGTCCTCGTCGAAAATAGGATCGCCGTCCAGTTCGGTTTCGATGGCGCCGACCTTGCGCTCGGCATGGGGTCCGCTCGGCACGCGCGCCACATGGAACAGCGCGTCGCCCTGGTTCACCACCGGCAGATTGGTGCGCCCGATGATCAGGCCGGGCGCGGTCGAACGGACCTCCGATTCGATATCCTCGTAAGGATTGGCAATGACCCCCAGCACGTCGTTGACGGTTATGCTTTCGCCGGTGGTCTTGAAGGTCCGCAGGATACCGCTTTCCGGCGCACGGACCCATGTGCTGGCCTCGGACAGGATCGGCTGGGTACGCGCATCGGCGACGCTGCGCTGGGACACCATGCCGAGTGCTTTCATGACCCGCAGGATGCCGCGCACGCCGGCGCGCACGGCGAACTCGTCGAACCGCAGCGCCTCGCCGGCCTCATAGGTCACGACGTCGACATTGTGGTCCTTGCCGGTCAGGCGCAGCGAACCTGGCCGTTCGGGCGAGTTGATCACCACCGGCGCACCGAACGCCTTGGCGAGCTCCAGACTGCGGCCATGCGCGAAGTCGAGGCGAAGCTGGGGCAGGTTGGTCCGGTTGAGCGCGGCCGAATGCAGATCGATCCCGAAGTCCGAGCGCGCCACGATTTCGTTCGTGAAGATATGGGCAAGCTGGGCCGCCAGCGAGCCGTTGGGCGAGCCGGGGAAGCTGCGGTTGAGGTCGCGCCGGTCGGGCAGGTAGCGCGAATGGCTGATGAAACCGAAGACATTCACGATCGGAATGCACAACAGCGTGCCGCGCAGCCGGCGCAGCGGCGCCACCCGGCACAGGCGGCGGATGATCTCCACCCCGATGATCTCATCGCCGTGGATCACGCCGCTGACAAACAGCGTCGGCCCGTCGCGCCGGCCGTGAAAGACCCGCACCGGCAAGGTGACCGGCGTGTGGTTGGAAAGCTTGCTGACGGGAAGATCGACGACGATGTGGGCGCCCGGCTCCACGCTTGCATCGCCGATCCGAAACGCCGTGTGCTTTGCTCTCATCCGGTTCCGCGCGTCTTGGTCTTGCCTGGCTTGTAGTTCTTTTCGATGAACGTGATGATCTGGCCCGCGACATCGATGCCGGTGGCCTTTTCAATGCCTTCCAGGCCCGGCGAGGAGTTTACCTCCATCACCACGGGCCCGTGATTGGAGCGCAGCATGTCGACGCCGCAGACATTGAGGCCCATGATCTTGGCGGCGCGCACCGCGGTCGAACGCTCCTCGGGGGTGATCTTGATCGATTGGGCGCTGCCGCCGCGATGGAGATTTGATCGGAAATCCTCGGGCGCGCCAGTGCGCTTCATGGCTGCGATCACACGCTCGCCGATTACCAGCGCCCGGATGTCGGTGCCGCCGGCCTCCTTGATGAATTCCTGGACGAGAATGTTCACGTTGGCGCCCCGGAAGGCCTCGATCACCGATATTGCCGAACGCTCGGTCTCGCCAAGCACGACGCCGATGCCTTGCGTCCCCTCCAACAGCTTGATGACGACCGGGGCGCCGCCGGCCATCTTGATGACATGCTCCGATTGCTTCGGATCGTGGGCGAATGTGGTGATCGGCAGCCCGATGCCCGCTCGCGCCAGCAGCTGAACCGACCGAAGCTTGTCGCGCGATCGGCCGATCGCTACCGATTCGTTGAGCGACCACACCCCCATCATCTCGAACTGGCGCACGACGGCGAGGCCGTAAAAGGTGATCGAGGCGCCGATGCGCGGGATCACCACGTCGTAACCGGTCAGCTTCTCGCCGTTGTAATACGCTTCGGGCCGGTGCGAGGTGATGTTCATCGTCACCCGCAGCGTGTGCAGGACGTCAAGTGTGTGGCCTTTGGCTTCGGCGGCCTCGACCAATCGCTTGTGCGAATAGAGCTTCGGGTTGCGCGCGAGCATTGCCATCTTCATAAGGCGTCCTCCTGTCTGCGCGCTTCGGCAGAAGCGTCGGGGCGGTTCATTGGTTGAGCCTGCGTGTCGAGAGGAACGACCGGCCCGGATCGATGATGGCACGCCGCCTCAAGGCCGTCCGGCCCAGCAGCACGCGGAAGCCCATTTGGTCGCGGTTGGTCAGGGTGAGTTCTATCGGCCAGCGCCGCACGCCCAGTTCAAGAACCGTCTTGATGACATAGCGCAGCTGGATGGCGCCGCTGGAGCTGCGTACGCGGCGCTCGCCCAATATGGGCGCTTCGCATTCGATTACAACATTGTTATCGCGCTGCATCGGATGCAGCTGGAAGGCAACCCATTGTGCGCCGTTCTTCTCAAACGGCTTTATGTTCCATGCATGAAGCGCCGAAGACCGCGCGCCCGTGTCGATCTTCGCCTTGACCATTTGGACGCCGAGCTTGGGAAGCCCGATCCATTCGCGCCAGCCGATCAGCATCGGCTCGCGCCGCTTGCGTTTGGTCGGGGACGCCTTTGGTTTTGCGGTTGTCGTCGTCATCTTCGTCCCGCTCAGGTGTTTCGACAGCGCTCGTTCGGCCGAGATATGACAGGCGTGTACACCGCGCACTCATCGGGCGGAAGCGTGTTGTTCCCTGGGCGTGCGCCCAATGCGCCTCTAGCTCCGCGCGCCGTGCGGGGCGAAGAGAATGATCGCCGCCCCGGCGAGGCATATCACCGCCCCGGTCAGATCCCAGCGATCGGGACGCTGGCCCTCGACGAACGCGAGCCAGGCGAGCGAGGCGGCGATATAGACGCCGCCATACGCCGCGAAGGTGCGCCCGGCGAAGGCGCTCTCGATGCGCGTCAGCAGGAAGGCGAAGAGCGCCAGGCTGACCAGCCCCGGCAGCACCCACCAAACCGTCTTGCCAAGCCGCAGCCAAGCCCAGAAGGCAAAGCACCCGGCGATCTCCGCCAGTGCCGCCGCCAGCGCATAGAACACTGAAGCCATTGTCGTCGTTCTCTTGCGCGCCCTCAGAGCCCTTTCATGGTCACGCCGGCAACCAGCGTCAAATAGCCGGCGACGATCAGCAGCCAGGCGTAACCGAGCCAGGGCGGGCCTGGTATCAGCGTCAAGATCACGCCCGCGCCAGCAATCACCGCGGAGCTCCGGAAAACGTTCTTGGTCGGCGCGCTCAAGCGGAACGGCGTGTGCCCTGTTGCCATCGGTCCTTCCTTTCCAGCCTATTCGATCACGATGCCCGACATATCGTCCTCGAGCGCCGGCCATTCGGGCTCGGTCGCCTCGATGGTTTTGCGCACGATGCGGGCGACGCAGGCGTTGCGGTACCAGTTGCGGTTGGCCGGGATCACGAACCACGGCGCGTGCTCGGTCGAGCAGCGCGTGATCGCAAGTTCCGCCGCGGCGCTGAAGTCGTCCCAGCGCCGCCGCACCTCAAGGTCGGCCTGATTGAACTTCCAGTGCTTGTGCGGCTCGTCGAGGCGTTCCTGAAACCGGCCCTTCTGCTCGTCCTTGGAAATGTGCAGATAGAATTTGAGGATCACCACGTCGTTTTCGGCGAGGTGCTTCTCGAAGGCGTTGATCTGCTCATAGCGTGCCTCGATGCGCGCCGCGGGCGCAAGGCCGAAGA
The DNA here is from genome assembly GCA_035527975.1 of Alphaproteobacteria bacterium. Lineage (GTDB taxonomy): Bacteria > Pseudomonadota > Alphaproteobacteria > JAPULJ01 > JAPULJ01 > DATKZM01. The sequence continues at coordinate 8,381 of DATKZM010000073.1, read as the reverse complement.
CCTTCACCACCAGCACATCCTCGTAATGCGAGCGGTTGAAGATGCCGATCATGCCGCGCGGCGGCACCACCTTGTGGATGCGCCAGAGATAGTCGTGGGCGAACTCCTCGTCGGAGGGTTTCTTGAAGCTGTTGACCTGGATGCCGGCCGGGTTGACCGGCCCGAAGACCCTGCGCACGGTGCCGTCCTTGCCGCCGGCATCCATGGCCTGGAAGACGCAGAGCAGCGCCTTCTTGCCGCAGGCATAGAACGCATTCTGGATCTCCACGATCGCCGCGACGTCCTCCCTAAACTGCTCTTCGGCTGTCTTGCGGTCGGGCAGGCAGGTCCTTTCCTGCGGGTCGATCGCCGCCAACGAGAACGCTTCATCGCCCGGCTTTACCCGGTAGCGCGCGAAGACAGGGTCGTCGTGGGCATGTGCTGTCATTGGCGCCGCCATGGGCCAGGCTCCCTCGCTTGAACCGGTATGATCCGATAGTGGGTTGCTTGGCGGTGCGGAATCAAACGGATTCTGCGGCTTTTCGGCTGCCGGGACGGGGCGCTTGATCCGGCTTCCCGCAAATCCCACATTATTGGCAGGGATGGCGCCCCGGCGGGCCATCCTTGCGGCGCCCAGGCAAGTGGGGCCGATGGATCATACGGCAACTCGCTCATCAAAGGAGGAGATCTGCCATGTCACGACTTTCGCTGTTCAACAGTCCGTTTCTCCTCGGCTTCGACCAGTTCGAACGCACGCTCGACCGGATCGCCAAATCCTCATCCGACGGCTTTCCGCCTTACAATATCGAGCAAAGCGCGGAGAACCGCCTGCGCATCACCCTCGCCGTGGCCGGCTTCTCGATGGACGATCTGAATGTCCAGGTCGAGAACAACCAGCTTCTGGTGCGCGGCAAGCAGGCCGAGGACGCGGACAAGGTCTACCTCCACCGCGGCATCGCCGGCCGTCAGTTCCAGCGCAGCTTCGTGCTGGCCGAGGGCATCGAGGTGGTGGGGGCGGAGCTCGACAACGGACTGCTCCATATCGATCTCGAACGACCGTTGGTCGAATCGCGCATTCAGACCGTCGCCATCAAGGGCGCCGGCGGCATCGCGGGCAAAGCCTCGAAAAGCGAGGCGATCGACGTTGACGCCGATACCCAAGGCTCAGGCAAAGCGGGCGCCAAATCGGCCGCCGCCAAGTCATGAGCCGCCACCCTCACAGCGAAAGGATGGACCCCATGCATGAACACCATGCGCTGCGACACATCACCCCCGACGCGCTCGCCCTTCTGGGGCTGGAGCGGGTCGCTTATGTGAAAGACATCACGATCGATGACGGCACGCCGGGCTTTGCGATCCATGCCGCCGACGGCCAGGAGATTGCCGTGATGGCCAACCGCGATGTCGCCTTCGCCGCCGTGCGCCAGAACGATCTGGAGCCGGTCAGCGTGCACTGACCCGATATCGATGTCGGTTGAGACGACCCCTCACCCTCCCGTCGCGTTCGCGACGGGCCCCTCCCTCTCCCACAAGGGGAGAGGCAAAAGTTAGTTAGTGCTCGTCGAAGTTCCCTCTCCCCTTGGGGGAGAGGGCTAGGGTGAAGGGGCGTAGCAAGAGACCTATCCGCTCACGCCGCCCGGCTGGCGGCCGCGTTGGTGATCAGCGCGTAGATCGCCTCGGCGCTGTCGGAGCCACGTACCTTGGTGCAGATCTGCGGGTCGCGCAGCAGCCGCGAGACCCGGGCCAGCGCCTTCAGGTGATCGGCGCCCGCGCCCTCCGGGGCTAGCAACAAAAAGATAAGATCGACCGGCTGGTCGTCGATCGCCTCGAAGTCGACCGGCTGCTCGAGCCGCGCGAAGAGCCCGTGCAGTTGCTTCAGCTCGGCGAGCTTGCCGTGCGGGATGGCGATGCCGTTGCCCACGCCGGTGGTGCCGAGGCGCTCGCGCTCCAGCAACACGTCGAAGATCGTCCGTTCGGACAGGCCCGTCAGCTCGGCGCTGCGCTTGGCCAGTTCCTGCAAGGCCTGCTTCTTGCTCGTCACCCGCAAGCTCGGCACGACTGTGTCCACGCCGATCAGTTCGGTGATGTCCATGAATGCCTTTCCAAGATTGCCCTGACCGCGCCGGCGCTTGTCAGGTTTGCTCGCGGTTGCCGCGTGGATCGACCCAGCCGATGGTGCCGTCGGGTCTGCGGTAGAGCATGTTGAGCCCGCCATGCGCACTGTTGCGGAACATCATGGCCGGCGTGTTGGCGAGATCAAGACGCATCACGGCCTCGCCGACGGTGAGGCTGGGGATCTCCGCCTCCATCTCGGCGACGACCACCGGCTCGTCGGTAGCCGGCTCGCTATCGTCGGGCCCTTCACCGGCGAGCACGAAGGCCTGTGCGGGGATTGCTTGGTCGGTGCGGGCCGAGCGGTGATGGTTGCGCAGGCGCCGCTTGTAGCGCCGCAGCCGCTTGGCCATGTGCTCGGCGGCGTTGTCGAAGGCGCTATAGGCGTCGCCCGCGGTGGCATGCGCCTGGATCTGGATGCCCTTGCCGACATGCACCGAGATCTCCGCATGGATGTCCTGCGCCTCGCGCGAGAACACAACAGCGCCGTCCATGGCGCTGCCGAAATACTTCTCGACCGCGTCATTGAGCACATCTGTCACGTGCTCTTGGAGCGCCTGGCCGATATCGATCTGCTTGCCGGTAACGGAAAGCTGCATATCGCTCGAAATTGGGTGTCGGGGCCGCCCCATCCAGTCATTCCCGGTGCCGGCAGCCTCTTAGAGGCGCGGCACCCTAGTGAGTCGTCAAAACCGAGTCAAGGCTACCAGAAAACGTCACAGATTGCGCGGGTGTTCGCCCGAAGCTCGCGCGTCACATAACCGCGTTCTTGTCGCGCCGGCGCTCCACCGAGGACGGAATCTTCAAGGCCTCGCGGTATTTTGCCACGGTTCGCCGGGCGATATCGACGCCGTCGGAGCGCAGCGCGTTGACAAGGGCATCGTCGGAAAGTACCGCGTCGGCGGGCTCGGCCGCCACCAGCACCTTGATGCGGTGGCGCACCGCCTCGGCCGAAATATCGACCCCACCATCGGACGAGGCGATCGCCGCGGTAAAGAAGTATTTGAGCTCGAAGATGCCGCGCGGCGTGGCGATGAACTTGTTGGTGGTAACGCGCGAGACCGTGCTTTCGTGCATCTCGATCTTCTCCGCAATATCGCGCAGCACCAGCGGCTTCAAATGCCGGATGCCGTGGCGCAGGAAACCGTCCTGCTGGCGCACGAGCTCGGTGGAGACTTTAAGGATCGTGTTGGCGCGCTGGTCGAGCGCGCGGACCAGCCAGTTGGCGGACTGGAACTGTTCGTTGATATAGTTGCGGTCGTCGTCACTGCGCGCGCGCGCGCCAACTTCGGCATGGTAGCTGCGGTCGACCAGCACGCGCGGCAGCGTGTCGCTGTTGAGCTCAACCACCCAGCCGCCGCCAGCGTCCGCGCGCACGAAGACATCCGGGGTGACCGGCATCGCCGTCTCGGTCGAGAAGGCAAGCGCCGGTTTGGGATTGAGCCGCTTCAACTCGGCCAGCATGTCGGCGAGGTCCTCGCCGTCGATGCCGCAAAGGCGTTTCAGGCCCGCGAAGTCGCGTTTGGCGATGAGATCGAGATTGTCGACCAGCGCCGCCATCGCCGGATCGTAGCGATCGCGCTCTATGAGCTGCAACGCCAGGCATTCGCTCAAGTTGCGTGCGAAGACGCCGGTCGGCTCCAGCGACTGCAGCCGCGCGATCACGTCTTCCAACTCGGTGCACGGACAGCCGAGCTGTTCGGCGGTCTGCTCGGTGTCGCCGGTCAGATAGCCCGCCTCGTCGAGCAGCGACATGAGATGCGAGGCGATCGCCCGCGCCCGCGGCTCTTCGATATCCGCGTCGATCTGGGCCTGCAGGTATTCGTTCAGTGACTGCGTATCGGCGATCGTCTGCTCGAGCACGTTGGTGTCGATGGCCGAGCCTTGCCCGTTCGACGCACTGGGCAGCGCTGTAGGCGGGGCCGGATCGGTGCCGCCGTTCCACATATTCTCGTAGTCGGTGTCGAGCGGTGCTTCGCCGGGCGCGGCCACGCCGTCGCTTGCCGATAGGCCAAACGTCTCCAGCGCCGCCGCATCGCCGTTCACCGGCTGCGGCGCCTCATCCCCATCGTCGCCCGCACCTACCTGGCGGTCCCCGTCAACCGTTCCGTCGCTGTCATCATCGCGTTGCAGCAGCGGATTCTTCTCGAGTTCCTCATCCACATATTCGGAGAGTTCGAGGTTTGAAAGCTGCAGCAGCTTGATAGCCTGCTGCAGTTGCGGCGTCATGACGAGGGTTTGGGCCTGTCTTAGATCGAGCCGCTGATTGAGAGCCATGAGGGGATATCTAGAGACTAAACGTTTCACCGAGGTAAACGCGGCGAACGTCTTCATTTTCAACGATTTGCGCGGGCGTCCCGTCCATCAGCACGACGCCCTCGTGGAGTATGTAGGCGCGGTCGACGATGCCCAGGGTCTCGCGCACATTATGGTCTGTAATCAGCACCCCGATGCCGCGGTGTTTCAGATGCGCGATCAGATCGCGGATATCGTTGACCGCGATCGGATCGATACCGGCCAGCGGCTCATCGAGCAGCACGAAACTCGGATCGGAGGCCAGCGAGCGCGCGATTTCCACGCGCCGGCGCTCGCCGCCGGAGAGCGCGATCGCCGCCGTCTTGCGCAAATGGTCGATGCCGAATTCGCCCAACAGTTGGTCGAGCTTGGCCTCGCGCGTTTCGCGGTTGGGCTCCACCACCTCGAGCACCGCGCGCACATTGTTCTCCACCGAAAGCCCGCGGAAGATCGACGGCTCCTGAGGCAGGTAGCCGACCCCCAGCCGCGCCCGCCGATACATCGGCAGATCGGTGATGTCCTGACCGTCGAGAATGACGACGCCGTATTCGGCGCGGATCAGCCCGGTGATGATGTAGAAGCAGGTCGTCTTGCCGGCGCCGTTCGGTCCCAGCAGGCCCACGGCTTCGCCGCGTTGAACCGAGACCGAGACGCCGCGCAGCACGGGCCGGCGGCCGAAGCGCTTGCCAAGGCCCTGGGCGATCAGTCCGGTGCCTGTATGTGCCGTCGCGGGCGGCGCTTGGGCGGCGGCGGCAATTTCGCGCACGGTGCTTTCGCCGCCACCGCTTTCGCCGCCATCGCGATCTTGAGCGTGGCCCGCGTAGTCCGACCCCGTCGTCGTCATTCGCCCTGCCTTAACCCCCGAACCGGTCGTTCTTAGGGCTACTTTCCACCCCTGGCCTTCTTCGTCTTGTTCTTGTTTGGCGCCTTGCCGCCGACGCCGGGAAGCACGCCCTTGGACAATCCACCGCCAACATCGCCGCCCGGCACCACCAGCACCCGGACCCGGCCGTCGCGTCCGCGTGCGGCGAGCAGTCGGCTGACGCCGGTCTTCAGATTGACCTCGGCGCGGTCGCCGTTCAACTGATTGTCACCGCGCGTCAGCTTGACCGAGCCGACCAGCTGCGCGATGCCGGATCTGTGGTTGTAGATGCCGCGGTCGGCCGTGGCTACTTCCGTCGGCGTGGTGATCACGACATTGCCTTCGGCGATCACCCGTTGGATCTCCAGCTTGCCGTCCTTGCCGTTGGCGAAGAAGGCGGTGAAGCGGTCGGCGCGGACCTTCTTGCCGTCCTTCAGCGCGATCGCGTTGCCGACGACGATCGCGATTTTCTGCTTCGTGCGGTATTCGATTTTTTGATTGGCCGTGATGGTTTCCTTGGCGGTCGCCATCGAGACGTGCTTGCCGGTGAGTCGGAAGATGCCGCTGTCGAGATCATAAACGCCGAAATCGCCGACGATTGTCTTGTCGGCCTGGGTGATGCGCACATTGCCGGCCGCGGTCACCTTGTAGACGTCGGCCCCGCCGCCGCCGAGCGCCCCGGCGAACCCAATGGGCTTGGCTTTGGGCTTAGCTTTGGGCTTGGCTTCGGGTTTGGCTTTGCCGTTTGCCGTGGCACCGGGCTTCGTCTGGTCCGTCTTGGTGCGGTAATGCGCGGTCAGCGTCTCGGCCCTGACCGTGATGTCCCCGCGCTTGACGGTGGCATTGCCGCGGGCGACGTAGACCTTTTTCTTCTGCCGCCACTCGATGCCCTTCTCGGCTTCGATATGAACGGGCTCGCCGCGCTTGCCGGGCACCGGCAGGCCCTGGCCGATTGCCGGCGCCGCTGCAACCATCAGGGCTGCGGCGCCCAGCAGGATGCCGCGCGCGCGCTTCAACTCGATCATTTGCCGCCTTTCGAGGTTGCGGTCTGGCCGCCGCCGCCATTTGCGTCGCCGTCGCCGAGGCCGCGGATCGCGCCGAGTTGTCCGGTCTTGCCTTCGTCGAGGTAGATGGTCAGCCGCGCCTTGCCGGTGAACAGCACGGTCTCGCCCTTTTCCAGGATCTTGAAGCCGCTCGCCCGCAGCAGCCCGAGCGGCCCATGCGCAACAACCGGCTTGCTGCCGGTGGCCGTGCCCTTCTTGAGGTTCATCTCGACCTCGCCGGTGCGTACGGTATAGCCGTCGTCGTGGAAGATGTTGACGTCGCCGAACAGGACCAGCGACTGCGCCTTGCGATAGAAAGCGCCGGCATTGGCCTGCATCGCGACCCAGTGGCCGTCGCCGAGCGAGACGTCCGCCTTGGGCCCTTCGAGCGCGACCAGGTCGCTTTCGGTGGAGACCTGGCGCGCGGAGTTGGCGGTCAGCGTGTAGGCGCGGTTCTTGTCGTCGGTGCCGACATAGCGCGCATTGACCATGTAAAGGTTCTCAAGGTCGTGGGCCTTGATCTGCTGGGTCACGCTGGCGCGGATTTTCTCTTCGGCCGATTCCAGCTGCGGCAGCATCAGAACAAGTCCGACAAGCACCAGCGCCAGAAGCGGCAGCGCCACCTTCATCGCCGAGACGAAGGCCGTGTAGCTGTCATTGTAGTTGCGCAGGCTGGATGCGCCCGCCAGCGCCCGCTCCCCCGCGTGATCGCGGTGCCGGTGCGCGACGCCCGCCCGGGCGACCCGGCGCGGCGGCGGCTTGGCGGAGAACTCGTCCGGGGCGCGGCCGTCCATGGGTCAGGCCACGCCCGCGCGCAGGCAGTCGTGCATCCGCACGATGCCGATCGGTTTGCCGTCGGCAACCACGAAGAGGCTGGTGATCGCCTTTGCGTTCATGTGCCCCAGCGCTTCGGCCGCAAGCGCTTCGGGGCGGATCGTCTTCGGGCCGGCGGTCATTACATCGCCGGCCGTTCGGCCCAAAAGATCGGGCGCCATGTTGCGGCGCAGATCGCCGTCGGTGATGACGCCGGCCAGCGCGCCGTCCGCTTCGATCACGCCAACACAGCCGAACCCCTTGGCGGTCATGATGATCAGCGCCTCGGCCATCGCCAGCGCGCGGTCGACCAGGGGCAGGGCGTCGCCGCCATGCATCAGATCGCGCACCCGCACCAGGCGCTTGCCGAGCCGTCCGCCCGGATGCAGTACCTGGAAGTCGTCGCTGGAAAAGCCCCTGCGTTCCAGCAGCGCCACCGCCAGCGCATCACCCAGCGCCAGCGTCATGGTGGTCGAGGTGGTGGGGGCAAGACCCAGCGGGCAGGCTTCGGCGGCGGCGGGCAGGGTCAGCGCCACGTCGGCCGCCTGCGCCAGCGTGCTGTCGGCCTTGGCGGTGATCGCGATCAGCGGGATCGAATAGCGCCGCGTGTAGCTGACCAGATCGGCCAGCTCTCCGGTCTCGCCCGAATACGACAGCGCCAGGATCGCGTCCGCCCTGGTGATCATGCCGAGATCGCCGTGGCTCGCCTCGCCCGGATGAACATAGAGCGCCGGCGTGCCGACCGAGGCCATGGTCGCCGCGATCTTGCGGGCGATGTGACCGCTCTTGCCCATGCCCGTGACGACGACGCGTCCGGTTACTTTTTCCAGAATGTCGAGCGCGGCCACGATGCGATCGTCGCAGGCATCCGCAAGCTTGCGGATGCCTTCGGCCTCGAGGGTCAGGACGCGCTCGACCGACGCGAGGTCGGGATGCGCTGTCGTGGCGGTCGCCTTGGTTTCCATGGTCCTAGGTGATACGGGGCCAAGGCCCCATCCGGTCCCTTTGCCGTCAGTACAAAACGCGGCCCGGCGGGCTCGTGCCTCACTGGCGCGAAGTATGCCCCGCCCCGCGAGCAGCCGTCAAACGAACGGCGTGCGCATCATTACTGCCGCATTAACAAGATGATGGGCATCGCCGCGCGCTTGCGCAAGGCGTTAAGGACACTCAGGATTATTTGCCGCGGCGCCGGCCCACGCCCCCACCCGGCCACCCAATCAGGATACTCTCGTTGGGTGGCCGGGTGGGGCAGAGCGCGGAGGTGCCCGGCGGTAATA
>DATKZM010000072.1:0-15401 GCA_035527975.1 Alphaproteobacteria bacterium | reverse complement strand
GGAAGAGTGCGCAGCTCGCTTCGTCCGGAAACCGACGCTGGAATTCGATCAAGGAAGCGTATCTTCGGGCCATGCCGCCGCATCATGCGGCGGGAACCAGCCTCATGCCAGCGAAACCTGGGACAACGGGATAAGCCTTATCGAGATTAACAATTTTTGGCATCACCGTCGCCGACAGTGCTTCAATTAGCGAATCGGGAAGATTGATCCGACGAACATTTTGACCATCTGAACCTAAAGAATCACGAACCGGTGTGGCCAGAAATGGCGCCGCTACACCACCGAATATGTCAACTCGGCCATAGTGCCCTTTCTCTTTGTCTACAACCAAGTACATTAAATCCACAAGATAATCATCGAATAAATGGAGGTAGGTATACAATAATAATGAATCCACATCTTCGAATTTATCAATATCATCGACGTATGATGACAGTATATGTACGAAATCTATAGAATTATCAAAAGTCTGACCAAATTCGTTTTCATACCCTTCTTTATGATCTGATGCGCGCTTTTTCGATTTAAAACTGAATCTCAATGATTCAACTTTTGCCCAAGCATCAGTTTGATTAACGCCCTCTTCTTTCAAGTAGGCGGCTGCATTTATTAACGCTTGATCAAACAATTCCTCGTCTGGATCAAAAAAATCAATAATATCTAAGTATACAATCGGATCAATTCGCAAGCTCCTCACAACCGCATTTAATAGCTTCTTTAAATTTTCTCTTGGGGCCACCTTTATCAAGTTACGACTAAAACCAAATCCAAATCGCATTTTGTCATCCAAAAACAATGGATCATAGCGAATTCCCTTTGATGGCGCTGTAATTTGGTATTCTTCGTCTAGAGAAATAGAATTAAACCCAAATACTATGTCGGAATCATCATAAACTGGCAAAAACCTTTGATCATCGTTTCCATAGATAGGCGAAACAAACCCCGGGAAAAAATCAGCATCAGCAAATCCGATCAACGGTAACGGATAATTTGGCCGATATAATCCCAATTGCCGTCTCTGCCTTCTACTATTCATATTTCACTCCTTCAGAAAATATCCTTTGTTACTTAAATATATCCAGAACGTTTGCAAAATTCTTTCGTAACAAGTCACCATTGATGATGTACTTGTACTTGGATAGGTTAACACATCAATATTCTGATGCTTTTGAAGAAATTCTTTTACATACGATCGTGCCAACTCTCGTCGCGGCAGTGCTACTGCCATTAGCCGATCCGACAGTTTGATTCGCAACTTATGTTGTATTTCAAAGCTACATTTTCGATCGTCTGCGCCAGATTTAAAGAAGCCCGTGATCATCTCTGCAAAACTCTCTATCTCAAAGCTCAAGCCCCTCGTTTTTCCTGCCGCACTGGGGCTCCCTTCATAATATTGTTCGTTTGTTTCAAAGAATGCTGAAACTGCGCGAGCGCACATTTCTATTTTTGGCTCGACCTCGAATTTATCAATCGTCATATCTCGATGGACGAACTCCGCGAGCAATCCGGCCTTGAATGCACCGCTATCGAATGGAAATATGCGCTTGATCTCCATCAGTTTGTCGGAACTTATCATCAGTACAATAGGCTGATAAGGAACAGTGAATCTCACATTATCGTCCATTCACACCCTATATGCTGGACGTCCGTAAAAAAGATAAAGTATTTTTTCTCCAAAATTCTCACAATTACTTGGTCTAATTCTATTTTCTTTTAAAATATCTTCGAATTTTATCGAACTTGTTGCGTGAAATACTGGAAGAACTGGAGTGGCAAGTTCGTGCTCTTTGATGTATTCCGATAAGCTCATTGCCTTCTCTGCCGTATATCGTGCATTTTATCTGACCAACTCTCTCGTTAGAGTTGCCGCCAAATGACAATTCTCAAAATTTCATTCCAAGTCAATACGCACTGACCTCCGTCATGCGATAATTCATGACGTTTGCTATTGTGATTACGAATAAGGCCGCTAAGCCGCCTTGCCGTGGCAGTGCTTGTACTTGTTGCCCGACCCACAAGGACACTGTGCGTTGCGCGGCACCTTGCCCCAAGTGAACGGATCGTCAGGGTCGATCACCGCGGCGGCGGCGGCGGTGCGCACCGGCATCTGGCGAAACGCCCCCTCCGGCGGCTCGTCGAGCAACAGATCGCTCATCCCCGCCATCTCCAGCGCCGGGTCGACGCGGGTCTCGTGCATCTGCATCGGCCCGCGCATCGGCATAAGGTCGGCTTCGTCGTCGGCCTGTATCTCCAGATGGCTCATCACTCCGGTCACCTGTTCGCGCAGCCGCACCAGCATCTCGGAGAAAAGATCGAAGGCCTCGCGCTTGTATTCGTTCAGCGGGTCCTTCTGCGCATAGGCGCGCAGGTTGATGCCCTGGCGCAGATGGTCGAGCGACAGCAGGTGATCCTTCCAGATCTGGTCGAGCAGCTGCAGCAGCAGGCTTTTTTCCGCCATCCGCATGATTTCCGGCGAGTATTGCGCGACCTTGCGCGCGAACGCCTCGTCGGCCGCCTTGATCAGCCGCTCGCGGATTTCCTGATCGGCGATGCCCTCTTCCCTGGCCCATTCGACGACCGGCAGTTCGAGATTGAGCGTGCGGTGCACCTCGCCCTGCAGCGCCTCGGTGTCCCATTGCTCGGCATAGGCGGTCTCCGGAATGGCCCGTCTGACCATGTCCTCGATAGTTTCGTGCCGCATCGCCGCGACCGTTTCGGAAACGTCCTCGATTTCCATCAGATCGCGGCGCTGCTCGTAGATCACCTTGCGCTGGTCGTTCATCACGTCGTCGAAGCGCAGCAGGTTCTTGCGGATCTCGAAGTTGCGCGCCTCGACCTTTTCCTGCGCCTTCAGGAGCGCCCTGTTGATCCAGGGATGGATGATCGCCTCGCCTTCCTTGAGGCCGAGCCGCTTCAGCATCCCGTCCATGCGATCGGAGCCGAAGATGCGCATCAGGTCGTCTTCGAGCGAGAGATAGAATTTCGAGGCGCCGGGATCGCCCTGACGGCCGGAACGGCCGCGCAACTGGTTGTCTATGCGGCGCGATTCGTGCCGCTCGGTGGCGATGACGAACAGCCCGCCGGCCGCCAGCGCGACCTTCTTGCCGGCATCGACCTCGACCTGGATCGCGTCCAACCTTTTCTGCAACGTGCTCTCGTCCTTGAGCCTGGCGGCTTCCTGCTTGATCAGCATGTCGGCGTTGCCGCCGAGCTGGATGTCGGTGCCGCGGCCGGCCATGTTGGTGGCGATCGTCACGCCGCCCGGCTTGCCGGCCTGGGAGATGATCTCGGCCTCCTGCTCGTGGAAGCGGGCATTCAGCACATTGTGCTTGATCTTGCGCTTCTCGAGCAGCGCCGCCAGACGCTCGGACTTCTCGATCGACACCGTGCCGACCAGCACCGGCTGGTTGCGCGCATGGCATTCGACGATCTGCTCAATCACCGCCTCGTACTTCTCTTCGGCGGTGCGATAGACCTCGTCGTGATGGTCCTCGCGCACGCATGGCAGGTTGGTCGGGACCTCGGTGACTTCCAGTTTGTAGATTTCGTGGAACTCGGACGCCTCGGTCATCGCCGTGCCGGTCATGCCGGAGAGCTTTGAGTAGAGCCGGAAGTAGTTCTGGAAGGTGATCGAGGCGAGCGTCTGGTTCTCCATCTCGACATCGACCTTCTCCTTGGCCTCCAGCGCCTGGTGCAGCCCTTCGGAATAGCGCCGGCCCTCCATCATGCGGCCGGTGAACTCGTCGATGATGATCACCTTGCCGTCCTTGACGATGTAGTCGGTGTCGAGCGCGTAGAGCACATGGGCGCGCAGCGCCTGGTTGACGTGGTGCAGGACGCCGATATTTGAGATGTCGAACAGCCCGCCTTCCTGCATCATATCGGTGTCGGCGAGCAGCTCCTCGGCCTTTTCCACCCCCACCTCCGACAGCGTGACCGTGCGCTGCTTTTCGTCCTTCTCGTAGTGCTCGGGCGAGAGCATGGGGATCAGCTTGTCGACCTTGTGATACATCTCCGAGCTGTCCTCGGCGGGGCCGGAGATGATCAGCGGCGTGCGCGCCTCGTCGATCAGGATCGAATCCACCTCGTCGACGATCGCATAGTTGAAGTCGCGCTGGACCATCTCCTCCAGCGTGAACTTCATATTGTCGCGCAGATAGTCGAAGCCGAATTCGTTGTTGGTGCCGTAGGTGACGTCGGCCTGGTAGGCGGCCTTGCGTTCCTCGTCGTCGAGGTCGTTGACGATGCAGCCGACCTTAAGCCCCAGAAACTTATAGATCTCGCCCATCCACTCGGCGTCGCGGGTCGCCAGGTAGTCGTTGACTGTGACGACATGAACGCCGTTGCCGGCCAGCGCGTTGAGGTAAACCGGCAGCGTGGCGACCAGCGTCTTGCCCTCGCCGGTGGCCATCTCGGCGATCATGCCGCGATGCAGGACGATACCGCCCATCAGCTGGACGTCGAAATGCCGCTGATGCAGGGTGCGCTTGGCCGCCTCGCGCACCGTCGCGAATGCGTCGCACAGCAGGTCGTCGAGGCTCTCGCCCTCCTTCAGCCGGCCCTTCAGCCAGTCCGTCCGCGCGCGCAGATCCTCATCGGAGAGTTTCTCGATCTCCGGCTCGATCTCGTTGATCGCGTCGACGAGGGGCTGAAGCCGTTTGACGTAGCGCTCATTGGCGCTCCCGAAAAAGCTACGGGCAAGGCCGCTTATCATGCGGAAATCCTCGAAATAAATACGGGTGGTCGGGAACCGCGGAACCTCTCTGAAATAGGGGGATGGTGCGTGGCTGTCAACGACAGTGCTGATCGCCGGCCGTGTCCGGCATCCTGTTCGCCCCGGCCTTCAATGCCCCGGCCTTCAACACTTCGTGTACGATTAACCGCGCCAACCGGGTTTCCTTGCCGCGAGATGGCCGATATGGCATATGCGAGGCCGATATCGGAACCGATTACGGCCGTGCCATCGCCACATTTGGGCGATACTCCGCCGGCCAGCCCTATTCTCCCATCGAGGATGTCCTCCATGACGAAGTTTCAAATCCGTGCGCCGCTGAGCCTGGCCCTGTCGGCCCTGCTGCTGGCCGCCCCCCTGGGCGGCGCCGTGGCGCAAAGCAAGAAGAAAGCCGCGGCCGTCACAAAGAAGAACAACAAGGCCAAACCCGACCCCGTCGTGGGGCGGGTCGACGGTGCCGTGATCCGCCTTTCGCATCTCCTGGCGGCGCGGGCACAGCTCGATCCGCGGATGGCGAATGTGCCGATGGCGCGCATCTACCGGCCGCTTCTGGAGCAGGTCATCCAGCAGAAACTGCTCGCCAATGCGGGCCGCAAGAACAACCTGCACAACGATCCCCAGATCAAGAGCCAGATGGTGCTGATCGAGGATCGCCTGATCCAGAGCGTCTATATGAGCAAGAAGATCCGCAGCACGATCACGACAGAGGCGGTAAAAAAGCGCTACGAAGCCTATCTCAAGACACAGAAGACCGGCAAGGAAGTCCGCGCCCGCCACATTCTTGTCAAGACCGAGGATGAAGCAAACAAGGTCGTGGCCGCGCTCAAAAAGGGCGCCGACTTCGCCAAGCTGGCGCGCGAGAAGTCGACCGGACCCTCCAAGGTCCAGGGCGGCGATCTCGGTTGGTTCGCCAAGGGGGAAATGGTGCCCGAATTCGACAAGGTCGTCTTCGAACTCAAGAAGGGCCAGTACACCCAGAAGCCGGTGCGCACCCAATTCGGCTGGCACGTCATCAAAGTCGAAGGCACGCGTAAGAAAGCGCCGCCGTCGCTGGCCTCGGTGAGCAACCAGCTTTCTCGGACCATGGCGCGCGAGGTCTTTCAGACCGAGGTGAAGCGCCTGCAGAAGCTGGCCAAGATCCGGCGCTACAATGCCGACGGCTCGCCGATGCCGGCTCCAGGCGCCAAGGGCGCGATAGATGTTGGGCCGGGGCTCAGGCGAGGCGGCGGGGCAGCCCGTTAGCCAAGCTTTAGCCGTTCGCTACAATCGCGGGCGCCGAGCTGCCCAAGCTGCTAAGAGTACTCGCCGGCTGCACCACGGCCGGCGATTGCTTTTTGCGCGAGCGCCAGCCCCTCAACCCATTGCTAATCCCGACGCCATGCCCGAAAAATCGCCCCTCGCCCCCCAACATCCACCCGAACTCGGCCCCCTCGCCGGGGTTCGCCTTGCCGCGATCGCGGCCGGCATCCGATACCGCCAACGGATCGACCTTTGCCTGATCGCGCTGGTCGAAGGCACCACGGTGGCTGGCGTGTTGACGAAATCGTCGACCGCCGCCGCGCCGATCGACTGGTGCCGCGAGGCGCTGCGCACCCCCAATGCCCGCGCCGTCATCGTCAATTCGGGCAACGCAAACGCCTTTAACGGCGCCGCCGGCATGGCGGCAGTCAAGCGCACCGCCGCGGGCGTGGCCGAGCGCACGGGCTGCGCCGAGAGCGACGTCTTCGTTGCCTCCACCGGCGTCATCGGCGAGCCGCTGCCGGTCGAAAAGATCGAGGCGGCGCTCGATGCGCTGCATGACGGGCTGGGTGCGGATAACTGGGCAGGCGCGGCGGATGCGATCCTGACCACCGACACCTTCGCCAAGCTCGCCACCGCAAGCGCGGAGATCGACGGCGCCGCCGTCACCATCAACGGCATCGCCAAGGGTTCGGGCATGATCCACCCCAACATGGCGACCATGCTCGCCTTTATTTTCACCGATGCCGCCATCGAGGCGCCCGCGCTGCAGGCGCTGCTCAACGCCGCCAACGAGCGCTCGTTCAACGCCATCACCGTCGACGGCGACACCTCGACCAGCGACATGGCCCTGCTCTGCGCCACCGGCCAGGCAGGCCATGCGCCGGTGAGCGACGCTGGCGATACCCGGCTCGCGGGCTTCCGTGCGGCGCTCGATCAGGTGACGGTTGACCTTGCCCAGCAGATCGTGCGCGACGGTGAGGGCGCCACCAAGTTCGTCACCGTCGCCGTCACGGGGGCCGCCTCCGACGCCTCGGCCAAGACGATCGCGCTGGCGATCGCCAACTCGCCGCTGGTCAAGACCGCGATCGCCGGCGAGGACGCCAATTGGGGCCGCATCGTCATGGCGGTCGGCAAAGCGGGCGAGCCGGCCGACCGCGAGAAGATCGCGATTTCCATCGGCGGCCACGCCGTCGCGCATGCCGGCTCGCGCGTGCCCGGCTACGACGAAAGCCCGATCGCCCAGCACATGAAGGGCGAGGCGATCGACATTGCGGTTGATGTCGGCGTCGGCGCGGGGGCGGCGACCGTCTGGACCTGCGATCTCACCCACGGCTACATCGCGATAAATGCCGACTACCGGAGCTGAAGGATCACCACAGAGACACAGAGACACAGAGACACGGAGGCTTCTTGCGCTTCCGCAATATTCGGTCGTCATCCCCGCGAAAGCGGGGATCCAGGGTTGCCGGAGGGTTCGGTGGGTTTGATCGATGGATTCCCGCTCTCGCGGGAATGACGACGGGGTGAGCCGCGAAGCCCAATCCTCCGATCTTATCTCTGTGCCTCTGTGTCTCTGTGGTTCAACACCCCCATGACCAGCGATACCCTCCGTCCCGTCCTCCTCGTCGCCGCCGTCGCGCTCATCGACGCCGACGGGCGCGTCCTCCTCGCCCGGCGCCCGGAGGGTAAGCCGATGGCGGGCTTGTGGGAATTCCCCGGCGGCAAGGTCGATCCGGGCGAGACCCCCGAAGCCTGCCTGATCCGCGAGCTCAAGGAAGAGCTCGGCATCAATGTGACGGCAAGCTGCCTAGGCCCCTTCACCTTCGCCAGCCACGCCTACGAGGACTTCCATCTCCTCATGCCGCTCTATCTCTGCCGCGTCTGGGAGGGCATGCCCCAGGCGCTCGAAGGCCAGGCGCTGAAATGGGTGCAGCCCGGCAAGTTGGCCGACTACCCGATGCCCCCCGCCGATGCACCGCTGGTGGCGATGCTGCGCGACTGGCTTTGAGACTGGCTGGGAGACCGGCCGGAAGACCGGCCCAACCGCTGGCCATCCACGCGTGCCTATGGAATAGTTGCGCAAAGACGTATGGCCGGGGGGCGATATGCTGAAGGACTACAAGGCGGGCGACCTGCTGTTCGCCGAAGGCGATCCGAGCGGCCATGTGCTGCGCCTCGTCAGCGGCACGGTAGACATCGTGCGCGCGCTCGGCGAGGAGACCATCGTGCTCGGCACGGTGAACGCCGGTGAATATCTCGGCGAGATGGGTGTGATCGAGGGCCAGCCGCGCAGCGCCAGCGCGCGGGCGGCGACCGACATCCAGGTCGAGGTTCTGCCGGCCGACAGCTTCTTCGACCGCGTCAGCAACGATCCGCTGACCGCCGGCATGTTGATCCGGCGCATGAGCGCGCGGCTGCGCGACGTCTCCGACCGCCTTATCGGCGCGGTGCGCGGTGACCGTGAGCTCGCGGCAACCGCGCTCGGCCAACCGCTGGCAGAGGACGAGGCGGCCGAGCCGCTCAGCTTGGTGATCGCCGCCGGCAGCGCGGTCACCGAAGCTCAGATCGGCAAGGAGCCCAGACGCGTGGAGGATCTGCCCTACATCGTCGGCCGTTGGCCGGCGCAGGGCGAGGGCGGTGCGGGGGTACCGCTCGACCTCGCGCTCGACGACCCCGAGCCCCAGCGGCTCTCGCGCGCGCAATTCATCCTGATCGAGGAATACGGGCGACCCGTCGTGCGCGATCTCTCCAGCAAGCTCGGCACATCGGTCAACGGCCGCAGCATCGGCCGCGACTTCCCGCTCGACGTGGCGCTGCTGGAGCCTGGCGCGAACGAGGTCGTGGCCGGCGGCGCGGACTCGCCCTACCGCTTCGTCATCACCGTGTCCTGAGGGTTGGCCCGCGTGCCGGACGACCGTTCGCCCAAGGACAAAGCCGATGCCCCGGCTGGACCCGGCCTAAGCCCCGACGAGTTCCGCCGCCACGCCCACGCCTTCGTCGACTGGATGGCCGACTATTACGAGGGCGTCGAGGACTACCCCGTGCGCGCGCAAGTTCAGCCGGGCGAGATCGCAGCGCAGCTTCCTGCCGCGGCGCCGGAAACCAGCGAGCCGATCGAGGCGATCTTCAAGGACTTCCAGGACATCATCCTGCCCGGCATGACGCACTGGCAGCATCCTTCATTCTTTGCCTATTTCCCCGCCAATGGCAGCCCGCCCTCGCTGCTCGCGGAGATGCTGACCGCCAGCCTCGGCGCCCAGTGCATGAGCTGGCAGACCTCGCCCGCGGCGACCGAGCTCGAAGACCGCATCATGGAATGGCTGCGCGATCTGCTCGGCCTGCCGCGCGATTTCACGGGCTGCATCCAGGACACGGCTTCGACCGGTATCCTGGCCGCCATCGTCACCGCGCGCGAATGGGCGACCGACTTCACGGTCAACCAGAAGGGCCTCAGCGGCGGCGCCCCGCTCACGCTCTATTGTTCGGCCGAGACCCATTCGGCCACCGAGAAGGGCGCCAAGATCGCCGGCATCGGCCGCGACTACGTGCGCAAGGTTCCGCTGAACCCGGGCCGCGGCATGAACCCCGAGCTGCTCGCCCAGATGATCCGGGCCGACCGGCAGGCGGGCCTGCGCCCGTTCTGCGTCGTCGCCACGCTGGGCAGCACCGGCACCGGCGCCATGGATCCGCTCAAACCCATCGGCGAGATCTGCAAAGCCGAAAAGCTCTGGCTCCATGTCGACGCCGCCTGGGCCGGCAGCGCGCTCATCCTGCCCGAGACCCGCGCCATGATCGACGGCATCGAGCTTGCCGACAGCTTCGTCTTCAACCCGCACAAATGGCTGTTCACCAATTTCGACTGCTCGGTCTTCTTCATCCGCGAGCCCGAATACCTGGTCCGCAGCTTCGAGATCCTGCCGGAATTCCTGAAGACCCGCGAGGGCGCGCGCGTCAACAACTACCGCGACTGGGGCGTGCCGCTGGGCCGCCGCTTCCGCGCGCTCAAGCTGTGGTTCGTGCTGCGGAGCTATGGCGCGGAGGGTCTGCGCACGCTGATCCGCGCGCATATCAAGCTCGCCCAGGAGATCGCGGAACGCATCGAGGCCGAGCCCGATTTCGAGCTCGTCACCCCGGCCAGCCTGGCGCTCTTCTCCTTCCGCTATCGCCCCGACGAGATGGACGAGGGCGAGGAACTCGACGCCCTCAATGAGCGTTTCTTTGAGGCGCTCAACGACACCGGCAAGGTTTACTTCACCCAGAACCGGGTCGACGGTGCTTACGTCATCCGTTGGTCGGTCGGCCAGACCGCGACCGAACGCCGCCATGTCGAGGCGGCCTGGGCGCTGGTGCTGAAGACCGCGCGGGCAATGACGGTCTGAACCGGCAGTTCACCGGATTTGGGTGCGGCGGGCGTCCTGACTGCCCGCTTCCGGCCCTGATCCGGTATCGGAGACAACCGGGGCAGCGCGTTCTCTTTTCATGTAGAATTGGCGCCGGCCCGCTGCCAGCAATGCCATTGGTGCGGGCCCCGCTTCCAAGCTATCATATGCCGATATTCCGGGGCGTGGGGGAATGACCAGGTGACCAGGGACGCGGTCACGCGCAGACTTGCGGCGATCTTCGCGGCCGACATGGTGGGCTATTCGCGCCTCATGTCGGCGGACGAGGAAGGCACGATCGCGCGCCAGAAGACCCATCGCCGCGAGCTCATCGACCCCAAGATCGCCGAACACGGCGGGCGCATCGTCAAGCTGATGGGGGACGGTATGCTGGTCGAGTTCGCCTCCGTCGTCGACGCGGTGCGTTGCGCGGTCGAGGTTCAGCGAGAGATGGCCGAACGCGAATGCGACGTGCCCGAGGATAAGCGCATATGCTACCGCGTCGGCATCAATCTGGGCGACATCGTGATCGACGGCGACGACATCCTGGGCGACGGCGTCAACATCGCAGCGCGGCTGGAAGCGATGGCCGAGCCCGGCGGCGTGCTGATCTCGCGCGCGGCGCGCGATCAGATCCGCGACAAGCTCGACCTGCCGCTTGAGGATTTGGGTGAGCACACGGTCAAGAACATCGCCCGCCCGGTGCGGATGTTCAGCGTGCTCCTGGAGGATCCGGCCGCCTCAAAAGCCGGCACGAAGGGCCCCATGCTTGCCGACAAGCCGACCATCGCCGTCCTGGCCTTTGAGAATATGAGCGGTGACCCCGAACAGGAGTATTTCGCCGACGGCATCGCCGAGGACATCATTACCGCGCTGTCGAAGTTCCGCGAGTTCATCGTCATCGCCCGCAATTCGAGCTTCACCTACAAGGGCAGCGCCGTCGACATCAAGCGGGTCGCCCAGGAACTCGGCGTGCGCTACGTCCTGGAGGGCAGCGTGCGCAAGGCCGGCGCGCGCGTGCGCATCACCGGCCAGCTGATCGACGCGCCGACCGGCGCGCATATCTGGGCGGAGCGCTACGATCGCGGTCTTGAAGACATCTTCGCGGTGCAGGACGAGATTACCCAAAGCATCGTCGGCGCGATCGCCCCCGGCATCGTCTCGGCGGAGGTCCAGCGCGCCCAACGCAAGGATGCCGGCCAACTCGGCGCCTGGGACTGTGTAATGCGCGCCCACGCCCATACCGTGCAGTTCACGCAGGAAAGCGTCGCCGAGGCCGGGCGCCTGCTGACCCAGGCGATCGCGCTCGACCCCGGCAACGTCACCGCGCTCAGCGATCTTGCATTCATCCAGCATTTGGAAGGGGTCTGGGGCTGGAGCGATTCACCCCCCGAATCGATGGCGCGCATGGACCAATTGGCGCGAAAGGCGGTCGCGATCGACGACCGCGATGCCTCCGCCCATGTCGCACTCGCCATCGCCGAGCTTTTCGCCAGCCGGCACGACGAGGCGCTGCGCCGGTTGGAGCGGGCCGTCCACCTCAATCCCAACCTCGCCTGGGCGCACGGCTATCTCGGTGCGGTGCATTCCTTTGCGGCCGACCTGGAGGCGGCCATTCCCTGCATGGAGACGGCGATCCGGCTCAGTCCTCACGACCCTCTGCTGGTCATCTGGCACGCGGCGCCGGCCTGGGCGGCGTTGATCACGGAGCGCTACGACGAGGCGATCGCATACGCAAATAAGGCCCTCGCCGAGAGCCGGAGCTTCGTTGACACCTATGTGATCCTCGCCTCCGCCTGCGGCCATGCCGGCCGGATTGACGAGGCGAAGGCCGCGCTCGACGAGTATCAGCGGCACTTGCCGGGCCTGACGTTGAACGACCCGCGGCTGATCCGGCCCTTCAAGCGGCCCGGCGACCAGGAGCGGTTCCTGGAGGGACTGCGCAAGGCCGGGCTGCCGGAGTGACCTGATGCCGCCGGACCGCACCCGTTTCGATCGAGACCCGGCGGCAAACGGATGGAGACGGCAAAATATGTGGATCGGCAACACGCTGCTTCGAGCCAGCCTTCTCGGCGCGCTGGCACTGGCAATGGCCGCAACCGGAATTCCGCCGGACGCATTCGCGCAAACTAAGAAGAGGCCGGCAATACGCGTCTCGCCCCTGAGCCCGGCCGACTACAAACGTATCCGCTCAGGTGCCGCGGCGTGGTTCCACAAAGGCCGCGCCCAATATCTCTTCATCAATGACGATGGCGGCCACATCCGCGCCGGCGGCCGGTTCCGAAGGCTGCGCCAGATCGCGCCCAAAGGGGGATATGGATGCATCCCCGCCACCTTTCGCAATCGCAAGCAGGGCATCACCGTGCGCACCGCCCGCCATCGTGGCGCCTGGATGTTGAGCGTGGCCACCGGCAACCGGCGAACCAGGATCGTCGGACTTAAATGCAGCAGCGGCAGCTGATCGCGGTCGAACGGCTGGATGTGCTGACGCCCGAGGCAGCGGTGCTGCTTGAGGCCCTCGACCGCAATCTTGCCGCCTTCTACGCCGACGAACAGCAACATGGCCTCGACGCCGAAGCGCTGTTCCAACCAAACCTCCACTTCTCCATCGCACGCCGTGCGGGCCCGCGGTCGGCTGCGGCGGCGTGGCGCTGCTCGACGGCTTTGCCGAGGTCAAGCGCATGTACACCGCTGAGGCCGCGCGCGGTCGCGGCGTCGCCAAGGCGCTGCTCGCCCGGATCGAGGCCGGGGCCCGTGAAGCCGGCCTACCGGTGCTGCGCCTTGAGACAGGCATCCACCAGCGCGAGGCCATCGCGTTTTATCAGCGCATGGGGTTTCGGGCCTGCGCGGCATTCGGCGCGTATGCCGACATGACCCCGCGGCAGATCGAAGCCAGCCTGTTTTTCGAGAAGCCGCTAAAGAGCACGATCGCGTCACCGTAATCTGGTGTGACGCGTGAATCGCGCTCTAAACCTATGTGATAGATCAAGATTCACGTCTCAGATCGCAGCGGTCTGAGACGATCTTGGTCTTGGGCGGCTGTAGCCGGCGGTCTAGAGCGGTTTCAAGGAACGTGGAATCATTTTGAGGATTCCCCTGCGTGCTGATCTGTGATTCGCTTCTCTGTGGTTGAGAGAGGAGGTTTTGATGACGCGGAGCTTCAGTACAGATCTTCGAGTTCGAGTGATTGAGGCGATTTCAAGCGGGCTTTCGGCGCGCCAGGCGGCGGCTCGTTTTGGCATCGGGGTTTCGACTGCGGTGACTTGGTATCGGCGCTATCGCGAGACGGGTGAGGTTTCGGCGCGCAAGCAGGGGCAGCCGGGCGGATCGAAGCTGGATGCCCATGAAGCTTTCATTTTGGCGCTGGTAAGGGAGCGGCCGGACATCAGCCTTGCGGAGATCGCCGGGCGCCTGGCCGAGACGCAAGCGGTATCGGCCTGTCCGGCGACGGTGTGGTATTTCTTCGACCGGCGCGGCATCAGCTTCAAAAAAAACCGCGCACGCCGCCGAGCAAGAGCGGCCTGACGTCGTCGCCCGTCGCCAAGCCTGGTTCGAGGCCCAGCCCGAGCTCAATCCCAAGAAGCTCATCTTCATCGACGAAACCGGGGCCTCGACCAAGATGGCCCGCCTGCGGGGCCGAGCCAAGCGCGGCGAGCGCTGCCGGGCGGCGGTTCCCCACGGCCATTGGAAGACCACCACCTTCACCGCCGGCCTGCGCCTGCGAGGCCTGAGCGCCACCATGCTGCTCGACGGGCCGATGGATGGTGATGCTTTCCGCGCCTATGTGACCCACGTATTGGTGCCCGAGTTGGCGCCCGGCGACATCGTCGTCATGGATAATTTGCCTGCCCACAAGGTCACCGGCGTGCGGCACGCCATCGAGACGGCCGGGGCAACCCTGCTCTATCTCCCGCCCTATTCGCCCGACTTCAACCCCATCGAGATGGCCTTCTCCAAGCTCAAGGCGATCCTCAGAAAAGCCGCCGCGCGAACCGTCGACGATCTGTGGGACGTCATCGCGCAATCCCTCGACAAATTCACACCCTCCCAATGTCAAAACTATTTCACCGCAGCTGGCTACGAACCGGAGTAAATTGAATCTGCTCTAGCGACCGGCGCCCGGCAGGATCCGTTCAAAGAAACTCTTCACGCCGCCGATCAGGCCGCCCTCGCCGGACCGGCCGGTCTTGTTCTGGCCTTGCTGCTCGGCGCGGCGCGCATCATCCGCGCGGCGCTGCTCGCGCGCCCGGCGTATCCAGGCGGCGCGTCGTTCGGCGGCAACCGCCCGCTCTTCTGCTTCGACCGCAGCGCGCCCGAAACGCGCCGATTCCCGCCGGCGCGTTGCCTCGGCATGCGCCTTTTCTATCACCAGCCGGGCCTTTTCCGCCGCGGTGGCCCGGCGATTTTCCTCGGCTTCCTGATACTTCATCCAGCCGAAGGCGCCGCCGCCCAACAGCACGACTACCACCGAGGCGGCGATCGCAAGCGGGCGCCACCGTGGCGCAGTGCGGGACGCTGTCCTTTGACGCTTCGGTGGTATGGCAATCGCGCCGCCACCGTTTCGCGCGTGACCCGCGCCGGGCAGGATCGTGTTGGGCGGACTAGGGCTGGCCTCGATCTCGATCCGTCCGTCGACAAGCAAACGAAAATCGGCAATGTCCTGCGGTCGCTCGTCGGGGCGGACGGCGAGTGCGTGGTCGATCGCCGCGAGCAGCGTCGCCGCGTACTCGTTTTTGATCCGCTTGTCGATCTTGCCTGCCGGCACATAGTCGTCGTCGAGCGCGCGGTCCGGCGCCTCGGGCGGGTCCATGCCCGTGATCGAGGCATACATGGTGGCGCCCAACGAGTAGATATCGGTCCAGGGTCCCTGCTTGCCGCGCGAGGAGTATTGTTCGGTCGGCGCATAACCGGGGGTCAGCGCCACGGTCAGGCTCTGGGCCTTGGTGCCCAGCGCCTCGCGCGAATTGCCGAAATCGAGCAGCACCGGGCTGCCGTCGGCGCGGACATAGATATTCGCCGGCTTGATGTCGCGGTGCAGGATGCCGTTG
>DATKZM010000071.1:0-64788 GCA_035527975.1 Alphaproteobacteria bacterium | reverse complement strand
GGAAGAGTGCGCAGCTCGCTTCGTCCGGAAACCGACGCTGGAATTCGATCAAGGAAGCGTATCTTCGGGCCATGCCGCCGCATCATGCGGCGGGAACCAGCCTCATGCCAGCGAAACCTGGGACAACGGGATAAGCCTTGTTTCGCGAAATAGGAAAATCCTTCATCTGACAAACACGCATCAAACGTCGAGAGTTCGCTCTCTGTCGTCAGAGAATACCGAAAGTATTCCAACATATATTTATAAGTGTATTGATGGTGGTCTGGACAGAATTCACGATATAATTCTAGAATACGCGGATATAGTAGCGGAGTTGAATATATGACCACTCTTTGGGTATATCCACTTCCTTGCCGCTCGTTTTCTTTATGAGAACATCCGATATATGTGCGATCAATGATAATAGATTTATCAATCTTGTGAGAAATGGCTATTGCACCATTTATAATTACGCTTATAAGATTCTTGTCAAATACTAAACAGACAAAATATTGGTTGTGGCCACCAATAATGTTTGATTCTGAGTACTCTTCCTCTCCGTCTTGGCTCACTCTAAGTACAAAACGAGCGCCATGTTTGCCGGAAATTCCGATACTAATTTCTGTGTGAGACTTCGAAGACCAGAAAGACAGAAATGTATTGAATTCATCCTCCATTATTTGGTTGGTATTTGGGACAGGGATAGCAACAATAATTGCTGTTGCCGAATTCGAATCGATCACAAATCCTGATTTCTTTTCGTCAATCCAAAGGCGATCTGCGTTCCTTTTCGAACCGGAGGTGTTTGGGTCATTCGAAATCGCAGGCAATTGGACTTCGGGCAATATCGGGCTTGTTGCATAGAGCGCATTTTCCACTTGGGGCAATGCGATGGCCAAATCTGAAGATTTTCGTAGTTCGATCTGTGTTGTGAAAAAAATGTTCAATGGGCGAAGCGTTATATCGTTCCCGAGAGATATCTCGAACCGCTCCCAACTAGCTGTAATTTGGAAATCACGTGATTGAGAACAAACGGGTGCCTCCAGAGAAACTCGTAGATTTTCGGAACCGGACAATGTTCTTGCGTAGAAAGAAAAGACGACGCCTTTTCCTTTTGGATGACACCTGATGACATGTTGCCGGTGTAAGGGCGCAAACCGATACACCGTCGCTTTGCTGCCACTAAGGATTGATGGGACCTGCCCGACAATTTTCATACGGGTGAGGCTCTACGACATAAAGGGCAGCAATTGTACTGCCTCACGTCTTCAATTGACCTTCATACTAGTACCTTTGGTTGTGGCAGATAAATCCACCAATCCCTGAGACCGGTCATTTCGTCAAAGCCGAAGCAGCTTGTTGCTCCGACAGCAGGGTCTTTGCTGCTATATTGTCTAATAACGAATCCGCACCTACTCGGCACTCACCGTGGATGGCCGCTTTCGGGCGGGCTGTCGTCGTGGATGTCGACGATACGGTCGGGCGAGACGTGGAGGCCGTAAGTCACCAGAGGCGCCGTGCCCGTCGCCCGGAAGGCGTGCGGCAGATCGGCCGGCAGCACCACCGTCATCCCCGGGGCAAGCGTGATCTCGTCCGTGCCGCCCTCGATCCATGCCACGCCCTCGCCATCCAGCACGGTGAGTATCTCGGTATAGGGGTGCGAATGGAGCGGGGTCGCATAGCCGGGCGGTGAGCTCTGGATGCCGATCCGCACTTCGTCCGATCGCGCAGCCGCATCGTCGCCGATCAGCGTGCGATAGGTCGCGCCGCCCGGAAAGTGCTCCAGCGCGACATCGTCGTGCCGGACGACCTGCACCGTCGCCGCGCCGTCCGCCTCGATCTTGGCCATGCCGCGTTCCTTTCGTCTCGCACCGCCGGGAGCGATTGCCTTTGCCCGTACGGTATCCTGCGTGAGCCTAGTTGGGATTTGGCCGGGCTTCAATGCCGGGCAACACGAGCGATCTCCGACCCGAACGCCGCATAGGAAACGGGCGCACCCTTGTTTCAGGGCGCGCCCGCTTGCTTGGTCGGCCCGACGGCCGGTCTCAGTTAGCCTATCTTTTAACCCGATGTTCCTCCGGCAGCAGCATGATCGAATCCTTCTCGGCCGCCGAGATGTGGCACTCGTAGCAGAACTTCACCTTGTCGGCGCCCTTGCCGCGGGTGGTGCCGAGCACCGTGCCGTCGTGCATGACCATGGAGTATTTCCAGTCGCCCGAAGCCTTGTACCAACCGCGCGCCATCTTCTCCATCAGGAAGAGCGGGCCCAGCGCCAGCTTGCCGCCCGCCTGCACCTGGAAGCTGTCCTTGGCCAGGATCGAGCCGACCGGCATGCGCTTGACTTTGTCGTATTTGATGTAACGACGCCCCGTTCGGTTGCCGTAGTTGTTGACCAGCCGGTTGCCATGCGTCTCGGAGACGTATGCGGTTTTGTTGTAGCGCTTCCACTTGGCATAGCTGCGCGCCACCCGGTTGCCCGACTTGGCATAGGCCGCCTTCAGCTCCTTCAGCAGGCAGTTATAGGCTGCTGCCGCCTCGGCATTGCTGACCTTGATCGCCGGCTTGCCGCCGCAGGCGCCGCATGCACCGCATGCCTTCTTGGCACCACAGGCGCCGCAGCCTTTCTTGGCGCCACAGGCGCCGCATGCACCGCAGGCTTTCTTGGCGGCGCAGGGATTGGCCTTGGCGAGGCGCGGGATCACGCAAGCGGTGCTAACCGCGCCGGCTCCACCGCAGGCCCCGCAAGCGCCGCAGGCGCCACAGCCCTTCTTGGCGCCACAGGCGCCGCAGCCCTTCTTGGCCCCGCAGGCGCCGCAGCTTTTCTTGGCCCCGCAAGCGCCGCAGGCAGCGAGCTGGACTGGCCGCGCGACTGCATTCGGCAAGGCCGAGGTCGCCGGTTGGCTGCTTGTCCGCCGCTTGGCCGGCGATGATGTTTCCACCTTCTTCGCGGCGGTGGGCAGCGGGCTGTCGGCGGCCGTGGGCGCGGCGCTCATGGCAAGCCCGACACCGAGCGCGACCGGGATAACCGTGCCGGACAGGAGCCGGCCCCTCATCGACGTGCTCTCAAGCAGCTTCATGCGATCCTCCTGAAAATTGGTATTCGCCGCCCAGGGTGCCCGAGAACAGGCGGCGTGTTGGGCAACGCTCATCGACCTTATCCGGGTGCGTCAGAATAACGCAGCTCGGCCAGACTAGGGGGCGGTGCGTGGACCTGAACAATCATCTTTGTTCACTTATCCGTGACGCTTGTTGAACGGGTCGCGAGTGGCGGGAATCCTGCACTCTGCCTATCTTTCAAGAGCGTGGAACCGTCGGTGATCCGGGGTCTGGAAATGTCAGGAAAGTGGCGCTCGGGCGTGCCGGGAATTCGGTCTGGCGGCCGCCATTTGGCGCCGGGCGCATTGACCGTCATGGCGCTGCTGGCTGCCATCACCGCCTCCGTCGCCGGTGCTGCCGAAGTACCCGTTCCGAAGGTGATCCAAATCCCCGCCGGGCCCTTTATCCGCGGCTCCGATGCCGCCGAGCGCGAGGCCGCCTACCAGCTCGATGAGCGCGCCTATGGCCACAGCGTCACTCGCGAGCGCGGCTGGTACGACGACGAGGGCAAGCGCCGGCAGGTCGCGCTTCGAGGTTTTGCGATCACCCGCACGGTGATCACCAACCGCCAGTACCGGGCGTTCATTCGCGCCGCCGGGCACCGGGTCCCGGATGTCGACCGGGTCACCTGGCGGGGATATCGCCTCATTCATCCCTGGTCGCGCACCCGGAAATTCGCCTGGAGCGGCGGTGTGCCGCCAAAGGCCCGGCTCGACCATCCGGTGGTGATGGTCTCGTTCGACGATGCGCGCGCTTACGCGGCTTGGCTGGGCCGGGTCACCAGGTGGCGCTGGCGGCTGCCACGCGAAGCTGAATGGAAAAGGCCGCCCGAGGCCCGGACGGACGCCGCTTTCCCTGGGGCGATACCTTCGATGCCGGCAAGCTCAACAGCCACGATGCCGGACCGTTCGATACCGTGCCCGTCGGCCGCTATCCGGACGGCGCCAGCGTTTACGGCCTGCTCGACGCCGCCGGCCAGGTGTTTGAATGGACCGCGACCGCCAGCCGGCCCGGCCGCTATATCGTCAAGGGCGGATCGTGGGACGACAAGGGCTGCGGCATCTGCCGCCCTGCGGCCCGCCACAGCCGGCCCCAGGCCATCAAGCACATCCTTGTCGGCTTCCGCCTCGTGCGCGAGGCAAAGCCCCGGGTTGGGGACGGCGGGTGATGCGCAATGCTTTGGGTCTATGCAGCCAATGCACTAAACTGCATCCTACGACGACGGGACCTTTCCATCAGGCGGCGCGGCGAGGGAACAGCAGACCGGAACCCGATCAATGAGCAGCAAAGCCAGGGCTGGGAAAAAGAAAGCGGAACCAGCAATCGAGCAGCCCGCCGCGCCGACCATACTTGACGAATTGATCGCCACAGCGCCAGCGACGATGAACAAGGCTGCCCGCATCGAGCCGATCGATTTCGACGCCTTGCCGCGCGATCGGCTCGAGGCGATGGCGGCGGCGGCCGAGGAGGTTATCAACTGCCACCGCGTGCTGGCCAAGACCGGCGACAATATCGTCAGCGAGCTCTTGCGGGATGTGGAGACGTTCTTTGAATGGGATCATTATCCGGACGGCGATATCTACGATGCCGAGACCCATTCACAAATTTACTATCACGCCCATCCCGAAGACGAACGGCCGGGCGAACACGGCCATTTCCATACCTTCCTGCGGCCCGATGGGATGCCCAAGGGGATCAAGCCCGCGAAGGTCCCCGACTATGAGCCCAAGGAAGATCCAGATGACGAGCTCAGCCATCTGATCGCGATCTCGATGGACAAGTTCGGCGTGCCGATCCGGTTATTCACGGTCAATCGCTGGGTCTCGGCCGATGTCTGGTACGACGCGGAGGAAGTGATCACGCTTCTCGATCACTTCGAAATGGATATCGCCCAACCGTCCTGGCCGCTCAATCGCTGGATTACCGGCATGGTCCAGCTCTTCCAGCCGCAGGTCGCCGCGCTTATCCATGCGCGCGACGCGAAGATTGCCGAATGGCAGGCGGCCCATCCCGACACCAATGTCTTCACCGACGAGGATCTGGAGACCACCTCGCTGCTCGAGATCAAGGTCGACGACCATGTGCGAAAGATAACCGCGGCCTTGGCGAAGCGGCGATAAACCGCTGGCGTGGATTCTGGCGGGCCTGGGTTCAACAGACAGCGCAGCGCCTGATCGGGAGTTTGCGGGCGAGCCAGCCCGGCGCGGCTCCGCGGCCGAGCATGCCTTCGGGCACATCGATAACATTGGTAAAGCCGTTGGCCTCCAGGAAGCGTTTGCCGCGCGAGGAGCGCACGCCGCGTGCGCAAATGAGCGCGATCGGCCTGGACTTGTCGCCGCCTGCCGCCGCGAGGATGCCGCGCAGGAAGCCGCGCGCGCCCTGGGGGTGGTGGATGGTGACGAGCTTGGCGCCATCCGGCACGCCGGTATCGCGCCACTCGCGCGGCGAGCGCACATCGATCAGCACGATCTTTCCGGCGCGGGCCTGGGCATGGGCGTCCGGCGCGCTGAGCGCGGTTCCGGCAAGGGCGGGCGCGGCGCTTGCGAGGGCGCCCAGCGCGGCGCCGGCCAAGCCAACCGCCAGTGCGGCGGCGAGGCCGCGCAGTACCGTCCTGCGGTCTTGATCGGGTCGTGCGACCATACCAGACCCCGCCGTATCAATTTTGGACAGCATCGTCGCGCTCCCTGGTTGGCTGTGGACTTTAACGCGGGCGTGAAGGTGCCGAACAGGCCGCAATACGGCCGTCACGGCATTGTGAAATCGATCGAAATGGGCGCGGCGCCTGCCCTGGCAGGCCGGTAGCGGGTGCCCCCGGAAGCCATCGTGTTTAAGAGAACGTTAACCGCCTTTCCCCGATACTTGGCCGTGCAAGGCTGGATCGCCGCCTCCAACGCGGTCACGCTGAACCGATCGTTCTGAAAGGATCGTTCTGATCGTGGAAAAAAAGACATCGAAAGCTCTCGACGCTATCGACGTCGAGCGCTTGCTCGCCGACCCCTCAGCCGCTGTCCGGGCGGACACTGCGGTCAAGGTCGCGCGCCAGTTCTCCGACGGCACCCTCAACGAGCGCGAGCGCGTGGTTGCGGAGGATGTCTTCCGCCTGTTCGTGCGCGACGTCGAGGTGAAGGTCCGCGAATCGCTCTCCAATGCGGTCAAGGAATGTGCCTCGCTGCCTAACGATATCGCCGTGGCGCTCGCCAAGGATGTCGACCAGGTGGCATTGCCGATGCTGAGTTCCTCCGCGGTTCTGACCGATGAAGACCT
Organism: Alphaproteobacteria bacterium; assembly: GCA_035527975.1. Taxonomy (GTDB): domain Bacteria; phylum Pseudomonadota; class Alphaproteobacteria; order JAPULJ01; family JAPULJ01; genus DATKZM01. The sequence continues at coordinate 58,449 of DATKZM010000071.1, read as the reverse complement.
GATCGATATCATCGCCGAGGCCAGTGGGCAGAAACAGCAGGCCATCGCAAATCGTCACAATGTCAGCGCCAATGTATCCGATGCCTTGATCGAGCGCGGCAACGAGGACGTCGTACGCACGCTGGTCTCCAATCATGGCGCCGAGATCGCCGAAGATTCATTGAACCGCCTGATCGACGAGTATGGCGACCGCGAATCGCTTCATCAGCCGCTCGCCGAGCGTCCGGTGCTGCCCATCGGTATTGCCGAGCGACTGGTCAACGTGGTCTCCGAGCGGCTTCAAGACCACATCATGCAGCACCATCCGCTGCGGCCGTCCCTGGTTTCCGATCTGGTGATTGCCAGCCGCGAGCGGACCACGGTCGGATTGCTCGATCACGACACCCAGGAAGAGGACGTGATGGGGCTGGTGCGCCAGCTCTATCAGAACGGCCGGCTGACATCGTCGATCATCCTGCGGGCGATCTGCATGGGCGACATGCGCTTCGGCGAGGCCGCCATTGCCACAATGGCCAACGTGCCGCTGTCAAACGCCCAGACGCTGATCCACGATTCGGGCCATCTTGGCCTCAAGGCACTCTACGATAAGGCCGGACTGCCCAACGAGCTGTTCGCCGCTTTCCGGGTCGCCATCGACGTTGTCGGCGAGATGGATTACGACGGGCGCGAGAATGATCGTGAGCGTTTCCGCCAACGCGCGATCGAGCGGATCCTGACGCGCTACGAGGATGTCGGCGCCGAAGATCTAGACTATCTTTTGAACAAGCTGACCGAGCTTGGCCAGGCGTTGGCGCCCAGTGCTCCCAAGGTGGCCGACACCACTGCCTGAGCTGGGCCTGAGCTGGGCCTGAGCTGGGCCTGAGCTTGGGCCTGAGCTGGGCCTGAGCTGGGCCTGAGCTGGGCCTGAGCATGCCTTTGCCTGTCGTATTGTTGACGCCAGCCGAAATAAATTAAGGCGCCGGACCCAATCACGGGGCCGGCGCCTTTTCCGTCGAATTGCCGGGTGGTTCAGCCGGCGGGCTGTGGGGCGGGACCGCCATTGCCGGGCTCGGGTGCCTCGGGCGCTTCGGGTTCGTCCCGGCGGTTTTTTCGATCATCCATGAACCGATCGAACTCCGCCTTGTCCTTGGCGTGGCGCAGGCGTTCCAGATAGCCACGGAACTCCGTCTGCTCCTCTTCCAGCCGGCGCAGCATGTCCTCACGATACTCGTCGAAGGCGCTGTTGCCGCTGGAATGCCGGTTCTTGCGCTGGGCCTTCCAACCCGAGCGCCGGCCCGTGCCTTCGCTGTAGTGCCAGCGTCCCGGGCCACGATGTTTTGCACATCCCATACGTCCGCTCCATATCAGATAGGCCAGGATTGCGAGGCCAATAGGCCAGAACAAGATGAAGCCCACGACCATCACCGCGATCCATGCCGGTTTTCCGTAGTCGTCCAGTTTCGCTGCCAGTTCCATCGGTCTCTCTCGTGATGCTTGATGTTGTCGGTGCGTCAGTTTAGGTGTCGAACTGCTCATAGATGTAAATGTTCTTTACATTCACATATCTGGCCCCGCACCTCCGTACTGTCAAGGGATTTTGCCAACCGATTGGCCGAATTCTAAATATTTAACGATTTTCGGCAGCGTCTCCGTCGTGGCGTAATCCCAGCCCCTCCAGATAAATCAGCACCCCGGCCTCCAGCAGGTCCTCTGGCGGCATAGGCAGGGGCCGGCGTGCTTCGTCGCCGCGGGCAAACAGCGAGGCTATGCCATGGGCGAGCGCCCAGATATGCAGGCTCATCATCATTGCCGGTGGGCGCCGGGCCGCCGGCATGCCCGCCGTGATCGCCTCGCATGCGGTCCGCATGGCGGAAAACGCCATGTCGCCGGCTTGGGCGAGTTGGGGGTCATGGTCGGGCGGCAACCCGGTTTCGAACATTGCCGCATAATAGGCAGGCTGGTCGTGCGCAAAAGCCAGATAGGCGCGGCCGATATGATGAAACGCTGTCATTGGATTTGGCCGGCCCTCGTCCCAGGCCGCGGTCAGGGCCGCTTCCAGCCGTTCGAACCCGCGCCGGGCGACGTCGGCCATCAGCGCGTCACGGTCGGCGAAATGCCGGTAGGGCGCGGCCGGGCTCACCCCCGCCGCCCGTGCCGCCTCGGCGAAGGTAAAGCCGGCGGGGCCCTTGTCGGCAATCAGAGCAAGCGCCGCCTCGATCAACGCCTCGCGCAGATTGCCGTGGTGATAGCCGCGGCGGCTGCGGCTTTCGCCGCGATGGTGCTTCGACCAACTCATGTAAAGAGGTTTTACATCATCGCCGCTCGAAACAGGAGGCAGAACTGCCGGCAATTTTTGAGATACAGGCCTGCGGCCGCTTAGACGCCGCGGAAGGCGGCCGGATCAGCCGTCGGCGGGCTTGCCTTTATTGCCGTCGGACCGGTCGATGAACGAGTTAAAGACACAGTAAATCGCGATACCGACCGGGATCACAATGACCAGAAAAAGGTCCGGCTCGCGGACGAACCAGATAATGATCCCCAGAAAGGCGATCAGACCGACCATCGACAGCGCGGCAAGCAGCTTGTCTAGCATGGGTTCCATGTTCCCCGTCCTGGCGGGCGATTGCAAGCGCTCATGGCGCGGCGCCCTCATCGGCCAATTGGCTCATCAGCCAGGCGGCGTTGCGCATCAGGCGCCGATCGTGGCCGCGCTGGCCGACAATCTGCACGCCCACCGGCAGGCCGTGCTCACCGACCAGAAGTGGCAGGCTGAGCGCGGGCACGCCGCAGAACGTCCACAAGGTGCAAAAGGCCGGATCGCCCGTCGCCCCCAGCCCCTCCGGCGCCTCGCCGGGCGCCGCCGGGGTGATGATCGCATCGTAGCGATCGAAGACCTCGTTCAGCCCCGCGTTCAGCACGTCGCGGTTCTCGAGCGCGGCCAGATAGTCAGCCGCGCGTACTTTGCGCCCGTCCTCAACCATCTGCCGGAAGCGGGCGCTTGGATGCTCGCCCGGCTCGTCGCACAGGGATCCGACCGATTTGGCCATTTCGGCGGTCAGTACCGTATTGTGAAGATCGGCGACCGCCGCGAATGGTTCGGGCAACTCGACCGTATCGCAGCTATCGCCCAGCGCCTCGACCAGTTCCTCGAAGCCGGCGACGGTCGCCGCATCGGCCTTCTCCCATGCCGCCGTCTTCACGAAGGCGAGGGTGGGCGGAACCGGCGGCGCTTCGGTCATCGTGTCCGACAGGCGCAGCGGCGCCTGCAGGCGCATCGCCGGATCGTCTCCGTCATAGCGGTCGAGGGCGTCGAGGAGCAGCGCAATATCCGGCAGCGAGCGCGCGAACAGGCCGACCGTATCGAAGGTATTGGAAAGCGGCAGCATGCCGCGCCGCGAGATCCGGCCGTAGCTCGGCTTGTAGCCAAACACGCCGCAAAAGGCGGCCGGCCGGATCGTCGAGCCGACCGTCTGACTGCCCAGCGCCAGCGGCACCATGTTGGCGGCAACCGCCGCGGCCGAGCCGCTGGACGACCCGCCCGGCGTGCGCTTTGGGTCATGGGGGTTGGCGGTCGGCCCGGGCGTGAACGTCGCAAGCTCGGCCGTCACCGTCTTGCCCAGGATCACCGCGCCCGCTTCGCGCAGCCGCTCGGCGGCGGCGCTGTCGCGCTCGGGCATGCGGCCGTCATATATGGGCGTACCGAACTCGGTCGGCATGTCGGCGGTGTCGAAGATGTCCTTGAGGCCCACCGGAACGCCGTGCAGCAACCCGCAGGGCTCGCCCGCCGCGCGCACCTCGTCCGCGGCTTTGGCCTGGGCAAGCGCGTGGTCGGCGTCGATATGCGCCCAGGCATGGACCGTGGGCTCGCGCTCGGCGACCGTCTGCAGGCAGGCCTCGACCAGCTCGACCGAGCGGATCGTCCCGCTAGAGATCCCCTCCGCCGCCTCGACCGCGCTCAGCTCTGCCAGCGACATGCGTTCCCGCCTACTTGCTGTAGAGGTAGTTCGGCAGGCCCAGCGCGATGTCGGGCTCGATATAGATGATGATCATGGCCAGGATGACGATGCCGAGGAACGGCATGATGCCCTTGAAGATATGCATCAAATGGACATGCGGCGGCGCCACGCCTTTCAGATAGTAGGCGGCCATGGCCATTGGCGGTGTCAGAAACGAGGTTTGCAGGTTGAGCGCCACCAGGATGCCGAACAGCAGCGGGTCGATCTGGAAGTGGCCGAGCATCGGCAGGAAGATCGGCACGAAAATGATGATGATCTCGCTCCACTCAAGCGGCCAGCCGAGCAGGAAAATGATGAGCTGCGCCATGATCAGGAACATGACGGGCGAGAGCTGGAGCGCCAGCACGGCATCCCTGATGATGGTGTGGCCGCCCAGATAGGAAAAGACCGAGGCGAAGGTCCAGGAGCCGACGAAGAGCCAGCACACCATCGCCGAGGTGCGTACGGTGAGGTAGACCGATTCGCGCAGGCGCTGGGAGTCGGACATCCGCCAGCCGACATATCCCAGGAGACCGGCGATCAGGCCGATATCGACGCCCCAGGGATTGACCTCGAGCCGGTCGTTGATTGCCACCAGCCAGCCGGTAAGGCCAAGAAGCAGGTAGTAGGCCGCGCCCACGGAAATCCCGATCACGACGCCCTTACCGGCGAATTCGAAAACCAACCGTCCCACGGCATGCTTGGGCAGCCAGCGGCCGATGACCGGCGTGCGCTCGCCCAGCACGCGGACAACGACGGCCAGCAGGAGGCAAACCGCGGTGATGCCCAGCGGCGGGATCGGTATGGGCGCGTCTGGTTCGTCCCAGATCCCGGCATTGTGCAGCATGGTTCGGACAAACAGATAGAAGAAGCAAAGCGGCAGGCCGACGATGGCGCCGAAGCCGATCGAGCGCAGCCAGATTGCGACCTGGCTCTCCTCGGCGGCAGGGCCACGCTTCATCTCGCGCCAGGGCGGTGCGATTGTGCCCTGGGAGATGCTGCCCAAACGATAGGAGGCCGCGAGCACCAAGCCGCCCAGCGCGCCCACCGCCGCCGCTTCCGACGGCGTGGCCAGCCCGAACAGGATCGCACCCAGCACCGAGAGGATCAAAAAGGCGAGCGGGAAGAACGAGGTGCACAGCATCTTGAAGATCTGCAGGCGCGTCAGATCCGTGGTCTCGTCCTCCGGCGGCTTGGGCGCCAGCTTGGGGTTGAGCCAGGCGCGGCCGATCACATAGATCATGTACATGGCCGCCAGCATGAAGCCTGGGACGATGGCGCCGGCATATAGCTTGACCACCGAGACGTTCGAGGTCGCCGAGTAGACGATCAGCATGATCGAGGGCGGGATCAGGATGCCGAGGCAGCCGCCGGCGCAGATCACGCCTGCCGCGAAGCTGGGATCGTATTTCGCCTTCAGCATGGCCGGCAGCGCAAGCAGGCCCATCAGCGTCACCACCGCGCCGATGATCCCCGTTGCCGTGGCGAAGAGCGCGCAGGTGGCGAGCGCCGCGATCGCCATCGATCCGGGCAGGCGGCGGGCGGCGATCTGCATGGAGAAGAACAGGCGGTCGACGATATTGGCCCGTTCAACGATGTAGCCCATGAACAGGAACAGCGGCACCGCTGTCAGCACGTCGCTCGACATCACCGAATAGGTCTGGTTGACCAGCAGATCGAATATTCGATTGTCGAACAGCGACGTCGTGACCGTGGGGTCGTAGTAGGCGTAAAAACCGAAACCGACACCCATGGCGACCAGGGTAAAGGCAATCGGGAAGCCCAGCAGGATCGTGAAGATAAAGATGCCGAGCATGAAAACGGCGACTTGGGGATCGCTCATGTCTTCGCCCCGCCCTCGCCATTGAGCCCACTGTCAAGCCCAAGCGCCGCCTTGGCCTGTGCCTCGTCTACTGCTGCGTGGAGCAGCATAGTCTCCAACTCCTCAACGTCCTCGACCTGCTGCGGCCATTCGCCGGTGCGCATGCAGACGATGCAGCGACAGACCTGACCGATACCCTGGATGAAGAGAAGCACGCCCGCGGCCGGAAGCACGGTCTTGAGCTGCGAGATCGGCACGCCCGCCGGGCTCATCACGCTGACTTCGCCACGGCCGTTGTTGTAGCTCCACGATTCCATGGCGTAGTCCCAGCCGGCAAAGATCAGCGCCAGAATGCCGGGGAAGAAGAAAACGATATAAAGAATGAACTCGACCAGCGCCTGAATGCGCGGTGGCCACAACCGATAGATCACGTCGCCGCGCACATGGCCGTTGCGCGACAGGGTGTAGGCCCCCGCCATCATGAACAGCGCGCCATACATCATGTAGGTCATGTCGAACGACCACGATGTCGGATCGCGCAGCAAGTAGCGCACGATGACCTCATAGCCGACGCCGACGGTCATGATGACGATGCACCAGGCGAACGCCTTGCCGACCCAGGCCGACATACGGTCAATCAGATTAATAAAGCCAATCATCGATTGTGCGCCGTCCTGCGCCCGCCCGCAGGAAGGCGGCGGGCGGCGAAAAATCGCGCCGCCCGCCGCGCCCCCTAGTCGCGGTACCCCGGATTAGAACGTGATCTTGCCCGGGAAGTAGTGCTTGAAGGCAAGCTTGTAGTCGGCCGCATTCATCAGATCGTAGAAGGCGACCCGCGCGGACCATTCCTTCTGGCTCTTCACCACCTTGGCGAAGAACGGATCCTTGGTCAGCCTCGCCAGCGTCTTGTCCCAGGACTTGAGCTGGGCGTCCATCACCGACTGCGGCGTGCGGTAGACCTTGACCCCGTCCTTGTTGATCAGGGTCTGGAGGTCATTGGAGTACCGGTCCATCGCCATGGCGTAATTGGCCGTGTTGGTGGCCTCGGCGCCATATTCGAGGATCGCCTGGTGCTCCTTGGGCAGGCTGTCGAACTTCGACTTGTTGAAGATGATCTCGAAGAACTCGGCGGCCTGGTGATAGCTGCCCATCATGTAGACCTTCGAGACATCCTGCGCGCCGAATTGGCGGTCGGAGGTCGGGTTGTTGAATTCGAACGCATCGATGACGCCGCGCTGCAGCGCCGGCACGATCTCGCCGCCGGGCAGTTGGGTCACCTTCAGCCCCATGCCCTGCATGATGTCGGTGGCGAGGCCAACCGTGCGGTATTTCAGGCCGCGCATCTGGCGAGCGCTCTTGATCTCCTTCTTGAACCAGCCGAGCGGCTGGGTCGGCATCGGCATCGCGAAGAAGCCGACGAGATTGAGCTTCAGCTTGTCCTGAACCAGCTCGCGATAGAGCTCCTTGCCGCCGCCGCGATGGATCCAGGCGAGGATCTGCGAGGCATTGGCGCCGAAGACCGGGCCGGTGCCGAACAGCGAGGCGGCCTTGTCCTTGCCGTACCAATAGGCGGTCACGGTGTGCGCGCCGTCGAGCACGCCCTTGTTGCAGGCGTCCTGCACCTGGAACGCCTTGACAACGGAACCGGCGGGCAGCACCTCGACCTTGAGGCGGCCGCCAGCCATCTTCTCGACGCGTTCGCCATACTCGCGTGCCATGTCCTGGAAGATCGCCTTCGCGCCCCAGGAACTCTGCACTTTCAGTGTGGTTGTCGCAGCGCGCGATACCTGCGGCATCGCCAATGCCGCCGTGCCCGCTGCCGCGGCAACCGCGCCCTTCATGAAGCGGCGACGCGGGGCGCTGCCAGCTTCCTTGGGGGCTGCTTTCTTCCGTTTCAAGTATTTCGCCATAGTGTCCTCCCAGTTGAGATACGTGATTTGTCGTTGGATCCGGCCACATTTGGCTCGTATCCGAACCTATCTTTCAGCCGCTGCCGTGAACCCGAATTCAAGGCCTGCAGCCGGTCCGAATTGATCGCTTTGACCATATTCCTGTTGCCGGATATTGCCAAGTTTCGACGCGGCTCCAGATTGACCAATTTTGCCAGCCGGCCTGGCCGCTTACCGGCTTCGGCTCCTTGTCCTTCCGCTCCGAAAATGGTGCGGATCGTCGCGAATGTGCAGGTGAAGTCGATCATAGCCGCAGCTCATATCCCGCGTCAGACGCGCGGACCGGAGCCCATTGGTCGCGGGAAATTGAACCCACATTCAACGTTGCGCCGATCGCAGGTAAGCTTAGCGACTTTGCAATTTGGCGCGAAGTTGTTTGTTCGAACAAAAATTGGTCTACATATTTTCCAAAGCTTGGCCTAGTTTGGGGCTTGGCCTAGTTTGGATGCTCCGGGGTCGGGTGCCCGGAGGTGATGCGGTCGCGAAGGGCCCGCTCGGCCGCTGGGCGGCGGCCGTCGAAGGGCCGCCGATCCGGGGAGGGTCCCATGAACGAGAATGTGCTCGTCGGCAGGAGCCGGCTCAGCCACCGTCTCTACACCGATCTTCTGAACGGCATCTTGAGCGGGGATTTCCCCGCCGATTCGCGGCTGCCGCCGGAGGAGCGGATTGCCCGCGACTACGGCATGTCGCGCTCGACCGTGCGGAGCGCGCTGGGGCGCCTCAAGAGCGAGGGCTTCGTCGCCTCTCGTCAGGGCTCGGGTACCGTGGTGTGCCAGATGCGCGAGCGCGAGAGCTCGCCCTTCGCGGCGGTGGAGAGCCTGGCCGATCTTCAGAAATGCTACGAATGCCGGATCGCCATGGAGGGCGAGATCGCCTATCTGGCGGCCCAGCGGCGCACCGAGGCGGACGCCCGCTTCTTCGCCAATCACCTCGCCGCCCTGCGGCAGATCACGGTCAACGGCACCGGTCAGACCACCGAGGACGCCGATTTCCATGTCCGCCTCGCTAGCGTGGCGCGCAACCAGTTCCTGGAATCGATCATGGTCTCGATCCGCCCGCATATCTTGTTTGGCCTCAACATCTCCAAGACCCTGCCCGCCGCCTCGCGCCGCAAGCACGCTGCCTTTGCGCTGAAGGAACACGAGCAGGTGGTGAGCGCGATCCTGGACGGCAACGCCGAGGCCGCGCGCAACAACATGCGCAACCACATCAGCCAGTGCCGCAAAAGGTTGTTTGGGGCGCGGTAGGGTAGGGCTAACCGGCCCCCTCAGGCATTGGCGCTGAGCCGCTCATAGGCGGGCAGGGTCAAGAATTCCTGGAACTCGTCGGAGACCGTCATGTCCCAGAAGAGGTCGCGGGCTTCGTCGTATTTGCCGGCGGCGAAGAACTCCTCACCGACATGCTCTTTGATCTTCTCCATCTCCTCCTCGAACAACCGTTCGAGAAGCTCGTCCTCGATCTCGGGACCGTCGGTGATCGCCGCGCCGTGCCTGCGCCACTGCCAGAGCTGGGAGCGCGATATTTCGGCGGTGGCGGCGTCCTCCATCAGATCGTAGATCGGCACGCAGCCGTTTCCGCGCAGCCAGGCCTCCGTGTACTGGATGCCAACATTGATATTCATGCGCACGCCGTCCTCGGTGATCGTGCCCTCGGGGACCTTCAGGAGATCGGCGGCGGTCACATTCACGTCCTGGCGCTGGCGGGCAAGCTGGTTGGCGCCGGGCATCATGCGGTCGAAGACCTCCATGGCGATCGGCACCAGCCCCGGATGCGCCACCCAGGTGCCATCGTGGCCGTCGCCGGCCTCGCGCTCCTTGTCGGCGCGGACTTTCGCCATGGCGGCGTCGTTGGCTTGCGCGTCGTTCTTGATGGGGATCTGCGGCGCCATGCCGCCCATCGCGAAGGCGCCGCGGCGGTGGCAGGTCCTGATCAGCTCCTGGGAGTAGGAGCGCAGGAAGTGCACCGTCATCGTCACCTGGGCGCGGTCGGGCAGGATGAAATCGGCGCGATTGCGGAATTTCTTGATGTAGCTGAAGATGTAGTCCCAGCGGCCGCAGTTGAGGCCGGCCATGTGGTCGCGCAGCTCGTAGAGGATCTCGTCCATCTCGAAGACGGCCATGATGGTTTCGATCAGGACCGTCGCCTTGACCGAGCCGCGCTTGATGCCGAGCGCCTTCTGGGCGTGAACGAAGACGTCGTTCCAGAGCCGCGCTTCGACATGGCTTTCCAGTTTCGGCAGATAGAAATAGGGCCCGGTGCCGCGCTTCAGCTGCTCGTTGGCGTTGTGGAAGAAGAAGAGCCCGAAATCGGCGAGCGCTCCCGACATCGGCTTGCCGTCGATGCGGATATAGTTCTCCGGCAGGTGCCAGCCGCGCGGGCGCACCAGCAGCGTCGCGGTGTTCTCGCCGAGCTCGTAATGCTTGCCTGATTTCGGATCGTCATAGGTGATGCCGCCGCGCACGGCGTCGCGCAGGTTGAGATGCCCCTGGATGTTGTTGTCCCAGGTCGGTGCGTTCGAATCCTCGAAGTCCGCCATGAACATCTTCGCCCCCGCATTGAGGGCATTGATGACCATCTTGCGCTCCACCGGGCCGGTGATTTCCACCCGCCGGTCGAGCAAATCGCCGGGAATGGGCGCGACCTTCCAGTCGCCCTCGCGGATTGCCCGGGTTTCCTCCAGGAAGTCGGGCAGCCAGCCATCGTCGAGCCTTGCCTGCACCTCCTTGCGGCGCTCCAACAGCTCCAGCCGGCGCGCACCGAAGCTCCGCTCCAGATCGGCGATGAAGGCCAGCGCCTCGCTGGTCAGGATTTCGTCATAGCCGGGCTTGATCTCGCCCGTCAGCGTCACGCCGTCGGGCACGGCGATGGTCGCGTTCTCCGCCACGTTCGCATCCCCCCTTTGGAAATCGTTGGTATGAGTATTGGTTGACCAGGCGCTTCTTGGAATGGCCGCTCAGGGGCCAAGCATCGCGCGAATGCCGCGAATGTCAACTTGGCAGGCCGGCGGACTTTCGTGCCGTGTGTTTCTGGATCAAGATCGTCCCAGGTCGCCGCGATCTGAGACGTGACTCTTGATCTAACTCAGATATCCAGAGCACGATTCACGCGTCACATTGAATTTGTCATGGCCCAGGCCGCAGCTATTGCGTCTGGTGCGATGCGGTCCGAATTCTGGTTGAGGGGTTGGATGTATTTTGCGAGCGCGTTCCATTTTGCCCGCACAACATGGGAGGATGTCGGCAATCGCCCGGTCCCCGCCATGTGTTGACAACTGCGCTGGCCGGCCGGCTGCATTCCGGCCCGCCAGCGATCGCCACCCTCGCAACCAAATCCGCCAAGCAGGTGCGACTTACATGACCGATCTTGCCACTGCGCCAAACGAGCCGGCCGAACGAAAAGTATCGTTCGCCGCGCTGCGGGTGCCGGGTGCGCGCGTGTTCCTTTTGCTGATGGCGATGGTGATGATGGCCGACAGCATCGAGCACGTCATCAGCTATTGGGTGATATTCAAGCGTTACGACAGCCCGGCTCTGGCTGGGTTCGCGGTGATCTCCCACTGGGTCCCATTCCTGTTATTCTCGGTGCATATCGGCGCGTTGGCCGATCGGTTCGACCCCCGCCGTATTGTCCAGATCGGCATGGTGCTGTTCGTCGTTGCCTCGCTCGGGTGGGGAGTGCTGATTCTCGTCGACGAGCTGGCGGAATGGCATGCGGCGGTATTGTTGGTGATCCACGGCCTAGCGGGGGTCTTCTGGTCGCCGGCAATGCAGGTCTTGCTGCACGACATCTTCAAGCCGGCCCAACTGCCCAGCGCGATCCGCCTCTTGGCGACGTCGCGCATGCTGGGGCTGTTGCTCGGCCCGCTGGTCGGCGGGATCATGCTGTTCGTCCTCAGCCCGTGGCTGGGATTGATGGTCAACGCGCTGCTCTACATACCGGCGCTGCTGTGGCTGTGGACGGCGCCATACGGACCGAAATTTCGCACCGGGCCGCAAGCTCCGGCGGTCGCCATGCGCGGCTTTGCCGATATCTGGAACACCATCCGGGTGGTTTCGGGAATTCCGATTCTGGTGTCGATGATCGCGGTCGCCGGTGCCGCCTCTTTTTTCGTCGGCCATGCCTATCAGGCGCAGATGCCGGCGTTTGCCGCCGCTTTGGGGCATGCGGATTCCAGCGGCGGCTATAGCCTGTTGCTCGGCGCCAATGCCGCCGGAGCCCTGGTTGGCGGGATCATCCTGGAATGGCGCGCGCTGCTGCCGCCGCGGCCGCGCACGGTGTTCATCCTGGTGATGCTGTGGTGCGTGGCATTGGGCGGTTTCGCGGTGGCGGAGAATTTGATCGTGGCGCTGATCCTGCTGTTTGCCGCCGGTTTCTTGTTCCTGGCCTATGGCGCAATGGCCCAATCGCTGGTGCAGATCCACGCGCCTCCCGAGATCCGGGGCCGGGTCATCGGGCTCTACAGCACCGCAGCGCTGGGATTGATGTCGTTCAGCGGCATCACGGTTGGCCTCGGCGGCAGCCTGGTGGGGGTCCATTGGTCGCTTGGCGCCAGCACCATTCTACTCTTCATCTTCACGCTGGTCCTGGCGCCGGTGATCACGCGGCGACGCAGCACGGCCTAGGAGGTGCTGCGTCGGCAATTCGATCATAGATGCCGGTAACGTTGCCGGCGCGCCTTGCTATGGCTGCCCGTCTGCCTATATAACCCGGCACTTCGAGGCCCACCGAACGCACCCTTGGCGGGGAGTAGCTCAGCCTGGTAGAGCACTACGTTCGGGACGTAGGGGCCGGAGGTTCGAATCCTCTCTCCCCGACCAGCACGCAAAAAGGGCTCGGCCGATCATGGCCGGGCCCTTTTTCGCGGGGCGCCGGCTACTCTTTGCCGCTTTCGCTGCGGCCGCCGCCAAGCTCGCGCAGCTTGCGGAACACCAAGAGAATGACGGCTCCCGCCGCCGCGCCGATGACCGCGATCAAGACGCCTTCGCCGAGCCCGCCGCGCGCGAAGCCGAAACCCAAGTCAATGAGCTTTTCGCCGTGCAGCAGCGAGGCGGCCATCATGCCGCCCAGCATCGCCACCAGCAGTGATCGTATTTTGGGGATCATCGCGGGGCCGCTCCGCCAGCCGCGACTACACATCGCCCAGGCTTCTGGCCTCGCCCGCTCATGCACGTCGGTCGCAAATTCGTGCCCACTTGGTCACGCCCGCCCACTCGTGCCGCTCACTCATGAATGATCGGCGGCCTTGGCGATCAGGAAGAAAATGGCGAGCATCGCGGCGACGAATATTCCAAGGCCGATCCAGTACATCAACGAGCCGCCGGCGCGCGAGGCGATGAGCAGCGCGAAGAAGCCGATGAGCACGAACATCGCGCCCGATGCCCAGGGCAGGACCGCTGTGATGTTGATGTCTGATCGATTTGACATGACGTATATTATAGCCGGCGCGCGTGAGATCGCGAGCCTCTCGGACACCGTCCTCGCCTAACCGCACTTTACCGGCTACCCGGGCAGGGCCGGGGCCACGGTGCCGGGGGTCGCACCTTGCTGTCGATCCGGGGCGGGGCTTGCGGATCGCCGCAGGCCTTGGCCAGTTGCGCGGCGGTCACCTTCGCGCCGCGCAGATCGGCCCCGGTGAGGTTTGCCTGGGCGAGGTCGCCGCCGCGCAAATCGGCATTGTCGAGGCGGGCGCGGGTGAGGTTTGCGCCTTTGAGCCGGGAATTGCGCAGCGTGGCGCCGCTGAGACGCGCCCCGTCGAGGCTGGCGCGCCAAAGGTCGGCGCTGCGCAGATTGGCATTCTCCAACGCCGCATTTGTCAGGACAGCCATACGGAGGTTGGCGCCCGGGAGGTCCATTGCCGCCAGCGAGGCGCCGTGCAGATCGACGCGCTGCAGCGACTGGCCTTGCTCGTGCAGATACTCGATTGCCTGCTTGCGGCTGGCCGTGCGGCCTTGCGCCTTGGGCATGACGACGACGGACCACATGGCATCGACACGCTCGCGGGTGCGCTGGCTTTCGGCGACGACGTAGCGGAAGGCCTGGAGATTGAACAGGACCAGCCAGCCCAGGCCCACCAGCAGCGCCACCATTTGAAGCGGCGCCAGGCTCAGATAGCGCCGCAGTACAGTGGCCATCACGGAGCGATCGCTCATAGTTTTGCCTCCCGCCGGGTCTCGCCGCCTGCCGTCGGCTGCATGCGTTCTGTGTCCCGCATGCAGTTCTAATCCATGCCCGGCCCATCGGCGAGGCTGCCAGCCAACAAAAAACGGGCCGCGCATCGGCGGCCCGTCTTGTCGGTTTGCTTGATGCCAATTGGCAGTCAGGGCCCGACGAGGAAGAAGACGCCCCGATTGCCGAACACATAGCCCGACTCGATCGCCATGATTGCCATGAACACGATCACCAGTAGCGGCGGCACCAAGATCGCGTACATCAGTGCCAGACGCTCCCACATCATGTGCATGAAAACGGCGATGATCAGCCCGGCTTTCAGCACCATGAAGATCAGGATCAGCGACCAGCGCAGATAGCTCTCAAGGTGGAAGTAATCGACCAGGTAGGACGCCGTGCTCAGTACGAAGAGCAGCGCCCATATCTTGAGATAGACGCCGATCGGATGCGATTGGCCTTCGTGAGCCGTTTGGCCCTCTTGCTGTGCCATTTGAGCCCTCACCAAAGATAGAAGAATGCGAAGATGAACACCCAGACCAGATCGACGAAGTGCCAGTAGAGACCCATGATCTCCACGCTTTCGTAACTGCCTTTCCGGCTGGTGAAAAAGCCTTTTCGCTGGGTGTCATAGTCACCGCGCCAGACCTTGCGGGCGATGATGATCAAGAAGAGCACGCCCACCGAGACGTGGAAGCCGTGGAAGCCGGTGATCATGAAGAAGGTCGATCCGAACTGGGCGGCGCCCATCGGGTTGCCCCAGGGGCGCACGCCTTCTTCCACGATCAGCTTGGTCCACTCGAAGGCCTGCATGCCGACGAAGGTAGCGCCGAATGCGGCGGTCACCAGCATCAGGATTGCCGCCTTCTTGCGATCCTTGCGGTAGCCGAAGTTGACCGCCATGGCCATCGTCCCGCTGCTGGAGATCAGGATGAAGGTCATGATCGCGATCAGGATGAGCGGGATCGGTGTGCCGCCAAAGCTCAGCGAGAAGACCTCGCTGACGGGCGGCCACTTCACCGTCGTGGACTTGCGCACCGACATGTACGAGATCAGGAAACAACTGAATATGAACGTGTCGCTGAGCAGGAAGATCCACATCATCGCCTTGCCCCACGGGACGTTCTTGAACGCCCGTTGGTCCGACGACCAGTCGGCTACGAAGCCGTCGATGTTGTTAGGCGTTGTCGGGGTTCCTGCGGCGGTTGACGTTGCCGGTTGCGCCATATGCGTCGTTCCTAACTATTTCAGTCCACAGATTTTCAACAGAAACTCAAGCTGGCTGTTGCCCGAAAACAGGAGCCCAAACAGGATCAGCCAGATCACCAGCAAAAAGTGCCAATAGGTGGCGCAGAGCTCCACGCCCTGGCGCACCCGCGCGATGTCGTGGCCGCGCCAGACCTTCTCCATGGTCCGGATCCAGGCCACCAAACCGCCCACCATGTGCAGGGCATGCGCGATGGTTATCAGATAGAAGAAGGCGATGGCCGGGTTGGAAATGCCGAAGGCCGGCAGGCTGTCGAGCTGCCGCCAGGCGAGAAGCTGCCCGGTCAGGAAGGCAATCGCGAAAACCCCGCCGGCGACCAAGCCGACGCTGACGCGGTCCATGCGGTCATTGCGCACACCCATTCGCGCCCATTGCAGCCCAATACTGCTGAGGATCAGCCAGGCCGTGTTGAGCCACAACACGCCGCGCGGCGGCGCGGGGCGCCAATCCACGACCGTCATGCGCTCGCCGTAGGCGATCACCAGGAGAAAGAACACAATCGAGATCACCGCAATCAGGAACCGCAGGCCGAGCTTTCCTTTGGGACGCTGGAAAGCATCGCCCGGGTAGTGATTGTCGATAATCCCCTGCGCGGTCGTCCAGGGCTTTCGTGTCAGCGTATGGACGATCCTCATGTCGAGGCAGTCTCCTTGCGGTCGCTGTCCATCTCGACCTGATCGGGCGCCACGTTCTGGGGAATGAAGTCATCCTTGGCGCCGGGCACGGCGTAGTCGTAGGCCCAGCGATAGACCACCGGAAGCTCCTTGCCCCAGTTGCCATGCCCCGGCGGCAGGCCCGGGGTCTGCCATTCCAGCGAGGCGGCCTTCCAGGGGTTCTTCCCCGACGGCTTGCCCTTATAGGCGCTCCAGAAGATGTTGCAGATGAACACGATCTGGGCGAAGCCCACGGCCAGCGCCGCGACGGTTATGAAGGCGTTCAGATCCGCCGCCGAGTCCGGCACGAATGACGTGTCTTTGAGCTCATAGTAGCGCCGGGGCACGCCCAGGAAGCCCAGATAGTGCATCGGGAAGTAGATGAGATAGGCGCCCAGGAAGGTGACCCAGAAGTGGAACTTGCCCAATCCGGTATGCAGGAAGCGCCCCGTCATCAGCGGGAACCAGTGATAGATCGCGCCGAAGATCACCAGGATCGGCGCCACGCCCATCACCATGTGGAAGTGGGCAACCACGAACATGGTGTCCGAGAGCGGCACGTCGACGATCACGTTGCCGAGGAAGAGGCCGGTGATGCCGCCATTCAGGAAGGTGATGATGAAGGCGATGGCGAACATCATTGGAAGGGTGAGCTGGATGTTGCCCTTCCACAAGGTCAGCACCCAGTTGTAGACCTTGATCGCCGTGGGCACCGCGATGATCAGCGTCGTCGTGGCGAAGAAGAACCCGAAGTAAGGGTTCATGCCGCTGACATACATGTGGTGCGCCCAGACCACGAAGCTCAAGCCCCCGATCACGACGATGGCCCAGACCATCAGCCGGTAGCCGAAGATGTTCCGGCGGGCATGGGTGCTGATCAGATCCGAAACGATGCCGAAGGCGGGCAGGGCGACGATGTAGACCTCCGGATGCCCGAAGAACCAGAAGAGATGCTGGAAGAGCAGCGGGCTGCCGCCCTTGTAGGTGAGCTGTTGGCCCATCTCGACGATGGCCGGCATGAAGAAGCTGGTGCCCAGCATCTTGTCGAGGGTCATCATCACCGCGCCGACGAAGAGCGCCGGGAAGGCCAGGAGCGCCAGGATCGTGGCAACGAAGATGCCCCAGACCGTCAGCGGCAGGCGCATCATGGTCATGCCGCGGGTGCGTGCCTGGAGGACCGTGACGACGTAGTTCAGCCCACCCATCGTGAAGCCTATGATGAAGAGCGACAGCGAAATCAACATCAGGGTAATGCCGGCATTCGACCCCGGCGTGCCTGAAAGAATGGCTTGCGGTGGATAGAGCGTCCAGCCAGCCCCCGTCGGGCCGCCCGGCACGAACCAGCTGGCCATCAGCACCAGAACGGCGAGCAGGAAGATCCAGTAGCTCAACATGTTGACGTACGGGAATACCATGTCCCTGGCGCCAACCATGAGCGGGATCAGGTAGTTGCCAAAGCCCCCCAGGAACAGCGCCGTCAGCAGGTAGATCACCATGATCATGCCGTGCATGGTGATGAACTGGTAGTAGTCCTTGGCCGAGATGAACGAAAAGCTCTCCGGGAAGCCGAGCTGCAGGCGCATCAGCCACGACAGCACCAGCCCGACCATGCCGATCGCAACCGCGGTGCCGGCATACTGGACAGCGATGATCTTCGCGTCCTGGCTCCAGATATATTTCGTTGCAAAGCTCTTCGGATGGAAGAGCTCCATTTCCTCAACTTCTGCAGGCGGGACCTGTTCGAGCCCGACCGTTCCAACATCGGCCATCAGAACACCCTCTTCCTTTTTTCGTCACACATCTTGGTTGGCGTGCCTTGGTTCGTTTGACGCTCGCCGCGCCTGGTACTAGTTCCGCGCGGTCTGTTTCATATCCTTGACGGCTCGCTTGGCGGCTTTTTCTTTTTCTTTTTTCTCATTGCGCAAGCGCGCTTCTTTCTGTGATTGCTCGAAAGTGGACTGCTCGCCGAGGTACTTCTGGAAATCGGCCAGGGAGACCACGGAGACTTTCCCGCGCATGGCATGGTGCCCGACGCCGCACAGCTCGGCGCAAAGGATATCAAAGGTGCCGCGCCGCGTCGTGGTGAACCAGAAATAAGTCACCAGCCCCGGCACCAGGTCCATCTTGGCCCTGAACTGCGGCACGTAGAAATCGTGCAGGACGTCGATCGAGCGCAGCAGCACCTTGTAGGATTTGCCCACCGGCAGGGTTATGCCGGTATCCTCGATCAGGATGTCATCTTTGCCGTTGGGATCCTTCGGGTCGATGCCGAACGGGTTGTCCGAATTGATGAACCGGATGGCGGTCTTGCCGAGTTTCCCGTCCTTACCCGGGAAGCGGTAGCTCCACTCCCATTGCTTGCCGACGACTTCGACTTCAGATGCATCCTTGGGGACAGTGACGTATTTGTCCCAAACGATAAGTCCGGGCGCCAGGAGGCCGGCGACGCCCAAGGTCGTGCCAACCGTCAGCCATATCTCCAGCTTCTTGTTCTCGGGTTCGTACTCCGCGCGCCGGTCGGGGCGGTAGCGATATTTGTAGACGCACCAGGCCATGAACAGAATAACGGCGACGTAGATGACGCCCGTGATCCAGAAGGTCAGATTGATGGTGAAATCGATCTGGCCCCAGTTGGATGCGATGGGGGTCGACCACCACGGCGTCATCAAATGGAAGACGACGGAGCCCACGGCCACCACCAGCAAGACAATCGAGACGATCCAACGGTTACTCATGCTTGCCTCGTGTCCATACATTCCTCCGGGATTCGCACCGCATGCTGTGATTTATGCATAAATCCTGCCGTGGCGCTTCAGACGGGTCAGTGCTCTACAACAGTTCTATACAAGTGCCAAGTCGCGTGTCCGAGCACCGGCAGCACGATGGCCAGGCCGACGAAGAGCGGCAATGAGCCGACCGCGAGGGCAACAGCCACGATGACGCCCCACATTCCCATCGACATGGGATTGGCCATAACCACCCGGATCGAGGTCTGCGCCGCGGTCCAGGCACCGACCTGGCGATCCAGCAGCATCGGGAACGACACCGCGCTCAAGGACAACACGACGATCGCGAATACCAAACCAATACCGCTGCCGACCAGGGCCAGCGTCCACCCGGCGCGGGTGGTGATGATCTCGACGGCAAATTGTCCGATCGACTGCGGACCGGTGCCGCTGAGATCGAAGGTGATGAGCTGCATGAACAGCGTTGCGATCGAATCCGGCAAGCCGCCGCCGAAGGTCATTTTGTAGAGCGCCAGCGCCGCCATCAGCCAGGCGAAGTAGACAACCGTGAGAACCAGGCCAAGCGCCACGATGGCGCCCAACGATTTGGATTTCAGGACGTCGAAAAGATGCAGCCGCGATGTGTCGAGCCCCATCTCGCGCCGCCGGCTCAGCTCGTACATGCCGATCGCGATCAGCGGGCCGACCAGCGTGTATCCGGCGAACAGGGGAAAGACCAGAGGCAACATTTCCTGACCCGCCGCAACCCGCGAGAGGATCAGCATGACGATCGGATAGATCAAAATAAGAAAAATGAGATGCGTCGGCACCGCCTTGAAATCGTCGAAACCCTTGGCCAGGGCGTCCAAGAGATCGCGAAAACGAATGTCGCGGACGACTGGCCGAGCCAGACCGGAGCCACTATCGTCGCTGGAATGCACGATCGAATTTTCTTTTGCCATCGCCGCCCCCCAACAACCCCTGCCCGAACCCTCGCGGCAACGCGGTCCGGACCCATGCATCTCAGCCGCCGCCTGCAGAGAACAGGCTGCAGCCCGAAATGCCGGTGAAATATACGACGACGCTCCGGGTTTGTCGCCACCCTTTGAGATAGATCAAGGCGCAGGCCGACAGCAAGGGAACCGGGGCTGTAAGGCTGTGTGCGCATGGAAAAACGGGCATCATCAAATCGCCGTATGGTGCTGGATGGAGGGCTAGGGCAAAAGGTGCGACGCGATGTCGCGGGCGCCGGAATGCCGCATTTGTACCAGACACCAGGCGCAGCCGCGCAGCGATGCGTTAAGCGCAGCCGCGCAATGTTCTGTTTGGATCGCCGGGAATTCGACTATAGTGACGGTCGTGCGGGTGATGCCTGTCGCCCGCTTATCATCAGCCGCAAGCGCCGCGCGCAGATGCTTGCGCCAGTGCCAGGGGCGGCTTCGTCGCTGGGCGGTAAAACACGGAACGGAGCCTTAAAGCCATGGATCACGAACACGACGCCGATGATTTTCAGCTCAGAAAAGCAGGCATGGTTGCGACGATTATCGTCGTCAGCATTTTTGTCGTGGCAATGATCGGCGTTGTCTACGCCATGGGCGAGTAGTGCGGGCCGAGCCCGCGCGCGACCGGCGCGCCTCTTGAACGATTACGGTGCGCGCCGCATCGACGGCGCGAGATGGGAGTGATCGATGCATTGGGGTGGCGTGGTCTTCGGTGTGTTTGTCGGCTTGAGCGTGATGTTCGCCGTCTGGCGGCTCGTGCGGAAACTTGAGGGCGGCAGCCCCGGACAACCAAAAAACCGCTGAAGCTGTACCCAACGGGCGGCGGAGCGGTCCGTGATCCTGCGGATACTAAAGTTCAGTGCAACGACATCATCGCGCCGGCTTCAGCGTTTCCACCAGCGTGGCCGCAATCATCTTCGAGTAGCGCAGCGCCGCGCGGCGGTTGAGGTGATTGGGGTCGAAGAAGTCGGCGGGATCGCCGATCGCCGTCACGTATGACCGGTACGGCACGCCCCATCGCGCCGCCAGTTCGGCGAAGCGGGAAAACAGCGGCCGCCGATCGATGCCGCAGGCGACGAGCAAGGGCGCGGTCACGAAAACGAGCTTTACCTTCGCCGCCTTGGCCTGTGCCACCAGGCGTTTCAGCAGCGCGATCTTGAACGGGGCGAGCGGCCGGTTGTCGGCCTTGCTGGCCCGGCAAGGCTTGCCCGCCATGCTGCCGTCATGCGCTATGAAGCCATCGTCGCTGGTCAGCCGGCCGCGCTGGGAGGGAAACAGGTGGTCGACCAGGATGGGCGCGATTGCGCCGTTTACACGGTAGGTGCGCGACAGAAAACGCAGGCGGTTCCAGGGGTCGAGCGTGTGAAAGATCTCGCGCGCCGTTGGCGATGAGCCATAGAGAAACGATG
Source organism: Alphaproteobacteria bacterium (assembly GCA_035527975.1). Taxonomy (GTDB): domain Bacteria; phylum Pseudomonadota; class Alphaproteobacteria; order JAPULJ01; family JAPULJ01; genus DATKZM01. The sequence continues at coordinate 37,483 of DATKZM010000071.1, read as the reverse complement.
CGACTTCGACCGCCCGGGCGGTAGCCGGATTGCCGGCGGTGAGATCGAGATGGTCGAGTTCGTAGACGACGACGCGGAGATTGGGATTGCGCTTGAGCAGCGCCTCGAAGGCGATGATCTGGAAGTGGATCGACTGCCCGGGCGCGGTGCCATTGTAGAAAGCAAGGCCGGTGTGGGCCTGCAAAACCTTGGGTGCGATCGCCCCGGCGCGCGAATTTCCGAGCACGATCCCCGGCTCCTTGCGGGTGATGAGCCGCGCTACCTGATTGGGGCCCCAATTGCTGTCGGTGGTGCCGATGAGGCGTTCCACCAGCCGCCCCACGCCCTGATCGAGCAGCACCAGCAGCAGCGCAAAAAGCGCCGCCGCGCGCCACGGCAGGCGGCGCGCCTGCTCAGAACTGAAAATAGATGAACTGGCCGCCATTCAGCTGTCCCCAGGCGAGAGTGAAGATCAGGAAAACCGCATAGGCCGGCACAGCCACAGCAGGTCTGGCGATGAGCCCCCGCCAGCGTTCCTCGAACGCCTCCCAGAGCAGGAGAAGCGCCAGCGCGCCGATCGCATGCACGAAGACCATGAGGCCGGAGAAGGGGATCGTCGCCGGTTCGACGAGCCGCGCGAAGAAGTTGAGCGCGCGCTCCAGTGAGCCGGCGCGGAAAAACACCCAGGCCGCACAGACGATATGGAAAGTCACCAGCACGGCGAGCACATTGCGCGGATTGAGCCCGTGCCTGGGCGCATGCCGAGGCGCCTCGCTCCGCCAGCCCGACAGCGCCTTCTCGCAGGCCAGGATCACCCCGTGGATTGCGCCCCAGATCACGAAGGTCCAGGCCGCGCCGTGCCACAGCCCCGAAAGCAAAAAGACCAGCATCAGGTTGCGGTAAGGCCGCCAGCCGCGCGCGTGCTTGCCGCCGAGCGGCCGGTAGACGTAGTCGCGAAACCAGGTTGACAGCGAGATATGCCAGCGCCGCCAGAACTCGGTCAGATTGCGCGCGAAGTAGGGCCGGTTGAAGTTGAGCCGCAGATCGATGCCGAAGAGTTTGGCGCAGCCGCGCGCGATATCCGAATAGCCGGAGAAGTCGCAATAGATTTGGAAGGCAAAGAAATAGAGCGCGATCAGCAGCTTCCAGCCGGTCTGCCGGTCGAAGGCGGTATCGACGTATTGCGCCAGATGGTCAGCCACCGCGACTTTCTTGAAGAGCCCGAGCGCGATCAGCAGCACGCCCTCGTTGATGCGCTCGACCGAGACCGTGCGCGGCGTCTGGATCTGCTTTAGGAGATGCCCCGCCCGCTCGATGGGCCCGGCGATCAACTGCGGGAAGAAGGCCACATACAGAGCATAGTCGAAGAACTTCTCGGTTGGCGTTACGTCCCCCCGGTAGGTGTCAATCGTGTAGCTCATCGACTGGAATGTGTAGAAGGAGATGCCGACCGGCAGCACGATCTGCAGCACCAGCGGCGTGTAGGGGATGCCGAGCAGCTTCAGGAAGACAAAAACGTCCTCGATGAAGAAGTTGTAATATTTGAAGAAACCGAGCACGCCGAGATTGACCGTGATTGCAGCAACGAGCGCTAATTTCCGCCGGCTCTGCCGGTCGGTATTGGCGATCACCAGTGCGGCGCTGAAATCGGCCAGCGTCGTCAGCACAATGAGGCCGAGGAACTTCCAGTTCCAGGCGCCATAGAAGACGTACGACGCGGCGAGCAGCAGAAAATTCTGCGCCCGGTGCTTGAGGACCCAATAGAGTCCCAGCGCGGCGACCAGGAAGACCAGAAACTGGACCGAGTTGAACAGCATGCGCGCGCCCCGGTGAGCGATGCGCCTGTTTATCCGGCGGGGGCTTGGATCGCCAGCGCCGAGACCCAACGCAGGATATCGCGAGTCTGTCTCAGTTTGAAATTTGACGCGTTAAAGGCGCGAAACGGCCGCGTGTGTCTGTCTATTGGCCGAAAGCGGATGCCGCATCCGCCGCGCCGAACACCGGCCTCGACTTCAACGCGCAAAACGGCAACTCCGTCGTGCCCGTGGCCAAGTACTGGCGTTGCAACAGGCGCCGCGGTTTCAAGGTGACGCATATGACATTCCCGCGTGGCCGCACACCGGTCTGCCACTACACCCGTGTCAGCTACAGCGGTGGCTGGCAGGTAACGCGCGCTGCCTGGCGCCACTGCCGCCGCAAATATGGCGTTCGCGTGATCCGCGCTCTGGAAAGCCGGACCCAGTATCGCTGCATCTACCGCCGGTAGCGCGCCCACAATGTGTGACACACCACGACGGTTGTCCCGACCTTATGGCCCGCAATCAGCGTCTCGACTTCGCGGCCGAACTGCCGCCTCGCATTGGCCTGCCCCGCACGCAGGACCGGTCTTGGAGCTCATGTCATAGCTCGTTTGGCCACCGATGCGATACGCGCTCCACGGCCGCAATTCGGCGTCGATTGCGGGTCAGGTCGGCCCGGGCTTCGCGGCGTTTGTGGATCAACCGAACTTGGCCCGGTATTCCGCGCCCGTCATCTGCTTGGTCTCGTTGTTGAAGACGTAATAGTCCGGGCGGCTGTCCACGAAGAGCTCTGCCCGGAACGGCAGGCCCGACTGATCATCGAACAGGCCGATCGGCACCGCATGAATTCCAGCGGCCTTTGCGAAGAAAAAAAGATGGGTGCCGCAGGTCGCGCAGAAACCGCGATCGGCGGCCTCCGACGAGGCGTAGCGCGTCACCGGCCCCTGAAAGGTCGCCTCCTTGCAGGGCGTCGACATGAACGGTCCACCGCCCCACTTGCGGCAAATATCGCAGTGGCAGGCTTGCATTGTCGGCATTGGCTCAGCCGAGAAGCTGACCTCTCCGCACAGGCATTTTCCGGTTCTGGGCAATGGTTGACCTCCCGACAGCGATTTGGGCCGCGGGCAGACAATAACGCTCGATCGCCGGCTGTGCGAGTGTCTGAGACGGGTGTAAGCGCGGGTGACCCGCTATCGGCGTCTCGCGCCGGCGGGCACTCTAACACGCCCGCTCGATCGAGAAATCGATGGCCTCGATCAGCGCAGCCTTGGCCTCGGTCTCGGGGAAGATGCCCAGCGCGTCGCGGGCGATGGCGCCGTAATGGCGCGCGCGTTCCACGGTGTCCTTCAGCGTGCCGTGCTTCTCCAACAGACCGATCGCTTCTTGGAGGTCGCCCTCTTGCTGGTCCATATCCTCCAGCGCGCGGCGCCAGAACTTGCGCTCCTTCTCCGAGCCGCGGCGGTAGGCGAGCACGATCGGCAGGGTGATCTTGCCCTCGCGGAAATCGTCGCCGATCTCTTTTCCGAGTTCGGCCTGGCTGGCCGAATAGTCGAGCGCGTCGTCGACAAGCTGGAAGGCGATGCCGAGATTGAGCCCGTAATTGTCGAGCGCTTCTTCCTGGATGCGTGGCCGCTCGGCGAGCACTGCGCCGATACGGCAGGCGGCGGCGAACAGCACGGCGGTCTTGCCGGTGATGACCTCCAGATACGCGGTCTCCGAGGTCTCGGTGTCGTTGGCCGTGGTGAGCTGCGCCACCTCGCCCTCGGCGATTATGGCCGAGGCGCTTGAGAGGATGTCGAGCACGCGCAAGCTGCCGTCCTCGACCATCAGCTTGAAGGCGCGCGCGAAGAGGAAATCTCCCACCAGCACCGAAGCCTGGTTGCCCCACACCGAGTTTGCCGTCGCCAGCCCACGGCGCAGGTTGCTGTCATCGACCACGTCGTCATGCAGCAAAGTGGCGGTGTGGATGAACTCCACGCAGGCCGCCAGCGCGATGTGCCGGTCGCCGGCATAGCCGCAAAGCTGGGCCGAGGCCAATGTGAGGGTGGGCCGCAATCGTTTGCCGCCCGCCGCGACAATATGCCCGGCGAGCTGGGGGATCAGCGCCACGGGGCTGTCCATGCGGGCGACGATGACCTTGTTGACGCGCACGAGATCGCGCGCGGTCAGCGCCGATATTTTGTCGAGGCTGGCGCGCTTCTTCGCTCCGCGTCCTTCGTTCAGGCTGATGACGACCGCCACGATGGCGTCCTTCCCCATTGTTTCTTTTGTCGTTATATCGCTTTTGAGAATATGACCCGCGCGCCGCTGGTCAAGGGGCATCTCCGCTTGGAGGCATCACGATCGTGATAGAGCTGATCCGCACCAACGACCCGGTTCTGATCTCCTGGGCAACCGCCGTGCTCAAGGAGCAGGGCATCGAAAGCTTCGTGCTCGACGCCCATACCAGTGTGCTGGAAGGCACGGCCGGCGCAATTCCGCGCCGCCTCATGGTGATCGACGAGGACGCCCCCCGCGCCCGCGCCATCATCGAAGCCGAGGGCGAAGGCAAGGAGTTGCGACCCGAAAAAAGGTAATTCGGCGAGCTACCCACCAAAGCTGTAATCCCCGGCCGCGACGCGGCGCGTTTTCATCCGGTAAGCCAGCATGAAGCCTGGCCATTGGGTGACGACCTTGCCGGCGGCGGTCTGGAAATAGCTGTGGCAGCCCTCATGGACGAGGACGGTCTCGCCGAGGCGGGCCTGGATCTCGTCGTTGAATTCGCGCTGCCGGGTCTCGCGCACCTCCATCCAGTGCGCGCGGCGGCGCCGCATCGTGCGCAGGCTATCGACGACGTAGCGTGCCTGGCTCTCCAGCATGAAGACGATGCTGCCCGTGGAATTGGTGTTGGGCCCGTAGAGCATGAAGAAGTTGGGAAAGCCCGCGACCGTGATCCCGAGATAGGCTTCGGCGCCCTCGCGCCAGGCCGCGTTGAGGTCGCGGCCGCCCCGGCCGCGGATCGCCATTGGCGCCAGGTGTCCGTGGTGGCGAAGCCAGTGCCGTAGATGATCGCATCAAGATTGATGGTTCGCCCGCCGCGCAATCGCAAGCCCGTCGGCAGCACCGCCTCCACCGGCGTGTCATAGAGCGCAACGTTGGGCCGCTGCAGCGCCGGGTACCATTCGTTCGAGATGAGCACGCGCTTGCAGCCCAAGAGATAGTCGGGCGTGAGCCGCGCGCGCAGCTCGGGATCGCCGACCGCGCTTTCCAGATGCGCCGCGAAGGCTTTCTCGCCTGCCCGGCGTAGTTTTTCCGACCGCCGTCGCCGCGTGACGCCCTCGAACTGCGCGAAAACGCGCAGCCGTTTCAGCCTTCGCACCGGCCAGGACCGGCCCGCCCGGGCGCGCCATCCTGACGGCGGCGGCGGTTCGTGCTTGGGGAAGACATATTGGGCCGAGTGCTGGAAGACATGGAGCTGGCCCGCCACCGGCGCGATCCTGGGCACGAACTGAATGGCGCTCGCGCCTGTCCCGATCACGGCGACGCGCTTGCCCGCAAGATCAACGGCGTCGTCCCAGTTTGCGGAATGGAACTGCGGGCCCTGGAATTCCCCGCGGCCTGGGATATTTGGCCAGGCCGGCCGGTTGAACAGCCCGACTGCCGAGACCAGGATCTGCGCATCGATCCGCGCGCCATCTTCGGCCTTGAGCGTCCACGTTCCGTCGGCATCGTCGAAAGCCGCTCCGGCGATTTCGGTATTGAAGCGGATATGCGGGGTCAGCCCGTATTTGGCGATGCAGTGTTTCAGGTAAGTCAGGATCTCGTCCTGGCCGCCGTAGCGCCCCGACCAGACGTAATTTTGCTCGAAGGAATAGGAGTAGAGCTGCGAGGGCACATCGCAGGCCGCGCCCGGATAGTGGTTGTCGCGCCAGACGCCGCCGGGCGCCGCCGCGCGCTCGAAGATCGTGAAGCTTTCGATCCCGGCCTTCTTCAGCGCGACACCGAGGCCAATGCCCCCGAAGCCGCAGCCGATGATCGCGATCGACGGGGTCCCCGTCTGCATGGCTGGTGAACCGCTTTTGCCTGACCGGCTCGGCTCGGCAGCCACCGTCAGCGGCCGAGGCCGCAGCCGACGATGATGGCGCGGTAGCGCGTCGCCGGATCGCGCAGGGGCCACAAGCTTGCATCGGCCAGCAACTGGGCGTTGACCGCCTTGCGCACACCTTGCCAATTCAGCCGGTCGACGCATTCCACGAAGGGCTGAATGGTTCCCGCTTCAACCCCGAAGGCGGGAGCGAGCAACACGCCTTCGACCAGTCCCGCCACGTAAGCGCGCTTCCTCAGCCCATCCATGTCGAGATATTCGCGTCCGGTGATATAGCCGCCGTCGCGCCGTGCCTCGCGCGATGCCGCGCGCGGATTCATGCCGGCGCGGCAGCCGACGGCAATGGCGCGGTACATTTTGGCCGGGTTCCGGTTGTCCCAGGTGCGGTTCTTCTCCAGAAGATAATGCTCGATGACGTCGCGCACGCCGCGCCGTCCGATGCTCTCGGTGCAATGCGCGAGCCAGCGCATCCGGGCCGGATCGCCGCCCAGCTTCGGCGCCAGGAACATGCCTTCCAGCAGGCCGGTGACATACGCGATCTTGCGCAGGTTGGGCATGTCGAGATAGGCCTTGCCGGTCACATAGCCGCCCTGGATGAGCGTCTTCGCCCGCGCCGGCCCTGGCGACATGACGACGATTGCCGTCAGCGCGACGGCGAGGCCGACCCGGGTCAGCGTTTTTGCGATCAGCGAACTGGTGCGCAGGTTCTGCATAGGCTGCCTCAAGGGGCGGGGTCATATTTACGTGCCGGCCCCCGCAGTTCAGACTATCGCAGGAGCCGGGCAATCCCAATGCACTGCGTGCGGACCCAATGCACTGCGTGCGGAACATGAGCGATATCGATGCAGGGGGTTTAGATATCGAAACGACTGAAGACGCGTTGCTGGACGGGCGGATCACCTTGCGCCAGCCTGCCGGCGGATACCGCTCGGCAATCGATCCCGTCCTGCTTGCCGCCGCCGTGCCCGCAAAGCCCGGCGAGCATGTGCTCGATCTCGGCTGCGGCATCGGCGCGGCGGCGCTGGCGCTCGCGGCGCGGCTGCCGGAGGTCCGCATCACCGGACTGGAACGCGATCCGGGCCTCGCCCGGCTGTGCACGCAGAACATCGCGGCCAATGCCATGGCGGACCGGGTCGCGGCGCTCGCTGGCGATCTGCTGGACCCGCCGGCCGAGATTGCCGCCGGCGCTTTCGACCATGTCATGGCGAACCCGCCCTATCTGGAGCCTGGCCGCGCCGATCTCTCGCCTGATCCCGGCCGGCGCGCGGCGAATGCCGAGGGCGATGCGGCGCTGGGCGATTGGATCGCGGCAGCGCTTGCGGCCGCCAAGCGAAGGGGCTGGGTCACTTTCATTCATCGCGCCGACCGCCTCGATGCGCTGATTACGGCGCTTGACGGCAGGGCGGGCGGGATCACCATTCTGCCGCTCTGGCCGAGGGCCGGCGCGCCCGCCAAGCGTGTCATCCTGCGCGCCCGCAAAGGCGTGGGCACGCCAACGACGCTGCTGCCCGGATTGGTGCTGCATGAAGGCGAGCGCTACACGGCAGCGGCCGAAGCCGTGCTGCGCGACGCCGCGGCGCTCGGCGGCTAGAGGCCGGTTCCCCCGTTCCGCTTGGCATCCGGCCTGCCCATCCCTATCCTTGGCCGCGCGGGGCAACGGGCGCCGCCCCAGCCAACGCGCCCGACCAGGGAATTCGACGCCATGTTCTTCGGATCGAGAGGACCGGTGGTCGCGGTGATCCGGCTGCACGGGGTGATCGGTCGCATGGGCCCCTTGCGCAGCGGGCTCACCCTGGCGGGCCTGGCGGCGGTGATCGAACGCGCCTTCAAGATGAAGCACCTGAAAGCCGTGGCGATTTCGGTCAACTCGCCGGGCGGCTCGCCGGTCCAATCGTCGCTCATCTTCAAGCGTCTGCGCGCGCTCGCCGAGGAAAAGGACATTCCCATCCTCGCTTTCGCCGAGGACGCCGCCGCTTCGGGCGGCTATTGGCTCGCCTGCGCGGGTGATGAGATCTTCGCCGACGAGAATTCGATCGTCGGCTCGATCGGAGTGATCAGCGGCGGTTTCGGCTTCCCCGAGCTTCTGCGGCGCATCGGTGTGGAGCGGCGCATGCACACCGCCGGCAACAACAAGGGCATGCTCGACCCCTTTCAGCCTGAAAAGCCAGAGGATGTGAAGCATCTCAAATCACTGCAATCCGACATCCATGAGAGCTTCATCGATCTGGTGCGCAGCCGTCGCGGCAAGCGCCTCAAGGGCGACGACAAAGAGGTCTTTTCTGGCGCCTTCTGGACCGGCCGGCGCGCGCTCGAACTCGGCCTCGTCGACGGCATCGGCGATCTGCGCTCGGTGATCCGCGACCGGTTCGGCGAGAAAGCACGGCTGCGTCTCGTCCAGGCGCGGCGGGGATACTTGTCCCGCCGCCTTGGTTTTCGCGCCGGCGGCGACGGCCTGCCCGGGCCCGCGGGCTGGGCAGCGGAGCTTTTGGCGGCGGTCGAGGAGCGTTTCCTGTGGAACCGTCTCGGGCTTTGATCGGCGCCCGGCCCACCCAAACGCCCTGAAAATTATATCCGCCTAGGCTCCCAAGCGTATGTTCGGCTTCTCCCTCGCCAAAATCCTCGTCCTCGCCGCGATCATTGGGGCCGTCTGGTTCGGCTTCAAATACTACACGCGCATCGAGGCCAAACGCTCTGCCGAGCGCCTCAAGGGCGGGCGTGGGAGGGGGAAACGCCGCGCCAAGCGCGAAAGCGTCGAGGAGGCGGAAGCCCATACCGAAACGATGGTCCAATGCCCGGTCTGCAAGGTCTACCAGCCCGCCGGCGACACCGCCGCCTGCGAGCGCGCCAACTGCCCTTACTGAATTGGGGGCCGCTGCCCCCTCACCCTAACCCTCTCCCACGAGGGGAGAGGGGATCATGGCGATGCCTTTCTTTCCCCCTCGCCCCCTGGGGGGAGAGGGAGGGGCCCATCGCGTCAGCGATGGGAGGGTGAGGGGCCTGAAACGCCAACGGCGTTTCAATGTTGAAAGCCTTTCAGGTTCACCCATCTCCCGCGGCATTCTCAGTCAGCCCCACCTTCCTTGCTCTAAGCGCGCCCGGCGTCTAAGTTGCGCCGCACAAATCGCGGCCCAGCCTCGCCGCCAGCTCATCGCCCAAATATGGCGCGCAAACCCGACCCCGAGACCTGCTTCCAGCGCCTGATCCTCAAGCTCCAGGACTTCTGGGCGCGCGAGGATTGCGTGATCCTGCAGCCCTACGACATGGAGGTGGGGGCGGGCACCTTTCATCCGGCGACGACCTTGCGTTCGCTTGGGCCCGAGCCGTGGCGCGCCGCCTATGTTCAGCCCTCGCGCCGGCCCACGGACGGCCGCTATGGCGAGAATCCCAATCGGCTGCAGCACTACTACCAATACCAGGTGATCCTGAAGCCCTCGCCGCCCGACAGCCAGGGGCTCTACCTGAGGAGCCTGAAACATCTCGGCATCGACCCGCTGGCCCACGACATCCGTTTCGTCGAGGACGATTGGGAGAGCCCGACGCTCGGCGCCTGGGGGCTGGGCTGGGAGGTCTGGTGCGACGGCATGGAGGTGACCCAGTTCACCTACTTCCAGCAGGTCGGCGGCTTCGACTGCGACCCGGTGTCGGTCGAGTTCACCTACGGGCTGGAACGCTTGGCGATGTATGTGCAGGGGGTGGAGAACGTCTACGACCTCGATTTCGACGGTGCGGGCACGAGTTATGGCGACATCTTCCTGCAGGCTGAGCGCGAATACTCGGCGCACAACTTCGAGGCCGCCAACACCGAGATGCTGCTGCATCACTTTGCCGACGCCGAGCAGGAATGCCAGTCGCTGCTGGCGCGCAAGCTGGCGCTGCCGGCCTACGACCAGTGCATCAAGGCAAGCCACCTTTTCAATCTGCTCGATGCGCGCGGCGTCATCAGCGTGACCGAACGCCAGTCCTACATTCTGCGGGTGCGCACGCTGGCGAAGGGCTGCTGTGCGGGCTGGCTGGAAAGCCGCGGCCATGCGGTGACTGATGCGGCGGAGGCGGCACAGTAATGCCTGAGCTCCTCCTCGAGCTGATGTCCGAAGAGATCCCGGCGCGCATGCAGGCGCGCGCGGCGGAGGATCTGATGCGTCTCGTCACCGAGGGGCTGACCAAGGCCGGGCTCGAATACGATACCGCCGAGGCCTACGTCACGCCGCGCCGGCTCACCCTCGTCGTCGACGGCATTCCGGCCATGCAGGCCGACCTTACCGAGGAGCGCAAAGGCCCGCGCGTCGGCTCGCCCGAGCGGGCGATCGAAGGCTTTCTTAAATCGGCCGGCCTTGCTTCGCTCGACGACTGCGAGAAGCGCGACGTGAAGGGCAACGAGTTTTGGTTCGTTGTCTCGACAAGAAAAGGCGGCGCTTCCACGGATGCAATCAACGGTGCAATCAGCTCGGCAATCAACGGCCTCGCATGGCCGAAATCCATGCGCTGGGCGAATAGCCCGTTCCGTTGGGTGCGGCCACTGCATAATGTCGCGGCAGTGTTCGGCGGCGAAACATTGCCCGGCAGCGTGAACCTGGGCGGACAAGACACTGAAATGCTTGCGTTTCAGAATCGCACCGCCGGCCATCGCTTCCTTGCGCCGAAGTCGTTCGCCGTGAAAAGCTTCGCCGACTACCGGGCAAAGCTCAAAGACGCGCATGTCCTCCTCGATCCCGCGGAACGGCGCGCCAAGATCGAAAAAGACGCGGCCGCGCGCGCCAAGAAGGCCGGGCTGACGCTGCGCGACGACCCTAGCTTACTCGACGAAGTCACGGGGCTGGTCGAATGGCCGGTCGTCCTGATGGGCGCGATCGACGAGGCGTTCATGGACGTGCCGCAGGAGGTGCTGATCACCTCGATGCGCGCACACCAGAAATACTTCGCGCTTACGGATGCAAGCGGAAAGCTGGCCCCCAAGTTCATCCTCGTCGCCAACATCGAGACCAACGACAAGGGCAAGGCAATCGTCGCCGGCAACGAGCGGGTACTGCGCGCGCGGCTCTCCGACGCCAAGTTCTTCTGGGACCAGGACCGCAAGGCCTCGCTGTCGAGCCGTATCCCGGCGCTGAACGCCATTATCTATCACGAGCGGCTCGGCTCGATAGGTGACAAGGTCGACCGCGTCGGCGCATTGGCCGCCGAGCTCTCGGTGATCACCGGCGCCGACCGCGACAAGGTGCGGTCGGCCGCCCGCCTCGCCAAGGCCGACCTCACCACTGATATGGTCGGCGAGTTTCCCGAACTCCAGGGCGTGATGGGCCGTTACTACGCGCTCCACGATGGCGAGAGCCCGGAGGTTGCCGGCGCCGTCGCCGAGCACTACGCGCCGCAGGGGCCGAATGATGGCTGCCCGACCGCGCCTGTCTCGGTCACGGTGGCGCTGGCCGACAAGCTCGACACGCTGGTCGGCTTCTGGACCATCGGCGAGACACCGACCGGATCGCGCGATCCCTACGGGCTTCGGCGCGCCGCCCTCGGCGTGATCCGCCTGATCCTGGAAAACAAGCTGCGGCTGCCGCTGGTTCCGATACTCAATGCCGCGACACAGATGATCCTCGACCAGCATCTGCGCGAAAGCGTGATGGAGACCCGCGCCGCCCTCGACGATCTGGGGCTCGACGAGCATGTCGCGGTCGAGACGCTCGAGGTCGAGGTCGAGGAGGATGAACGCTACGGCGAGATTTATGCCGTCGTGCCGCAGCTGCTCGCGTTCTTCGCCGACCGCCTCAAAGTGCATCTGCGCGGCCAGGGCGTGCGCCACGACCAGATTGACGCGGTGTTCGCCGTTGGCGGCGAAGACGACATCGTGCGCCTGCTCGCGCGGGTCGATGCGCTGGCGACGTTTTTGGAAAGCGAGGACGGACAAAGTTTGTTGGCGGCGTACAAGCGTGCGTCAAACATAGTCGAAAAAGAGAGCAAGAAAGACAGTGCTAAGTACGAAGCGTTGTCGGTCGACGAATGGCTGCATGAACCGGCCGAGCAACAGCTTTACCGGCAGGTCTCCGAGGTGGACCAAAAAGTAAACTCTGCTCTTCGCGAGGAAGACTATGGCGTGGCAATGCGGTCGATGGCGACATTGCGAGGCCCAGTTGACGAGTTTTTCGAACAAGTCACAGTCAATGTCGAAGACCAGAACTTAAGGAAAAACAGGCTAGGCTTGCTGGCTTGGATTTGCCTCACCATGAATCGTGTCGCTGATTTTTCGAGAATTGAGGGTCGCTGATGCGCTGCGCCTACGTTGTGTCCCCCCACCCTAACCCTCCCCCTCAAGGGGGGCGGGAATTAAAGCGACCCACGTGCAATTGCGTTCCCTCCCCCCTTGAGGGGGAGGGTTAGGGTGGGGGGGATGCCGAAGGCAAACGGTGCTCGGACCAGACCCGTCCCTAAGCGCGCCAAGAAGCGCGCGCCCAAATGGGTGTACGGGTTCGGCGCCGGCAAAGCCGAGGGCCGCACCGATATGAAGGGGCTGCTCGGCGGCAAGGGCGCCAACCTTGCCGAGATGGCCTCGATCGGCCTGCCGGTGCCGCCCGGCTTCACGGTGACGACCGAGGTCTGCACGCATTACGATGAGGGCGGCGGCACTTATCCGAGCGAACTCCAGGCGCAAGTCGCGGCTGCGCTCAAGAAAATCGAGAAGATCGTCGGCGCCAAGTTCGGCGATGCGGCGAACCCGCTACTCGTGTCGGTGCGTTCGGGTGCGCGCGCTTCGATGCCGGGCATGATGGATACGGTCCTCAATCTCGGCCTCAACGATACCACCGTGGCGGGGCTTGCCTCGCAATCGGGCGATCCGCGCTTTGCCTATGACAGCTACCGCCGCTTCATCCAGATGTACGGCAACGTTGTGCTCGGCGTCGACCATCACGCCTTCGAGGAGCTGCTGGAGAACAAGAAGGACGACCGCGGCGCCTATATGGACACCGACCTGACGGCCGAGGACTGGCAGGATCTGGTCGCTCAGTATATGGCGATGGTGGCCGAGCGCACCGGCGCGCCTTTTCCGCTGGACCCGATGGACCAGCTCTGGGGCGCGATCGGGGCCGTCTTCGGCTCTTGGGGAAATCAGCGCGCGGTTACCTACCGCCGGCTCCACGCCATTCCTGACGACTGGGGCACGGCGGTCAACGTCCAGGCCATGGTCTTTGGCAATATGGGCAAGGATTGCGCGACAGGCGTTGCGTTTACCCGCGATCCTTCCACCGGCGAGAACCGGTTTTTCGGCGAGTATCTGGTGAATGCCCAGGGCGAGGACGTGGTCGCCGGCATCCGCACGCCCCAGAACCTTACCCTCGCCGGCAAGGAGGCCTCCAAGTCGAAGCTGCCGGCGATGGAAGAGGTGATGCCGGAGATCTTCGCCGAGCTCGTGGCCATCCGCGGGACGCTGGAAAACCACTATCGCGACATGCAGGACATCGAGTTCACCGTCCAGAAGAACACGCTGTGGATGCTGCAGACGCGCACCGGCAAGCGCACCACCCACGCCGCCCTGCGCATCGCCGTGGAGATGGCGGGCGAAGGACTGATCGACCGCTCCGAGGCCGTGGCGCGCATCGACCCGCTGGCGCTCGACCAGCTCCTCCATCCCACCCTCGACCCCGACGCCGACGTGACCATCGTGACGCGCGGGCTGCCGGCTTCGCCGGGCGCCGCCTCGGGCATCGTCGCCTTCTCCGCCGACGAGGCCGAGGCGCTGGCAGGCCAAGGCCGAGACGTCATCCTGGTGCGGATCGAGACCAGCCCCGAAGACATTCATGGCATGCACGCCGCCCGCGGCATCTTGACGGCGCGCGGCGGCATGACCAGCCACGCCGCCGTGGTCGCACGCGGCATGGGCCGGCCGTGCGTCGCCGGCGCGGGCGAGCTGCGCATCGACTACCCGGCCGAGACCTTGAGCGTGCGCGACATGACCGTGAAGGCCGGCGATACCATCACCATCGATGGCGCCGCCGGCACGGTGATGCTGGGCGAGGTTCCGACCATCCAGCCTCAGCTCTCCGGCGATTTCGCCACGATCATGGAGTGGGCCGACGCCGCCCGCCGCATGGCCGTGCGCGCCAATGCCGAGACCCCGGCCGATGTGCGCACCGCGCGCGAGTTTGGCGCCGAGGGCATTGGGCTCTGCCGCACCGAGCACATGTTCTTCGACGGCGAGCGCATCGTCGCCATGCGCGAGATGATCCTGGCCGAGGACGAGCCCGGCCGGCGGGCCGCGCTGGAAAAGATCCTGCCGATGCAGCGCCAGGACTTCATCGAGATTTTCGCGGCAATGGCGGGGCTGCCCGTCACCATCCGCCTGCTCGACCCGCCGCTGCACGAGTTCCTGCCGCACGAGCCGCACGAGCTGGAGGAGGTCGCCAAGGCCGCCGGCGTCGATGTCGCGGTGGTGCGCCGCCGCGTCGCGCGGCTTGCCGAAAGCAACCCGATGCTCGGCCATCGCGGCTGCCGCCTCGGCATCACCTACCCCGAAATCTACGAGATGCAGGCCCGCGCCATCTTCGAGGCGGCGATCGAGGCTGGTAAGGCAGCCGGCGAAGCGGTGGTGCCGGAGGTCATGATCCCGCTCGCCGCCACCAAGGCCGAACTGGATATTTTGAAGGCCGCGATCATTGGCGTCGCCGCCGCCGTTGAGGCCGAGACCGGCGTCAGGCTCGACTACCTCGTCGGCACCATGATCGAGCTGCCGCGCGCCGCCTTGCTCGCCAACCGCCTGGCGGTGACGGCGGAATTCTTCAGCTTCGGCACCAACGATCTCACCCAGACGACCTTTGGGCTCAGCCGCGACGACGCCGGCAATTTCCTGCCCGAATACCAAGCCAAGAACATCGTACCGCAGGATCCTTTCGTCTCGCTCGACATCGAAGGCGTCGGCGAGCTGGTTTCGATCGCCTGCGAGCGCGGGCGCAAGACCCGCCCCGACATCAAGCTCGGCATCTGCGGCGAGCATGGCGGCGACCCGGCCTCGATCGCCTTTTGCGAGGCGGTCGGCCTCGACTATGTCTCCTGCTCGCCCTACCGCGTCCCCATCGCCCGCCTCGCCGCCGCCCAGGCCGCCATTGGCAGGAAAGGCGGCGACGGCACGGCGTGAGGTAGTCCTCCAAGGTGGCCCGCATCCTTCGACAAGCTCAGGATGAGGGCATTTTTTCGGTTGGATGAAGGTTCTATTGGCCGATAATACAGATGGAGCCACATCCTGAGCCTGTCGAAGGACGAGGCGTGCTACGGAGCGGGGGGGGCCATGAAGTCTGACGACACCTGCATCTTCTGCAAGATCATCGCCGGCAAGATCCCGTGCTTCAAATTGCATGAGGACGCCGCCACCATTGCCTTCATGGACGTGAACCCGGCCAATCCGGGCCACGCGCTGGCGGTGGTGAAGGAACATTGGCAGAATCTCTTCGAAATCCCGGCCAAGCAGATCGCCGCCGTCGCGCAAACCGCCAAGCGCGTCGCCACCGCCGTCCAGACTGCGCTTGCGCCCGCCGGCATCAACCTCGCTCAAGCCAATGGCCCCGGCGCCGGGCAGTCGGTGCCGCATTTGCATTTCCATATTCTGCCGCGCGCCGAAGGCGATGACCTCAAGCTCAATTGGGGCCACAACCCGGGCGACATGGACGCTGTCAAGGCGGTCTACGAAAAAGTTCTGGCGGCGATGTAAGGGAAATAGGGGGCGGCGCGACAATGGCATATCGCTACACAGGCTTTGATCTCACCCGCAAGGTGGCGCTGGTGACCGGCGGCAATGGCGGCATTGGGCTCGGCTTCGCCGAAGCCCTGGCCCAGGCCGGCGCCGATGTCTGTATCTGGGGCACCAATGAGCAAAAGAACGAGGACGCGCTCCGGGTTGTGGAGGCGGCGGGCGCGGGCAAGACGGCGGCGCTGGTCTGCGACGTCAGCGACAGCGCCGCGGTCGATAGCGCGATGGCCGAGACGGTCGACCGTTTCGGCCGGGTCGACGGTTGCTTCGTCAATGCCGGCGTCACCGGCGACAAGAGCATCAAGAGCGTCCTCGACATCAGCGACGAGGAGTTCCGGCGCGTCACCAAGGTCAACCTGGACGGCGCCTTTTGGACCTTGCGCGCGGCGGCGCGGCACATGGTCGAGCGCGCCGAAGCGGGCGATCCCGGCGGCCGACTGGTTGCGACCGCCAGCCTTGCCGCGATTTCGGGGGCGGCCCGCAACGAGCATTACGGCGCCACCAAGGGCGGGCTGGTCTCGATGGTGCGCGCCATGGCGACCGAGCTGGCGCGCCACGGCATCACCGCCAATTCGGTCCTGCCCGGCTGGATCGAGACCGAGATGACCGAGGCTGCCTTCAACTGGGACCGCTTCCGCGACAACGTGTTGCCGAGAATTCCCGCGCGCCGCTGGGGCCAGCCGGCCGATTTCGCGGGCATCGCCATCTACCTAATGAGCAACGCATCGGCCTACCATACGGGCGACAGCATCCTGATCGACGGCGGCTATTGGATCTTCTAACACACTGCCGTGTAACGCTTTTCCTTCCCTGTAACATTCATGAACCTCAGATGAACGGCCCTTTCAGGGTCCGTTCAAGTGCGCTTTGCCATAACCAGGCCAGTAACCGGCGCAGGGGCCATGCCCATCAAACAAGCGCCGGCAAACCGCACAGAGGAACAGGGATATGAAACGCAAACTCATCGCTCTCGCGGCTGCCACGCTCGCCGCTGCCACCATCGGTACCGCCGGCTCCGCGTCGGCCCAGTACGGATCGCCGCTCCAGCTGTCGTTGCATCGCTGCGCGCCCGGCACCTTCGAGGCCGGCTTCGTTCGTTTCCAGAATGTCGGTTACAAGGACTTCAACGAAGGCGCGCGGAATTACATCAAGGTCAGGCTGTGTTCGGCGCGTCCGAATTCTCCGGTGTTCCTTACACCGGGGTATTGCGGTGGCCGCCGGATCAGCATGACGCGCTTCCGCAATGTCGGTTACAACGACCGCTACGAGGGCGCACCGAACAGCGTCTATCTCGGCCTCTGCGCGCAGCGACCGCTGCGCCGGCGCATCGCCATTTCGGCCAAATACTGCCCGGCCGGTACGCGCCCGGTCAGCGCCGTCCGCTTTCAGAATGTCGGCAACAACGACTTCAACGAAGGGGCGCGGAACTTTGTGACCATACGCCTCTGTGTCGGAAGCTGGGTCTAACGCCGAGCCCGGTCAGCCTTCGCGCAGGCACGCCCTCCCCCGGAAACGGGGGAGGGCCTTTGCGTGGCTGTGTTACTTCCGACAATCGCGTGCTGGGAGCATGTGACGACGCCCGTTTGTTATTCGCTGATCCTGCAAACCGGGATGAACCTCAATTCAGGTCGAAAGTGCTCGCCGGGAAATCGACTGGCGCCGAAGACATTATGACGTCCACCCGCCGGCCCCCGAGATTTCTGAGAGTCTGCTCGCGCATCCGAGTTACTCGAAACCGCTTCTTGCGATAGAACCGTACGGTGTAGTCATTCTCGATCCAAAAGACCTGCAATCCATATTTCATTTTTTCTTTTAGTAGCTTCAATAAACCATTGCTGTTTCTCAGATCTATTTCAGCCACAATAATAAAATCATCTCGCAGCGCAATTTCATTTGAAAGAATGTATTTCAGAAGGTGGGCCTCGTGGCCTTCCACGTCGATCTTGATCATCCGCGACGCTTGGAGCACTTCGGCATAGGCCTCCACCGGCGCCGTGCGCACGAGGTGGCTGGCATTGCCGAGCTGATCGTTGTCTGGAGAGAGGCTGCTGCGGCCCTGATTGCCGACGGGCCCTTCGAACAATTGGGCTGTTCCGGACCTGTCGGACAAGGCAATACACTCAACGACGCTGTGATCGATTCCGTTGAGATCCAAGTTCCGGTAAAGCAGAGGCAACACCCGCGGTGACGGCTCGAATGCGGTCGGCCGGGCGCCCAGCTTGTGGGCGAGCAGCGTGTAGAACCCGATATTGGCGCCGATATCCACAAAGCCGTGGCCCGGCTTCAAATTTGCTTCGACAAAGCGCGCAATGGCCGGTTCCCAGACACGAAACAGCAGCGGAAAGCAGCTTGTTATTTCGCTCGCCGACAATTCCATCCGACCCGCGCAGGTCTCGACGATCATCGGTTGCGACCCGTGGCGTCCTTGAAGCGCCGAGAGGTGGATATTGCCGACGACCTTTTTCACCAGCGAACTCGGTATCAATACGTTCTTCGCAAGCAGCGGATTGAAGAATTTCACGACGAGCTGGAAGAACATCTTGATGTCTTGTTTTACTTATTGAATCCAGGAAACCAGGGCATTGCACGCGTTATTCGTCGAGCCCGGCTTTGCGAAGGCCTTCGAGGATGTGCTCCATGTCCCTGGGCGCGGCATTCCACTTCTGCAATTCGGCATAGGCGGAAAAATCCGGCTTGAGCGTGATGATCTGCGCTAGCGAGGCGCCGGCCTCGTCGCGCCCGAGTTGGCCCAGCGCCGCGGTCCGCAACAGCCCGCACCAGTAAAAATCGGGCAGGCTGATCCGCTCTATGTCGGCGAGCACTTTGTCGTATTCGCGCTGGTCGTAATGATAGCGGGCGAAGCTGAAATAATACCAGCCGGGATGCAGCGGGTTGAGCTGCTGGGCCCGCCGCGACAGCTCGATACCGCGGTCGAACTCGCCCATGAAGGCGAGATAGTGGCCGATATCGGCTATGGTTTCGGGATCGTTGGGGTTGAGGGCAAGCGCGCGCTGGGCTTCGACCTCGAATTTGTCGTTCTCGCCGCGGAAGAAATGCACGATCGCCAGCCAGCAATGGGCGTAGGCGTCCTGCGGGTCGAGCCGGGTCGCGATCTGCGCCATCTTCAGCGCCCGGCCGATCGGGTCGGGCCGTGGATTGGCGTCGAAACGATGCTCCGCCAGATAGACATTGGCGAGGAGCGCATGCGCCTCGGCCGAGCTTTGGTCGAGCGCCACCGCCTTTTCCAGCAGATCGCGCGCCTCGGCATGCATCTCCGTGCTCAACAGCGAGGTGTAGCGCCGCGCATGCAATAGGCAATCATAGGCATCGAGTTCGGCGGGGCTTTTCTTCAGCGAGCGAGTCAGCGCGACATCCTGCAGCTTGACCCCGAGCGTCGCCGCGATCGTCCGCGTCACCTCGTCCTGGACCGCGAAAATATCCTCCATCTCGCGGTCGTAGTGATCGGCCCAGAGATGCACGCCCGAGGCCGCGTCGATGAGCTGGGCGGTAATGCGCACCCGGCCGCCGGCGCGGCGCACGCTGCCCTCGACCACGTAGTTGGCGCCAAGCTCGCCGGTGAGTTGGGCAAGGCCGACGGCACGCCCCTTGAACTGAAAGCTGGCGGTGCGCGCGATGACCAGGAGTTCGCGGAAGCGCGACAGGTTGGTGATGATGTCCTCGGTCAGGCCGTCGGCGAAATACTCGTCAACCTCGGCGCTCAGATTGTCGAAGGGCAGAACGGCCAGGGTCGGCCGGCCGCTCGTGGGCGGCGCTCCGGCTTTCAAACCCGGCGGGCTTGAGGCCGCGCTGACCGCCTCGTGCGGGGTAACGTCTGCGTCCTGATACGATGGCCCATTCGATGCAGCCTCATCTCCCGACGACACCGCGCCGACGACGCGAAAGCCCCGCCCGTGGACCGTCTTGATGAAGCGTTGGGTGCGCCCGTCGTCGCCCACCGCCTGGCGCGCGGCCTTGAGGCAGGTCGAGATGGTGGCCTCGCTGACGATGCGGCCGCCCCAGATTTCCTCGACGATCTCGTCGCGGCTGACGACGCGGCCGGCGTTGCGCACCAGGAAGTGCAGCAGATCGAAGACCCGCGGCTCGACTTTCGACGGCCGGCCGTCGTGGCGGAGCTCGTAAAGCTCGGTATCAAGCTCCCACTCGTCGAACCGATAGATCACGGTCGGCGGCAGGAGTGGTTGGATGTTTTCTCAAACATTCCGCAGCATATCCCCAAATCGTCACCAAGCATGCACCGCCGCTGCGGTCGATTCCAAGAACTGTGCTGCCAGGTTTTCGGTCGGGGCTGGAGCCAGCGATTATCCTCCGCTACCGATAACAGCGACGGCCTCGACTTCGACCAGCAGTTCGGGGCGCACCAGCGCGGTCGTGCCGACCACGGTGCTTGCGGGCACGCCGCCCGGAAAGGCCTCGGTCCGCGCCTTGCCGTATTCGGCGTAGCGCGACAGGTCGGTGAGGAAGGTGTTGATCTTCACCACGTCACTCATGTTTGCTCCGGCGCTGGCGAGCGCGGCTTCGATATTTTCGAACGTCTTCTTCGCCTGGGCGTAGAGATCGTCGCCGCCGACCACGTTGCCCTCTTCGTCGAAGGCCACCGCGCCGGACAGCCAGATGGTGTCGCCGATCTTCTCGCCCGCCGAGATGTTGAATTTCTTGAGCCAGGCCCAGCCCGGATCGATCCGCTCACGTTTCATTTCCGTCACTCCTTTCGTATTGAGGCCTAGCGCCCCGCATCCTTCAAGATCGCCCGCGCGGCGTTGCGGCCCGGCAGGCCACTGACGCCGCCGCCGGGATGTGCGCCCGCGCCGCAGAGATAGAGCCCTTTCACCGGCATGCGGTGGTCTGCGTATCCGAGCGCCGGGCGCATCGCGTAAATCTGGTCGAGATGCATCGCCCCGTGGAAGATGTCGCCCCCGACGAGGCCGAAGTCGCGTTCCAGATCCAGCGGCGTAAGAATCTGGCGGCCGACCACGAGCTGCCGCAGGCCCGGCATATAGGCCTCCAGCCCGCGCAGGATGGCATCGGCAACCTCATACTTGACATTGTCCCAGCTTCGCCCGTCGGCGAGGGTCGGATGAAAGTGCTGGCAGAACAGGCTCATCACATGCGCGCCTTGCGGCGCCAGCGTGTCGTCGATCAGCGAGGGAATGCACATCGAGACGATAGGCTCGGGCGACCAGCCACCGGTCTTGGCCGCATCATAAGCGCGGTCGAGATAGCCCAGCGAGGGCGCGATATCGATCGTGCCGTTGAGCAGCTCCGGCCCGCCGCCATCTCGTAAACAGGCAAAGCGCGGCAGGCGGCTCAGGGCCAGGTTCATGCGGAAGGTGCCCGAACGGCAACGCCAGCCTTCGATGCGCTTGCGGAAATCCGGCGGCAGGATTGCAGGATCCATGAGATCGAGGAAGAGCAGTTTGGGGTTGAGATTGCCGGCGACGCGCTTGGCGTGGATGGTGCGCCCGTCCTCGAGCACGACCCCGGCCGCGCGCGCCGCATCGCCCGTGCCCTGGATAATGATCTCGCGCACCGGCGCCTCGGTCACGATCACGGCGCCCCGGGTCTCCGCCGAACGCGCCATCGCCTCGGTGATCGCGCCCATTCCGCCCTTGGCATGTCCCCAGGCGCCGGTGCGGCCCTCGGTTTCGCCGAAAGCGTGATGCAACAGCACATAGGCCGTGCCGGGATGATAGGGGCTGGCAAGGTTGCCGATGATGCCCTCGAAGCCGAAGGCGCCTTTTACCGCATCACCCTCAAACCAGCGGTCGAGATAGTCGCCGACGCTCATGGTCATAAGCTCGGCCAGCTTTGACTGATGGGTGATGCCCATCTTGCGCAGTTGCTTGGTCAGGCCGAGCGCACGCAGCGTGTCGCTGATTCCGCTCGGGACGCTGAGCGGCGGCTCGCGGAGCAGCGGCCGCACGGCCTCGGCGAGCGCCGTGATCTCGGTGTCGAAGGCTTCATAAGCGTCGCCGTCGGCCTCGTGGAACTTTGCGACCTCGGTTTTCGCCACTGCCCGGTCGCGGCTCAAATGCAGGTAGCGGCCGTCGGGCTGGGGCAGAAAGGTACCGGCGGGCCGGTCGATGATCTCCAGTCCGAACCGGGGCAGCTGCAAATCGGCGATGATGCGCCGGTCGAGCAGGCTGACGACGTAGGAGGCGACCGAGTTGCGGAAGCCTGGATGGAACTCTTCGGTTATCGCCGCTCCGCCGACGACGGAGCGACGCTCGACCACCATGACCTTGAGACCGTGGCGCGCCAGATAACCGGCGCAGACGAGGCCGTTATGCCCCGCGCCAATGACCACCACGTCGTATGTTCTGGCGCGTTTGGCCATCGCTTCGTCCCGCGGGATTACTCACACCAAGGCGCTTCGCTGCCGATCCTATCCGTCGGCGGCCGGCGCAAACACCGCCGCAATGCGGCCGCTACATCTGCAACAGCTTGAGCGCGCCTTCCGGATAGCGCGTGCCCGCGGTGACGCCGGGCGGGAAGCCGGCATTGAGCCGGGCCATGTCCTCGTCGCTGAGTGTGATATCGGCCGCGCCGGCATTCTGTTCCAGATACTTCACCCGCTTGGTGCCCGGGATCGGCACGATGTCCTCGCCCTGCGCGAGGACCCATGCGATCGCGATCTGCGCCGGGGTGACACCCTTGTCGCCGGCGATCTCCTCCAGCGTTTCCAGCAACGCGAGGTTTTTGTCGAAAGCCTCGGCGAAGAAGCGTGGATGCTCGTGCCGCCGGTCCGCCTCGATCAGATCGTCGGGCGATTTGATGGTGCCGGTCAGAAAGCCGCGGCCGAGCGGCGCGTAAGCGACATAGCCGACGCCGAGTTTGCGGCAGGCCGGCAGAACCTCGGCCTCGCAGTCGCGCGTCCACAGCGAGTATTCCGATTGCAAGGCCGTGATCGGGTGGACGCCGTGGGCGCGTTTGAGGGTCTCGGGGCTGGTTTCGCAGAGGCCGAGATAGCGGATCTTGCCTGCCGCCTTCAGCTCGGCCATGGCGCCCGCCGTGTCCTCGATCGGCACGTCGGGGTCGACCCGGTGTTGAAAAAACAGATCGATGCGGTCGGTCTTGAGGCGCTGCAGGCTGGCCTCGCAGCTAGCCTTCACCGCCTCGGGCCGGCTGTCGCAGCCGCTCGGCCGGCTGCGGTCGACGCCGAATTTGGTGATCAGGAAGACCTTGTCGCGCTTGCCCTCGAGCGCCCGGCCCAGCAGCTCCTCGTTCTTGCCGAACCCATACAGCTGGGCACTGTCGAGGAAATCGATGCCGAGCTCGATGGCCCGATGGATGGTGCGGATCGATTCCGCGTCGTCGGGCGTGCCGTATGCCATCGACATGCCCATGCAGCCGAGCCCGATCGCGGATACCTCGGGCCCGTCCCTGCCCAGCCTGCGGCGCTTCATCGATGCTGTCCTTCCGTTGGTGGATTTCGTTCATTGGAGGGCAGTGCGCGGGGAACCGCAAGAGGGTCGGCGGCGATTGTGGCCAAATATCGCCCGACGGCGCTACGGCACTTTGATCCGGGCGAGCGATGTCTCGGACAGGCTGCCGAGCCAGAGCGTGCCGTTCACTTCCACAGCGCTGGTCACGGGCGAATAGGTGCCGCGCGGGTCCTGCAGATTGTGCGTCACCTTGCCGGCCTCATCGAGGCCGAGCACAAAGGCGTAGGGCTTGGGCCCCGGCTGCAGGAACTCCGGCAGGCGCCAGACGACTTTGCGCAGGAACGGCTTGCCCGCCAGCACGTCGGCGGCGGGGTTGCGTACCGTATACATAGCCAGCCAAAACGTGCCCTTGCCGTTAGCCGAGAGGTTGTCCGGGAAGCCCGGCAGATTGTCGATGAAGATATCGGCGCTGCCGGCCTTTGGCCCTTTCAGCCAATACCGGCGAATCCGGTAGAGCGCCGTTTCGACCACGAGCACGAACGCATCGTCCTGCGCCAATGCAACCCCGTTGGCATATTGCAGCTTCTGCATGAGCACGCGTACGGTCTTGGTCCGCGGGTCGTAGGCCATGAGGCGGCCGGTCCCGATATGTTCGAAGATATCCGCAATCGCCTGGCCGGCGCCCCAGCGGGTCGAGCTGTCGCTGAAATAGATCGTCCCGTCGCGGGCGACGGCGAGATGGTTGGTGAAGCGGAACCCGGTTTTGCCCGCCTGGGTCGCCAGCACGCTAATCGCGCCGCCGGGGGCCACCTTCAACAGGCCCTTCGTGGCATCGGCGACGATCAGATTGCCCTCGGCGTCGAAGCGCATGCCAAGCGGCCGCCCGCCGGTGTTCACCACCACCTTGCTGCTTTTTCCGTCCGGGGCGATACGGACGATGCGGCCATCCTCAAATCCAGTGTGGATCCAACCATTGGCATCGACAGCAAGGTCCTCGGGGCCGATGCCGATGCCCGAACCGAAGCGCGCCACGCCGGTGAGCCGGTCGTTGACCGTGTAGGCGCCTTCGAGCTTTGGCGCTTCGGGCGGCGTCCAGGCGACCGGGTCGATCGAGACCGGCCAGAAGAAGAGATAAAAGACCCCGAAAAATATCAGCGCGCTCAATAGGCGAAGTGTCTTGCGGCGCACCGGCCCGCTATCCCGTTTCGGCCTTGGCCGCGCTGCGCTTGGCGACCTCTTCGGCCACCAACTCCTTCTTGGAGAGCTTGCCCACAGGCGTCTTGGGCAGGGCGTCGCGGAACTCGACCTCGGCCGGGATCTCGTATTTGGCGAGCTTGTCCTTGAGCGATGCCTTGAGATCGTCGACGGTCAGCGACGCACCGTCGCGCAGCTTGACGAAGGCCTTCGGCACCTCGCCCTTGTAGTCGTCCTGGATGCCGATCACCGTCACTTCCTCCACCGCGTCGTGCTCGTAGATCGCATCCTCGACATTGCGCGGGTAGACGTTGAAGCCGGAGGAAATAATCAGATCCTTCTTACGGTCGACGATGAAGAGATAGCCGTCCTTGTCGAGATAGCCGGTATCGCCGGTAAAAAGCCAGCCGTCGCGCAGCGCTTCCCTGGTCTCCTCCTCGCGGTTCCAATAGCCGAGCATGAGCTGCGGGCCCTTGATGCAGATCTCGCCGATCTCGCCGGCGGACATTTTGATCGCGCCGTCGTCGAGGCCGCGAATCTCGATCTCGGTTCCGGGCAGCGGCACGCCGCAGGAGCCGATGCGATACTCGTTCTTGCGCACCTGGGCGGTGGCGGCGGGGGAGGTCTCGGTGAGCCCATAGCCTTCATAGACCTGGACACCGGTCACCTTGTGGAACAGCGCCTGAACCTCCGGCGGCAGCGGCGCGCCGCCCGAGGCGCAATAATTCAACGAGGAGAAATCGGTTTCGCGCGCCTTCGGGTGATTGGCAAGCGCGGTGAACAGCGTCGGCACGCCGGGCAGGACGTTCGGCTTTTTCCTGGCGATGTCCTTCAGGATCAGATCGATGTCGGGCTGCGGGTAGAGGATGATTTCAGAACGGTCGCGGATCGCACCCAACAGCACAACGGAAAGCCCGAAGATGTGAAAGAGCGGGAGCACCAGCGAGGTCTTGTTCTGGTCCGCCGGCCGCTCGCGAAACTGACCGCCCCAGGCGCTGTACATCGCGTCGGCCGAGGTGATCGCGGCATGCGACAGCATCGCGCCCTTGGGCAAGCCGGTCGTGCCGCCGGTGTATTGCAGCAACGCCACCGTGCGTTCGGGGTCGATGTCCTGTGCCGCGTACTCGCCGTCATTGGCCAAAAGGTCGTCAAAGCGCATGTGCTGGTCATCGAGCGGGAAGACGGCGATCGCCTTCTTCTTGGCGATCCCGTAAAGCTTGTTCTTCGGAAAAGGCAGCGCGTCCGCCATGCGCGCGACGATAACTTTCTCAAGACAGGTGTCGGCGAGCAGCGCTGGCACCCGGTCGTAGAGCAGCTTCAGGTCGATCGTGATCAGGACCTTGGTGCCCGAATCCTCGATCATATGGGCAAGCTCGCGGGGGGCCAGGAGCGGGCTCAGATTGACCGCGGTCGCGCCGGTCTTCAGCGCGCCGAACAGCGAGGGCACGTATTGCGGCACGTTCGGCATGAACAGCCCGACCCGCGTGTCCGGGCCGATGCCCAGCGCCTGCAGACCCTTGGCGGCGCGGTTGGCCTGGTCGTGCAGGTCCGCGAAGGAAAAGCGCCGGCCCAGAAAATCGATCATCGTGCGGTTGCCCGCCACCGCTGCCGCCTCGTCGAGGATGGCGGGGATTGGCTTGGGCACGATCTTCAGGTTCCAGTCGACGCCGTCGGGATAGACGTTTTCCCAGCTGTGCTTCGCCATGTCCTGCCTCCCTCTACGCCCGCGCGGTCGCGAAGGCGCCGCGCGATCCGGTTTCGCGCAGGGTATCAATTGGCTGCGCCTCCGTCATCAGGGACGGCCCGCCGTATCGTTCGCTGGAGTGTTTCGCCGGTTAGAACGTCGCCCAAGCCGGCTTTTTCGGAGCCAGGCGCGCGTCACCAACCATCAGCGCCAAGTCCTCGGCTGCCGCCCGCTCGACCGCTTCCAGCCGCAATAATGCCAAGCCCAGCGTGCCTGTCCCGGACCGCATCTCGCCGGCTTCCTTCTCGCCCAGCATCACCAGCGTGCCGGGCGCGGGCAGGGGACCGTCGATCGCCACCGGCATCAGGCGCTTTTTCACGAGCCCCCGATAATGCGTGCGTGCGGTCAGCTCCTGGCCTAGGAAACAGCCCTTGTCCCAGTCGACGCCGTTGAGCTCGTCGAAGCCGTTTTCCAGCAGGATCGATTTTTCCGGCACCAGATCGCGGCTGCCGTCGGGCAGGCCAAGCGAAAGCCGCAGCCGGTCGTAGTCGGACGAAGACCCTGCCGCCAGACCGGCCGCTTCGAGCGTCGCTGCGGCGCTGTCCGCCGGCAGGACCGCGCGCGCGCCCGCATCCGCCAGGCGCGGATCGACGAAGCCTACGCCGCCATCAAGCGGGCCCGCCGCACCGGCTTCGCCCGCAAGGCGCAGCGCTTCGGCTCCGCCGGCGCCGAACACCACGGCGACCGCGAGATCGGGGCGCGCTTCGATCGTCACCTTGGAGCGCAGACGATAGATCGACAGGCGCTTTTTGAGGTCCTCGAGCCGTGCCGCTTCGCAATCGAGGAGGAAGCCGTCGCCCAGCGCGGCGATGAAAAAGTCGTGCAGGTATTTTCCCTGCGCAGTCAGGAAGGCTGTATGGATCGCCTTTGCTGCGGAGACCGACGCAACATCGGTGGAAACCAGGCCCTGCAGAAAGGCCACCCGGTCCTCGCCGCCGACCGCGAGCACGGCGCGGCTGTCCAGTATCGCGAAAGCTGGCTCGCTCATTGTCTTCCCAGTATCTTTTGTTGGCGCATTCTAATTCGGGCCGGCGAATGCGTCACCGGCCGTCAGTGAACTGGGACGGCCCGGCCATCCGAACAAGACCCAATAATTCAAGACCCCAATTCTGGCCTTGCCCGCAAGAGGGCTCTATAACCCGCGGCCATGCGGATTTTGTTCATCACCTCGACGCGCATCGGCGATGCGGTGCTGTCATCTGGGCTGCTGGCCCATCTGATCGCACGCCATCCCGGCGCGCGGATCACGATCGCCTGCGGCGCCGCGCCGGCGCCGCTCTTTGCAGCCGTGCCCGGTCTGGATCGCCTGATCGTGCTGAACAAAGCGCCGCTGGCCGGCCATTGGCTGCGGCTTTGGGGCGCAGCACTGCCGTATCGATGGCACACGATTGTCGATCTGCGGCGCACCGCGCTGGCCTGGATGGTGCTGGCTGGCCGGCGTCACCGCCTGGGGCGCGAGCGTCCGGGCCTTCACAAGGTCGGGCAATACGCGGGCCTGCTCGGCCTCGAGGCTGAACAGGCCTCGCCGCACATCTGGACGGATGCGGCGCATTTGGCGGCCGCGCGGCAGCATATTCCGGACGGCCCGCCGGTGCTGGCATTGGGTCCGGCGGCGAACTGGCCCGGCAAGGAATGGCCGGCCGAGCGCTTTGCCGCGCTCGCGGAACATCTTTCCGGAACGAAGGGCCCGCTTTCAGGGGGGCGTCTTGCGGTCTTCGCGGGACCCGGCGAGCGCGCGCGCGCGCGACCGGTGCTAGAGGTGGTTCCCGAACATCGCCGCATCGATCTGACCGATGCGATCGACCTGCCGACTGCCCATGCCTGTCTTGCCCGATGCGATTTCTTCGTCGGCAATGATTCGGGCCTGATGCATCTTGCCGCCGCTGCGGGCACACCGACGCTTGGCCTTTTCGGTCCCAGCCGCGACGAGCATTATGCCCCCTGGGGCGCGGCTGCGGCCGTCGTCCGCACACTGGAAAGCTACGAGGACCTTGTGGGCGCACCCGGCTACGATCACCGCACCACCGGCACCCTGATGGATGGGCTCACCGTCGAAGCCGCGATCGAAGCGGCGCGGGCGCTCATCAAGCGCGTCGGCGTGCACGCTGCATGAGCACGCGCGCACCATCTTCGCTTTCGGCCCTCGTGGTCGCGCACAACGAGGAAGCCCAGCTCGCCGACTGCCTGGAGGCGCTGGCCTTCGCCGACGAGATCGTGGTCGTGCTCGACAAATGCACCGACGGCTCGAAAGCGGTCGCCGCGCGCTTTACCAAGACGCTGGTCGAAGGTGCCTGGGAAATCGAAGGCCCGCGCCGCAATGCCGGCATCGATGCCTGCAGCGGCGATTGGATCCTCGAGGTCGACGCCGACGAACGCGTGCCCGACGCGCTGGCGGAAGAAATCCGCGCGACGATCGCAACCGCAGCGCCCGGCGCTTACAACATTCCCTTCGACAACTATGTCGGCAAACGCCTGGTGCGCCATGGCTGGGGCGCCGCCTGGGGCGTCAACTCCACCGCGCGCCTCTTCGCCAAGGGCTGCAAGCGCTGGGGCGACCAGCGCATTCACCCCGCCGTCGAGCTCAAGGGCACGCGCGGGCGGCTCAACGCGGCGATGATCCATTATGTCGATGCGGGGGTCGGCGACATGATCCGCCGCCTCGACCGCTATACCGCCGCGCGCGCCGAGGATCTGCGTGATGCCGGCATGCCGGAAAGCTTCGGGCGCAACCTGCGGCGCCTCTTCACGCGTTTCTTCAAATGCTATGTCGGCCGCAAGGGCTACAAGGAAGGCCATCTGGGCTTCCTGATTGCGCTCTTTGCGGCGCTTTATCCGATGCTCTCCTGGCTGCGCGCCAGGCTGGACGAGGACTGATGGCCCCCAAACCCGGCATGTGGCAACCCGATATGCCGGAACCCGATACAGACAACGCGAGCCCGCGCGTGCTGCAGGCGATTGCCGGCGCCGCGCATGGCGGGGCGGAGGCCTATTTCGTGCGGCTTTGCGTCGCGCTCGCGGGCGACGGGGTGACCCAGCGCGTCGTCATGCGCCCGAACGAAGCGCGCCGGCGCGCGCTGGAAGGCGCAGCACTGAGCGTGGCCGAGGCGCCCTTCGGCGGCCGGCTCGACCTCCGCACGCGAAAATTGATCGCCGCTGAGATCGATGCTTTCAAGCCCGACATCGTCATGAGCTACATGAGCCGCGCCAGTCGCTTCGTGCCGCGAAGCAAGTCTGAGCGCGGCTACGTCACCATCGGCAGGCTCGGCGGCTACTACGATCTCAAATACTATCGCCATCTCGACCACCTCGTCTGCAACACCCGAGATCTGGTTGATTATGTGATTTCCGAAGGCTGGCCGATGGCGCGGGCGCATTTCGTGCCCAATTTCGTGCTCGACCATAGCGAGCCGGCGGCGGCGCGCGCGCCCTTGCGCACCCCAGATGATGCGCCGCTGATCTTCGCGTTGGGGCGCTTTCATCCGAACAAGGCCTTCGACACGTTGCTGCGCGCCTTGGCGGACTTGCCCGATCATTACCTGTGGCTGGCCGGAGAAGGACCGCAGCGGCGCGCGCTGGAGGACTTGGCCGATGACCTCGGGGTCGCCGGCCGCCTCCGTTTCCTAGGCTGGCGCGACGATCCTGCGCCCTATTATGCGGCCTGCGATGTCTTCGTCCTGCCCTCGCGCCACGAGCCGCTCGGCAACGTCATGCTGGAAGCCTGGATGCACGGCCGGCCGGTCGTGGCAACCGAAAGCCAGGGCCCGTGCGAGCTCGTCGAAAGCGATAGCGAAGCCGTGCTTGTGCCGGTGGACGCGCCCGCCGCGCTTGCGGCCGCCATCGGCGATGTGACCGGCGACCCGGAACGCGCCGCCTCGCTGGCGCGGGCCGGCCGTGCGGCATATGAAAGGGACTACACCCAGGCAATTGCGGTGGCGCGCCACCGCGCGCTTTTCGATGCGGTGCTG
Organism: Alphaproteobacteria bacterium; assembly: GCA_035527975.1. Taxonomy (GTDB): domain Bacteria; phylum Pseudomonadota; class Alphaproteobacteria; order JAPULJ01; family JAPULJ01; genus DATKZM01. The sequence goes on along the minus strand of DATKZM010000071.1, from coordinate 7,585 downwards.
AAGGAGCGTCATGGCCGATAGCTTCGATCTCGTCATCCATGGCGGCGAGTGCCTGACCCCGGCGGGCCGGCTTCACACCGATGTCGGGGTGCGGGGCGGGCGTATCGCGGCGCTTGGAGATCTGGGCGCGGCGGCGACGGCCGAGACCTTCGATGCCGGCGGCCTCACTGTGCTGCCCGGCGTGATCGACACCCAGGTTCATTTCCGCGAGCCGGGGCAGGAGCACAAGGAAGACCTGGCGTCGGGCACCCGCGCGGCGGCGCTGGGCGGGGTGACGGCGGTCTTCGAGATGCCCAACACGCGGCCGTCGACCACCGATGCCGCGGCGCTGGCCGACAAGGTCGTGCGGGCGCAAGGCCGCGTCTGGTGCGACATTGCCTTTTTCATGGGCGCCTCGCCGGAGAATGCGGGCGATCTGGCCACGCTTGAACGCGTGCCGGGCTGCTGCGGCGTCAAGATGTTCATGGGCAGCTCGACCGGCACGCTCCTCGTTTCCGAAGACGCCGATATCCGCCGCGTGCTCGAAAACGGCAGCCGCCGCATCGCGGTCCATTCCGAGGACGAGGCGCGGCTCGAAGAGCGAAAACATATCGCCCGCGATGCGTCCGGCCCCCACGCCCATGCCGAGTGGCGCGATGCCGAGACGGCGCTGCGTTCGACCAAGCGCCTCCTCAAGCTCGCGCGGCAAGCCGGCCGGCCGGTCCACGTCCTCCACGTCACCACCGGCGATGAGATACCCGTGCTCGCCGCGCATAAGGATATCGCCACGGTCGAGGTCACGCCCCAGCACCTGACGCTGGCGGCGCCCGAGGTCTACGACCGCCTCGGCACGCTCGCACAGATGAACCCGCCGATCCGGGACGAAGCGCACCGCACCGCGCTCTGGCAGGCAGTCGCCGACGGTGTCGTCGACGTCATCGGCTCCGACCATGCCCCGCACTCGCTTGAGGAAAAAGGCCACGCCTATCCCAACAGCCCTTCGGGCATGCCCGGCGTGCAGACCCTGGTGGCGGTGCTGCTCGACCATGTGAATGCCGGGCGGCTGACGCTGGAACGCTTCGTCGATCTCACCAGCGCCGGGCCGCAGCGGATCTACAACATCGCCGGCAAGGGCCGGATCGCGGTCGGCTACGACGCCGACTTTACCATCGTCGACATGAAGGCGCAGCGAACCATCGAGAACGCCTGGATCGCCTCCAAATGCGGCTGGACCCCGTTCGATGGGATGCGCGTCACCGGTTGGCCCAGGGCGACTGTGGTGCGCGGCGCGATTGTCATGCGCGAGGACGAGCTGGCCGAAGCGCCGAGCGGCGGTATCGTGCGGTTCGTCGGCAGCGGGCATCAGTAGGCCGTTCGCACCACGCTTCTATTTGCAGATCGCCTTCAGCGCCGCCCAGTCGTCCGCGTTCATGGCCTGGCCGCGACCGGTCGAGGCCGCCTTGATCCGCCGGGCGCGTTCCGCCGAGGGCGGGTGGGTCGACAGATAGCCCCAGATCGTGCTGCCGCCTGTATCTCCGGATTCCTTTTTAGCGGCCGCGCCCTTGCCGTCTTTGGTGTTTTTGGCCTTGTCTTTCTTTCTCCCCGCAGCGATGCGGGCGAAGAACGCCGCCAGCCCTTCGCCGCTGATATCGGCGCGGTTCAGCAGTTTCACGCCGATCGCATCGGCCTGACGCTCGGCCGCGCGGCCGTAGGAAAGCGAGGCAAGCCCGGCGCCGAGCTCGGCCAAGGCGCTGCCCATTGAGGTCGTGTTGCCGATCAGCGTGGCGACGATCAGGTTGAAGCCGATGGCCCGAAACAATCCCTCGGTCGAATGGCGTTCGACGACATGGCCCATCTCGTGGGCCAGCACGCCGGCAACCTCGTTGGATCCCTCGGCCTTGTCGATCAGCCCGCGCATGATCACGATATGCCCGCCGGGAGCGGCGAAAGCATTGACCATTTTGTGGTCGAGCACGATGAGCTTGAAGCGGTAGCGGGTCTTGAGCCTGGCGGTGAGGCGGCCGCTCAGGCGCTCGAGCGCCGCCGTGCCGCTCGGCTGCGCGCAGATATTTGATTTCCGCGCGAAGATGAAGGTCACCTGTTTGACCACCGCCTCGCCCAGTGCCTCTTCCCATTTCAGCGGCACCACCCGCGCCGCGATCGCCGGCATCTCGGCGATCAGCAGATAGACGATGAGCGCGGTGGCGCCGACGCCCATGGCCCACTTGGTCAGTCCGCCCAATGACAGCGTGTGACGCAGCTTGCCGCTCAGCTGCGGCGCGCGCGTGATGAGGGCTCTGATCAGTCCGCCATGCGCGATGGTGAGCCGGCCGGCCGCCTCGCCGTGCCTGAGGCGCATCGGCGCGTCGCCAAAACGCTCCTCGACCAGGGCGATCTCGCGGTAGGGCCAGCGCTCCAGTGTCGCGCCGGCCTGGCGGATTTCCAGCGCGTCGCCCGCGAATTCGAGCTCGACCTCGCGGACATTTGCCGTCCGGCCGTCGGCGAAGCGCGCGGCGAATCCTGGCTTGGGCTCAGATGCCGCCGACATCGAGCATCTCGGCAAGCCCTTCGCCGCGCTTGGGCATCGCCTCGGCGCTTTGCTTCAGCGCGTCATAGTCGATCGTCCCGCGCACTTCGAGCGTGCGACAGAGGGGCCCCGCGACCCCATGGACCACGATCAGGTAACGCGCGATGCTTGCCGCCGGCAGGTAGACCACCATTACTGCGCCGACGGCGATCGCCGTGGCGCGCGGATCGAAGGCGAGATGGATCATGGAAAAGCCCGCCGCCGCCGCGATGCCAATGAGAATGCCCAGGACGACCACGACGACCAGCATGTAGAGCACGATCATGCCGATCACCCGGCGCGCCGGCAGCGCCGAGGCGAAGCTCAGCGTCTGGTAGCGCGTCCATTCGGTGAAACGGCGGAACTGCACCACGCGGTACCAGCCATACATGATCAGTATAAGTGCGATCCAAACGGCATATAGGAATGGGAAAATGACTTGCATGCGCTGGATATTCGGTGCGTCGGCCGCGTCGCCAACAGTGTTCAATGCGGCGGCGACGGCGGCGGCGATCCCGACGACAACCAGGAAGCCCAAGAAACTGACGCCCCAGACGATCATCCAGGGCCCGTAAAGCCGTCCTGCGCGTCCTTCGAAAGCAAACGCATGGGGCCCGAACATCGTGCGGGTCATCAGGTAGCGGTTCACCCAGATCGACGTTACCGGGACCGTTATCCCCGCCGTAATGGCGTTGAGCAGCGTGCAGCCGAGGCCCAGAAACCCAAATTCCCAGGCCGAACCCGTCTGCGCCGCGCGGATGCCCCGCCACTGGGTGCGCGAAAACCGGTAGCGGCGAGCGAAAAAGACCGCCGACCAATAGAGAAACATCAACACCAGATAGAGCAGCAGAACGCCCGCGAAGTAGAGCGGGAGGTTTATGCGCGCCACGTAATTGAGACCCAGCTGGTAAGGCAGCAGCGTCACCAGTCCGACGCCGAGCACGATGAGGAAACCGAGAAACAGCTCCATACCGCGCCCGGTATATTCGATGCGCTCGCCGTGGAAAGCGACATGGCCCCAGAAGTACTGGCGCATCCGCGTTTTGGCCCAGAACCGGTAAATGCCAAGCGTGACGAGGGTCAGCCCGGCATTGCGCAGGGCCAGGACGAAGACCTCACGGACCTTGCCGTCATAAGTCGGACTTTCGGCGGCCGGGCTTTCCGCCGGTTCGGCCGGATCGGGCGGCGAGCTCGCGGGCTGGCCGGCGTCAGGGGGCGTGTTCATGAGGCGGCTCCGTGGAGCATTTGGCTCGCAAGCTGGGCGGCAACCTATGGCGCAACCATGGCACGATCATGATCGGGGCAGAAGGGCTTCAATTCTGTAAACGGCGCCCGATCGCTTCCCCCATGCGTCCGTGCGGCCGAGCCTTTGATGCGCCGGGCTGCCTTGCTAAGTTGGCCCAATCGCGCATCCGGTCCCGGCGCGCGCAAAAACTTTTCATGGTCAACGAAACCTTAACGGCGGGGGAGTGGGTCGCATGAGCTTCAAGGCACTGATGCTGGAAGAGGCCGACGGCAAGGTCACGCAGACCTGGAAGGAGCTCGAGGACGGCGACCTGCCCGAGGGCGAAGTCACCATCCGGGTCGCCTATTCCGATCTCAACTACAAGGACGGGCTGATCCTGAAGGGCCTGGCGCGGCTGGTTCGCGACTACCCCCACATCCCCGGCATCGACCTTTCAGGCACGGTCGAGGCCTCAACAAGCCCCGCTTGGCAGGAGGGCGATGACGTCGTCGTCACCGGCTGGGCGGTGGGCGAGCGCCATTGGGGCGGCTACACTCAGAAGCAACGCGTCAAGGCGGCCATGCCCGTGAAGCTGCCGGGCGGTATCGATCTCAAGCGCGCCATGGCGCTGGGCACGGCGGGCTTCACGGCGATGCTCGCCGTCATCGCGCTCGAGCGCCACGGCATTACACCGGACAGGGGCGAGGTGCTGGTGACCGGGGCGGCCGGCGGCCTTGGCAGCGTCGCCGTGGCACTGCTTGCAAAGCTCGGCTATCAGGTCGCCGCCTCGACCGGCCGGCCAGCGACGCATGACTATCTGAAATCGCTCGGCGCCACCGCCATCGTCGACCGGGCTGAACTCTCCGAGCCCTCCAACCGGCCGCTTGAGAAAGCCCGATGGGCGGCCGCGATCGACACGGTCGGCGGGGTGACGCTGGCGCGTGCCTTCGCGTCGATCGAAACCCACGGAAGCATCGCCGTCTGCGGCAATGCCGGTGGCAACGATCTGGCCACCACCGTCCTGCCGCTCATTCTGCGGGGGGTCAACCTGCTGGGCATCGATTCAAACTTCTGCCCGTCCGACCTCCGCACCGAAGCCTGGACGCGCCTTGCCTCCGACATGCCGATGGACAAGCTCGACGCCATGACCGAGGTGATCGCCTTCGCCGAGCTGCCCGCAAAGGGCGAGGCGATCCTCAAGGGCAAGGTGCGGGGGCGCTGCGTGGTGGATGTGAACGCGTAATCCGGCGCGGGTATCTTGTAGGGGCGGGTTTCAAACCCGCCCGCTTTCTCCCGCTTTCTTAAGGTAACCACGGAGACACAGAGAAGGTCTTCGGGTCCTACCTTTCTCCGTCATTCCCGCGAAGGCGGGAATCCAGCGATCACAGGTCGACTATCTTGTCGACGTCCATGGATCCCCGCCTGCGCGGGGATGACGAAGTGCAAGTGGCGTCATTTTCCCTTCTCTGTGTCTCTGTGGTTCCCCTGATCCTTTCCAGCGCCTCCCCCCACACCCCGCTTAACCCTCCGTTACCAATAGCTCGGGCCGAAGCGCATTGATTCTCAATGCTTCTGGTTCTCTTAGGCGCCGCCTGAGTTAACGCTCAGCTAACGAGCCGCACCCATCTGAATAGCGTTTCGAGGATCAGCTCGCCTCTGGCCTCAGGTGGGCTGAATCACGTGACCGTTTAGCTGATCCATGCCTAGGCACCGGTTATCGGCTCTGATCTCTATTCCATTCATTTCCAGTTGGTGAGATGCCCCATGAAAAAGCGGAATCATGATTCCGTATAGGTAATAGAGACTCATCATCGGAATCGCAGGCCAAAAAATGGAATCCGAACAAGATCCCGACACGCCGCAAAAGTTGCTCACGCGCGCGCAGCTGCTGTCGATCATACCGGTCAGTTACGCGACACTTTGGTCGTGGATGCGAGCCGGCCAATTTCCGAGAGCGCTGAAAGTCGGTCCGACACGAGTGATGTGGATCGAAGCGGAGGTGCGCGAGTGGATTGCAACTCGAGAGCGACAGACGCTGCTTGGTGACAGCGACGATCACTCGCCCAGCTGACACAACCGCAACTCCTGATTCTGATTCGGTAATGGGAAAAATACCATGACCTCACAGACTTTCTATGACTTCGATATTCCGGTCGAGCCAGGCGACTCGGGTGAAGTCCGGACGCTCTGCCCGATGTGCTCACACGGTCGGCGAAAGCACTCCGAGAAATGCCTGGCGGTGAACGTCGACGAAGGCGTGTGGCGCTGCTGGCATTGCCAGTGGTCGGGATCATTGAAGGGTCCCAACAGGGCGTATGAGCCGATCGACACGTTCGATTCTCATGAATTCAAAGCTGATGATCCGAGCGCCCGCATAGAGGCTGCTCGAAAGCTATGGCGCAATGCAGAGCCTGCCGCCGGCACCCTTGTCGAGAGGTACCTTGCAACGCGCGGGCTAACTGGTCCGATACCGAAGTCGCTCAGATTTCTCTGCGATGCGTTTCATGGACCGAGCAAGACCCGCCGTCCTTGCATGATCGCCGCGGTCCGACTTTGGCCACGCAATCGCGTGGTTGCAATCCACCGCACATTCTTGCGATCCGATGGCAAAGGCAAAGCGCCAGTTGAGCCGGTGAAGATGTCGCTCGGACCAGTGGGCGGCGGTGCAGTGCGACTAGCAAGAGCAGATACCGTCTTAGCGGTCGCAGAAGGCCTCGAGAGCGCTCTTGCGTTCCATCAGGTGTCAAGCCTGCCAATTTGGGCCGCGCTCTCAGCGAGCGGCCTTCAGGCCGTAATTCTGCCTCCCCAAGCCAAAGAAATTTTCGTGGCCGCTGACCATGATGAGGCAGGCCTCGATGCGGCTGAAACGCTCGCTCGCCGACTCCACAATGAAGGCAGAACCGTTCGAATCGTACCGCCAGAAACCCCAGGCAGCGATTGGGCCGACGAACTAAAAAGGAATCATTGACATGTCGACGATAATCAAAAAACGAATCCTGAATACCAGCGTCTATTCCCCGCCCGATGATTGGCCAGCGCCTCTAGGCGCAGCCGCCTACCATGGCTTGGCCGGAGATATTGTGCGGACAATCGAACCGCATTCGGAGGCTGATCCAGCAGCGGTTTTGGTGCAGCTCTTGATCGCTTTCGGTAGCGTGATTGGTCGCGAAGCTCACTTCGCTGTTGAAGCCGATAAGCACCACCTCAACCTATTTGCCGCAATGGTCGGCGCCACGGCGAAGGCCCGAAAGGGAGTATCATTCGCTCACATTCGCCGGTTGTTTAGCCAAGTGGTCCCAGAATGGGACGCTAGCCGCATCAAGAGCGGACTCGCGAGCGGCGAAGGTTTGACGTGGCAGCTTCGAGACGCCGACGGCGATGATCGCGGTGTCAGTGATAAGAGACTTTTTGTAATCGACCCTGAGTTCGCTGCGACGCTGCGCATCTTGGGGCGTGACGGCAACATTCTATCGCCCATAATCCGAAAATGCTGGGACGGTCAGGATTTGGAGAACCTGACGAAGAGGAATTCGGTGCGCGCGTCGGCTCCACACGTTTCGATAGTGGCGCACATCACGCAGGATGAGCTTCGACGCTATCTTTCGAAGGTCGAATCCGGCAACGGCTTCGCCAACCGCTTTCTGTGGGTCTGCGTTCGGCGGTCAAAATTGCTGCCTGATGGAGGACGCATCGACGAGACTGATCTCGATCCGCTGATAGCGCGCCTCAAGACCGCAGTGAGGTATGCCCGAGACTTGGGCGAGCTGTACAGAGATGCCGAAGCTTCGTGCCTCTGGCGGAGGGTCTACCCTGCG
>DATKZM010000070.1:0-14589 GCA_035527975.1 Alphaproteobacteria bacterium | reverse complement strand
TCGCCTCGACAACCCGCCGGCGCAGATCCAAACCGTACGCACGTGCCATATCTGCCTCCCGATAAACCTCCGGATACAGAATCATATCTCGATCCGATTGGGAATCCCCCGCGATTCCTATTTCCTTGAAGACGCTCTAGTACCCTCATAGTACCGCCGTCGCTCCTTCGCGACACAGAAAGCGATGCGCCGGGCCGGTTGATGGTCCGGCGTTCGTTTTAGGGCTGGGTTTCCAGCGAGCGCACCGCAGCGGCCTTGGCATCTTCAAATTGACGCTCGAGGACGGGACTGACGCCGCGGCAGCCGGCGACCACCGACGCAGCCCATTCGATGTAATCGTTTTTGCGTTCCGGCGGCCAGTCCGCCGGCGGATCGGCGGCGATATCGCGCAGGTTGCTGGTCTTGTCGGCGATTTTGAGCAAGCGCGACCGCTCCGGCTTTGTTGGCGCGGTTTCGATTTGAAGGCGCTTGCGCTCGGATTTGGGCAGCGCCTTGTCGTCGGTAACGGCCGCGACCAGGGTCGCTACGTCCTCCCCGAAGGCCTCGGCGATCTCAGCCCTGGTGGCGCCGGTATCCTCGATCGCGTCATGCAGCAGTCCGGCAACGACCAAATTCGTGTCTTCGCCGCCGGTGGCGTCGGCCAGCAGATGCGCGACCTCGGCCAGATGGTTGATGTAAGGCTTGGCGCCAACGCCCTTGCGGCGCTGGTCGGCGTGGCGTCGCGCGGCATAGTCGAGGGCGCGCATCAGCGCCATGGTCGGGTGCTCCATACACAGTCTCCTTGAGCGGGAACGAAAATCGATTGAGAACGAAATCAGAGCTCGGCTGCAATCGTGAGGCGATCGACAAGGCGCGCCCGGGCGGGCGGGGGCGGCCGGTCCAGCGGCGCGAAGACATGGCGGTCGAGAAAATAACCGGCCAGACGCAATCCCTCACAGATCTCAGACGGCGTGCCGGGGCCGCGCCCGGACAGGAAGGGCGGCAGTGCCAGCAACTTGTCGCGATAGGGCTCGCCGGCCGAAAGCGAAACCGCCCGGCCGGTGCGCGGTGAGACATAGGCGAGCTCGTCATTGCGGCCGGTGGCGGCGCAGGAGCTGAGATCGAGCCCATAGCCGAGCTCGCTCAGCAGGCCGAGCTCCCAGCGCACATAGACCTCGCCCCACAGCGCCAGCCCCGCTTCGCCTTCGGCGCCGCGGCCAAGGGCACCGAGCAAGGCCAGAAACCCTTCATAGATCGCAGCATGCGGCTCACGCTCGGGCAGCGCCGCCTCGGTTACCGCGCAGGCGGCCGAAAGCGCAGCCAGCCGCGGCGGATCGTCGAGCAGGGCTGCTGCGTGGCTCGTCCGGGGCTCGCACACGAAAGCGCCCAGATGCTCGGTAAGCCGCCCGCGCCAATGGGCGGTGACCTCGTTGCCGGGCTGGTAGATGCCGCGCTGACGGCGCCCCGCCCCGCCCCGCACGAGCCCGGCATGGCGGCCATGACCCTGGGTCAGGAGCTGAACGATAAGCGCGCTCTCGCCATGCTTGCGGGCGGCCAGCACAATGCCCTGATCGGTCCAGTCCATGAGGCTTAGTGTAAGCGCAATAGCGCGCCGATGTGAGGGTCTCGCGGCGCGTGGGCGGGCGTGCTAGGGTTTTTGGAGTGTTGATACGAGACGTTCGAGGGTCCCGATGCTTGGCATCGTAGGTGCGCTTCTGGCGGCCTTGCCGCTGGTTCTGATCCCGCTGATGAAGGTGGTGCTGACGCGCACCCACCCGCCGCGCTGGCTGACCAGCGGCATGGGGCCGCAATCGATCGTCGTGGCGCTGCTGTGCTGTTTCATCGTGGGCATCACGATCTCGGTCGACCGCTTCCTGGCCGCCAAGGCGATTTCCTACGCCACGCTGATCACCCAGATCGTGATCCTTGCCGCGGGGCTGGTGATCGGCGTGCTGCTGGCGTTGCTGGCCAAACGCGAAGGCGAGGCGGCCGGCTAAAGCCGACTTTCGTCCTGAAAACGTGGGGCGTCATCCTTCGACAGGCTCAGGATGAGGTGCGTGTTTGGGATCGGCGAGGGCGCCTTGATTGGCGGCGTGAGGGCACCTTGATTGGCGGCGGTGAGAGGCCTCATGTTGAGCTTGTCGAAGCACGAGGACCCGGGGCTCGGGCCGGCTGATGACAAGCGGGGTCAGGCGTTGAAATCCCCTCGCCGTCAGGCGTTGAAATCCAAGTCCCAGGGAGCATAGCGCTCGGGATCGTCGATCCAGCCCTCGCGGACCTTCACGAACAGGAACAGATGAACCCGGTGGCCGAGGATCGTCTCCAGGTCCTTACGCGCGGCCGCGCCGACCGCCTTGATCCGGGCGCCGCCCTTGCCGAGGACGATCGCCTTTTGGGTATCGCGCTGGACATAGATCGTCTGCTCGACCCGCACGCTGCCGTCATCGCGGCTGTCCCAGCTCTCGGTCTCCACGGTAAGCGAGTAGGGTAGCTCCTGGCGCAGCTGGCAGAACAATGCCTCGCGGGTCATCTCCGCGGCGATCAGGCGCTCCGACATGTCCGAGAGCTGGTCCTCGGGATAGTGCCAGGGCCCCACCGGCGCCGACGACGCCAGAAAGTCGCGCAGATCGGCGACCCCGTCGCCCTTGCTGGCTGCGATCATGAAGGTGTCGGTAAAGAGCCCCGCCGCGTTCAGCAACTGGGCAAGGGCGAGCAGCTTTGGACGCGGCACCAGGTCGATCTTGTTGATCGCCAGGATCGCGCGCCGCCCTCCGGATTTGAGCCCGTCGATGATGCGCGCGGTGTCCACATCGATACCGCCCCGGACGGCGCGGGCGGCGTCGACAATCAGAACAATGAGATCGGCATCGGTCGCCCCTTGCCAGGCGCGCGCGACCATGGCCCGCTCGAGCCGTCGCTTGGGCTGGAAAATACCCGGCGTATCGATGAAGACGAGCTGGGCCGGGCCTTCGGTGACGACGCCGCGAACGGTCGTGCGCGTGGTCTGGACGCGCGGCGAGACGATGGCGATCTTGGCGCCGATAAGCGTGTTCAGGAGCGTCGACTTCCCGGCATTGGGTGCGCCCACGAGGGCGATGAAGCCGCAACGTCTGCCCGGGTCATCATTGTCTGGCTTATCGTCTGGCATAAGGTCTGGCACGGGTAATGACCAAGGCCCGATCAGGCGTTTTCGCTGGCGCCGATCGCCTCGAGCAGCTTGCGGGCGGCGGCCTTTTCTGCGGCGCGCTTGGACGATCCCGTCGCCGTGACGCCGGCCTGGCCGTGAATGCTGACCTCGACGGCGAAGACCGGCCGGTGATCAGGTCCCTCACTGGCGACCACCTTATAGTCCGGCAGCGGAAGCGCGCGCGCTTGCGTCCATTCCTGGAGCGCGGTCTTGACGTCCATGGGCGGAACGGCTGCCGCATCCATGATCGGCACCCAGTATTCGTGAATGAAGCGCTCGGCCGCCGGCATGCCGCCATCGAGGAAGAGCGCCGCGATCACGGCTTCGCAGCAATCGGCGAGAATGGCAGGGTTGCGCCGCCCGCCCGCCTCCTCCTCGCCGCGCGACAGGGTGAGATAGTCGCCCAGATCAATGGCGCCGGCAACCCGGGCCAGGGCTTCCTTACGGACAAGCTGGGTATGGCGGCGGGCAAGCCCGCCTTCGCGCTCTTCGGGAAATCTGTGGATCAGCAGTTCGGCGATGGCAAGACCAAGAACCCGGTCGCCCAGAAACTCCAATCGCTCGTAATTGCGCAATCGCGCGTCGTCGTTGCCGCTATCACCGGCCACGCTTGGATGGGTCAGCGCCAGCGCCAGCAGATCAGGCTGCTTGAAGTCGTGGCCGAGGATCGCGGCGAGCGCAGCGGGAGCGTTCGTGCCTGGTGAGCGGTCGGGCGCAGCGCCCACTATCTCACCGCCATGAACACCCGGCCCCAGCGGATATGGGCGGGCCAGTGCCAGAGCTCCCACCAACGCTTGTCCTCGCGCAGCGAGAAGAACATGAAATCGGCGCGGCCGACCAGATTCTCCGCCGGCACGAAGCCGACCAGGCTCAAATAGCGGCTGTCTTGCGAGTTATCGCGGTTGTCGCCCATCATGAAATATTTGCCCTTGGGCACGACGTAGATTTCCGTGTTGTCGACGTAAGCGACATCGTCGCCGCGCTCCAGGATCGTGTAGCTGACCCCGTTGGGCAAGACCTCGCGGTAGCTCTGGTAGCGCTCGCGCGCACCGCCATATTCGCGCTTGATATCGACATACTCGCCCAGCGATTCGCGCGGAACCACCGTGCCGTTGATGTGGAGGCGCCCGCCCTTCACCTGGATGCGGTCGCCGGGCAGCCCGATGATGCGCTTGATGTAGTCGGTCGTATTGTCGGTAGGCTTCTTGAAGACGGCGACGTCGCCGCGCTTGGGCGCGCGGAACATAATCCGCCCGGAAAACAGCGGCGCGCTCAAGGGCAGGGAATGCTTGGAATAGCCATACGAGAACTTGGTGACGAAGAGATAGTCGCCAACCAGAAGGGTCGGCAGCATCGAGCGTGACGGGATCGAGAAGGGCTCGATCAATGCCGTGCGAACCACCATGGCCACCAGCACCGCGTAGAAGACGGTCTTGATCGTATCCCAGACGCTGCCGCCGCGAGGCTTGCGCACCGATTTGGGCGCGCGGGCGCGCGGTTGGGCGGCGCCGCCGGAACTGCCGCTTTCGTCCCGACCGGGATTGCCGCGGGGGGAAGGTTGGTTCGGTCTCGTGCTCATATGTGACGCCTTGCTGGAACCCTTGTGCCGTCCCCGAACCGGATGATTGCACGACGACAGCGATCCGCCGCGCCGTAGCCGGTTACATATTGCGCGCGGAGGCCGCTGCCGCAAGGCGCAACATGCCTCGCCAGCAAGCGGCCGTGCGGGGGCGATGTCAAGCCGCCCAAGCGGCTCAAGCAGAGGGTCCGCCGTCAACCACCGCGGAGATGATCACGATCACCTGGGCGGTCGGCGGCTCGTCGGTAATGGAAACGTCGATCTGGGGTTTCATGCCGTCGGGGATCAGCGCCTCCAGGCGGCGCGCGGCGCCCCCGGTCAACGCCATGGTCGGCTTGCCGCCGGGCAGGTTCACCACGCCCATGTCGCGCCAGTAGACGCCGGCCCGAAAGCCGGTGCCGAGCGCCTTGGAGCAGGCTTCCTTGGCGGCGTAGCGCTTGGCGTAGCTGGCGGCGCGCAGGTAGCGCCGGTCAGAGCGCGCGCGCTCGATATCGGTGAAACAGCGCTCGATGAAGCGCTCGCCGAACCGCTCCAGCGTGCGCTCGATACGGCGGATGTCGATCAGGTCGCTGCCGATGCCGATGATCATGGTGTAGAGGTCGCCGGGTTGGAGAAGCGCTGTGTTGCCGTACGCTGAAACTATAATCCCCTCCGCCGCAAGGGGGGCGAGGGAAATTCTTCGCAGGTGAGACAAACACCCTCACGCGATTTTCTGGCCGTCGGCCTCGGCGCGAGCCTTGTCCATGAGCGCGCGCATGCGCTTGATGCTCGATTCGAGCCCGCCGAAGATCGCCTCGCCGATCAGGAAATGGCCGATATTGAGCTCCACGATGGGCGCGATCGCGGCGACCGGCCCAACCGTGTCGAAGCTGAGGCCGTGGCCCGCATGGCATTCCAGACCCAGCGTCTCGGCATAAGCGGCGGCGTCGATGATACGGGCCAACTGGCGCGCCGCATCGGGGCCGGTGGGATCGGCATGATGCGCCGCGCAATAGGCGCCGGCATGGAGCTCGACGACCGGCGCGCCGAGCGCCATCGCCCCGTCGAGCGTGGCCCGGTCGGGCTCGATGAACAGCGATACGCGGATCCCGGCATCGCGCAGCGCCGCCACGAACGGCACCAAATGATTATGCGCGCGGATCACCTCCAACCCGCCCTCGGTGGTCCGCTCCTCGCGCTTTTCGGGCACGATGCAGGCCGCCGGGGGCGCGTGGCGCAGCGCGATCGCGAGCATTTCATCGGTCGCCGCCATCTCAAGATTGAGCGGCAGGTCGATCTCACCGCTCAGGCGCTCGATATCGCCGTCGGAGATATGCCGCCGGTCCTCGCGCAGATGAGCGGTGATGCCGTCGGCGCCGGCCAGCGCGGCCAGCCGCGCGGCGCGCACGGGGTCGGGATGCGGCCCGCCCCGGGCATTCCGGATGGTCGCCACATGGTCGATGTTCACGCCGAGGCGCAGATACCGATTGTTCATATTAACCAAATACTTGTTCCGCCGGCGGGGCGAACGGATCGCCCATCATGCCCGTAATCTAGTGCCCCCGGCTCGCCGCCGCAATGTGGGCAACCGATCACCCAGGGTGGGCCGCCCTGCCCCTTTATCCCAGCGCGCGGGCGACCGAATTGATGACCGGGGTGGCGCGCAGCGCGGCGATGATATCGGTCAGGTGGCGCACGTCGCGCACCTCGATATCGATGATCATCTCGAAGAAATCCTGGTCGCGGCTGGTGATCTTGAGGTTGGAGATGTTGCCGTCGTTCTTGCCGATAATCGACGAAAGATCGCCCAGCGCGCCGGGCTCATTGCCGACGATCACCGAAATCCGCGTCACCAGTCCGCTTGCTCCGGCGTCCCAGCCGACGTCGAGCCAGCGCTCGGGCTGGCTGGAGAAGGCTTCCAGCGTCTCGCAGTCGATGGTGTGGATCGTGACGCCTTTGCCGGTGGTGATGATGCCGACGATGCGGTCCCCGGGCAGCGGATGGCAACAGCCCGCATAGTGGACCGCCATGCCCGGTATCAGGCCGGTGATCGGCACCGCCCCGCTCTCGCCCTTTGATTTCACGCGCTTGGGCAGCGGCACGACCTTGCCGCCCTGGCCGGTGGCGTTCTTCTCGCCGGGAAAGATGGCGTCGATCAGCTCTCTGGTCGAGACCGTGCCGTCGCCGACCATGGCGTAGATATCCTCGGTCTCGTCGGCGTGGAAGGTCTTGCGCACGCCGTCGACCGCCTTGACGGCAAACTCGTGGCCGGCCTGGCGAAAGGCCTTCTCGAGCATGGCGCGGCCAAGCCCGGCATATTGCTGGCGCTGCTGGGCGCGCACGAAGCGGCGGATGCGCGCGCGCGCCTTGCCGGTGATGACGAAACGATCCCATTCGGGCGAGGGCGTCTGCGCGCGCGAGGTGATGATCTCGACCTGGTCGCCGTTATTGAGCTCAGTGCGCAACGGCACCATACGGCCGTTCACCTTGGCGCCCACGGTCGTGTCGCCGATCTCCGAATGGACGGCGTAGGCGAAATCGACCGTCGTGGCGCCATGCGGCAGGGCAATCAACTCGCCGGCGGGGGTAAAGGCGAAGACCTGGTCCTTGAACATCTCCAGCTTGGTGTGCTCAAGGAACTCCTCCGGGCCGCCGGCATGCTCCAGAATGTCGAGAAGCTCCTGCAGCCAGCGATATTTCCGGCCGCCGGTCTGACGCTCGCCCTGCTTGTAGGCCCAATGCGCGGCAACGCCTGCTTCGGCGATCTCGTGCATATCGGTCGTCCGGATCTGGACCTCGATGCGCTGGTTCTCGGGCCCGTAGACGGCGGTATGGAGCGAGCGGTAGCCGTTGATCTTGGGCAGGCTGATGTAATCCTTGAAACGGCCGGGCACGACCGAATAGGCGCTGTGGATCACGCCCAGCGCGTGGTAGCACTCCATCTCGCTCGGAACCACGATGCGAAAGGCCATGATGTCGGAGAGCTGCTCGAAGCCGACATTCTTGACCTGCATCTTGCGCCAAACCGAATGGGCCTTCTTCTCGCGGCCCGAAACCTGGGCCTCGATCCCCTCTGCTTTCAGCTTGTCCTTGAGCGCCTTGAGGATCCGCGGGATGGCCTCGCCGCCGCGCTCACGCAGAAATTCCAGGCGCGCCAGGATCGAATCCCGGGCATCGGGGTTGAGTTGCGCGAAGGCCAGGTCTTCAAGCTCGGTCTGGAGATCGTGCATGCCGATGCGCGCGGCCAGCGGCGCGTAGATCTCCATCGTCTCATGGGCGATGCGGTCGCGTTTCTCCGGCTTGGGAATGCCAGACAGCGTGCGCATGTTGTGCAATCGGTCGGCCAGCTTGACCAGCAGGACGCGGATGTCCTCCGACATGGCCAGCACCAGCTTGCGGAAATTCTCCGCCTGCTTCGTAGCGTCCGACTGAAGCTCGATCCGCGACAGCTTGGTGACGCCGTCGACCAGTCGGGCGACATCCTTGCCGAACATCGCTTCGATGTCCTCAAGCGTCGCCAGCGTGTCCTCCACCGTGTCGTGGAGGAGCGCCGTGGCGATCGTGTCGCTGTCGAGCTTGTATTTTGTGAGGATGCCCGCAACTTCGACCGGATGCGAAAAATAGGGATCGCCCGAGGCGCGCTGCTGGCTGCCATGCGCCTTGACCGTATAAACATAGGCGCGGTTGAGAAGGTCCTCGTCGACGTGCGGATCGTAGGCCTTGACGGCCTCAATAAGCTCGAACTGGCGGATCATGGCGCGGCCCCGGCGCGGCCCCGATCATTGGCGCCGCCGCGATCATTGGCGCCGCCACAATGAATGGACGCAGCCCCGCCCCTGCGCGTCCAAACGGACGCCGGCGAACCGGCCGGTCGTGTATGCGAAATGCGGTTGGGTTCAGACGCCGTCAGCTCGTTTCTTCCGGGTCGGGCGCCTCTCCGTCATCGCCTGCAGACACAGCGACCTCGTCTTCCGCGCCGGCCTCGTCGGCCTCGTCGGCCTCGTCGTCTGCCGCAACAGCTGTCGCGGGCATCGCTTCGGGCGCATCGTCCGCCACGGTCGCACGCGAGGAGATGATCGAATCGCCACCGATGGACATGCCGGTTTCCGCGGCGATCGCCGATTGGATGGCAAGGGTCTCGCCCTCGTCGAGATCGGCCTCGTGATCCTCCTCGGGGAGGTGCTTCTGAAGCCCGCTGACCAGCGATTCGCGAATCACGTCGAAATCGACCTTGTCCTCGGCGATCTCGCGAAGCGCAATCACCGGGTTCTTGTCGTTGTCACGCGTCACCGCTTCCGGGGCGCCGCTGGAAATCTCACGCGCCCGCTGGGAGGCCAACATCACCAACTCGAACCGGTTGGGGATCTTGAGGACGCAGTCTTCAACTGTTACGCGCGCCATGGGCGGGCTACTCCGGCTAGCTCCATCAAAGGGGTCAAGCGGAATATACGGACGGCATTGCTGCGGTGCAAGATGGAGAGGCGAGAAAAGCCCCAAATTCCAAGCGCTTCGCGGAAGTTTAGTCGATCGGCTGGACGATCCCCTCACCGCTCAGCGCCTCGATCAGGGCCTCCAGCGGCCGGCCGTCGACGGGATGGCGCCAATCGGGCGCGATTTCGCGCAGCGGCAGCAGCACGAAGGCGCGCTCGGCCAGGCGCGGATGGGGCAGGATCGGGGGCTCGGGGCCCTCCCGGACCACCTCGTTATAGGCCAGAAGATCGAGATCGAGGGTTCGCGCGGCGTTGGGCTCGGCGGCGCGGATTTCCGGCGAGGCCCGGCCGAACACCGCCTCGACACGGTGGAGCGCGGCCAGCAGCGCCTCGGGATCAAGATCGCTTTCCACCGCGACGACGCCGTTCACAAACCACGGTTGGTCGGACAACGGCACCGGCGAGCTTCGATACCAACGCGAGCGCGCGACGATCGTGACCGGCTCTTCCTGCTCCAGGACTTCCAGCGCCGCAGCACAGGTTTCACGTGCCGGACCGTAGTCGCTGGGCAGGTTTGAGCCAATTCCGATCAGGATCATCTCTTCAATCTTCACTTGCGCGTCATTGGCCCTTGCCACAATTGACGTAGCTGACTAGGTATCGGTCATTGCGGCCGGATGCCCGCCCCGGACAGATATGCCACGGACAGATATACCGCTGGCCGATATGTCGATGCAAAGGCCATTCATGGCGTCCTTTATACTCTTTTCCGGCTGGCCACCGATTGATTGGAGTTTTATGAATGTCGGTTGAACTCAATATCCGAAGTGGTGACCGTGTTGGACTTTTCATTGATGGATCAAATCTTTACGCAGCCGCCCGGGCCCTTGGCTTCGACATCGATTACAAGCGCCTGCTGGACGTTTTTCAACACGAGGGGCGCCTGATCCGCGCCTTCTACTACACAGCTTTGATCGAGAATGAAGAATACTCGCCCATTCGCCCCCTCGTCGATTGGCTCGACTATAACGGTTACACGATGGTTACCAAGCCGGCCAAAGAGTTCACCGACGCAGCCGGACGGCGCAAGATCAAAGGCAACATGGATATCGAGCTCGCCATCGACATGATGGAGATGGCCGAGCGGCTCGATCACATCGTGCTGTTCTCCGGCGATGGCGATTTTCGCCGCCTCGTCGAGGCCGTCCAGCGGAAGGGTGTACGGGTAACCGTAGTTTCCACAATTCGCTCGCAACCACCGATGGTTGCAGACGAGCTGCGCCGCCAGGCCGATACCTTCATAGAGCTGCAAGATCTGGAATCGAAGATCAGCCGGCACTACCGCGAAGATCGCGAGCCGGCGGCCGAGCGGCCGCGCGCCCGCGCGCTGCCCGAGCGCACACCTGCCGTGGTCCCCGACGCCGAGCCGCTTCGTGGCCTGTCGCCCGCCAACCCCGATGGGCTGCTTGAGGACGACGAAGACGAGACCATCGCCGAATCGGCGTGAGCCCGCGCGGCGCGTGATCGCACTCGCCGCGGGAGCCGCTTCGGCCGTCCAGCCGCAGAGCCGGCCCGCAGTCCCGCCGGCCGATTGCCGGTTATGCCCGCGACTGGCCAAATTCCGCGCCGACAATCGCGCGCGTCATCCAGGCTTCCACAATGCGCCCGTTGTCTCGTTTGGGCCGCTTGAGGCGCCTCTTCTGGTGGTCGGGCTAGCGCCCGGCCTGAAGGGCGCGAACGCCACCGGCCGGCCGTTCACCGGCGACTATGCCGGCGATCTGCTCTACGCGACCCTCGCGAAATTCGGATTTACCCGCGGCCAGTATGGCGCGCGCGCCGATGACGGGCTCGATCTCGTCGACGCGCGGATCACCAACGCCGTCCGCTGCGTGCCGCCGGAAAACAAGCCGGTCGGCGCCGAGATAAAGGCCTGCCGGCCTTTTCTTGAGAGCGAGATCGCAGCGATGCCCCGGCTGGCCGTGATCCTGGCGCTGGGCACGATTGCCCATAACAGCGTGCTGACGACGCTCGGCCAGCGGCGCGCGGCATATCCCTTCGGGCACAACGTGGAGCACGCCCTGCCCGGTGGACCCGTGCTGGTCGCCAGCTATCATTGCTCGCGCTACAACACCAATACGCGGCGCCTCACGACGTCGATGTTCGAGGATGTGTTCGCGGCGATCCGCAACCGCCTCGACAAGATCTAGGCGCTCTGTCCAAAAGGCCCATTGGGCGACCGAGCCTTAGACAAGCTCGGGCGGCCACAAGGTCAGCTGCGGGAAGGCGGCGAGCATGCCGAGCATGAGCATGATCATCGGGGATCATCGCGCCGGCCGCCCGCAGCGTGCCGGGGCTCGGTACTTGCTAAAGCTGACAACCACGAACGGCTGGCTTTCTTGGCGATTGTCTATGCCCGTATTCGCGGTTTGAAAAAACACCGATGCTTTCGACTGCGTCCCGCCGCCGTCTCCATTGCCGGGCAAATTATTTTAAGCTTGAAATAATTCAGACGCGAACCTAGCCTTCAAGCATCATGTGGAAGCCGCCCGAACGCATCAAATACGCCCCCGATCCCGGCCGTTGGCCGAGCGCGGCGGAGGCGGCGGGCGCGCTCTGGTTCTCTCCCGTTCAACTGGGACCGATCACGCTGGAGCAGCGCAGCTGGGTGCCGGCGATGGTGCCGTGGCGCTCGACCGATGAAGGGATCGTAACGCAGGACGTGCTCGACTGGTACGAGCGCTTCGCGCGCGGCCGGCCGGGTGGGCTGGTGATCGAGGCGACCGGCATTCGCGACGTGCCCTCGGGACCGCTCTTGCGCATCGGCCACGACCGCTTCATCCCCGGCCTGAAGAAGCTCGTCGAGACCGTGCGGCGGGCGAGCGGCGGGCATACCAGGCTTTTCATCCAGTGCATCGACTTTCTGGCGATCAAGCGGCGGCCCGATCCCGCGAAGTTCTTCGACCGGTTCCTGGCGATCACCGACCGCCACCGCGACGCGCTCGACGCACGCGACTGGCCGGAGGAGAAAATCCGCGCGCATCTGGCGGCGATGCCCGACGCCGATCTGGACCAGGTGCTCGATGCGCGCGAGCTTGAAGCGCTGCGCGTGGGCTACCGCGAAAGCGTCACAGACACGCATTTGAGCCATGTGCGCGATCTGCCGGAAACCATGCCGGCGCTGTTTGCCGATGCCGCGCGGCGCGCCCGCGAGGCCGGCATCGACGGGGTCGAGCTGCACTATGCCCACGCCTACACGATGGCGAGCTTTCTCTCGCGCACCAACGATCGCGACGACGGCTATGGCGGCAGCCGGGAGGGCCGAGCGCGGTTGCCGCTCGAGGTCTTCGCCGCCGTGCGCAAGGCGGTGGGGTCGGATTACGCGGTCGGCTGCCGTTATCTCGCCGAGGACTGCATCGACGGCGGCTCGACCGTCGAGGACAGCGCCTATTATGGCGCCGAGTTCGCGCGGGCGGGTATGGATTTCCTCTCGCTCTCACGCGGCGGACGCTTCGAGGATGCCAAGCAGCCCAATGTCGGCGAGGCCGCCTATCCCTATACCGGCCGCTCGGGCTATGAGTGCATGCCGGCCTTTATCTCCGATGAGATCGGGCCGTTCGGCCGCAACGTGAAAGCCGGGGCGGCGATCCGCAAAGCGGTCCGCGATGCGGGGTTCGAGACGCCGGTGATCGTGACCGGCGGCATCCACGGCTTTGAGCGCGCCGAGGCGATGCTGCGCAACGGCGAGGCCGATCTGGTCGGCGCCGCGCGTCAGTCGCTCGCCGATCCCGACTGGTTCCTGAAGGTGCGCATGGGCCGCGGCGAGGAAGTGCGCGTCTGCGAGTACACCAATTACTGCGAAGGCCTCGACCAGAAGCACAAGCAGGTGACCTGCAAGCTCTGGGATCGCGTCGATCTCGACGAGCCGGGCGTGACCCGCACCAATGACGGCAAGCGCCGCACCACCCCGCCGCTGTGGGACGGACTAAAGGACGCCGCCGAGTAGCCCAACGCGCGCGGCGCTCTCTCACTCATTCCCTCCCCCTCAAGGGGGAGGGTAAGGGAGGGGGGTCTGTCCGACACGGGCAAGACGTCCGCCCAAAGACCGAGGCGGCGGGGCGACACCTCCCACCCCGGCCTTCCCCCGCAAGGGGGGAGGGAAGCAGTTTTGTTCTGGGCCCAACTTGAGTGCCGCGGCTATATAGCCGCCGGATCCGCGGGCGCCGCGCTATCGCTCCAGTGAAATCTCGATATGACCGCAGGCGCCGCAGGCGACCGCGCGCACCGGCGTGCCGCGGCGGAACTGCGAGGCGCCCTCGGCCTTGAAGCGGATCGGCGCGTTCCAGACGAGATGTCCGTCGGTGAGATCGCTGGCGCCGCATTTGGCGCAGGTGCCGGGTGATGTGTCTGCGCTCACCGTGCGACCCTCCAATTTTTGTCCAATGGGAGTCTTAAACGGCCACAACAAACTGATTGCGGCAAGTTCGGACCAATGAGCATTAAATTCCATGCAGCCGATTTAATTGCCATTAATAACGGCTTCATTCATTACATTCGCGCACTCGTTGTGCGGGTGACAGTTTGGCGTTGGGATTGACCGCATGTTTACCAAGTTCATCAGCGTCTTCTTTAGCCAATGGCCCATTTGGGCAATTGCCGTGGCCCCAGTTTTCATTGAGAGATTGGCCCGAGTATGGAAGCCAGCAAAGGCCTGGTTGGAGATAAATCATCGAGGGTTCATTTTCGAATTGATGGCGGTGATAGCATCCTTCTTTGGGGCTGCTTATTTTGTATACGCCGATCTGCAAACTGATTTTCAAAAGAAAATGGATGGAGCGCTCAAAGAGTTATCAAAAGCAAAAAACGTCCCCATTCGAGCAAATATTATTGTGAATGCAGGTAACGTATACCATCCATTTGGTGGCAGCCCAGCAGAGGCATACATCGAAATCAAGAATATTGGCCAAACACGGGCAAGAGAGGTTGGTTATGAAGTATGGATTGACGTAAAAGACAAAAAAACCAAAATTACAAAATGCAGCGACCTAAACAAACATTTTCCGTTCGAAGGCACGATAGACGTTGAACAAGGAAAATATATAGCAAGACATTTCAAGAGAGTGTGGAAATCGAAAGAAGAAGCAAATAGCGTCCTAAGGGCAGAGAAGTTTTTCTATATTTGCGGGCGAGTAAAATATCAAGATGAATTTAGAAAAAATTGGAGCGAATCTTTTTGCTTTAGGTATGCTGGCCCAAACACCGGGCAACGCCGCGTCCCGAGTGGATTGGCACAAGTTTAAAGGCTTATCCCGTTGTCCCAGGTTTCGCTGGCATGAGGCTGGTTCCCGCCGCATGATGCGGCGGCATGGCCCGAAGATACGCTTCCTTGATCGAATTCCAGCGTCGGTTTCCGGACGAAGCGAGCTGCGCACTCTTCC
>DATKZM010000069.1:0-27176 GCA_035527975.1 Alphaproteobacteria bacterium | reverse complement strand
ATGTCGGTCCTCGGATTCCATCAGGGCCCGCGGTCATCACGAACCGCACGCAGAGGCCGGATAGATGACTGCAAACCCCAACCTCGCCGCACATCAGAAATCCCTTGGCAAGCAGGGGGCGTTCATAGATGTCAATGCCGTCGCGAGTACCGGACGTCGGCAATATCACCCGAAGATGAGAGCCCAAGAGGGCGGCGGCGCACTGGCGCGCCAATGCACGTGATGATGCTGGTCAACGTGAAGAGCGTCAAAACGCCCCCTGGCGTGGCGCGCCGATTTCAATTGAACGGACTGGCGACTTTCCCACGTTAATGTATGGACGTCGGCGACGTAATGGCGTGATCACAATTTGTCGTCGCAGCGGGCAAAAACAACTTCACGGGCAGGCTGCCATGCAACAGGTGCTTCGAGCGACTGTCTTCGCCGTAATGATCGCGACAGGTTGGCTCTTCGCCTCCACCGCCCCACACGCACAAACCAGCGGGTCTGTCTCTTTTACGTATTTTCACTCGAGCCTTTCGCCGCACGGGCGCTGGTTCTCGCATCCCCGATACGGTTGGTCATGGCAGCCGCACGGCGTCGCCGCGGGCTGGCGGCCTTATACCTATGGCCGCTGGGTCTGGACGACCGACAACGGTTGGATGTGGGCGTCCTACTACGATTGGGGTTGGGCGCCCTTTCACTACGGACGCTGGGTCTTTGAACCCAGCAACGGCTGGTATTGGGTCCCGGGCTACGAATGGGGACCGGCCTGGGTTGCGTGGCGGTACGGCGACGGCTTCGTCGGCTGGTATGCGCTGCCGCCCGAGGCCCTCTGGCGCCCGGGCACAGGCATTGTCTACGGCGGCGCCGGCATTTACGGCTATTACTATACGCCGTACTGGGTGTTCGTTCCGGAGCGCCATTTTTTGTCGACTCGCATATACACGGTTGTCGTACGGCCTCAGGACAACGCACGCTTCATCCGCAACACTCAACGAGGCGCTGGCTATCGCTCGGTCAACAACCGTGTCGTGAATCGCGGCATCGACGCGCGCTACATTGGCCGCGTGACCGGCCGGCCGGTGGTCGCCATCCGGCCGCGTGTCGTGACCGGGCGGGGCGATTGGCGCAGATCGGGACCTGGAGGCGGCGATGTGCGGATTTTCCGGCCGCCAGTGGTGGAGCGCCGTGGCGCGCACACGCCCGGCGCGCGCGGTGGCCCTGTATCAGGTCCCCGTGGCGGCGCCGTGCCTGGCCCGCGGGGCGGAGCGGTGCCTGGCCCGCGGGGCGGAGCGGTACCTGGTCCTCGAGGTGGCGCTGTGCCTGGTCCACGCGGTGGAGCGGTACCTGGCCCGCGAGGTGGTGCCGTGCCCGGCCCGCGAGGCGGAGCGGTACCTGGCCCCCGAGGTGGTGCCGTGCCCGGTCCACGCGGTGGCGCCGTGCCTGGCCCGCGAGGCGGAGCGGTACCTGGTCCGCGAGGCGGTGCCGTACCCGGTCCACGCGGTGGCGCCGAGCCTGGCCCGCGAGGCGGAGCCATTCCGGGTCCGCGTGGCGGTGGCCATCCTGGGGGCGGCGCAACGATCCCACGCGGCGACCGCTGACAGCAGCGCAATTTGGGTGCAACGATGCGGCAAGACCGGCCCGCTAGTCCTTTGGGCCAGAGGAAGGCGCTGTCAACTTAACGAAGGCAGGTCGCAGTTGAACGTTTGAGCTGAGCGGCTCAGGCAGCAGCGGTCACGGTCTGCCACGTGTTCATCGCTTCACCGCGGAATTTGCGCATTGTCTTGCGAGTGATCAGATGACGTTGGACGTTGAAGGTGTTGTAGATGGCGGCGTGGGTGGAGAGAAACCTTTGCGCCGATCCCGGCGACTTGAAGCCCTGCATCGTGCGTTCTCTTTGCCGAACCGGCAGGTGCGAATTCTCCGCGCGATTGTTGCTCCGGCCGCCGGTAACGTGTTTCTCCGTCATGCTGAGATCACGCAATGCTGCGCCGTAGGATGGCAGTTTATCGGTTACCACCTTATTCGGCGCATACCCCTGCTTCTTGAGCAGTTTGCGCGGTTTTGTCACAGGAACATGTGGATGTGCGGCGGCCGGGTGAGTAGCTTCTGCAGATGCCCTTGATCTCGTATGCCCGCCATCAGTTTACGCCAGTTGTGATCCAGCATTCTGTCTGGCTCTACCTCCGCTTCACCTTGAGCTACCGCGACGTGGAGGAATTGCTCGCGCAACGCGGCCTCGACGTTTCATACGAAACCATCCGGCGCTGGGTGCTGAAGTTCGGGACTGCATTCGCACGCCGGCTTCGACGGCGACGTCCTCGACCAAGCTCGCGGTGGCATCTGGACGAGATGGTCGTCCTCATCGGCGGCAAGCGAATGTATCTCTGGCGCGCGGTTGATGACGAGGGCGAAGTTTTAGACGTTCTGGTGCAGCGGAGGCGGGACAAGGCGGCGGCGAGGATGCTCATGCGCAAGCTGCTCAAGAAGCAGGGCTTCGCGCCGTCAGTGGTCGTCACCGATAAGCTCAGATCATACTCATCGGCATTCCGGGATATCGGTCTCACCGCGCGGCATGAGCAGGGACTGAGAAAGAACAATCGGGCAGAAAACTCACACCTGCCAGTCCGGCGACGAGAGCGAAAGCTTCAGCGCTTCAAGTCACCGGGACCCGCTCAACGCTTTCTCTCCGCCCATGCCGCCGTCTACAACACTTTCAACCTGCAGCGCCATCTCATCTCCCGCCGCACATTGCGCGCCTTTAGAGCCGAAGCGGCCGAGCAGTGGAACGCTGCGGTGGCGGCTGCGTAACAGGGAAGTCACGCTCGGGACATTCATGCCTGCGTCTAGGTTCCCGTGACAAAGCCAGCCGACGCTATCGCGCGGCCTGCGATAAGTCAGCCGTTAACGTGTCAACGCCGATGCGAATTCAGGTCTGCTATTTCAACCACATCCTTTGCGATCAGCGAACCAGCCCCGCAGGTGCGCCGGTTGGCCCAGCGTGATTGATGCAGGTCAATGTTTCCGGCACCGCCTGCGCGATATTCGCTGCTGACGGCCAGCAAACGCTGGCGGGAGTACCGCTGTTAGGGGGACGATCCATGGCAGAAGCCCCAAGCGCGGCGGGTGCCGCCTCGCATTTCGAACACCCCGAACACCCCGAACACCCCGAATACCCCGAATACAATGAGAAAGTCGTTCGCCAGTTCGTAATCGCGACTACGTTCTGGGGCATTGCGGCGTTCCTCGTCGGCGTGGTGATTGCGCTCCAGCTCGCTTTTCCCATTCTCAATCTCGATCTGCCGTGGACCAGCTTCGGCCGGCTGCGGCCGGTTCACACGTCGGCCGCGATCTTCGCCTTCGG
This sequence comes from Alphaproteobacteria bacterium, assembly GCA_035527975.1. GTDB lineage: Bacteria > Pseudomonadota > Alphaproteobacteria > JAPULJ01 > JAPULJ01 > DATKZM01. Next base: position 23,830 of record DATKZM010000069.1, on the reverse strand, counting down.
CGGCTGCGCGCTCTTTGCCAGTTCCCTTTACATCGTCCAGCGGACCTGCCGGGCGCCGCTTTTCGGCGGCCGCGCGCTCGCCGCTTTCGTCTTCTGGGGCTATCAGGCGTTCATCGTGATGGCGGCCGTCGGCTACGTCTTCGGCATCACCCAGTCGAAGGAATACGCCGAGCCGGAATGGTTCGTCGATCTCTGGCTGACGGTTGTCTGGATCGTCTACCTGGTGATCTATGTCGGCACGATCGCCAAGCGCAAAGAGCCGCACATATACGTCGCCAACTGGTTTTTCCTCGCCTTCATCATCACCGTGGCGATGCTGCACGTGGTCAACAATCTGGCCGTGCCGGTGAGCTGGACCGGAGCCAAGAGCTACATCGTGTGGTCGGGCGTCCAGGATGCGCTGACCCAGTGGTGGTACGGCCACAACGCGGTCGGCTTTTTCCTCACCGCCGGCTTCCTCGGCATTATGTACTATTTCCTGCCCAAGCAGATCGACCGGCCGATCTATTCCTACCGCCTGTCGGTCGTGCATTTCTGGTCGCTGATCTTCCTCTACATCTGGGCCGGCCCGCACCACCTGCACTACACGGCGCTCCCCGACTGGGCGCAGACGCTCGGCATGACCTTCTCCGTCATGCTGTGGATGCCATCCTGGGGCGGCATGATCAATGGGCTGATGACGCTCGCCGGCGCCTGGGACAAGCTGCGCACCGATCCGGTCTTGCGCTTCATGGTCGCCGCGATCGGGTTCTATGGAATGAGCACGTTCGAGGGGCCGGTGATGTCGATCAAGCCGGTCAACGCGCTCAGCCACTATACCGATTGGGGCATTGGCCACGTCCATTCGGGCGCGCTCGGCTGGGTCGCCTTCATTTCCTTCGGCGCGCTCTACTTCCTGGTGCCGCGCTTGTGGAAGCGCGAGGGGCTCTATTCCCTGAAGCTGGTCGAGTACCACTTCTGGATCTCGACCATCGGCATCGTGCTCTACATCACCTCGATGTGGATTTCGGGCGTCACGCAGGGGCTGATGTGGCGCGCCTACGACAAGCTCGGCTTCCTGCAATACTCGTTCGTCGAGACGGTCGAGGCGATGCACCCCTACTACCTGATCCGCGCCGCCGGCGGCATCCTCTTCCTGATTGGCGCGCTGATCATGGTCTTCAACCTCGTGAAGACCGCGCGCGGCCACGCCGCCGCGGCCTCCATCGCGGGCGCCGCTCCCGCCACCGCCGGTTAAGGAGACCAAACCGCCATGTCGCTTCATCAAAAAGCCGAAAAGAATGTCTGGTGGCTGATCGCGCTGACCCTGATCACGGTCTCGATCGGCGGTCTCGTTGAGATCATTCCGCTCTACACGATTGCTTCGACCATCGAAAAGGTGGACGGCGTGCGGCCCTACACCCCGCTCGAGCTGGCCGGCCGCAACATCTATATCCGCGAGGGCTGCTACGTCTGCCATAGCCAGCAGGTGCGCCCCTTCCGCGACGAGGCCGAGCGCTACGGCCATTACAGCCTCGCCGCGGAGTCGATGTACGACCACCCCTTCCAGTGGGGCTCCAAACGCACCGGGCCGGATCTTGCCCGGGTTGGCGGAAAATATTCGAACGCCTGGCACGTCACCCATTTCGTCGATCCGCGCAGCGTGGTCCCGGAATCGATCATGCCGGCCTATCCGTTCCTGGCCACGCGCAAGCTGAAGTTCAGCGACGCCGCAGCGCATCTGCGCGCCAACCGCACCGTCGGCGTGCCCTACACCGACGCGATGATCAAGAATGCGCTGAAGGACCTGGCCGACCAGGCCAACCCCGAAGCCGATCACGAAGCATTGTTGAAACGCTATCCCAAGGCGGCGGTCGGCAGTTTCGACGGCAAGCCGGGCGAGCTCACCGAGATGGACGCGCTGATCGCCTATCTCCAGATCCTCGGGCGCATGGTCGACTTCACCAAATACGGCACCGGTCAGCTGCAGCAATAGGGGACAGGTGATGCAGGAATTCTACGCCGCGCTGAAATCTCTCTGGGTCGTCTGGTTCATGGCGGTCTTCGTCGGCATCGTGATCTGGGCCTATTGGCCGCGGCGCAAGGCCGTGATGGACGACCACGCGCAAATCCCCCTGCGCGACGACCCCGGGCGCGACGACGACGACCGCAAGAGGACATAAAACAATGCCGACGAAGGTCGAAAAAGACGTCGTCACCGGGACCGAAACCACCGGCCACGAATGGGACGGTATCAAGGAGCTCAACACCCCGCTGCCCAAATGGTGGCTCTATATCCTGTGGGCGACGGTGCTGTGGTCGGCGGTCTACTACGTGCTCTACCCGTCAGTGCCGTGGTTCACCGGATACTTCAAGGGCGTGCTCGGCTACTCGCAGCGCGTGGAGCACGAAAGCAACCTCAAGGCCGCGCGCGCCGCCCAGTCCAAGTACTTCACCGCGATCAAGGCCGCCGCACCCGCGGCGATCCTCAAGGACAATGAGCTGCGCAGCTTTGCCCTCGCCGGCGGCAAATCGGCATTCGCCGACAATTGCGCGCCATGCCACGGGCCCGGCGGCGGTGGGCGCCCGGGCGCGCCGGTGCTGGCCGACGACGACTGGTTGTGGGGCGGCACGGTCAATCAGATCCTTGCCACGATCAAGTTTGGCGTGCGCAGCGGCCACGATGAAACCCGCGCGGGCGACATGCCCGCCTTCGCCGCCGACGACACATTGAAGCCGGCTCAGATCGACGCGCTCGCCGATTACGTACTGTCGCTCTCCGGCAAGGGCACGGCCACGGCCGCCGCCAAGGCGCTCTTCACCGAGAACTGCGCGAGCTGTCACGGCGAGGCCGGCAAGGGCAAGACGGGCGTCGGCGCGCCCAATCTCGGCGACGCGATCTGGCTCTATGGCAACTCCAAAAAGGCGATCGCCGGCCAGATCGCCAAGCCCACGCACGGTGTCATGCCGTCATGGGTTGGCAGGCTCGACGAAGAGACACTCAAGATGCTCGCCGTCTACGTTCATTCGCTGGGCGGCGGCAAATAAGTCCGAAGACGGGAGGAAGCGCCAATAGGAGCCAACACGAGGATCCATGCGACCGTGTCGCTTGGGTCCGAGGTGGCCGCGACCGCGGGCCGCCGCCTTATGCGGCGAAAGCCAAGGGCGCGGACGCGCCCGCCCGGCGCCTGAGGGAGATAGCGAAGTTGCGCACCCGCGCAACTGAGCGAAATAGGACGATATGAACGAAGCAATAAAAGTCGAGAACGCGGTTTCGGTCCGGGCTCAGGCCGAGGCGCGGGAGGGCAAGGGCGCGGCCAAGATCCCGGCCGACGACATGCCCTTCTATGCCGACCGCGTGCGCGTCTATCCCCGGCGCGTCAAGGGGGTGTTCCGCAAGCTCAAATGGGCGGCGCTCTTCGTGCTGCTCGCGATCTATTATGGAACGCCGTGGATCCGCTGGGACCGCGGGCCGAACGCGCCCGACCAGGCGGTGCTGGTCGATCTCGACGGGCGGCGCTTCTACTTTTTCTGGATCGAGATCTGGCCCCAGGAAATCTACTACGCGGTCGGCCTGCTGGTCCTCGCCGCGTTCGGCATATTCCTCGCCACCGCGCTGGCCGGCCGCGTCTGGTGCGGTTATGCCTGCCCGCAGACCGTCTGGACCGATCTCTTCATGTGGGTGGAGCGTCTGATCGAGGGCGACAGGAACAGGCGCATCATGCTCGACCGTGGTTCGCTCACGGTCTCGAAAGCGACCAAGAAAGTCGTCAAGCATGCCGCCTGGGTGGTCATCGCGGCCCTCACCGGCGGCGCCTGGGTCATCTACTTCCAGGATGCGCCGACCCTCGCACGCGATCTTTTCGCGGGCCAGCTTAGCCTCACGACGACTTTCTTTATCGGTCTTCTCACCTTCACGACCTACATGCTGGCCGGGTGGGCACGCGAGCAGGTCTGCACCTTCATGTGCCCGTGGCCGCGTTTCCAGGCCGCGATGTTCGACACCGACACGCTGATCGTCACCTATCAGGGCTGGCGCGGCGAGCCGCGGGGCAAGATGACCCCAAAGCCCGACTGGTCGGCGCGGGGCGACTGCGTCGACTGCAATGCCTGTGTCGCGGTCTGCCCCACCGGCATCGATATTCGCGACGGCCAACAGCTCGAATGCATCTCCTGCGCGCTTTGTGTCGATGCCTGCAACGCGGTCATGACGAAGGTCGGACGGCCGGCGAACTTGATCGGCTACGACACCGATCGCCGAGCCCAGGCCCGCGCTGCCGGCCAGCCGCTGCTCTACCGCATTTTGCGGCCGCGCACCGCGATCTATGGGTTGCTGATGGTCGCCGTGGGGGCGGTGATGCTGGTGATGCTTGCCTCGCGCACCGATATCGAGATCAACGCACTGCACGACCGCAATCCGCTCTTTGTGCGGCTCTCCGACGGCGGCATCCGCAACGGCTACATAATCAAGATTTTGAACAAGCTCGCAGCGCCGCGCTTCTTCAGTCTGACCGTCTCGGGCGTGCCGGGCGCCACGATGCAGGTGGTCGGCCAGACCGTTGACGCCGGTGCGGCGGTGATCCTGGAGGCCAAGCCCGACCGGGTCGCCGAGTACAAGATCTACCTGAAAGCGCCGGCCGGCGTGCTCAAGGCCACGCGCACCGATGTCAGCTTCCTGCTCACCGATTCCAGGAGCGGCGCAGTGGCCCGCCGGACGAGCTTCTTCCACGGGCCCGCACGCTGACACCTTAAGTCGCTGATACCATAAGTCGCTGACACCATAAGTCGCTGATACCATGAGGCGCTGACACCATGAAAAGTACGAAATCCAGAAAGCCCGGATGGTGGATCCCGTGGACCTTCGTCGGCGCCTTCGTCGTCGTGGTCGGCGTCAATGCCGCCATGATGACCGCCGCCTTCAGCACCTTCACCGGTCTCGACACTGCCAATCATTACCGGCGCGGCGTCTCCTACAACAAGGCGCTGGAGGCCGAGGCGGCCCAGCGCAAGCGCGGCTGGGACGCTGCCGTGCGCATCGTCCAGACCGGCCCCCGCCGCGGCCGCCTTGTGGTCGCCTTCGCCGATCGCCAGGGCGCCGGCCTGCTGTCGCTTGACGTCACGGCGCGTATCATCCGTCCGACCAATGCGGACGATGACTTTGCGGCCGTGCTCAAGCCCCTCGGCGACGGGCGCTACGCGGCCGATATCGCCTTCCCGCTCGCGGGGCAATGGCGCGCGGAGGTGCTCGCTCGGCGCGGCGCCGCGCGGCACCGGGTCCACCGGCGCTTCGAGATCAAATGAGCCCCGACGGCGCCAGCACCGTCGTTGCCCCCGGCCCGGCCCCCGGCGTTACCAGGGCCGTCCCGGTCGATGATGCACGCACCGATGCCTCACTGGCCGATGGCGAGAGCTTCGCGCTTGGATCATATATCCGCGAGACGGCCGCCGGCCGCCATGCGCTCGACTTCATGGTCGAAGGCGTGCATTGCGGTGGCTGCGTCGCCAAGATCGAGCGCGCGCTTGCCGGCGAACCCGGCGTGACCATGGCGCGGGTCAATCTCTCAACCCGGCGCCTGGCCGTGGAATGGTCGGGCGCTCCCGCGCGCGGCAGCGCCCTGGCGGCCGCTGTCGAAAAGCTCGGTTTCGGCCTTGTGCCTTACGACCCCGTGCGGCTCGCCGATGCCGACAAGGACGAGGAGAAGGCGCTGCTGCGCGCTATGGCGGTGGCGGGCTTTGCCGCCGCCAATGTGATGCTGCTCTCGGTCTCGATCTGGGCCGGGCATTTCCAGGATATGGGCGCCGCCACCCGCGCGTTGATGCATTGGTTCTCCGCTCTGATTGCCCTGCCGGCTATCCTCTATGCCGGGCGACCGTTCTTCGGCTCGGCCTTGAGTGCGCTCAAGGCGCTGCGCACCAACATGGATGTGCCGATCTCGCTGGCCGTGCTGCTCGCGAGCGCCGTCAGTCTTCATGAGACCCTCGTCGGCGGCCCCCACGCCTATTTCGACAGTGCGATTACGCTCCTGTTCTTTCTACTTGTTGGCCGCTACCTGGACCGCCGCGCACGCGGGCGGGCGCGCGAGGCGGGAACTCGGCTGCTGGCCTTGCGCGCCAAGGCAGTAACGGTGCTCAGCCCGGACGGGACGCGCCGCGCTCTGCCGCCCGATCAGGTCCTGCCCGGCATGTCCGTGCTGATCGCCGCGGGCGAGCGCATCGGCGCCGACGGCCGCATCATCTCCGGCGCCTCGGAGATCGACCAGAGCCTGATCACCGGCGAGGCGTTGGCGCAATCGGTCGGCATTGGCGATCAGGTTTTCGCCGGCACGTTGAACGGCTCGGGCGCGCTCACGATCTCAGTGACAGGCGCTGGCGAGGACACTCTTCTGGCCGAGATCGCGCGGCTGATGGAGGCGGCCGAACAGCGCCGCGCCCGGTATGTCGCGCTTGCCGACCGCGTGGCCCGGCTCTATGCCCCGGTCGTCCATGGCCTTGCGCTCGCTACCTTCCTCGGCTGGTGGATTGTCGGCGGGCTGGCCTGGCAGCCTGCATTGCTCATCGCCGTGGCGGTGCTTGTCATAACCTGCCCCTGCGCGCTCGGCCTTGCCGTGCCGGCGGTGCAGGTGATCGCCAGCGGACGTCTGTTGCGCCATGGCGTTCTGCTCAAATCGGCGACCGCACTGGAACGCTTGGCCCAGGTTGACACCGTCGTCTTCGACAAGACGGGAACGCTCACGACCGGCACGCCGGCACTCACCCGCGATCCGGCAATCGACGACGCGTCCCTGCATCTTGCCGCCTCGATGGCCGGCGCCAGCCGCCATCCCCTCGCCCGCGCACTTGCCGGCGCCGTGCCCGATGCGCCCGTTGCACACGGCGTCGCCGAAGAGCCCGGCCGCGGCCTCAGTCTGCAAACCGCAACCGGAGAGGTGCGCCTCGGCAGCCGTTCCTGGTGCGGAATTTCCGAAAGCGATGACAGCGGCCCCGAGCTTTGGCTGGCCCGGCCGAATGCCGAACCCATCCGCTTCGGCTTTTCCGAGCGGCTGCGCGACGACGCCGAGGCGGTCGTTGCGGCCCTGCAAGCGCGCGGGTTGGGCGTCGAGCTTTTGTCGGGCGACCGCCCGGCGACCGTCGCCGCGATCGCCGGGCGGCTCAACATCACATGCTGGCGGGCGGCGCAGAGCCCGGCCGACAAATGCGCGCGTCTGGCCGAGCTGGCCGATGCGGGCCGGCGCGTGCTGATGGTTGGTGATGGGCTCAACGACGCGCCGGCGCTCGCGGCGGCCCATGTCTCGCTCTCACCGTCGAGCGCGGCCGATCTCAGCCAGACCGCGGCCGATGCCGTATTCCAGGGCGCCCGCCTTGCCCCTGTTCTGGAAACACTTGCCATCGCACGGCGCGCCGGCGCCCTGGTGCGCCAGAACTTCGGGCTGGCTTTCGGTTACAATCTGCTGGCCATCCCCGTCGCCATTGCCGGGATGGTAACGCCCCTGATCGCGGCCCTCGCCATGTCGGCCTCCTCGATCGCGGTAATCGGCAACGCGCTCCGGCTCGCCGGAAAGCCGCGCAAAAATGAGGGGCCCCGCTGATGGACGTGCTCGTCTATCTGATCCCGATCGCCATTATCCTCGGCGGGATCGGGCTGGGCGCCTTCCTCTGGGCATTGAAATCGGGCCAGTTCGACGATATGGACGGCGCCGCCGAGCGCATCCTTCACGATGACGACGAAGAACCAAAGCCGGCCGAGTAGGCGCGGCGCAAACGCGCCACGCCATTGACCGATATCAAGGACGAAAAGCGGCCAACGGCGCAGTATCCGCAGCGCTGACCGGACGAGGGAGCAACGCAAGATCGGGCGCAGATGCCAACAGCGCAGGCGTGCCCCTAACTATTCGCCGCAATAAGACGGCGAGAGGCGGAACCCATCGCTCGAAACACGCAATCTGAGATTTCGCGCCCGCCCAAATTCTTCGTCGAGCTGATCAAGCCCTCGCATTACGACGATGACGGGTATGTCATCCAGTGGCGACGGGGCTGGCTGCCCTCGTCGAATTCGCTCGCTTGCGTCTATGGGCTGGTGCTCGACGCGGCCGAGCGGCGCGTCCTCGGCGCGAACACGCAGATCGTCGTCAATGCCCATGACGAGACCAACACCGTCGTGCCGGTTGCGCGGATCATTGCCCGCATCAAAAAAGGCGACGGCAATGGGCTCGTCTGCATGGTCGGCGTGCAGTCGAACCAGTTCCTCCGCGCCATGCATCTGGCGCAGAAGTTCACCGCCGCCGGCATCCAGGTCGCCATTGGCGGTTTCCATGTCAGCGGCTGCCTGGCCATGCTCGACAAATTGACCCTGGAGCTTGGCGTCGCGGTCAAGCGCGGCATCACGCTCTTCGGCGGCGAGGCCGAGGGAAGGCTCGACGAGGTGCTGCTCGACGCCCATCGCGGCGAGCTGAAACCTATCTACGACCATCTCGGCGACATGCCGGATATGCGGCGCCAGCCGACGCCATTCCTGCCGCTCAAGATGCTGCGCCGGACCGCGGGTTGCTTCACCAGCTTCGATGCCGGCCGCGGTTGCCCCTTCAATTGCAGCTTCTGCTGCATCATCAACGTGCAGGGCCGCGTCTCGCGCTTCCGCGAAGCCGACAAGGTCGAAGCGGTGATCCGTGCCAACGCCGCGCAAGGCGTCACCAAATACTTCATCACCGACGACAACTTCGCGCGCAACCGCAACTGGGAGCCGATCCTCGACCGGCTCATCAAACTCCGTGAGCGCGAGGGCCTGGCGATCACCTTCATCATCCAGGCCGATATGATGTCGCACCGCATCCCGGGCTTCATCGAGAAGGCAGTCGCCGCCGGCTGCCGCTATGTCTTTCTCGGTCTGGAGAGCGTCAATCCGGAAAACCTTGTCGCTGCCAACAAGCGTCAGAACCAGATCTCCGAATACCGCCGCATGCTGATCGCCTGGAAACGCGCCGGCGTGGTGACCATTGCCGGCTACATCCTGGGCTTTCCGGCCGACACGCCGGCATCGATCCGCCGCGATATTGCCACGGTCCAGCGCGAGATCCCGATCGACCTCCTGGAGTTCTTCGTGCTCTCGCCCGCCCCCGGCTCGGCCGACCACAAGCGCATGTACGAGGGCGGCGCGTGGATCGATCCCGATCTCAACAAGGGCGACGCCGAGCATGTGGTCACCGACCATCCCCGCATGTCACGCGAGGAATGGCAGGCGATCTACCACGAGGCCTGGGAGCTCTATTACACCGACGCGCATATCGAGACACTGATCCGCCGCGCACTCGCTTGCGGCATGAAGCCGGTGCGCCTGGTCCAGCAAGTCTGGGCCTATAGCGGCATCCCGCGCTACGAGGGCGTGCATCCGCTGCAAGGCGGCCTTATCCGGCGCAAGCGCCGCGCCGACCGCCGTCCCGGCTATCCCCGGGACACGTTCATCAAATTCAACGTCACCCGGCTCCGTGAATTCACCGGTACGAACCTGAAACATCTGCGCTACGCCGTGAAGCTGCACCGCATGCGTCACCGCATCGAGCGGGAACTCAAAAGCCGCGCCTATACAGATGAAGCGATCACGCTGGAGCCCGCAGCGGAGGCGGAATTGGAGGTGTCGGTGGTGCCGCCCCCATCATCCTTCGACAAGCTCAGGATGAGGAAGAGTAGGGATCGCCGCCACACGACAAACGCCTCACCCTGAGCTCGTCGAAGGGTGAGCTTGTCGAAGGGTGAGCCCGTCAGTCCTCGGGGATGACGGCGGTCGCCTCGAGCTCGATCTTGCCCGGCGTGTCCAGCAGATCGGCGACGAAGATCATGCTCATGGCCGGGAAATGCTTGCCCATGAGCTTGCGCCAGATCGCGCCCAGCGCCGGCCGCGCCTTCAGATAGGCCGGCTTGTCGATGCAGAAGGCGGTGATGCGGCAGATATGTTCAGGCCTGCCGCCAGCCGTCGTCACGATCGCCAGGATGTTCTTCAGCGCCTGTTCGAACTGCGGCGCGATCTCCTCGCTCTCGAAGACCTCGTCCTCGGTCCAGCCGACCTGTCCGGCCACGAACAGAAGTTTTCCCGGCCGGCTTTCTATTGCGTTGGAATAGCCGATGGGGCGTTTCCAGCCTTCGGGCAGGATGGCGTTCATGGGTATTCCTCGCTGGAGGTTCGCGCAGCCTATTATTCCAGGCCGCTATTCCTGAATGGCTTTATTCTTGGATCGCTGGCGGGTCGTGATCCTCGTCCCAACCGGCCTCAGGCTCGGGGTATTTGTCGAGCCACGCCTTGACCAGTTTGACATGCTCGCGTTCTTCCTCCACGAACTCCTCGGCCAATGCCTTGGCGTCGTTGTCGGCGGCGATTTCCGTCAGATCCTCGAAATAGGCCACCGCTCGCTCTTCGCCCTTCAGCGCCATCTTCAGCGCGTGGTGCGGCGTCATGAGGTAGTGCGCGACGGAGATGTCGACGTTCTCCGGCGCCTCGGTGCCCGGCCAGCGATAGGCAAGCGGCGAGATATACGGCAGCTCCGCGCCCGCCGCGCGCTGCTTGATCTTGGCCGCGTGCTTGCCTTCGATTTCGGCCAGTCTGCCAAACAGCTCGGCGAGCTCGCGGTTGTTGTGAACCTGCATCTGGTCGGCAAGATCGGCGTACCGCGCCTGGGCCTCGCGCTCGATCGCATAGGCGCGTGCCAGCATCTGCTCGACGGTAATTTCTGTGGATTCGCTCATGTCTCGAACTCCCTCGCCCCCAATTCCTACACCTCAAAATCTCCATCAAAATACCCCGCATCAACCGGCGGGCCGTCCGGCGTCGCGGCGGAATAGGCCGAACGCTCGCCGCTAAAGAGCACGCCGGTATTGAAGCCGTCGTCGGTCATGATCCGCCGCACCGCCCGCGCCGGATCGTCGGTTGGCTCGACCGAGGCGGGGTGGACCTGGTTGCGCCATTCGCGCTCGTCGGGGCGGAAGGTTACGCAAGGGCTCAGGATCTCAACGAACGAGAATCCTTCATGCCGGATCGCCTCGGCAATCAGGGCCGCCGTGCCCAGCAGGTCGCCCGAGAAGGCCCGCGCCACGAAGCTGGCCCCCGAGGCGAGCGCGATCACCAGCGGATGGAAAGGCCGCAGCCCGGTGCCGCCCGGCGCCAGCGCGCTTTCGGCCCAGTCGGGCTCGGTGGTGGGCGAGGGTTGGCCCTTGGTCATGCCATAGACGCGGTTGTCCATGACGATGTAGGTGAGGTCGATATTGCGGCGGCAGGCATGCAGGAAGTGATTGCCGCCGATCGAAAAGCCGTCGCCGTCGCCGCTGGCAACCAGCACGGTGAGATCGGGCCGCGCCACCTTGAGCCCGGTGCCGAGCGCCAGCGAGCGGCCGTGGACGCCGTGAAAGCCGTAGCAATTGGCATAGGCTGGAATACGCGACGAGCAGCCGATGCCCGAGACCACCGCAACGTTCTCCGGCTGAAGCTGCAGCTCGGCAAGCGCGGTGGTGATCGAACCCAGCACCGAATAGTCGCCGCAGCCTGGGCACCAGACCGGCTTGATGTCGGACTTGTAGTCGCGCGACGTCAGGGCCTCGCTCACCGGGATGGCATCCATGGTCATTGCAACTCTCTGATGGCGGACAAGATTTCCTGGGCCCGGAAGTTGAGCGGCCCCGGTCGGCAGAGATGCGCGGCATCGCGCGGCAGCCCGTATTCGGCGCGCAGGTGGCGCAGGAACTGACCTGAATGGGTCTGCTCGACAACCAGCATGCGCTCCACACCCTCAAGCGCCGCGGCGAAGTCTTCGGGCCGGCTGGGTGCCAGCAGGCGCAGTGCGATCAGCTTGACGGCAAGCCCGTCTTCGCGCGCCATTCCGATGGCCTCGCGCGCTGGCCCCGTGCTCGATCCCCAGGTGATCACCGCCAGCGGCCCCGCGCCCTCGACATCGGCCCAGTGCTGGCCGTAGTCGAAGCCGGTCAGCTTGTCCGACCGCTTGTCGAGTTGGCTGGAATGGTCGCTGGCCGCGGTCGAGGGCGTGCCGCGGGGATTGTGCTCCAACCCGTCGGCGGTGTACTGGCCGCCGGCCGTTCCCGGCACCGTCATCGGCGAGACGCCGTCCGCCGTCAGTGCATAGCGCCGATAGCCGACCGCGGGCGCTGCCTCGACCTTGCGGTTGGCGATGAAGGCGAGGTCGGCCGGCCGGTCGATCACCGCCTTGGCCTGGCCGAGGAACTGGTCGGACAGTACGATCGCGGGCGCCTGCATGGCTTCGGCCAGATGGACCGCCCATTGGGTGGTAAACAGGCAATCGGCGACCGAAGTCGGCGCCACGACGATATGCGGCGCATCGCCGTGGCAGCCATGCAGCGCCATGTTGAGATCGGACTGCTCCGATTTGGTCGGTATGCCGGTCGACGGCCCGCCGCGCATCACGTCGACAACCACGACCGGAACTTCCGAGGCCACGGCAAGACCCAGCGATTCCAACATCAGCGCCAGGCCCGGACCTGAGGTCGCGGTCAATGCCGGCACACCGCCATAGGAGGCGCCGATGATCATGTTGATCGAGGCCAGCTCGTCCTCGGCCTGAACCAGCGAGCCGCCGGCCTTGACCAGCGCCGGCGCCATCCATTCCAGGATCTCGGTCGCAGGCGTGATCGGATAAGCGGCGACAAAGCGCACGCCGCCGCGGATTGCGCCCAGCCCCGCGGCCTCGTTGCCACTGATGATCCAGCGCGCTTCTGCGGCCGGAGCCGTGGGCGCGAGATTCGCGGTGAATTCGATCTCGCTGGCAGCATCGATGCCCGCCGCAAGCGCTTCCTTGCTGGCGGTAATGGCGCCCGTACCCTTATCAGCGAGCGTCGTCTCGATCTCCGCGTCGAGCGCCTCGCGCGGCAGGCCAATGGCGGCGGCGGCGATACCGAGCGCCACCATGTTGGGCCGGCCGCCCTTGATCGCCTTGGCAAGCGCCGCGATCGGCAGCGCCACGATGCGCGCGCCAGACGCGGCGATGACCTGCGGCGCCTCGTCCGCATTGCTATCGGCGACGACAAGGCTGTCCGGTCCCAGATTGAGCTCTCCGGCAAAGCGGTCGGCATTCATCCAGTCGATGGCGATCTGCAGATCGCAGCGATCGGCAGCCGCGTCGACCGGCACCGTGGCAAGGCGCAGGATCGCCGCCGCCTCGCCGCCGCGGATCTGCGGGCCGACGGAACGGGTAAACAGGCCATAGAACCCCGCCCGTGCGGCGGCCTTAAGCAACATGCCGCCGGCCGTGATGGCGCCGGCGCCGCCGCTGCCGTTGATCGCGAGCGCAATGCTCTGGCGCTCTGATGTTTCCTTAGTCGAAGCTGGGCTCATCGCTGAATCTTCGTTTGCTTGACCATGCGCGGTCGTTTCGCAGTGCAGCGAAGATTAGGGAAATCCCCCAAGAGCGTGATTGACATAGATCATGGAGGGCAGGGGGCCGCACCCGCATCCTCCAGCCAAGTTTCGTATATTGCGGGTGCGTAAAGATGAATGCAGACGCGTTTTGCTGGCAAATGACCGGCCCCGATGCGCCGCTGGCGCGGGCGGAATTCAATCCCTTTCCCCCCGGCGCCGGCGAGGTCGTCGTAGAGGTCTCCGGCTGCGGCGTCTGCCATACCGATCTTGGCTATTACTATGACGGCGTGCGGCCAAATCGTGACTTGCCGCTGACGCTCGGCCATGAAATCAGCGGCCGTGTCGTCGCGGCCGGTGCGGGAGCGGAAGCGTGGGATCTCCGCACCGTGATCGTACCGGCGGTTATCCCGTGTGGGACATGCGATGCCTGCACGCGCGGCCGGGGCACCATCTGTCCCAACCAGAAGATGCCAGGCAACGATATCCAGGGCGGCTTCGCCAGCCATGTCGTCGTGCCGGCCCACGGTCTTTGCGCCGTCGACGAGGACCGCCTGGCCAAGGTCGGTCTCAGCCTCGCCGAGGTCTCGGTGGTGGCCGACGCCATGACCACGCCCTATCAGGCCGCGCTCCAGGCCGGTATCCGGCCCGGCGACTTCGCGGTGGTGATCGGCGCCGGCGGGGTCGGCGGCTACGCGGTGCAGATCGCGGCAGCCCTGGGCGCCACCGTCGCCGCTATCGACGTCGATCAGGCCAAGCTCGACGCGGTGAGGGAATACGGCGCCGCGCTCGCGCTCAACGCCCGCGAGTATGACGGCCGCGCGCTCAAGAAGGCGCTGCAGGATTTCGCCCGCGCGAAGGGCCACAAGACCACCGAGTGGATCGTCATGGAGTGTTCGGGAACCGGGGCCGGACAGACCACGGCCTATGGCCTCCTCAACCGCGGCGCCACGCTCTGCGTCGTCGGCTTCACCATGGACAAGGTCGAGGTCCGGCTCTCCAACCTTATGGCGTTCCACGCTCGCGCGCTCGGCAATTGGGGCTGTCCGCCGGAGCTTTATCCCGGCGCGCTCGAGTTGGTGCTCGACGGCAAGGTCAAGGTCGGCCCCTTCGTCGAACGCCATCCCCTCGACGACATCAACCGGGTTTTCGAAGCGGCGCACGCCCACGAGCTGAAGCGGCGCGCGGTGCTGGTGCCCGGCCAATGATCACCGAACTTTATGAAGCAGTGAGGCAGCGATGACCGCGACCACGCATCAGATCACCGAACGGAGCGCGCCCAAGACGCTGATCGACCACAATCTCGTCGAGGCGAGCATCGAAGAGCTTTCGGGCGGCATGATCCTCTACGAGAAACGGCCCGCCAAACGCCTCGACGGCAGCGAGGCCGCCGGGCTCTCCAACGCCTGGATCGTGCTCAACAACCCGGGCCAGTACAATTCCTACACCACCAGCATGGTGAAGGCCGCGATCCTCGCCTTCCGCCGCGCCTCGTGCGACCGCGAGGTCAATGCCGTCGTCTTCACCGGCGCCGGCGACAAGGCCTTCTGCACCGGCGGCAACACCCGCGAATACGCCGAGTACTACGCCGGCAATCCGCAGGAATACCGGCAATACATGCGGCTCTTCAACGACATGGTCTCGGCCATCCTGGGCTGCGACAAGCCGGTGATCTGCCGGGTGAACGGAATGCGCATCGGCGGCGGCCAGGAGATCGGTATGGCCTGCGATTTCACCGTCGCGCAGGATCTCGCCAATTTCGGCCAGGCGGGCCCCAAGCACGGCAGCGCCGCCATCGGCGGAGCGACCGACTTCCTGCCGCTGATGATCGGCGCCGAGCAGGCCATGGTCTCCGGCACGCTTTGTGAGCCCTTCTCCGCCCACAAGGCCTACCGCCTCGGCATCTGCGCCGACATCGCGCCGGCCCTCAAGGTCGACGGGAGGTTCGTCGCCAACCCCACCGTCGTCACCGATGCTATGCTCGACGAGTACGGCCGCATCGTCCACGGCGAGTTCAAGACCGGCGAGGCGCTCGCGCAAGGCCGCGCGTTGATGAAGCAGGGCGAGATCGACCTCAGCCTGCTCGACGAGAAGGTCGAGGCGCTGTGCGCCAAACTGCTCGAGACCTTCCCCGAATGCATGACCAAGAGCGTCGAGGAGCTGCGCAAGCCCAAGCTCGAGGCCTGGAACCGCAACAAGGAAGATGCCCGCGACTGGCTCGCGCTCAACATGATGAACGAGGCCCGCACCGGCTTCCGCGCCTTCAACGAAGGCACCAAAGAGACCGGGCGCGAGATCGACTTCGTGGCGCTGCGCCAGGCGCTTGCCCGCGGCACCCCGTGGTCGGAAGACCTCATCGAAAGCCTGATGCCAGTCGCGCGCGAGGCCGCCGAATGAGCGCACCGCTCAAAGTCTGGCTGGAAGAGGACGCCCGGATTCTGCGCGTCCAGCTCCACCGGCCCAAGGCGAACATCGTCGACGCCGAGATGATCGCGGCGCTCGACAGCGCCTTTGCCCACCACCTCGGCCATGCCGATCTGCACGCCGTCATCCTCGACGCCGAGGGACCCAATTTCAGCTTCGGGGCCAGCGTCGAGGAGCACCTGCCCCAGCAATGCGCGAAAATGCTGAAGGGCCTGCACAAGATGCTGTTCCGCATGCTGGAGAGCCCGGTGCCGATCCTGGTCGCGGTAAAGGGCCAATGCCTTGGCGGCGGCCTTGAGCTGGCGCTCGCCGGCAACTTCATCTTCGCCGCCCCCAATGCGCATCTCGGCCAGCCGGAAATCAGGATCGGCGTCTTCGCCCCGGCCGCGTCCTGCCTGCTGCCCGAGCGCATCGGCCGGGCGGCGGCCGAAGACATGCTGTTCAGCGGCCGCACGCTTTCGGGTCAAGAGGCCTTCGAGCTGGGCCTGGTGAGCGGGCTCGACAAGGATCCGCTCGACGCAACCTTCGCCTACTACGAGACACACCTGGCGCCGCTCAGCGCGAGTTCGCTGCGTCATGCCGTCAAGGCAGCGCGCCTTGGCCTGGTCGAGCGCCTGAAGCCCAAATTCGCTGCGGTCGAGAAGATCTATCTCGACGAGCTCATGAAGACCCGGGACGCGGTCGAGGGCCTGGAGGCCTTTATCGGCAAGCGGACCGCCAAGTGGGAGAACAAATAGCCATGGTGCAAGTCGGCGAAATCGTAGCCCGCGCGGAGGCCCTGTTCGAGGATCTCCATTTCACCGCGGCGCGCGACTGGAAGAAGGCCGAGCCCGGCCGCAAGGTGATCGGCTACATGCCGATCTACGTGCCGCGCGAGATCATCCACGCGGCCGGCATGCTGCCGATGGGCGTGCTCGGCGGCGGCGACCAGCTCGAGGTGATCCACGGCGACGCCTATTACCAGAGCTATATCTGCCGCATTCCGCGCTCCACGGTCGAGCTCGGCGTCTCCGGCCGGCTCGATTTCGTCGACGGCATGATGTTCCCCAGCATCTGCGACGTAATCCGCAACCTCTCGGGCATGTGGCAGCTCATGTTTCCCGAGCTCTACATCAAGTATTTCGACGTGCCTCAGAATTATGCCGACGACATCGGCGGCAATTTCTATGTCAACGAGTTGCAGGAGGTGCGCGAGGGGCTGGAAAAGCTCGGCGGGCGCGAAATCACCGACGATGATCTGCGCCGCTCGATCGCGGTCTACAACGAAAACCGGGCGCTGGTCGGCCAGCTCTACGATCAGCGCGCCGCCAAGCCCTGGACCGTGCCGGCCTCGGAAGTCTATCTGATTGTGCGCGCCGGCATGGTGCTGCCGGTCGAGGAACACTCTCAGATGATCCAGGATTATCTGGGTGCGGTCGAGTTGGAAGACCGGCCGATGAAGGACAACACCCGCGTCGTCGTCACCGGGCTGTTCTGCGAGCAGCCGCCGCTCAACCTGATCAAATCGCTGGAGCTGTCGGGCTGCTACGTCGTCGATGACGATTGCCTGCTGGTGACGCGCTGGTTGCTGGAGGACGTGCCGACCGAGGGCGATCCCTTGCGCAACCTCGCCGATGCCTTCCTGCATCATTCGGCTGCGACCGCCGCCAAATACGAGCCCGACGAAAAGGAAAAGGGCCAGTTCCTGGTGCGTTCGGTGCGTCGAACGCGCGCCGAAGGCGTGATATTCGCCTCGCCCAGCTTCTGCGATCCGGCCCTCCTCGACCGGCCGATGCTGCAGCACGTCCTCAAGGCCGAGAACATCCCCTACATCGCCTTCAAGTTCGCCGAGAACTCCGGCCAGATGCAGCCGATCCGCGAGCAGGCAGGCACCTTCGCCGATTCAATCAAGCTATGGAGCGAATGATGAGCGCAGCCCCCCCCTCGACCTCGGGCACGGTCCGGAAGGACGTCGCCAAAGACGACTCCATGCTCAAGCAGAAGGCGATGATGGCGGCGCATTTCGACCGCGTGACCGGTGCGCCCGAGGCCGGCAGGAAGGTCTGCTCGACTTTCGTGCCGGGCAACCTCAACGAACTCATCATGTGCTTCGATCTCGTCAACAACCTGCCCGAGATCAACGCCATCCAGATGGGCCTGCGCAAGAAGAGCGGCCAGAACGTGCTGGAAGCGGAGAAGATGGGCCATTCCGAGGACGTCTGCACCTACGTGAAGTCGGATATCGGCATGATGGCTAAGGGCAACATCGCGCCCAACGGCAAGCCCTTCCCCGATCCCGACGTGCTGCTGCTGAGCTACACCGGCTGCTTCACCTTCATGAAGTGGTTCGAGCTGCTGCGCGAGCAGTATGGCTGCGAGACGATCATGCTGCACACGCCCTATGACGCGACGGGCAATATCACTAAGAATATGCGCGACTACATGGTCAAGCAGCTCAAGGAAGAAGTGATCCCCAAGCTCGAGAAGGTCAGCGGCGTCAAATTCGACATCGACCGGCTGCGCGAGCATCTGAGGGAATCGGCCAAGGCCGAGGACGACCTCGTGAAGGTGCTCAACTCGGCTAAGGCCAAGCCCTCGCCGATCGACGCATACTTCGGCGGCATTTACTACATCGGGCCAATTTTTGGCGCCTTCCGCGGCACCAAGGACGCCACCGACTATTACGCGGTGCTGCTCGCCGAGGTCGAGGAGCGCGTCCGGCTGGGGCTCGGGCCGATCACCCCCGACGGCCCGATGGGCGAAGAAAAATACCGCCTCGTCACCGAGGGTCCGCCCAACTACACCAGCTTCCGCGATTTCTGGAAGATGTTCTACGAGGACGGCGCGGTGGTCGTGGCCAGCGCCTACACCAAGGTCGGCGGCGTCTACGATCTCGGCTTCCGCCACGATCCCGACAATCCGCTGGAGACGCTCGCCGACTATTGCATGGGCGTCTACACCAACCGCAGCCTGCCCCAGCGCATCGACATGCTGGTGAATTACATCAACGAGTTCGAGGCCGACGGGTTGCTGATCAATTCGATCAAGAGCTGCAACTCGTTCGCCGCCGGCGAGCTTATGATCATGCGCGAGGTCGAAAAGCGCACCGGCAAGCCGGCTGCCTTCGTCGAAACCGACCTCGTCGATCCCCGCTACTTCTCGCCCTCCAACGTCAAGAACCGCCTGGAGAGCTATTTCCAGATGCTAGACCAGAAGCGCACCGGCGCCCGAACCGCGGGAGTGGCGGCATGAGAACCTTCGTCGGCATCGATCTCGGCTCGACCACCACCAAGGCCGTCCTCATGGACGAGGACAGCCAGGTGCTCGGCCGCGGTATCACCAACTCGCGCTCTAACTACGCGACCGCCACCAAGGTCGCGACGCAAGAGGCCACGGTCGATGCGCGGCTCTCGCTGTTGCGCCGTGCGCTGCATGATGTCGACGGCGTCAAGGACAAGCTCGACGAGTTCCTCGACCATATGAACCGCAATTTCCGGCTCGAGCAGTTCGTCGAACAGCTCGACGACCTGGAGGCGACCTGCATCGAGAATATCAACGGCCCGCGCCTCAAGGGCGTGGAAGCCGAAGTCCGCGCGGTGGTCGAGGAGGTCTTCAAGCGCCTGCGCGAGGAGGCTCCCGAGCTCTTCGCCCCCGGCGCCAAGCGGAAGTCCGACTTCTTCCGCGACATCGCCGGTTCGCGCTATCTGCATGTCGGCGAGGCGGTAGCCAAGGAAGCGAAGCTGCCGTTCGATCTCGTGCTCAATGTCTACGACAAATCGATCATCGACGTGGAGAACCGCCCGCCCTCCGGCGACATGAGCGCCAAGTTCCTGCGTGCCCTCAACAGGGTGCTCAACGAGGAGCCGGAGTTCGGCGCTGCCAAGGGCAAGGTCGAGAAACCCGTCAAGGACGCGCTCGGCATCGAGCTGGAGGAGACCTACACCGTGGGCACCGGCTATGGCCGCGTCACGCTCCCATTTTCCAAGGAGCATATCCGCTCGGAGATCCTCTGCCACGGGCTCGGCGCGCACATGATGTATCCCGACACCCGCACCGTGCTCGACATCGGGGGCCAGGATACCAAGGGCATCCAGGTCGACGGCCGCGGCATCGTGGAAAACTTCCAGATGAACGACCGCTGCGCCGCCGGATGCGGGCGCTATCTGGGCTACATCGCGGACGAGATGAATATGGGCCTCCACGAGCTCGGGCCGATGGCGATGAAGTCGACCAAGTCGGTGCGCATCAACTCCACCTGCACCGTCTTCGCGGGCGCCGAGTTGCGTGACCGGCTGGCGCTCGGCGAAAAGCGCGAAGACATTCTGGCCGGTCTCCATCGCGCCATCATCCTGCGCGCCATGTCGATCATTTCGCGCTCGGGGGGCATCACCGACCAGTTCACCTTCACCGGCGGCGTCGCCAAGAACGAGGCCGCCGTGCGCGAGCTGAAGAAGCTCGTGAAGGAGAACTACGGCGAGGTCACCATCAACATCAACCCGGAGTCGATCTACACCGGTGCGCTCGGCGGGGCGACCTTCGCCCGGCGCGCGGACGAAGGCGACAAGACAGGAGTGGACGCATGACGCTCACAGCAGGGATCGACGTCGGCACCGGCGCCGTCAAGACCGTGATCTTCGATGTCGACGGCGACGAGGCCAAGCCGCTCGCCAAGCTCACCTACCGGATCCGCCAGCGCGATCCGATGCAGCTCGCAGAAGAATCCTTCAACGAGGCGCTCGACCAGGCCGGCGTCAAACAGGACGACATCGCCTATATCGCGACCACCGGCGAGGGCGAGGCGATCCCCTTCCACACCGGCCATTTCTATTCGATGACCACCCATGCCCGCGGCGCGCTCTATCTCGACCCGGACGCGCGGGCCGCGCTCGATGTCGGCGCGCTGCACGGCCGCGCCATCAGGACCGACGGGAGGGGCAAGGTGCTGACCTACAAGATGACCAGCCAGTGCGCCTCCGGCTCGGGCCAGTTCCTGGAGAACATCGCCCGCTATCTGGGCATCGCCCAGGACGAGATCGGCAATCTTTCGCAAGAGGCCGACGATCCGGAGAAGGTCTCCTCGATCTGCGCCGTGCTCGCCGAGACCGACGTCATCAACATGGTGAGCCGCGGCATAAGCTCGTCAAACATCCTGAAGGGCATCCATCTCTCGATGGCCTCGCGCCTGGCCAAGCTCCTGAAGTCGACGGGGACGAGCGACGGCGTGGTGATGATGACGGGCGGCCTGGCGATGGATACCGGGCTCACCGCGGCGCTGCGCGAAGAGGCCGCGCGCGAGAAGCTCGAGGTCGAGATCCGTACCCATGACGACTCGCCCTATGCCGGCGCCATGGGCGCGGCGCTCTGGGGCGCCTTCCGCCACGAAAAGCTCGCCGCCCTCGGCCAGCTCGCCCAAGCTTCTTAACGGGCATCGCAGCGACAGAAGAAGACCCACGACAGCAATCAAGAAGGACGACGAAGATGGCCCTCAAGATCGAAGATACCTGCACGGCCTGCGATGCCTGTGTGGAACCCTGCCCAAACGAAGCGATCTCGGTCGGCGATCCGATCTACCGGATTGACCCGATGAAATGCACCGAATGCGTCGGCGCCGAGGAGGAGCCGCAATGCGTCCTCGTCTGCCCGGCCATGTGTATCGAGAAAGACCCCGATTGGGACGAAGCGCTGGAGCAGCTTCAAGCCAAATACGAATCGCTGCACGTGTAAGCGCGATAGGTCGGGGCCGGCGTTCCCATTCCAACCATTTGTAGGGGCGGGTTTCCAACCCGCCCGTTTTCTGTGGGTGGCTACACGGGCCGAGCCAAATACCCGCCGCTACACCTGGGCCAACGCTTGACCGCCCCCACCATCGTCATTCCCGGGCAAGCGGGTACCCATCTTTGGGCAGCTTAAATCGGACAAGGGACGCCTGGATCCCCGCTTGCGCGGGGATGACGCATACGGATGCCGGAATGGCTGACAGCTTTACAATTGACGCAAGACCAGGGCCGCGCTTACGCGATCCGCTTTCGCAGTGCCAGACGCTGGGAGGGACGGAAGCCGCAGCTCTCCAGGAAATGCAGGATCGCGAAGTCATTCCAGCGCACGCCGGTGCGCACCTTGTCGACCCGCAGAGAGCGGAGGTTTGACAGCAGTTGCGACATCAGTGCCGAGCCGACGCCGGCATGGCTGTAAAGCGGATCGACACCCAGCGTATCCATGACCGCCTCGGGCTCGGTGCGGCCGAACTCGCCGAAATCGACCCGCGCCATCATGAAGCCGACCGGCTGGCCGTTCTCACCCTCGGCGACCAGCGAGACCCGGATACCCGATTGCTCCATCGCCTCGGTGACCTGATGCGCCAGATATTCGCTGCGGTCTTCGCGGGTGACCGCGCGGTCGATCGCGATCAACGCGGGCAGATCGTCGGCCTGAAGCGAGCGCACTATCATCCGGTCACGTGCGAGCGCGTCGATTGCGTCGCCCGCGGGCGAAGAGTAGTCGCGCTCGACCTCGCTGTCGTGCTGAGTGGCCTGGGCTTGCGTCGCCTGGTTCATGCTTGAAACTCCCTATACTGCCTTCACCTGTGACGCCCGACCTGGAATTCGCCCGGCTTAGAAATCTATGGGCTCGTCGAGCGGGCGTTCCAGAACCCAGCGCGGCGCCAGCTCGAAACCACAGGCCGCGAAGAACCGCATCAACGGCGCCCCCGACCACAGATCCTGCGACATCACCTCGGCGATGCCGCGATCACGCATGGCGGCCTCGAGCCCACTCATCAAAGCGCTGCCCAGGCCCCGGCCCTGCCTGGCTTCGTCGACGCCAACCGCGTCGATCGAGGCGACCGGCTCGGCGGTGCCGAACTCGCCGCGGAAAACGCGCGCGATGACGAAGCCGGCGAGCTTCTCGCCGTCTTCGACGCCGAGCGCCAGGAACATCCTGGGATCGCGCTTGACCGCCGCGAGCCGGGTTACGAAGAAGCCCTGCCGGGCCCGCCCGACATTGGCCGCATCGATGGCAATGACGGCGTCAATATCGCTTGGACGCAGCGCCCGGACGATGGGTTGCACATCGCTCATGACGCCCGCTTTCGCCTTGGCACCGGCTGGTTTGGTTTTGGTTGTCATGGCGCCTTTCCCGAATGGGGTCACCGGGACCCGGCATAGCTGCTCGTCAGCGCCAAGTCGGTCTCCTCGTCGAGGACGCTCTCGATGGCGGCGATCAGACCCATCTCTTCCTTGTCGATATGGCTAGTGAGGCGCTCGGCAAAATCGAGGCCGGTCTGACAAAATTCGCGCCAGCTCGCTTCGCTGAAACCGTCGGTGCGCGCTGCCCGGGCAATCTCGGCAATCCGTTCCCCCGCCGGCGCGATAACGCCGTGTTCTTCCATCAGGATCGAGGTCATGCCCGAGGGTCCACCCTCGTCGAGGCGCGGGAAGATCTCAGCCTCCTCGAATGCGAAATGGTTTTTGATCTCACCCTGAATGGCCGCCGTCAACGCGCCCAGTAGGCGGGCCGTCGCCGGATCGTCGGTATCGGGGGGCGCCGCGCGGTTGCCCGCGATGAAGCGCTCAAGGCGCTCCAGCAGGGCCACAACGGCCATGTGCTCCTCGTGCATGATCCGGCTGACACTGCGGCTGTGTTCCATCATTGGCCGGCTACTCCAGGGATTTGGGCGCGGGCCGAAGACATTCCGGAACCCCCGCCGATTGGATGTGACGCAATTATCCCCATGCGCGCAGGCGCCCGCCTTGACACAAATCAACATTCAGGACTGGGGGGCGAAGGGGGGTGGCTGACCGGCCCGGAATTGTCCGGCCTAGAGCACGATCGCGTCACAGTGGCCTGGTGTGACGCATGAATCGTGCTCTAAAAATATGAGATAGAGCACGATCGCGTCACGGTTGTCTGGTGTGACGCGTGGCTCTTGCTCTGAACAAATGGGCTAGAGCGTCTTCAAGGAAATAGGAATCGCGGGGGATTCCCAATTGGTTCGAGATATGATTCTGTGACCCGAGGTTTATCGGGAGGCAGATATGGCACGTGCGTACGGTTTGGATCTGCGCCGGCGGGTTGTCGAGGCGA
>DATKZM010000068.1:0-152397 GCA_035527975.1 Alphaproteobacteria bacterium | reverse complement strand
CTTTCTTGATGTCTTGTTCAGAACCACTCTCGGCGGCCGCCTTGAGGGCAACCGTAGTCAAATGATCCGGCCCGCAGATGAAATCCAAAGCTTTAGCCAAGCGCCCCATGGCTGCATGGTCGATCTTTGTCTCTTCCATTCAGGAGAGTCCCCTCGCTTCAGCCTGTTTCGTCGCGTCGATCTGTATCAGGCGCGGTGGCGCAAGCAAAACAACTCTACTCGGCCGACGCCCGTGTGCCTGATGTGAATCTGCAGCAAGACTGTTGAGACATACCCTGATCCGCAGATGCATTTCCCTGATGTTGCGAGAAAAATCCCTGTTCGGTCGGAAAATTTCCCTGTTCCGTCGCTTAGGGAATTTGTAAAAATTACCGCGCAATATCAGTTTTTTATAGGTGCACCGATGGTGCGATTTCGCCCATTTTCGTAGAAATTCCCTGTTTTTTCCCTGTTTAACAGGGAATTCTAGCGGAGACGGGTTCGCTCAAGACTGCCTGCACCACCATCCCCTCTTAGGCGAACCTCGGTCCACGGACTGGAGCGGCGATAACGTCGCGGTTCCGGGGCGTTTTGCCCGTATGCGGCCGGCAGCCATGGCAGGGAGACCCCGGAAGCCCAAATTTCGAGGTCAGAACCGCCTAGCGTCTCTGTCGGCAGTTTTCAGGGTCCATAACTTCTTGGGGGGATCATTGATCGCGGATTAGGCGAATCCCAGGAGCTGCCGCTGCTCTGCCCACGAGATTGGCAAATCGCGGATCCGCTTCAGCCGGCTTGCGGTCAGTTCGAACGGCTGACGGCCATCGAGGATCGCCTCGACGATGTCGGGTGGCAAAACATTCGAAGGCGGATAGCACTGGCAAGAAGGCGGAGCGACCGACTGCGCTTTCAAGGTGAACGAGAGTGTTCATTTTTTTCATCCAAGACCGCGCGAGCGGCGGTTGCGTCGCGGCCGGCTTCAGTGCCTTGAGCGAGCAAGACCGTGCCCACGGCCATCGCCGCCGCCGCCTGCGTTGGATCGATCACGGGAATGCCGAGTTCGGCCTCCAGTGCCACGCGGTGGCGGGCCATGCCGGCACAGCCAAGAATGATCGTGTCGGCGCCGTCGAGATCGCGCAGTTCGCCGCCGATCGCCGCCAGGCGGTCATAGGTCTTGCCGCCTTGGCCGGTCTCCGCCACGCTCAGATCGACCGCCCGCTCGCCCGCCAGCCGGTCTATCGCGCCCATCTGGCGCAGGTAGCGAAGATGCCGGCGGATCGACGCGGTCTTGATCGCGATAACGCCGAACCGGTCGCCGCGCGCCGCCGCGGTCAGGACTGCGCATTCCTGGATGCCGAAGACCGGCTTGGCGGTGGCCTCGCGACAAACATGGAGGCCCGGATCGGAATAGCAGGCGATAATGAAAGCGTCGGCCTCGGTGCGTTCGGCCACCAGTCGGCGAAGCGGCATCGTCACCGATTCGACATCGGCCTGGCTCTCGATGCCGAAGGGACCTTCCGCCAGCGTTTCGCAACGGATTTCCGGGCCGCCCGGCAGGCGCAGCGGATCGAGCGCCTGCGATATTCCCGCGGTTACATCGGCGTTCGAGTTGGGATTGATGACGAGGACGGTCTTGCCTGTGCCGGCCATGTCCTGGGCCCTCCTACAAGAGATCGGCGTCGAAATTTCGTGCCGGATCGAGCTCCGGCGCGAGGTGGTGCGCCGATCGCCGCCGTTCGGCTGGCTGGCGCTCCAGAAACGCGCCCGAGCCACGATCGGCCTTCAGCGTCTCGTCTTCGACGACAACGCGCCCGCGGCTGATCACGGTTCGGGGCCATCCGGTTACCACCCGCCCCTCATAAGGCGTGTAGCCGACATTGTCGTGCAGGAAATCGTGCGAAATCCTGCGCTCCCATTTTGGATCCCAGATCGCCAGATCGGCGTCCGAGCCCACCGCGATCGTGCCCTTGCGGGGGTGAATGCCGTAAATCTTGGCTGGATTGGTCGACGTCAGCGCAACGAACTCGTTGAGGCTGAGGCGGCCCTTGCCGACGCCTTCGGAAAACAGCAGCGGCATGCGCACTTCTAGCCCCGGCACCCCGTTTGCAATCTGTTTGAATGTTGGGGTCGGGCCCGCGTTGAGCTTGCCGCTCTCGTCGAACCGGTAGGGCGCGTGGTCGGATGAGTAGACCTGGAAAGTGCCGTTCTTGAGCCCGCGCCAGATCGCTTCCTGCGCGGCCTCGTCGCGCGGCGGCGGCGAGCAGCAAAACTTGGCGCCCTCCATGCCCTCGCGGTCGAGATCCTTGGCGGTCAGGAAGAGATATTGCGGGCAGGTCTCGCCATAGATCTCCACGCCGTTATTACGTGCCTGCAGGATCGCCGCCGCGGCCTCCGGGGCGGAGACATGGACGATCAGAAGCGGCGCGTCGATCAGCCGGGCAAGGTCGATCGCGCGGCGCGAGGCCTCGCTCTCGGCGATCTGGGGGTGGCTGATGGCATGGTATTTCGGCGCCGTGTGGCCGCGCGTCAGCAGGCGCTCTGTGATCCAGGAGATAACATCGTCGTTCTCGGCGTGGACCATGGTCATGGCGCCATGGCTCCGGGCCAGCGCCAGGACCTCCAGAATCTCCCGATCGCTGATCTTGAGCGCCGCGTAGGTCATGTAGACCTTGAAGGAGATGTAGCCGTCCATGATCAGCGCCGGCAGCTCCTGCCCCAGCACCTGCTCGGTGGGGTCGGAGATGATAAGGTGAAAGGCGTAGTCGATGACGCATTTGGGCCCGGCGCGCTCATGGGCCGATTTGACGACTTCGCGCAGGCTCTGCCCCCGATGCTGGGCCGCGAAGGGCATGATCGTCGTCGTTCCGCCGAAGGCCGCGGACACGCTGCCGGAATAAAAATCGTCCGCGGTCATGAGCTTGAACGAGGATTCCTGCTCGATATGGCAGTGCGCGTCGACCCCGCCGGGCAGAACCAGCATGTCTTTGGCATCGATCGTCCGTTCGGCCGTGCCTAGATCGTGGCCGAGCGCCGCAATACGGCCGTCGCGGATTGCGATATCGGCCCCGAACGTATCGCTCGCCGTGGCGACGGTTCCGTCTTTGATGATCAGATCGAATGCTGCCATGTTCAGTCTCCTCCGCGGGTCCACCGGCGTCAAACCGAGCGGATCGCGCCGCCGTCGCAGCGGACGATACTACCCGTTACATAACTCGCCGGCGCGCTCGCCAGAAAAGCAGCCACCGCTGCGAACTCCTCGATCCGTCCATAGCGGCCAGCCGGGATCGTCGCGCGCGAAGCCGCTGCAACTTCAGCCACGGCCTTGTCTTGCCGCCTGGCCGCAGCTGCGTCGAGCTCGTCGACCCGCTCGGTATGGATACGGCCCGGGACGACGATATTGACTGTAACTCCGTCCCCGGCGACCTCGCCCGCGAGCGTCTTCGACCAGCCGACAAGCGCCGAGCGCAACGCGTTGGATAGGCCGAGATTGGCGATCGGCTGGATGACGCCCGACGAGGCCACCGTGACGATGCGCCCCCAGCCGGCCTTCTGCATGCCGGGCAGGCAGCGATTGGTCATGTCGATCACGCGCACCACCATGGTCTCGAACTGCTCGCGCCAAAGCGCCAAGTCGGGTCCCGTGATGGAGCCTGGCGGGGGACCGCCGGTGTTGTTGATCAGAATATCGATTCCGCCCAGCATATCCTGTGCGGCGGCGTGTAGCGCGGCTGTGCTGCCTGCGTCGGCCAGATCGATCGCGACATGGGAGGCGGTTCCCGCGCCGCGAGCCGAGATCGCCGTGGCGGCCGCCTCAAGGCGATCGGCGGAGCGTCCACAAAGCAGGACATTGGCGTCCTCACCGGCTAGTGCTTCGGCGATCCCGAGCCCGAGGCCCCGGCTGGAGGCGAGGACGAGCGCGCGCTTGCCATTGATACCGAGATCCATCAGCCGAGCGCCGCCACGCGGCGTTCCTGCCGCGCGATCAGCCGCGTCAGCTCGTCCTGATCGTCGGTGCTGAGCGCGGGGCCGGGCGCGCGGGTCTTGGCGCTCGCGATAATGCCGCGGCGGCGCAGCACCTCCTTGCGGATCGCAAGTCCATAGCCGGGCTGCTGCTCGTGGCGCACCAGCGGCAGGTACGCATCGAAAAGGTCTTCTGCCGCCTCGGTCTGGCCAGCCGTGAATTTGGTTACCACGCTGACCAGCATTTCAGGATAGGCAAAGCCAGTCATAGCCCCGTCGGCCCCGCGGGCCAGTTCCTGCGGCAGGTAGAGACCGCCATTGCCGACCAGGATTGAGATGCGCCTCGTCTCCCCCGCGCGCGCGGCGGCGACGATGCGCGACAGCTTACCCAAGCCCGGGCAGTCCTCATGTTTCAGCATCACCAGCGCTGCGAAATCGGCGACCAGCCGGTGCAGACAATCGACCGAGATGTGAACGCCGGTCGTCTGCGGATAGTCCTGATAGCAAACCGGCACATCGTTTCCGAGGGTGGCGAAGACCTGCTCATAATAGCGATAGATCTTCTCTTCAGTGTTGAGACCTGCGATCGGTGCGATCATCACGCCGGCGGCCCCGGCGCCCATACTGAAATCGGAGAGGCGGCGCAGATTGTCGGTCCCGGGGCTGGAAACCCCGACGATGACCGGGATGCGGCCCGCCACGCGGCCGAGAACCTGGCTGACGAACTGTTCGGATTCCGCAGGCGCCAGTTTGGGCGCTTCACCCATCATGCCGAGGATGGTCATGCCTGAAACGCCGCTCTCTAGATAGAAATCAACTAGACGATCGGTACTCTCAAGATCGAGCGCGCCGTCATCGGAAAACGGTGTGGCCGAGATGACATAGACCCCTGTTGCTTCCTCGTTCAGGCGCAGACCGGTCATATGTTGCTCCTGGTTCTTTACGGCCCCGATCCTTGGGGCGGATGCGCATTTATCGGGTGGGCGGTTACTCGGACGGCTCGACGATTCCGGTCTGCTCGACGATCAGGCCGTAATGCTCAACGCGTCGGTGGCGCGCGAAGTCGAAGATGGTCTTCTTTCCGAATGTGCAGGCGTCGAGGTCGCAGGCGTGCACGATCAGCTCGTCCGCCTCGGTCTTCGTCTCTACGGCGATCTCGCCATCGGGATTGACGACCATGCTGCCGCCGATCAGCGGATGTCCGTCCTCGACGCCCGCCTTGGCAACCGCAACGACCCAAGTGCTGTTCTGGTAGGCGCCCGACTGCAGGCAAAGGCGATGGTGGAAAAGCCTCTTTTCCGGCCCTTCGCCGCCATTCTGCGAGTTGACCGAGGGCGTGTTGAAACCGAGCAGGACCATCTCCACGCCCTGGAGGCCCAGCACCCGGTAGGTCTCCGGCCAGCGGCGATCGTTGCAGATGCACATGCCGACAATGCCGCCGAGCGAGCGCCAGACAGGAAAGCCAAGATCGCCCGGCTCGAAATATCGCTTCTCCAGATGCTGAAAGGCGCGCTCGGTGTCGAACTCCGCGTGGCCCGGCAGGTGCACCTTGCGGTACTTGCCGACGATGTTGGCGTCCTTGTCGGTCAGGATCGAGGTATTGAAATGATGCCCGTCGGGCGTGAGCTCGGCATAGCCGAACGACATTGCGATTTGGCAGGCGCGCGCCCTATCAAAGAGCGCCCGCGTGTCGGGGCCCGGCAGCTCTGCCTCGAACCAACGATCGATCTCGGCCTGGTCATCCATAAACCAACGCGGAAAGAACGTCGTCAGCGTGAGTTCGGGGTAGACGATCAGATCACAACCGGCCTGATGGGCGCGATCCATAAGCGCGACCATGCGCTCGACGACCATTTCGCGGTCGTCGGCCTTCTGGATCGGACCCAGCTGCGCGGCGCCAACGACAATCTCTCGCATAGCCATATTCCTCAAATCCTGACCGTCTTTAGGTGCTCATACGGTTTTCGAGGCGGCCCAGGATGCGAACCACCGGCAACAGCATGATCAGATAAATTGCCGCCGCCATGACGATTGGCGAGGCGTTGTAGGTGACCGACCGCGCCATGTCGGCCGAATAGAGTAGCTCATGAAATGCCACCACGCTGGCGAGCGAGGTCAGTTTCACGACCTCGATTGTGTTGCTCAACAGATCAGGCAAAACGTTGCGAGCGGCCTGCGGCAAGATCACGTAGGTCATAGCCTGAAAACTGGAGAGGCCGGTGGAGCGCGCCGCCTCCATCTGCCCTGTGCCGATGCTCTCGATGCCGGCGCGGAAGATCTCACCGTAATAGGCGGAGTTGTTCAATAAGAAGGCGACACAGACCGCCACGAACGGGCTGAAGCGGATGCCGGCGAATGGCAATCCCTCCTTGACGAAGATCAGCAGCACCAGCGGCGGTATCGCGCGAAAGAAATCGACGAAGACGACCGTCACCCAGCGCACCGCACGATGTCGCGAGGTGTTGGCGAGCGCTACGACGAGACCGCCGATCAGCCCGAGCGGAATGACCGCAAGACACAGCAGCAGCGTCAGGATCAGCCCACGCCAGACGATCGGCCAGGCCTGAAGCATCACGTCGAGATTGAAGAACTGATGGATGAGCGTTTCCATCAGTTCTTTCTCCACGCGAACCGGGTCTCGATCCAGCGACCGAGATAGACCACAGGCACGAACAGCATCACATAAGCGAGCGCGCCGACAAATAGAGGCGAGGCGTTACCCGAGAACGACACAGCCGTGGTCGCTTCGTTCATTATCTCCGCGACCCCGATGACTGTGCCGAGCGCGGTGTTCTTCGTGATCGCGATTGTGCGGTTGGTCAGCGGCGGGATGGTCATGCGCACTGCCTGCGGCATCACGACATAGATGAGCGCTTGGGTATAGCCGAGCCCTGTCGAGCGGGCGGCCTGCCACTGGCCTTTGTCGACCGACAGCAAGCCGGCCCAGAAAATCTCTTCCGCAAAGGCAGCGAGCACCAGCGTGAGCACCAGCCAAACGACGACGAAGCCACCCATGTTGATGCCAATATTCGGCATTCCGAAATAGAGCAGAAGGATCAGCACCAGCGGCGGCACCGACCGCAGCGTATCAACAAAGGCGATAATCAACCAATTGACTACCGTGATGCGGTACGACCGCAGCACCACCAACACGAGCCCCAGGACGATCCCGCAAATCACCACCAAGGCGGCGATCTCGACGGTCACGATAAGGCCGCTGCCGATCGCCGGCAGGTACTGGACGATCACATCCCAATCGAGGAAGGCTTCCGCGAAACGCTGCCAGGATGACATGGCCCGCCTTCCTTGCGCGCCTCAGTGGTCGACTTGCTGCAGAAAATCGCGGGTGCGCTTGTGCTGGGCCTTGCCGAACATGTCCTTGGGCGTACCCTCCTCAACGATCACGCCTTGATCCATGAAGACGACCCGGTCAGCGGCGTTGCGGGCAAAACGCATTTCGTGGCTGACCACCAGCATGGTCATTCCTGCATCCTTCATGTCCTTCATGACGTTGAGCACGTCGCCGACCAACTCGGGGTCGAGCGCGCTCGTCGGTTCGTCGAACAGCATCACCTTGGGCTCGAGCGCAAGTGCACGAGCGATCGCAACGCGTTGCTGCTGTCCGCCGGAGAGCTCGTTAGGGTAGCTGTGGGCTTTGTCGACCAGCCCGACGCGCTGCAGCGCGGCCATCGCTAATTCGCCCGCCTCCACCCGCGATCTCTTCGAGACCTTACGCAGCGCCAGCGAGACGTTGGCGAGTGCGGAGAGATGGGGATAAAGATTGAACGACTGAAACACCATGCCGATTCGCTGGCGAAACTTATTGAGGTTGACTTTGGGTGCGGTGATCTCGGTGCCATCGACGAAAACCTGACCCTTGACCGGCTCTTCAAGGCGATTGCAGCAGCGCAGCAGTGTGCTCTTGCCCGACCCTGACGGGCCGATGACGAAGACGAGCTCGCGCTCGGTTATTGCAAGGTCAATGCCTTTCAGAACCTCCAGCGTGCCGAAGGCCATGTGGAGGTCGACAACCTGTAGCATGATGTCGGACTGTGGCAATCTCGCATGTCTTCCAGGTCGGCCGGCATTGCCCGCATGCGTCGCTTCGCACGGCGGGCGCGAGAACCGCGGGTCCGGCAGTTGGCGTGGGGTCGCCGGAGAGATAATCCGGCGAGCCCCTTGCCGTTAGGTCAGTTGCACTTCATCGCATGCTTGGCCGGCTGATGGCCGCGCAGGCCGGGCACGCCGTAGCCCGCAAACACGGTCACAGCGGCGTCGCCCGCTTTGGGCGTGACGCCGAACCATTTCTGCGACATCTTGGCCATCGTGCCGTCCGTCTTCATGCACTCGATAATCGCCTCGACTTTGTTGCGCATTGCAAAGTCGTTCTTGCGGAACGGCATGGCGAAGACGCGGCCGGTCGAATGCAGGTAGGAGAGCTTTAGGCTCGGGTTCTTCTTGGCGGCCCAGGCGATCACCGTGTTGCCGGCCACGTTCGCATAGGCGCGGCCAGCGAGCACTGCTTGGACGGCATCAGTATTGGTGCCATAGGACTGGATCTTCCAGCCAACTTTACCGATTAGCCCGAGAGCCCATTTGTGATAGGCCGAGCCTTTGTTGACCGAGATGACCTTGCCCTTGAAATCGGCCAGCTTGGTTGCATTTGGCGCGTCCTTGCGGACGAGGAACTGGTAGTCGGTGTTGAGGTAGCCCTCGGTGAAAAGCACGTTCTTGGCGCGTTCCGCCGTCACCGTGGTCGGCGCGACGATGAAATCATAAGTCCCCGCCGCCAGCCCCGGCAAAAGCCCCGAAAACTGGGTCGCGGTGATCTGCATTTTGCGCTTGAGCCTGCGGCCAATCTCGTTGGCCAGATCGACGTTAAAGCCTTCGACACCACCGCCGCCGAGCTTCGGCATGGCATGCGGGGCGAACGTGCCGTCGAGACCGACCCTAAGCGGCCGCTCCGCTGCGCTCAGGCTTTGTGTCGCGAGTAGTACGGCGGTAGCGGCCACGCCGAGAATACGTATGGTGTGCGTCATGATCTCCTCCACTGTTGGCCCCATCGTTCGGCCCGTTGACCGTTTAATGGCGTTAAGGGGTCCGTGTGTTTGACCGTCGCTGCCTGCCCGGAGGGCGAAGCGGCCAAGCTGAGCGTTCCTTTGGAATTATCCCCCGACTCTGTCGAAAGTAACAGGGCAGGAGCCGCGATTTGCAATAAAATTGATACTTTGTTTCGGCTATCGATATAACAACGTCCTTGTAGCAAACTGCAAATGCTGATTTAAGTCATTGATACCAAGCTGGTTTTCAGCATGAATGCTGAATGACTGCATTCGCAGCGCTCCAAAGCCCGGCCCTTTCAGGTGAGTGCTCCTGGTCGTTCAGATTGACGATCAGCTCGTTGGTGATGGCCGGCCGGGCGACTGCGCGGGCCCTATGCGGGACCATCGCCCACCTTCGGAATATTGAGCGAGAACCAATCGGTCGTTCGCACGTAGTTCCGTCCGAAGAGCCGGCCGATGGGACGATAGAGGCTCCAGTCGACCCGCATCGTCTCAGTGTCGATGAGCTCGTCGCGAATGTGCATCATCAAGATTTCGCCGACCACCAAGTTGCGCATGTTCGACAATTCCAGGGTGACGTGTCGTCGGCATTCGAAGCTGACGGGCGCGCAAGAAATACGATTGGCGGCGACGATCTCGGCCGGCTCGGATTCCAGACCGGCAAAAGATAGTTCGCTCTGGTCCGACGGCAAGTCGGCGGCGCAGCGGACCATCGCCTCTGCCATATCTTCGTCGACAAGATTGACCACGAATTCCCCCGAAGCGCGGATGTTGCTGGTGGTGTCTTTCAATACACCACCTGCGCGCGCTTCAAGGCCCAGAACGAGGATCGGAGGGTCCTCTCCCATGACATTGAAAAAGCTGAAAGGAGCGGCGTTATCCACCCCGTCGCGCGATCGGGTTGAGACCAGGGCGATGGGTCGCGGCGTGACCGTCGCTGTCAGCAACTTGTAACGAATCCGCGGGGCGAGCGAGGTGAAATCGATGATCATTTTGCGTCTCATCACAACTGCAAGGTCGTATGCGGCATCCAGAGACTGACACGTTAGCTTCTTTAGCCGCACGAAGCATTCAGCGATCAAGATCAGATTGCGACGGCACTTTGCCGGCTCCGCATTGCTTCTGCCCGCAGCGCAGCCGATCGTTTCTTCCTGATCTCAGCGGCGAATATCGGACCGAACCGGTTCCACCAGAACCGCACGGCCTCATGGCAGATATCGATGCCCCGCTCGGACAGCAAATCCTCAACCTGTCTGAGCGAAAGCGGATAGCCGATGTACATCACCACAGTGAGGCAGATCGCCTCCGGCAGGCTGTTGAAATAACGGAAGGGATTGCGCATCGCCGGAAGCTATGGAACTCCCGTGCCCGACTCAAGCCGATTTCCTCTGACAGGGCCCTTGACCTGCGTCTCGGAATTCGGACCGCACGATTTCAGAAAATTCACGGTTGTCCTGCCTTTTCGTACAGGAGACACTAGGCTTGTTTGCGGTTCTATTCATTCCCGGTTGGATAGGAGATGGCCGACACGGGGTAATGGAAGATCAAATATTGCTTCTCACGGGGCTAGAGCAGGTCCCGGATCAACCTGTTTTGTTAGTTTAGGTCGGGTGAACTTTCAGTCAGAAGCATGGGTCGGCAGTCAGAAACATTAGGTCGGCAGTCAAAAACATAGGTCGAAAGATACGGGTGTTTTAGCGATAAAGGTGAATGGCCCTGTCCCGGCGATCGCCCAGGATCGTCCCTGGCGAGCCCACCAACGAACCAAAGGGAGTACGTCATGCTCAGGAAGGTATTACTTATCGGCACCGTCGCCGCGGCAATCGCGTCGTCCGGCGCGCTCGCCCAAACCAACCAGAAGACCGTCCTCAAGTTCGCCATCTTCACGCCCGAGAAGGAAATGACCTTCCAGGTGGTGATGAAGCCATGGGCCGAGCGGGTCATGAGGGACTCGCAAAACACGCTGACGATCAAGCTCTTTCCGAACGGCGCGCTGGGCCGTCACCCGGGCAAGCAACTCAAGCTGACGCAAGACGGCGTCGCCGACATTTCCTGGGTCATTCCAGCCTACACGCCGGGCCGTTTCGTCGACAATTCGGTGTTCGAGCTGCCCAACATCATCCAGTCCTCCAGGGAAGGCTCGGTTGCGGCTTACCGTATGTACAAGAAGGGTCTCTTGCGCGGCTACGAGGACTTCTACGTTATCGGCCTTTTCACCACCGCGCCTTACACCTTCCACACCAAGAAGCCGATCCGCTCGATGCGCGATCTCAGGGGTATGAAGATTCGCGCCGTTGGCCCGGCCATGGTCGCCTCGGTCAAGGCGCTGGGCGCGGCGCCCGAGCCGATGCCGTTCACCAAGGTCGTTGAGGCGATCAGCCGCGGGCGTATCCAAGGCACCACGGGACATCCGGTCGCACTCCACGATTTCGGCGTCGCGAAGGTCGCCAAAAATCACTATTTCGGCCGCCTCGGCACCGTGAATCTCGCCATCGTGATGAACAAGAAGGTCTATCTCAGCCTACCGGCCGCGGCCCGCGCCGCGATCGACAAGCATAGCGGCGAGGCAACGTCGGTGACCTTCGGCAACATGACCGACAACCGCAATGCCGAGCTGCGCAAGCTGTGGGCGGCCGACAAAAAGCGTCGGCTGGTGACCCCCTCGGCGGCCGAGACAGCGAAATGGGACAAGGCGCTGGCTCCGGTCATCACTGGCTGGCAGGGCAAGCATCCCAAGGGCAAGGCGCTGCTCGGCGCGCTCAAGGCAGAGCTGGCCAACATCCGGGCCGGCAAGTAACCCCAAGCCCGGAGCCAGCTTCGGCAGGCCCTATGAAACGCCTCGAAGGGTGGACGATCCGCTTCACGCGGATCGTCGCCCTGGCGGGGTTGCTTGCCCTCCTGATCCTCGCCGGCATCATTCTCGCCAACGCCCTGGGGAGCTGGCTTTTCACCGCGCCCATCGACGGCGTGCGTGACTGGATCAAGCTGATCGTCGCGATCGCGATCGGCGCCTGCATTCCGGCCGCGTTGGCAATGCGGCAGAACATCACCATCCGCTTTCTCGGCAGGCTCGCCGGCTCAACCGGCAACAAGGTGCTGGAGCTGTTCGGCGCGTGCTTGACCCTGGTCGCGATCGCCGCGATCGCCTGGCAGCTTCAGATTTATGTGTTCGAGTTGTTCAAATCCGGCGAGACGACCGAAAACCTCGGCATGCCTATCGGGCCCTGGTGGCAGATCGTGACCATCCTTTTCTATCTCTCCACGCTGGTGCAGCTGCTGGTGGTTCTGATCATCGTTGCGTCGCTGGGGCGCAAGGAGCGCTTGCGCGATGACGCAAACAGCGCCATGGACCCCCAAGCCGACCCGCGCCAGCACGGGGCCTGAGCTTCCATGGACCCGCTTCTGATCGTTGTCGTCGGCCTCGCCGTGATGTTCGTTTTGATCCTGCTCCACGTCCCGGTCGGGGTCGCGATGCTGGCGGTCGGCATTGTCGGCTATGCCATGATGGAGGGCTGGCGGCCGGCGCTCTCGAGCGCCATCAGCGAAATTGCGGGCAATATCGAAAACCCGGGGCTCGCGGTGATCCCGCTGTTCCTCTTGATGGGCAGCTTCGCCACCGCCGGCGGGCTCTCGGCCGAGATCTACCGTTTCGCCAACGCCCTGGTCGGCCATCGCAAGGGCGGGCTGGCGATGGCGACAATGGCCGGCTGCGGCATCTTCGGCGCGGTCTGCGGCTCCTCGACCGCGACCGCCGCGACCTTCGGCAAGGTCGCCCTGCCGGAGATGCTGAAGCGCGGCTATGCCCCGCATTTTGCCGCCGGAACGATTGCGGCCGGCGGAACCCTTGGCGCGCTGGTCCCGCCGTCGGTCATCATGATCATCTATGCCGTTGTGACCCAGGTGAATATCCTCGATCTCTTTGTCGCCGCCGTCGTGCCGGCAGCGCTGGCCATCATCTTCCATTTCATTGCGATCCGGATCTATCTCGCGATGCGGCCCGAGGTCGGACCGGCGGGCGCGCGTTCCAATTGGCGCGAGCGCCTGCGCGCGACCATCGCGGCCTGGGCCGTCCTCCTGCTGTTGATCGCGGTCCTGGGCGGCATCTATGGTGGCGTCGTCACGGTCGAGGAAGCGGCAGCCCTCGGTGCGGTGCTGTCGCTGGTATTTGCGATCGTG
Source organism: Alphaproteobacteria bacterium (assembly GCA_035527975.1). Classification (GTDB taxonomy): domain Bacteria; phylum Pseudomonadota; class Alphaproteobacteria; order JAPULJ01; family JAPULJ01; genus DATKZM01. Next base: position 139,222 of record DATKZM010000068.1, on the reverse strand, counting down.
CGGCGGCGGCTGACCTGGACGGCCTTCTGGACCGCCTTGATCGAGAGCGCGGCCGCGACCGCGATGATCTACGTCATCATCTTCGGCGCATCGGTCTTCGCCTATTTCGTGACCATCGCCGGGGTTCCACCAATGCTGAAGGCGTGGATCGGCGGCCTGCCATTGCCGCCCATCCTCATCATCTTCGTGCTGCTCGGCATCTATATCGTGCTCGGCGCGATCTTCGACACCGTCTCTGCGATGCTGATCACGCTGCCTTTCGTGCTGCCGATCGTAACGCAGCTCGGATACGATCCGATCTGGTGGGGCATCATCAATGTGGTGGTGGTCGAGCTCGGCATGATTACGCCGCCGATCGGTATGAACGTTTTCGTCCTGCACAGCCTCGCGCCTCGAATATCGCTGTCCAGTATCTTCGCCGGGGTGATGCCATTCGTGGTCTCGGACATCGTCCGGCTGACGGTGCTCACCCTGTTCCCGATCCTGACGCTCTATCTCGTCACAGGCTGATGTCGGGGCTGATGTCGGGGCTGATGCGGGCGGTGTCAGACCAAACGCATGACCAAGCGCCTCCTTCCCCGTCGTTTCGGTAGCGCGCGGCCCGGCGGATCGGCTCAACGGTGTTGAAGATGCTCCACGCATCGGTAGCCGAAAGTCATGGCGGCGGTCAGCGAATAGCCCGCTTGATATCCGACTCCGTATTCAAGATGGGCGGCCGTGTTACCGACCGCAAAAAGCTTCGGGATCGGTTTGCCCCAGGTGTCGACGACGTTGGCATTGCAGTCCGTTCGAACCCCGCCGCTCGGCACGAAGGCGGCCGGGGCCAACTGAACCCCGTAGAACGGGCCCTTTTCGACGGTTCCAAGTGAGGGATTATGGTTCGTGCCGTCGGAGACCCCTTCCAGGTTCGCCAGCTTCCATTTCCTCTCGCCGCGCTGAAAGTCCTGGTCGACGCCGTCGCGCGCAAAACCGTTGAAGCGCTTTACTGCGGTGCTCAGGCCGTCCTCGGCTATGCCCAGCTTGCCCGCAAGACCGTCGAGGGTATCGGCCCGGTCGACCCAATCGGGTGGCGGCGTGCCGACGTCTGCCCCGCAAAATGAGAAATTTTCGACATACTGGCTGTCGAAGATCAAATAGCAGGGCAGGTTCGCGAATTCGCGGGACCACACATCGTATTCCCGGATCGCCGCGGCCGTGTTCTGGAAATAGGATTCATCGGAAAATCGCTCGCCGCGGGTATTCACGATCATTGTATGCGGCATCTGGCATTCGCAGATCTGTACAAGCCTGAATTCCGTCTCGCCGTCTTTGGTGAGCGCGGGAAGCGGCAGGCCCACCTGCACAGCCAGATTATTGCGGATCAAAGCCGTGGCGGCGCCGACGTCGGTCGCCAGGTGGTAGCCGTCACCGGATACGGCATCGGGAAATGGCGAGACCCATCCGGGAAGTCCCTCAAAATTCTTCGTGAGTTCGGGATCACCTTCCCAGCCACCGGTCGCCAGCACAACGCCGCGTCTGGCACGAACCTGCTGCCCCGTGCTGGTGACCACACCCTCGATCTCGCCATTGGTGCGGAGGAGTTTTTCGGCGCCAACCTCAAGAAATGGAACCGTGTCGCGCGCTAGCAGCGCTCTGACAAAGTGGACGATGAGCGCAGTGCCACCTGTCCGGATCTTGTTTTTCTCCCGCTCGGCCAGGATTGCCTGGTCGTGGTGGCGTTTGTTCACCTGGCCGCCCCAGGCAATGATTTCGCTGACGCAGATCTGGGCCGCATCGACGCGGTCATACCTGATCTTCTCGCCAATTTCGCCAAGATCCATGACCGATGTGGGGGTTACCTCAAGGGATCGTCCAAGCTCGGTGGAGCCGGGGGCGACCGGAAAGTAATGATCCGCAAATCCGGGCAACATCTGGATTTTGACGCCAAGACGATCGAAAGCCTCAAGCGCAACGGGGGCTGAGTCCACGTATGCCAGCAAGTGCTCGTCGTCCGCCTGATCTCCGGCTACGAACCGCATATACGTGGCAACAGATTCGCGCGAATCCTCGATGCCCTGGCTTTTGGCGATGTGATTGCAGCCTGCCCACAGGCCACCATACGAGCGGCACGTGCCGCCGCCGATCAATTTGTCTTTCTCAAGAATGGCCACGCTCATGCCGCTTTCAACAGCAGCGAGCGCGGTAGCAAGGCCGGCGACCCCAGAGCCGATCACCACCAGGTCGTATTCGCTCGCAAGCGTTGGAGATTTCGAACTCACGGCCGGCCCCCTTTGACGTTATTGTGACCCATGGTCGACGCATGCCCGCGCAAGCGGTCGCTCAGTCGGGCGCGCCGGACCGAAGAACGAGCCCTTTGATACGGCGCCAGTCGCGGTTCGGTGCATCGCGAATTTCGGATTAATCCCGCCGCCGGCCGGACGTTCGAGGCCGCATCGCCGCCCGAAATCATCTCCGATGATCTGGCGCTGCGTCCACTACCCGGCTTTGACTCACATCGGTACTATATGATAGCATGAATTCCAATGTACAGAACAATAACGCTGGTCAATAACGCTGGGCAACAATTGCGGACATCGCGAATTTCCGCGAATTTCCGCGTGTGAGCGAGGGATGGAAACCATGCTTTTCTTGAAACGGATTGCGATACCCGCAACAAGTGCAGCGTTGACGCTTGCCCTTGTCGCGACGCCGGTCACGGTCAGAGCCGAGACATTGCGGATGGCCAACTGGCTGCCGCCGGTTCACCACATCAGCCTGTCGCTCTCGGCCTGGGTTGCGCAGGTCAACAAGGCGACCGGCGGCTCGCTCAAGATCAATCTGCTGAAGGCGCCGCTGGCCAAGCCGCCGGGACAGTACGATCTGGCCAAGAACGGCATCGCCGATATCGCGTGGGGCGTTCCGGCCTACACGCCCGGCCGGTTTCCAGTCATGCAGGCCATCGAACTGCCGTTCATATCGCCGAATGCCGAGACCGGAAGCGCGGCGCTGTGGTCATGGTACGCCAAGCACAAAATGGCCGCGCGGGAATACGGCGACGTCAAGCTGCTCGCGGTCATAGTTGCCGGTCCGGGGGTTCTGCACACCAAGACGCCGGTTACCGTACTGGAAGACCTGAAGGGCATGAAGCTCAGGGTCGGCGGCGGCGGGGTCCCTCTCGCCGGCAAGCTCGGCGCCGTGCCGGTCGCGATGCCGGGCAGCAAGGCGCACGAAGCGCTCCTGCGCGGCATTGTTTCGGGGACCTTCTTCCCTTACTCGGAGGTCAAGGGTTTTCGTCTGGCCAAGCTGGTCAAGCATCATCTTGAATTTTCGGACGGTCTGTACACCTCGGCCTTCTTCGTCATCATGAACAAGAAGCGCTGGAACGGCCTTTCGGCGAAGAACAAGGCCGTCCTGGACAAGCTCGGCGGTTTGTCGGCCTCTCGCTTGTTCGGCAAACGCTGGGACACGGCCGACATAGCCGGCAAGGCTCTTGCCATTAAGGCAGGCAACAAGATCCGCAAAATTTCGCCCGCCGAACTGGCCCGTTGGCGCGGCAAGGTACAGCCCTTGTATGACGAATGGGTCGCCAAGGCCGACAAGGCCGGCCTTGACGGCAAGGCGCTGCTTGCCGATCTGCAGCTGATCATGAAGCAACAAGCGAAGATGCGCGCCAATCGGTAAGACAAGCGAAGATGCGCGCCAATCGGTAGGATAAGTGACGACCGATACGCAGCCGTCACCGCCGCTCCGCGTCCGGCGGGCCATGACATGGCTCGCCTGGGCGGGGGGCGTCACCCTGGCGATGCTTGCGCTTTTGACGTTTGCCGATGTGATCGGCCGCGAGGTTTTCCGCCGGCCAATCCCGCCCAAGGTCGAGTTGACCGAGCTGCTGATGGCGCTGACCGTCTATCTGGGGCTCGGTCTGACGACGATCACGCGCGGCCAAATCCGGATTGATATCGTCATTGTTCATCTGCCGGCCCGGCTCCGGGCGGTTCTCGACACGATCACCTTCGGGACCTCATTTCTGTTCGTGTGCGCGATTGGCTGGCGGCTTTGGGACCGCATGCTCGTCAAGTTCGACAAGAACGACATGACGCAGTTGCTGGGCATCCCGGCTTGGCCCATTGCCGCTGTGATGTTCGCCTGCACCGGCGCCATGGCGGTCGCCTTGTCAATCATCTGGTACGAATCGTTCAAGGGCGCGGTCGCCGGGAGGCAGCCCGAAGCGCGGGATACGCCGCCGACGGACTGACGGACCTCCCGCCGCGCCCGGCCTTCCTCACGCGGGCATGTCGATGGACTTCATTGCGATCAATCTCATCGGGCTGGGCGTCATGTTCGTGCTGCTCGCCCTGGGCATGCCGATTGGATTCGCATTGGGCGTGGTCGGTCTGGTCGGGTCCGTGATCATAATCGGCTCCGAGCCCGCATTTTCGATGCTGGGGCAAACCGCATTCGAGACGGTCGTCACGCACGAGTTGAGCGTCGTACCGCTGTTCATCTTGATGGGATACTTTGCGACCAGCTCGGGCTTGTCGGAGATGTTGTTCCGTGCCTGCAACACTTGGCTGGGACACCGGCGCGGCGGTCTCGCGCTTGCCACGATCGGTGGATGCGGCAGCTTCGCCGCGATCTGCGGCTCGAGCCTGGCGACCGCCGCCACCATGACCCAGGTCGCCCTGCCGGAGATGCGCCGCTACGGATACGACGAGCGGCTGGCAACCGGCGCGATCGCCGCCGGGGGGACCATCGGCATTCTTATCCCGCCGAGCGTCATTCTGGTTCTCTACGGCATTCTTACTGAGACGTCGATCGCCGAGCTGTTCGCCGCGGGCATCATTCCGGGAATTCTGACAATCGCCGGGTTCATGGTCACGGTTTCGATCGTGACCCGGATCAATCCCAAGCTCGGCCCACGCGGCCCGAAAACCACGATCGTCGAGAAGCTGCGGGCTTTGTGGAGCGTGTTGCTGACGCTGGTGCTGTTTCTCCTGGTCATCGGCGGCATCTATACCGGCGCCTTCACGCCGACCGAAGCGGCCGGCATCGGTGCGGTCGGCGCCTTCGTTCTAACTCTGGCCGCCGGTCGGATGACGTCCAAAGTGCTGGTGAGTTGCCTGACCGAGACCGTCAAGACGACGGCGATGATCTTTACCATCCTGATCGGCGCCATCATGCTCAACAAGTTCTTGACCCTGGGCGGTCTTGCCGGCGCTCTGGGCGACTTCGTCGTCGCGCTGAATCTCTCTAAACAGCTGACGATTATCGTCATCCTTTTGATCTATTTTGTACTTGGCTGTGCGCTCGATTCGTTGGCAATGATCCTGCTGACCATCCCGATCTTCTTCCCGATCGCAACGGCCATCGGCGTCGACCCGGTCTGGTTCGGTGTGATTGTCGTCATGGTCGTCGAGATGGGACTGATTTCCCCGCCAATCGGCATGAACGTCTTCATCATCAAGGGCATGGCGCCGGACATCGCACTCAGCCAGATCTATCGGGGGGTGCTTCCCTTTGTCATCGCCCAGATGATTCTCATTGCACTGCTGGTGGCGTTTCCGGTGATCGCCACCTGGCTTCCCAGCACCATGTGAGCTTGAGCATTCTCCGTTTAGCGGGCTGGAGCCGAGTCCACGAAAGTGGAAAATGCGCTAGACCTCGGCAAGGGAGGCCGACGGGCTCCTAATGGATCGACTTGACGTCGAGGAGGATCGTGTCGGGATCGAGATGCGCGTAGGGATCGCGCAGCGCATCCATTTTCGATCGCACGACGCTTTCGAGCCGAGAGACCACATCCATGCACTGGACAAGCTGGGAATCGGTCGCAATCGGTGCGCGGCCCGGCTTCATGCGCTGCACGGTAACTGCCGCGATCGCGCACCCATCGGGGTCACGCACGGGAACCGCAAACACGTCGTGCATCGGCGCGGCCCGCTCATAGGCAAATCCCGATCGACGAATCTCCAGGCCCTGTGCCGCGACGGTTTCGTCCGCGAATTTGTCCCACATCTGGGCGTAGTGCGAAGCGACAAACGCCCGGTAGGCATTTTGCCTGCCGCTCGGCAGCATCGTCAAAAGCACCGTTGAGCCGATGCTTTGATGCAGCAGGTGCGGCTCGCCCAAGCGCTCGAGTTTCGAGATCGTATCGCTCTCGCTGAAGATCGACGCGATCCGGATACCGAACCATCCAAGGCGAACATGCAGCGAGGTCGTGCCGTCGGTCGCCGCAGCGATCTGGCGGAGAAATGGCTGGGCCGCCTCCCGGATCGGAAATCGCCGCAACAGACCGAACGCAAGCCGCTCGGCATTGTTGCCGATTTCGTATTTCGCAGATTCTGTGCGCCGCACATAGCCGGTTCGCTCCAGCGTGGTCAGCGCGCGGTGCGTGGTGCTGACCGGCAACGACAGGCGGCGGCTGATCTCGGTCACGCCCGATGCCTCATCGTTGGCGCAGACGAGCCGCAATACTTCGAAAACGTGATGGGCCGACGAATGCATGGTCCGGTCGCCGTTGCTAGTGGCGGGTGGAAAGGGATGCGCCGGTGCGACCGTTCAACTCATCCATCTGCTGCCGCAACGCCGGCAGGAGCGCCTGCAGCCGCGCATCTCCGGAAACCTCGTCCGCCGTGCCGATGGCGATCGCGCCGACCGAATGTCCACTCCCGTCAAGAACCGGAAATGCGATCGCCGAACCGATCGGAATATGATCGCGATATCCCGTCGTGTAGCCACGTTGACGGACCAGACGGATCTCGTCCCAGAGCGCGGCCGGCTCCACGATCGTGGTATCTCTGATCTGCGCCAGCGGGACGTTCTGCGCCAGGAATTCCTCGATCTCCTCGTCGGCCATGAAAGCCAGTATGGCGCGCGATCCGGGCCCCGCATGGAGCGGAATCGGCCGGCCGTAGAGCACGCGCGTGACGACTGGCTGACGCCCCTCGATGCCATCGATTACCACCGAGTGGAAGCCGGCGCGGATCGACAGCGTCACCGTTTCCCTCGTGATCTCGTGAATGTTGCGCATGTAGGCAACACAGATCTTCGGCCAGTCCTGTTCCTCGAAGTCGGCGTTGCGCAGTTCGATGGCCCGGTATCCCAACTCGTAGCGCGATCCGCCCGGATCGCGCATCAGATAGCCTTCATTGACCAGCGTGCTGAGCGCGCGAAACGCCATGTTCTTGGTCATGCCCAAATTGCGGCTCAGCTCGGTCACGCCGACGCTCTTGCGGGGCTCGTCGGCGAAGACAGTCAGGACGCGCAGGATGCGCTCGGTTGCCTTGTTGGATTGCGGTACTGGTTTGGTCATTCAACTAGCCGTATTGCTGCTTCCGGCGCTCGGGCCACGCCGGCCGTACGTCAGTGGTAGGACACGACGGCCGGAGGAAATACGGGCACATCGCCGCGCCCCTGCCCGCGGCCGATCCAACTGTGTTGACGGCCCCAATTTGCTTGTGCCAGAATATAGAAGTTATTCCATATATCAGAACAATCGAAATGATTTCAACGCCAAAGCTCCCGTCAGGTCGCCCGCACCGTCAGGAGCCGGTTTGTCCGACACGAGCCAGCGGCGGGGCGACGCCGGCAGACACGTTCAATCGGACCCAAGTGCCCTTGCCGCGGGGGCGCAGGGCAGCTCGATCATACAGTACCGCGCGAGGCTTCGCGACAAGGGAGGGTGGGCGTTGACCCAAAGAACAGAGAAAATGGGGGACATCGAGCTTGAGATCGTCGAGGAAGGATCCGGCGCGCCGCTTCTCTTTCTGCACAGCGGACAGGGTTTCGATGCCACGCATCCCTTCGTCGGCCCGTTCTCCCAAGCGCGCCGGATGATCGCACCGTCTCATCCGGGCTTTGGCGGCAGCAGCCTGCCCGACTGGCTCGACCGGATCGACGATATTGCATTCGTCTACCTGGAACTCATGGATCGGCTCGATCTGGCCACGGTCGAGATTGTCGGCTGCTCGATCGGCGGGTGGATCGCGGCCGAGCTTGCGACGATCGTGCCCGAGCGCATCTCCAGACTGGTTCTGGTCGGCCCGGTGGGGGTCAAGACGGGACCGGTGGGCGAGCTGGACATTCCCGACATCTTCGTTCTGGGTCAGGACGAAGTGAACGACCTGCTGTTCCACGATGCCGACAAATACCGGATGGACCCGGCCAAACTGTCGGACGCCCAGCTGGAGAAAGCAGTGCGCAATCGAGAGTCGCTCGCGCTACTGACGTGGGAGCCTTACATGCACAACCCCAAGCTGAAGCATCGCCTGCATCGCGCGGCCATGCCGGCCCTGCTGATCCGCGGCGCCCATGACGGGCTGGTATCGGATAGCTACCTGGAGCGCTACGCGGCGCTTCTGCCGAACGCCCGAACCATGGCCATCGCCGATGCCGGCCACGCCCCCCAGATCGAGCGGCCTGAGCAATTCACCGAAGCCGTGCTGTCGTTCCTTGACGAGTAACAGGGGCCGTCAAGTGCCCCGCAAAACCTGACGAGGGTCCAATGAGAGCCTGGCATTTCAGCGAAAACGCCTATCCATACCTGCCACCGGCCGACGAGTATGCGTCGATCCGGGTGACCCTGCCGAATCGCCACTACGATCCGGAGAAGGGGGCCGCGCTCTATGATCGTTTCATCGACGAATGGCTGATCGCCGAGGATGAAGGTCTGGAGATCATGCTGAACGAGCATCATCAGACCGCCACCTGCGTCGATCCCGCAGCGCCCCTGGTCATGGCGGCGCTGGCGCGATTGACGACCAAGGCGCGACTGCTCATCCTCGGCAATCCGATCGCCAACCGGCGCCAACCCGTCCGGGTCGCCGAGGAGATGGCGCTGGTCGATATCATGTCGCGCGGGCGGGTCGAGGCGGGCTTCGTGCGCGGCGTGCCTTACGAAATCTCGCCGGCGAACAGCAATCCGGTCCGCATGAACGAGCGCTTCCAGGAGGCGCTCGAGCTCATCGTCAAGGCGTGGACCAGCCATGACGGGCCGGTGAGCCACGAAGGCCGTTTCTTCCACCACCGCAACATCAACATCTGGCCGCGCTCCTATCAGGATCCCCACCCCCCGATCTGGATCAGCACCACGAGCACCGGCGGGGCCAAGCAGGTCGGCCGCCAGGGATATGTGCAGGCGACCTTCCTGACCGGCTTTGAAAACACGCGCAAGATCTTCGAGTCCTATCGCCAAGGCTGGCGCGAGGCGGGCCGCGGCAACGACGTGCCGATCGACCGGCTCGCCTATGCGGCGTTGATTTACGTCGGCGACAACGAAGCCGATGCCGTGGCCGGTGCGGAGAAGCTGATGTGGTACATCACGGCCAACAAAGTGCTGCCTCAGTTCGCAAATCCTCCGGGCTACGTTCCCATCCAGGCAAACGTCGCTATGCTGCGTGGCGCCGAGCATCCGCTCAGCGCCTTCGCGAAGGCCGCCAGTGTGGAGAAAGCCATCGAAGCCGGAATCATGATGGCTGGCACGCCGGACCAGGTCTATCGGCAGATCAAAAGGCACTACGAGTATGTCGGCGGCTATGGCCAATTGCTGATCATGGGCCAGGCCGGCTTCCTGGAGCACGAGGAAACCGTGCGCGGTATCCGAAATTTCGGGCGCGAGGTTTATCCGCGGCTGCAGGAGGAATTTCCGGACACGACTATCTCGGGCACCTTTGCCGACGTGGCCCCCGAGCCGCCTCGTGACGCGGTGCCGTCGTCGGCCGGCGTAACGGGATCGGCGGCCACGGGCGGCTCCGGGGGGGCGGCGACCCCGCTCGGTTCGGTGCGCTAGTCGGCGGTCTGCGGGACGGGCGCATCGTTGCGCGCGGCGACGATGTGCCAACCGGACGGCAGTCCTGGCAGCCGGCGCGGCGGCGTCAGCCGGTGGCCGCCAGCGGCTAATCCGTCCCGATCATGTCTTTTGCATAATTGAATCGTGCAAAACTTAATTGTGCATGATATTTTTTTCACACCGGTTCGGCCGCTCTCGCGATGGCGGTGTTCGAAGCTTCAGTGCGCCCGGACTGGGCAACAGAAACTGCAAACGGGTAAGGAGAATGTGATGAATGTCCTCTATTCGACGACCGCGACGGCGAAGGGCGGACGTGCCGGCCAGGCGCGGACTGCGGACGGCGTTTTGGACGTTTCGCTGTCAGTGCCCAAGGAGCTGGGCGGCGATGGCGGCCCGGGCACCAACCCCGAACAACTGTTTGCCGCCGGCTACGCGGCGTGCTTTGAATCGGCGCTGCGCCATGTCGCGGGCGAGCAGAAAAAAACCATCGATGACGCGTCGGTGACGGCCACTGTCGGTATTGGTCCGCGCGAGGAAGGCGGTTTCGGCCTGGCCGTGGAGTTGGAAGTCTCATTGAAGGGCATGTCGAAATCGGAAGCCGAAGAGCTCGTCGATTTCGTGCACAGCACGATTTGCCCCTACTCGAATGCGACCCGCGGGAATGTCGACGTGACGACCAAGCTTGTCTGACGGGAGGGTGCGAATGGCAGCTGACGGGCCAAGTCTCGATCTCGAAAAGCAGCTGTGCTTCGCGCTCTACAGCGCGTCGCGCGCGATGACCACGGCCTACCGGCCGATCCTGAAGTCGCTGGGAATCACCTATCCGCAATATCTGGTGTTCCTGTTGCTCTGGGAGCGGGACAAGCTGTCGCCAACCGAGATCGGGGAGCGGCTGCTGCTCGATTCCGGGACGCTGTCCCCGATGATCAAACGCATGGAGAAAGCGGGTCTCGTGAGCCGTGTGCGCGACATCGAGGACGAGCGCAGTGTGCGCATCGTGCTTACCAAAAAAGGCCGGGCGCTCAGAGCGCAGGCGGTGTCGGTTCCCGACGCGATCGCCTGCAAGGTGAACATTTCGATTGAGCAGGCCGACAGGCTGCGACGCGAGATCAACAAAGTTACGCGTGCCCTTCAGTCATCAAATGAGGGCGTAGGCGGCAAGCAGGCAAAGAGCGACGTAACAGCTTGAAATCCAAGCCGTCCGGGTTACCGGACCGATTGGTTCGGCAACCCGAAGAACGATGGTGAGATCGCGCTAGCTGGATTTGTTTTAGGGAGGGGCTTCGATGCGGTGGGACGAAGAATACGACGTCGTTGTCGTTGGCTCCGGCATCTCCGGGCTGGCCGGCGGCTTGGCCGCGGCGAAAGAAGGCGCCCGCACTCTCGTCCTGGAAAAGGCGGACAGCCTTGGCGGCAGCACGAGTTGGTCCTACGGGCTGATTTGGATCGGCAGCAATCAGGTGGCGCAGGAGCAGGGCTTTAAGGACAGCCGCGAGGAGGTCAAGAAATACATGGCCTTCCTCGGTGGTAATCAGACCGATGCAAAGCGGCTCGACGCCTACATCGACAGCTCGGTTCTGGCGCTCGACTACTTTCGCGATGCCGGTGTGAAGTTTCGTGTCGTGCGCGGGGTGCACGACCACTACTACGGTGTCGCCCCGGGGGCGACGGAGGAGGGGCGGACTGTCGAAGTTGAGCTGATCGCCGGGCACGAGCTCGGCGAGTGGCAGGATCGCATTGTGCTCCCCGAAACCACCCCCTACCGGGTCAATCTCGAAGAAGCGGTCAAATGGGGCGGCGTCGAATCGGTCGACCACTGGGACGCGCAGACGATGCGCGACCGCGAGGCCTCTGACATGCGCGGCATGGGCGTCGGCCTGGTTTCGCATTTCGTTAAGTGCGTCGCCGAGCGCGACGTTGCGATCTGGGCCGGGGTCGGGGCCGAAAGCCTGGTCAAGGATGGCGAGCGCGTCGTCGGCATCGTGACCGATGACGGCCGGCGGATCGAGGCCAAGCGCGGGGTTCTGATCGCCGCCGGCGGTTACGAGTCGAACCCGGAGCTGGTCGACGCTTTCGAAGAGCTGCCCGGATTCCAGTCGGAGTTTCCAGCATCGATCACCGGTGACGGGTTGCTGCTGGGAACCGAGGTCGGCGGCGCGATCCGCATGATCCACAACAACCTCGCGACAATGCTCGGCTTCATCGTCGAGCCGGAGGACGAAACCGGTCATCCGGCCTTCAGGGTCGCAGGGATCATCGAGATGTGCAGCCCCCACACCCTTATGGTGAACCGCGAAGGCCGCCGTTTTGCCGATGAGTCCTATTTTCAGACAATCGTGCCGTCGTTGAAGGAATACGACTGCATGCGCCACCAGTATCGCAATCTGCCCTGCTATCTGATTTTCGACCGGCAGTTCGCCGACAAGTATTCCTTCGCCGGCCTGCCTGCGGGGGCCGAAATGCCGTCTTGGGTTTCGAGCGCGAAGACCTTGCCGGCGCTGGCGAATAAGCTGGGCATAGACGCCGATGGTCTGAAGGCGACGGTCGAGACCTTCAACGGCTTCGCCCAAGAGGGCGTCGACCGCGATTTCGGCCGGGGCGAGCAGCGGTGGGCTCTGGCCAAGGCGGTCAAGCCGACCAAGAACCGCAGCCTAGGCCCATTGGAAAAGGCGCCGTTCTACGGCCTCGAGCTGAAGCCTTGCGGCTTGGGTTCCGCCGGCCTCAGCGCCAACGAATACGGGCAGGTCATCCACGTCCGCGGCAAGCCGATAGACGGCCTTTATGCGAGCGGCAATGTCGCCGCACACGACGAGTATGGCGTGGGTTACCAGGCCGGTTACTCGTTGGCCTCGGGCATGACCTTCAGCTGGCTCGCCGTGCGGCACATGCTCGGCCTGCCGAACTGACGCTGCCGCGCCGGGTGCGCCGGTATTTGCAAGGAGGACGCCCAACGCAATGATCTCAAAAAGGCCCAATAAGGCGCGGTGGGTTTGAGTTCGAACGACATTGCGTTGACGAACAGAATATCAAGATCAATCAATCCAAAGGGAGGAGACAATGTTCAATCGTAAAATCCTCGGCCTGTGTCTGATGGCGCTCGTTATCTTGCCGAACACGGTCTATGCCGAGACCGTGCTGCGCTTCAACCGCTGGCTTCCGCCGAAGTACTTCTTCAATACCGAGATCATGGAAAAATGGGTGAACGACGTCAAAACCGTCACGCAAGGCCGCGTCCAGATTGTGTTCACCACCAAGTCGCTGGGGCCGCCCCAACGCCAGTTCGACCTGGCCCGCGACGGTGTCGCCGATCTGGCCTGGGGCAATCCGGGTTACGTCGGGGCGCCCAGATTCGTGCTGCCGCAGATCGCCGAACTGCCGATGACCGGTGAAAGCGGAGAGGCGCTGTCCGTCGCCTACTGGCGCACGCATGTGAAGTACTTCCACAAGGCCAGGGAGTATCGCGGCACCAAGGTCATCGCCGTCCACACCCATGCCAAAGGTGGCATCTTCACGACCGGTAAGGCGATCAGGTCCATTGCCGATCTCAAGGGGATGAAGATCCGGGTTCCCAATCCGACAACGTCACGCTTGCTTCAGAATTTCGGCGGCGTGCCGATTTCCGCGACCGTTTCTAAAGCCTATGAGATGCTTTCCAAGGGCGTGATCGACGGAACCTTCTTCAGCACCGATTCCATCGTTAGCTTCAGGCTGGCATCCTTCATCAAGAACGCAACGCATGTCGACGGCGGCTTCTTCAACGCGAGCTTCTTCCTCGTGATGAACCAGGGAAAGTGGGATGCCCTGTCGAAGTCCGACCAGGCAGCCATCGAACGCGTATCCGGTGAGCGCTTCGCGGCACTGGCTGGCTCGGTGTGGGATCAGAAGGCACGCGCGGCGGCGGTGACGCTGAAAAAAGCCGGCATGGTAACCCATACGCTCAGCGCCGCAGACCGGGCGGAACTGGCCAAGCAGGCGATGGCCATCGAAACGGCCTGGATCGCCGCAGCATCCAAGAAGGGGGTCGATGCGAAAGCGGCCCTGAAATACTACCGCGCCCAAGCGGCGGCCTATAAGCCGATGAAGAAGTAACAACGACGGCCGCTGATCGGCAGAGGGAATGCCTTGCGCGCCCGCTTGGCCCCCGCCCCGCCTGGCAGCGGGGCGGGGCTCATGGCGGCGAAAGTTCGCCAAAATCAACTGCGCGTCGCATGGTCGTGGCGCAGTGGACGTGCCGCGACCTTTAAGTCCTGCTCACGTTTCGTCGTCAGGCTCGTTGCGCCTATGTGAGCCACGGGGCTTGACTGCAATGATGGACTGCCAGGAAACACAAAGATCAAAGCCCCCGACATGATTAGATTTTCTCACGGGGGTAATCTGCTTTTTGAGTATCTTGAGAAGGGATTGGGGATCTGTATCGCCGTCCTGCTGTTCGGCATCATGGCGCTCACCTTTACCGATGTGATCGGCCGGTATGTCTTCAACGCACCTTTGAAGGCCGCCTATGAAGTCATAAAGCTGGCGATGGGCGTGATCGTCTTTGCGGGCTTTCCGCTCGTCACCCGCAAATCGGGACACATAACCGTCAGTCTCATCGAATCGCTCGTTCCGCCCGGGCTCAGAAGATTTCTGAATATCTTTGCCAGCCTGGTGTCCACGTTCGTGCTCGGCGTCTTCACCTGGCGCTTGTGGGTCCTGGCGGAGCGGTTCTGGGACTATGGGGACGCCACAATGTTTCTCAGGATCGCCCAGTACCCGTTCGCCTTTTTCATGTGCTTGACGGCGGGGATCGCCACCCTGTTCTCCCTCGCCAATGCGCTGAAACTGGTCGGACCGCCGCGGACAAACCGCTGATGCTGGCGGCGGCCCTGGGCTTTGGATGTGTTTTCCTGTTGTTGTTCGCGGGGGTGCCGGTCGGCTTCGGCATGGCGCTCGTCGGCATCGTTGGGTTCGCCGCCCTGACGGGCTGGGCCGGCGCGCTCAACATGATGGGGCAAATCCTCTTTGACTCGGTCGTCAACTACGAGCTCTCGGTGCTGCCTCTGTTCGTCATCATGGGCAACTTCGTCGCTCAGTCGCGGATGGCCCAGGAGCTATACGACGCCGGTTATGCCTATCTCGGCCATCGCAAGGGCGGGCTGGCGATGGCGACCGTCATCGCCTGCGGCGGATTTGCCGCGGTCTGCGGATCGAGCCTGGCGACCGCGGCGACCATCAGCAAGGTCGCCATGCCGCAGATGCGCGCGCGCGGTTACGCTGACAGCTTGGCGGCCGGCGCGATCGCCGCTGGCGGTACTCTCGGAATTATGATCCCGCCCTCGGTCATCCTGGTGATCTACGGGATTATGACCGAAACCAGCATCGCCAAGCTGTTCGTGGCCGGGATCATCCCGGGCGCGCTGGGGATCCTTGGCTATATGTCGGCCATCGTCTACGTGACCTGGCGCCGGCCGGAGGATGGCCCCGCGGGCGACCGGTCGGATTGGCGGCAGCGCCTGCGCGCGACCGGGTCCGTCGGCGGCATCACCTCGCTCTTCGTCCTTGTGATCGGCGGCATCTATGTCGGCGCGTTTACCCCGACCGAAGCGGCCGGGATCGGCGCCGCCGGCGCGTTTTTTCTCAGCCTGGCCCGGCGGACCCTGTCGGCGCGAAACCTGCTCGCGGTGCTGATCGACTCCGGTCGGACGACGTCGATGATCTTTGCGGTTCTCCTCGGCGCGCTCATGTTTGCCAATTTCCTCGACGTCACCGGCGTCCCGAACGCGCTGGCGGCTTGGGTGCGCGGGGTCGACCTGCCGGCGCTTGTGGTGATTTTCGTTATCGTCTCGATCCTCTTCGTGCTCGGCTGCATCCTGGAAAGCCTGTCGATGATGCTGCTGACCGTGCCGATGTTCTATCCGATCGTCGGCGGGCTCGGTTACGACCTTGTCTGGTTCGGCATCGTTGTCGTCCTGTCGATCGAGATCAGCCTGATTACGCCGCCCATCGGGCTCAACATATTCGTGTTGCGGGCGACGCTTCAGGATGTGCCGACCGGAACGATATTTCGGGGCGTGCTGCCGTTCATTTTCGCGGACATCGGGCGACTGGCCGTCATCATTTTGATCCCGTGGTTGTCTCTCGTTTTGCCCGGGATGATGTCGTGATGTTCGCGTGGTGCCGAGATCGGCGCGCCGGGCCGGCCGGAGGGCCCCCCGTCGGCGCCCGCGCCCACGCCAATAGGTCTGCCGCCCGGCAGACACCAACGACGTAGGAGCGCCGCCTTGGAGAAGTCGTACTGGGTTGGTGTGGATACCGGCGGCACGTTTACAGATGCGCTGGCGATCGATTCCGAGGGCCAGCTTCACCTGGCGAAGACACCGTCGACGCCGGACGATCTTTCTATCGGGGTCATCAATTCACTTGAACGCCTCGCCGAATCGGCGGGCGTGTCCATGAATTCCTTGCTGGCGAACACGGTCAAACTCGCGCACGGAACCACCGCCACCGTCAACGCCATGGTCCAGCGCCGCGGCGCCAGGGTCGGCCTGATCACGACCCGCGGCTTTCGCGATCACTTCATTCTGATGAAGGCCGCGCGCGGGGTGGGCGTGCCGGAGGGTGAGAAGGCAAGGTTCAGCCGCGCCGTGAAGCCCGAGCCGCTGGTTCCGTATTCGCTCACCGAAGAGGTCGCCGAGCGGATCGACCACGCCGGCCGGGTGGTGCTCGAGCTCGATGAGGATGACGCACGGCGCGCCATACAATCCTTGCTGGATCACGATGTCGAGGCGATCGCCATTTCGCTCTTGTGGGCGTTCCGCAATCCGGCGCACGAATTGCGTCTGCGCGCGATGGTGCGGGACATGGCGCCACGATTGCCGGTCTCGGTCGCCAGCAGCCTCGTCCCGGTGATCGGTGAGTATGAGCGGACCACCACGGCGGTGATCAACGCTTATCTGGGGCCGGTGCTCGATCGCTACGTTCATAAGCTCAAGAGCTCATTGGCAGGTGCGGGCCTGACCCGGCCGCTGCTTTTGATGCAGTCGGACGGCGGGCTGATCCCTGGCGAAGCGGCGCCGGACCGGGCGGTGACGACGATGTTGTCGGGCTTGGCGGCCGGCGTGCTCGGCGCAAAGCAGGTCGGCGACGAGCTGGGAGAACCCAACGTCATCGCGATCGACATGGGCGGAACGAGCTTCGAGGTGAGCCTCGTCCATGACGGCGTGCCGGTGATGGAGAACTTTCCGC
The DNA here is from genome assembly GCA_035527975.1 of Alphaproteobacteria bacterium. Taxonomy (GTDB): domain Bacteria; phylum Pseudomonadota; class Alphaproteobacteria; order JAPULJ01; family JAPULJ01; genus DATKZM01. Next base: position 122,235 of record DATKZM010000068.1, on the reverse strand, counting down.
TGACGCCGCGGCTTGCTCCTTACGAGGCGCGCTGGCGCATCGCCAATCCCATGATAGACATCACCGCGATCGGCGCCGGCGGCGGCAGCATAGCCCGTGTCGAGGAGGGCGTGCTCAAAGTCGGTCCGCAGAGCGCGGCGGCCGAACCGGGGCCGGCCTGCTACGGCCGCGGCGGCACGCGCCCAACGGTAACCGACGCCTTTCTGGTGCTGGGGTATCTCAGCCCGGATAACTTCCTGGGCGGCCGTATGCAAGTCGATCGCCAGCGTTCGGTGACGGCAATCGAGGAACATGTGGCGCGGCCGCTCGATATCGATGTCTACGAAGCCGCCGACGGCATCTACCGCGTCGTCATCAGCCAGATGGCCGACCTCATCCACAAGGTCACCATCGAACGCGGCTATGACGTGCGCGATTTCGTGATGGTCGCGTTCGGGGGATGCGGTCCGATCCATGCCGGCGTGCTGGGCGAGGAGTCGGGCGTCCCGAAGGTGATCATACCCGGCGCCGGCGCGGCGACGGCCTTGTCGGCCTATGGGTTGGTGATGTCCGACTTGCGCTATTCGGTGGCCCGGTCTCACCCGCTTGCGGAGCCGATCGCGGTTGAGGCGGTGGCCGAGGCCCTCAATGATGTCAGCCAAAGCGCAGCCGAAACCATCGCGGGTTGGGGCATCGACACCGACGACGTCGGGGTCGCCCTTTCGATCGACATGCGTTTCGTCGGCCAGGCGCACGCGCTCAACGTTGGCGTGCCGGGCGTGGTCCGGACCGACAGCGATCTATCCGATGTCTTCGACCGGTTCGTGGCGACGTATGAACGTTCTTATGGCGCCGGCACGGCACACCGGGCCGCCGGCATCGAAATGGTGACGTTCCGCGCCGATGCCACGGGCCAGGTGACCAAGCGCGACCTGCCGAGATCCGGCGGCGGCAAAGCCGGCACAACGCGCCCGTCGCATTCGCGCACCGTCTATTTCGGTGGATCGCCGACAGACGACGTGCCGATCTATGCGGGGGGCGCCCTGGGCGCCGGTGCGCGGATTGCGGGCCCCGCGGTGATCGAATACGCCGGCAACACCATAGTCGCGCATCCCGGACAGACGATATTGACCGACGAGCAGGCAAATCTCGTATTCAACTTCAAGGCCTGAGCCATGAAAAAGGCAACGATCGATCCCGTCACCTTCGAGGTGCTGCGCCACAAGTTCTGGCAGGCGGCCGAAGAGATGGGGGTTATTCTGATCCAGGCCTCGTCCTCGCCGGTGGTGACCGAAGTGCAGGACTTCGCCACCGCCCTGTTCGCCCCCAATGGCGACTTCGTTGCCATGGGCAGCAACGTCATCCCGCATGTCGCCCCAATGCAATTCGCCGTGCGATCGGTGATGGACGAGTGCAGCGACAACCCGGGCATCAATGAAGGCGACGCCTTCATCGTCAACGATCCCCATCGCGGTGCGATGCACCAGTCGGACATCATCATCACCGCGCCGATCCACTACCAGGGCAAGCTGGTCGGCTGGACCGCCTGCCACTGCCACCATCTTGACGTTGGTGCGATGATCCCCGGCGGGTTCACGATCGGTGCGCGCGAGATCTATCAGGAGGGCATTCGCCTGCCGCCGGTCAAGCTGATCGAGCGCGGCGTCATCCGCAAGGATCTGTGGACGATGCTGTTCAACCACATCCGGATTCCGCGCGTCGCCCTCGATCTGAAGGCGCAGATCGCCGCCAACAATATCGGCGGCAGGCGGCTCGTCGAAATGTGTGAAAAATATGGGGCGGAGACCGTCGAGGCCGGCATGGCGCAGCTGCTCGACCATTCCGAGGCCAAGCTCCGGGCGCGGCTGAAGGAACTGCCGGACGGCACGTTCCGGCATATCGACCGGCAGGATCACGACGGGCTGACGCCCGGCCTCTACCGCATCGTGCTCGCCGTGGAGAAGGATGGCGACGCGTTGCATTTCGATTTCACCGGCAGCAGCGCGCAGACCCCCGGCTTCGTGAATTGCTGCATCGGCGGCGCCTGGGCCGGTGTGTGCGGCGTGCTGTTGCCGTGGCTCGCCTACGACATGCCCTGGAACGCGGGGCTGCTGCGCCCGGTGCGCATCACGGCGCCCGACGGCAGCATCTGCAACGCCAAGCTGCCCGCGCCGGTCAGCAAGGGCGGCACCGGAACCATGTGGTCGATCCGCAACGCCGCCCAGCTCTGCCTGTCAAAGCTGATGGGCTGCAGCGAGCACTACCACGAAGAGGCGATGGCGATTTGGCAGGGCGCGGTTCCGATCGCAATCCTGTCGGGGCAGAACCAGTTCGGCGAGTATTTCGGTTATCTCAACATGGATGGCGGGGCCGGTGGATGTGGCGCCGTGGCCGTGCGCGATGGCACGAATACCGCCGGCAACCAGGTCAGCCCGACCATGTCGATCCCCAATATCGAGACCCACGAGGTCAATCATCCGGTGCTCTACATGTTCCGACGCCAGCGCTTGGATTCGGCGGGCGCCGGCAAGTTTCGCGGCGGCGCCGGGCTGGAGGAGATGTTCGTGGTCTATGATGCCGATCACGTCGATCTCACGCTGACCTCGAACGGCATCGCCGTGGCGAATTCCGAGGGGCTGTTTGGCGGACTTCCGGGCGCCAGCAATTACTGGGGGGTTGCGCGGGTCGACGATGGTTCCGGGCAAACGCCGCCGCTGTTCGCCAGCCTGGAAGAAGTGCCGGGCGAGTTGGAGCCGCTCGGCAGCGGCCTGCCGCATTTTCGCCTGGCGCGCGGGGAGATGTTTTATATGCGCTGTACCGGCGGTGGCGGCTACGGAGATCCGCTGGATCGTGATCCAGGCAAAGTGATGACCGACATCGGCAATGCGCTGCTCTCGCCCGCCGAAGCCGAACGTGTCTACGGCGTGGTTCCAACCGCCGGCGGCCTCCGTATAGATGCCGCGGCAACGCAGGCCCGGCGCGAGGCCATCCGCCAGGCCAGGCTGGCGGGCCGCGGTGGTGATCCGGTCATGCCCGCCAACCGCGGCGAGCGGATCGGCCGGCGCGGCGAGTATATCGACATCGTCGCGGCGGATGGCGCCACCGCGCTGGTCTGCCGGCGCTGCGGCTGTCGGCTGGGGACATGCCAGGCTGACTTGCGGGCGACCGCCATCGTCCGCGATGTGCCACTGGGTGAGGCGGGGCCGCTTTTCCCCGATCCGGCAAGCACGGAATGCGCCCTGCAGCTCTATGCCTGCCCCGGCTGCGGCGTGCAGTTCGGAGCCCAGATAGTGGAGAAATCGGGCCAGGTTCTTGACGATATCGAATTGCGCAGTGAGACGCTGCAATGAACGTGCGGCCTTTTCCCGACACCGAGTACGCGGCGCGCAAATCCGCAGTCGACGCCGCCTTCGCTGGCCAGGGCGTGGATGCCGTGATCGTGCTCGGAGCATACAACTGGTATCGCGATCACGCGATCCGCTACCTGACAGGATATGACAGCCCGCATGCCGCGACGGTGTTGGTCCTCGCTCCCGGCGACGGCGCGAGCTGCCTGATCGTGCAGGATCCGGAGGATTTCGAGCGGGCGCGTGCGGTGTCGTGGATCTCCGATTTGCGCCTGACCGACGATCTGCCGCAATGCGTGGGGGACTTGCTGGCCGGCGGGCGCCCGGTTCGGCGCGTCGGCGTTGCCGGCGGGGAATGCATGGGGTTCTCCGCGCTGGACGTTCTTCCCGCCGCGCTCGAGGCGGCTTTGCATGCACGGCTTCCGGAGCTTGAGCTGATCGATGTAGGCGGCGCGCTGCTCGAACTGCGCATGATCCGCAGCGCGGCCGAGATCGAGAAGGCGCGCGCCGCATCGCGGGTGGCCGACATCGGCGCCGTAGCGTTTTTCGCCGCCGCCCGGAGCGGTGTCAGCGAGCGCGACGTCTGGAGCGAGGTCACCTATGCGATGGAAATCGCAGGCGCGCAGGACGTCCACATTTCCATGTGCCGCGGTCCCGACAGCTTCTGGCCGCACCCGCCATCAGATGCGGTACTGCGCGACGGCGATATTGTTTCGATCGAGCTGTCGCCGCGCGTGGAGGGGTATTTCAGCCAGGCCAACCGCATGTGCTTCGTCGGGCACCCGGCGCGGGAATGGACCGAGCTCTCGCAGATGGCGGTGGAGGCGCTGGAGATCGCCGCCGCGCACATGCGCCCGGGCGTCGCCGCGCGCGAGGTGGTCGCGCAGGTGAACGACTATGTGGCGCGCTCGCCGCTCGCCACCATGGACATCGGCGGCGTCCACCGCATCGGCCATGGTTGCGGCCTCGCCCTCGATGAAGGACCGTTCCTCAGCTCGTCGAGCGAAACCGAGCTCCGGGCCAACATGACCATGGCACTGCACCCGATCATCTATCTGCCCTACCGGCACTCGCTGCTGATGCTGGGGGACTACATCCGGATAACGGAGACGGGTTGCGAGCGGCTATCCGCGCCGCAGTCATCCGTGCCGGTGGTCTAATACCAAGTCTCAGTGAGATTTGGTATAAGAGGACGGCTATGGATCAACGGACCTTTCAGGCACGCGTGGCCCATACGCGCGACCGGCTGTTGCGGCCGCTCGACTTGGATATGCTGCTCTGCTACGCGGACGATATTTCGGCGGCGGGCGCCGTGCGCTACCTCACCGATTTCGATGTGTACGCCATGTACGCATTGGCGATCGTGCCCCGGCGCGGCGATGTGGCGCTGGCCTTCGGGCTGCACCATTCCGCCTATCTGGTTCGCGTCAAACAGTCGGCGACGGCCGATTACCTTTCCGGGACCTACGCGCCCGGCGCCCTGTGCCGCCAACTGCTCCAGGATGCGGGTACAGATCGCGCGCCGCGGGTGGGGATTGTCGGCGGGGCAAACATGTTCCGCCGCATCGCTGGCGATTTGCACAAAGCGCTTGACGGCGCGACATATGTCGAGATCGACCAAGAGGCTTGGCATAAGGCGATAGCGCCCCTTGGCGAGCCGCTTGTTCGCGATGCTCTGGATCGAAGCGCGGCCATCGCCCGCGATGCCGTGGCCGCCGTTGCCGATGATCTGGCGCCGACGCGAAGCGCTGCCGATCTGGCGGCGATTGCCGCGCTGACGGCGCGTCGGCGCGGCGCCGATCTGATGAACCGCGAGATCGTCGAGATCCGCGCTTCGGCGGGGCCGGTCCTGGCGGATCGGCTGGGACCGCCCGGCCGCAATCCGATTGGCGCGGGTGGTGGCATCGCGGTTGAGATTGCGCTGCGTTACCGAGGCCTGCGGGCTTATTGCGGCCGCACGTTCGGGCTCGATGAGGCATGGTCGACCGACCTGGATCGGGCGGCGGCGTTGCATCAGCGCGTGATCGCCCTCGCGAAGCCGGGGCGGACCGGGGGGGAATTCGCCCGCGACGCGGCACGGTTGTACGCTGAAGCAGGTGCAACCGGTGCCGGAGATTTCGGCTTTGGACACGGGGTCGGGTTCCAGGATCGCGAGCCGCCTGTCCTCCGAGCGGGGAGCGAAGACGAGTTGCAGCCCGGAACTGCCCTGGTGATCCGCTCACGTATCGGCAGCGCCGCATGCGGGGCGGTTTTCTTGGCCGATACGGTCATGATGGGTGAGCACGGACCGACAGTATTGACCGCCGCCCAGAGCACGATCGCATCACAGTGATCTAGCGATCGGCCCCCCGAGCAGCCGGCTTTCAAAAGAGCTCGTGCTGGGACGGTGGGGGCCGGCGATAAAGCAATCTTCCGCCATCGACGGGGACGACCCGCTTGTCAAGCAGCGCGGCTTCCCGGGTGCCCGGCGAGACCAGGTGCTCGACCGTGTGACCCCGGCTGAGCAGATAGTCCGTGACGATTTGGCGGTGGCATTGCCGCCAATCCTTCTCCGCGCACATGATCGCCACGGGCCCCGCCGCGGCCTCCACTTCAAGGATCGCCAGCGCCGCCTGGAAGTCCGGGGTCAGGGCGTAATCCGCATAGTTACGGAACGGGCCCGGCTTCCATCCGTCATTGATTGATAGGGTTGACGGGGTTGACGGGGTTGACGGGGGTGAGGGGTTTGCCGGGGTTGACGCGGGTGAGGGGGTTGCCGGCGCGGCGCGCATCCCGCCGAGCTCGGGCGCGTGGCGGTATTCGATGCCGGTCGCCCGCAGCGCCGGCGCCAGCGCCCGGTCGTTGAACTGCGGGTTGTAGCGCGAGCGGGGATAGCGGCGCACATCCACCAGCCTGGCCACGCGCGCTTCGCCGAGCATGGCGAGCAACGCCGCCAATGTCCGGTTGGAGTGCCCGACCGTGAAGATCGCGCCGCGCGCCATCTTGGCCTGCCTGCCTGCCTCGAACAAGCGGGAGGCGCCCGGCCGGGCGCCTCCCTTTGCTCTATCGTCCGCTCACGGCGCCCTATTTGGCGACGATGAAGCCGCCGCCCTTGACCTGCAGCATCACGACGCTGCCTTCCTGGGCCCCGAAGTGGTTGGTCGGCGAGTAGCTGTAGACCGCCGTGACGCCGTTATAGTTCGTCGTCCCTTCGATCGCCTTGCGCAGGGCCTTCGAATTCGTGCCCGCCTTCTTCATTGCGTTCGCGATCATCATCACCGCGTCATAGCCGTTGCCGGCGAAGGTCGCGGGGACCTTGCCGTACTCCTTCTTGAAGGCGGCGATGAAGTTTTCGATCACCGGCTTCTGGGGGTCGTTGGCCGCCAGGGTCTCGGTGACGTAGAGCTTTGACGATGGCAGCAGCACGCCGTCCGAGCCCGGACCTGCCAGGCGCACGACGTTGAAGTCATTGCCGGCATGGGAAATGTAGACCGGGTGCTTGATGCCGAGCTGGCGGAAGTTCTTGATCGATATGGCAAGACCGCCGCCGGTCCCCCAGATGACCGTCGCCTGGGCGTTGGTCGAGCGGATGCGGGTGAGCTGCGGCGTCATGTCCTTGTCCTTATTGCCATAGCTCTCCATCGCGACGATGGCCAGACCGTGCATCTTGGCCAGGGACGTGATCGCCTTTTTGCCCGAATTGCCGAAACCAGTATCGACATGCAGGAAGGCGATGCGCTGGATGCCCTTCGCCTTCATCTGCTTGACCATGACGGTCTGGACCAGCACGTCGGTCAGCGGCGCCAGGAAGAACCAGGTCTTCTTCTCCGGCGGCAGCACGATGCCGCGCGAGGCGCCATTGGCGATGATCGGGATCTGGCGGCGCTGCACATAGCCGATGATCGAATAGGACGAGCCGCTGTTCATCGCGCCCACCAGGGCGTGCACCTTTTCCTGCTCGATCAGGCGGCGGACCGCGGTGACCGCCACGGTGTTGTTGCTCTCGGTATTGACGTTGATGAAACTGACCTTGCGTCCGTTGATACCGCCGGACGCGTTGACCAGCTTGGTTGCGAGCCGCGCGCCTTCCAGCCCTGGCTTGCCAAGGAAAGCCAGGAAGCCCGAGGTCTCGAACAGGCCGCCGATCTTGATCGGGCCCGTGTCCGCCGCCTGTCCGCTACCCGCGACACCGATGGACAGGATCACCCCGCCGATCAGAGACAGTGTCTTTTTCGTCTTATTCATCTTACTCCTCCTTCCCGTTGCTTGAACCGGCCGCTCCGCGCGGCCGGGCCACCTGCTTGAAACATCTCTCACTCACAGCCGGCCGCTTTCTGGCGGCGGCCTGGCCATTCAATGCCCGGTCAAGGCGTCCTTGGCCGCGCGAAACAGGCTCACGGGCGGCCGGTAAAGACCGCCGCCGATCCGGCCACCCAGGCCGGCCTTGTCCAGGATGCCGAGCGAAACCAGGCCGGCCGTGTCCAGCGCCGCGACCCGCGCCGCCGACTGCCCGACCAGCAAACCCAGCGCGCCAAAGCCCGGATGGCGCGACAGCAACAGCGCCTCCGGCAGCCGCAGGGCGTCGTCCGGAAGATGCCCGGCCATTGCCTTTTGCTGCTCCGGTGCGAGCTGCATCGCCATGGCGCCCAGCCCGAACGCATCGACGATGGCGCTGTCGCCGATCGCGCCCAGCCGGTCGGCTTGCGTATAGGGCGGCGCGATGTCGCCCTCGGGCGGGTCCGCCGCCGCGGTGAACCAGCGACCGGGTAAGCCGGCGATCTGGATGCCGCACTCAACGCCGTTGCCGGCCATCGCCGTCACCAGGGCGCTGCCATCGGTGCCCACGGCCGCCGACAGGATGCATTTGGTCGCGGCCATCCAAAGATTGAGAAAAAAGCCCGGCGCCTCGGTGAGGAAGCCCAGGACGTCAGCGCCGGCCGGCGAACCGGCAAGACGCGGGCGCAGCTCCTCGGCGATGCGCGCGGTCGCCGCCGGAGTGCGGCCGTGGCAATCGTCGCCCGCGCCCAGACCGTGCCGCGCGATGGCGATCAGATCGACACCCTCGGCCAGCGCCGGCGTCAGTGCGTCGGCGAAGGCGCCGTTCAGCCAGCGCCAGCGCTCGATCACGCCGGCGTCCCGCAACCCAAGGCGCATCGCCGGCCCCATGCCCCCGTTGAAGGGGCTCCAGGCAATGCGTTCGGGGTCGGCGCGGTCGGCGACCCGCTGCAGCATCATCGTCGGCGAGACGATGCCCGCCAGCGGCACCACGACGCCGTGGTCCTGCGCCGCGGCGAGCGCCACCGCGCCGTCGCGGATCATCCTTTCAGCCTCATCGGGCGTATTGCACCAGCCTTCGTAGACCGCGGCCAGCGCGGCGCTGTTCAGGATCGGCCGCGCCAGGCCGGCCGGGCCCGCAACCGGCGGTCCGGCATGCAGCAGAACCCGCTCCGGCGTCACCACATCGCCGGCGCGCGCCAGGCCATTCCAGACCGGCGCCACGGCCAATACCCGCTCCATCGCGGCCGCATCCTGAACGGCGGTGGCATGGGGTGTGGCATGGGGGGGCGTGGCGTCGGGGGGCGTGGCATCGGCGGGGGTATCGGCGGGGGCGTTGTGCGCGGTCATTTCAGCGGCTCCCTGGCGAGGCGGCCGCCTCGACCGCCGGCTCGCCGGCGCTGAGCGCGGTATCCCGGGCGCCCTCCCAGCCGAGATAGGCCTCCGAGATCGCCTTGTCGCCGGCAAGCTCGGCGGCGGACCCGCTGGCCACCACCTTGCCCGCCGCCAGCACATAGGCCCGATCGGCGATCTCGAGCGCGGCGCGCGCATTCTGCTCCACCAGCAGGATCGTCAGCCCGTCATCGCGCAGCCGCAGCAGCGTGGCCATGATCTGGCTGACCACCTGCGGCGCCAGCCCGAGCGACGGCTCGTCCAGCATCAGCAGCTTGGGCGCGCTCATCAACGCGCGGCCGATCGCCAGCATCTGGCCCTGTCCGCCGCTCAGCGTGCCGGCGCTCTGCCCGCGGCGCTCGAGCAGCACCGGGAACAGCTCGAAGACCGTCTGAAGCTGCCGGTCGAGCTGTTGCTGCAGACGGCGCGAGCGGAACAGCAGGTTGACGAACCCGGCCGCGCGGATGCGCGTGTAGTTGCCGAGCGTCAGGTTGTCCATCACCGACAGGGTCGGGAAGAGCTCGCGGCCCTCCGGCGCCATGCCGATGCCGGCGCCGACGATCTCCTCGGCCCGGACACCGTTCAGCGTGCGCTCCTCGAAACCGATCGTGCCGCCGGCGGTCGGCACGAAGCCGGCGATGGTCTTCAAGAGCGTGCTCTTGCCCGCGCCGTTCGCCCCGACCACGGCGACGATCTCGCCGGTGCCGATCGTGAGCGACAGATCGTCGAGCGCCAGCAGGCCGCTGTAGCGCACCGAGAGGTTGGCGACATTGAGCAGCGGCCTGGCGTCCGCTGGTGTCCGGGCGGTTGCCGGGCGGGCGCCGGCCGCCGCGGCCGGCTGGCCCAGATAGGCCTCGATCACTTCCGGCGACCGGCGCACATCGTCGGGCAGGCCCTCGGCGATGACGCGGCCCCGGTCGAGCACCACGATGCGCTCTGCGAGCTGGCCGACCACCGACATGTCGTGCTCGACGAAGAGGATGGTCCGGTGGTTGTCGCGCAGGCGCCGGATGACGTCGATCAGCTCGGTCTTCTCGATGTCGTTCAGGCCCGCGCCGGGCTCGTCGAGCAGGATCAGCTCGCCGCCGGTCGCCAGGGCCCGGGCGATGCCGAGCAGGCGCTGCTGTCCCGCCGGCAGGATCGCCGCCGGCTCGTCCGCCCGCTGGGAGAGCCCGACGATGCCAAGGAATTCGTCCGCCTGTTCGCGCAGCCGCGCCTCCACGGCCTTCGGCGGGCCGAAGCCCAGCATGCTGACGCCGAGGCCGAGGCCGGTTCGGGCGACGCCGCCGGCCATTACGTTCTCGCGCACCGAGAGCCGCTGCAGCAGCTCCACGCTCTGAAACGTGCGGGCGATGCCGAGCGCGTTGACCCGGTGCGCGGGCAGCCGCTCGATCCTCCGGCCGCGAAAGCTGACGGTGCCGCTGTTCGGCGCGGTGGCGCCCGCCAGCACATTCAGAAGCGTCGTCTTGCCGGCGCCGTTCGGACCGATGAGGGCGACGATCTCGCGCTCGTCGACATGCACCCCGACATTGTCGAGGGCGACCAGCCCACCGAACGAGACGGTGACGCCGGACACCTCCAGCAGCGGGTGCCCGGCCTTCATGCCCGCGCTCCGCGCAGGCCGCTCACCGCCGAGCGCGCCAGCGTGACCAGGCCGTCCAGCAGGCCGTTGGGGAAGAAGACCATGACGATGACCAGCAGCAGGCCGTAGATGACGACGTCGTAGAACCCGAAGGGCTTCAGCAGCTGCCCCAGGATGGTCACGAAGGCGACGCCGAACAGCACGCCCCAGATATTCGCGAAACCGCCGATCGCCACCATCACCAGAAGCTTGATCGAGAAGCCGACGTCGAACGGATTGGGGCTCAGATAGCCCAGATAGTGCGCCCAGATACCGCCCGCAAAAGCGGCCCAGGCCGCGCTCAGCATCAAAATCTGGCGCTTGAGGGCGCTCACGTCCTGGCCGAGCGAGGCGGCAACGCGCTCGTTCTCGGCCACCGAGCGCATCGACAGGCCCTTGGGCGAGTGAACCAGATTGTGCGCCAGCACGATGGTCAGGATGCACGCCCCCCAGGCGAGCGGATAGATCAGCCGGTCGCTGTCGAGAAAGGTGCCCAGGACCGTGAAGATCGGCACATCTTGCAGGCCGTTCGGCCCGCCGGTCAGATCGTGCAGCTCGACGAAGCCGACATAGACGATCACGCCGAAGGCCAGCGTCGCCATGGCGAGATGATGGCCGCGCAGCCGGAACACGAGCCAGCCCAGGCTCCAGCCGATCCCCGCCACGATCGCCGTCGCGGCGAAGATCGAAAGCCAGGGGTTCAGGCCCAGCCGCATGCTGATCAACGCCGAGCCGTAGGCGCCAAGTCCATAGAAGGCGGCGTGTCCGAGCGAGATCTGGCCGGTGTAGCCCATCAGCAAGGAGAGGCCGAGCGCCGACATCGTTTGCAGCGCGATGACCACCAGCAGATTGAGCACATAGTTGTTCTCGACGAACCAGAGCGCGACGATCAGGAGCGTGAAGGCGCCGATCCGCCACATCGTCAGTGCTGCGCCTTTTCCATCTCGCCCATGATCCCCTCGGGACGGGCGAAAAGGAAACCAAGCAACAAGATGAAGGCGATCGCGTCCTTGTAGCCGGAGCTCAGATAGCCGGCGGAAAACGCCTCGATGACGCCGAGCATCAGCCCGCCGATCGCAGCACCGATGGGGTGGCCGAAGCCGCCGATGATGCAGGCGATGAACCCCTTGATGCCGATGCCGATGCCCGAATCGTACTGCATCAGCGCGATCGGCGTGACGATGATGCCGGCGACGGCGCCGAGCGCGCCGCTCAGCATGAAGCTGATCGAAGCCATCGTCGGCACGCGCACGCCGACGAGCCGCGCCGCGAAGGGATTGACCGCGCAGGCGCGGAAGGCCTTGCCCAGATAGGAGCGCTGGAAGAAGAAATGCAGCGCCACCATCAGCACGACGGCGGTGCCGACCACCCAGATCGATTGCGGCGGCAGGGTCGCGCCGAGGACGTTGATCGGCGTCTCGCCGGAGAAGGCGGGCAGCGATTTGGGGTTTGAGTCCCACAGCACCACGGCCACGCCCTGCAGCAGCACGCCCAGACCGATGGTGATGATGATGCCGCGTATCACGGTCTGGGATGCCGGCCGGATCGCCAGCCGTTCGATGACGCCGCCCAGCAACGCGACGACGATGATCGCAAGGACGATGGCGACGATCATCGGCGTGCCCACCGCCATCATCGCGATCGCCAGCATGGCGCCCAACATGGCGAAGTCGCCCTGGGCGAAATTGACCACGCCGGTCACGTTGTAGACGGCCGTGAAGCCGATCCCGGCCAGCCCGTAGATGCTGCCGATGACCAATCCGGCAAAGAGAAATTGCAGCGCGTCGGTCAAGGGATGATCCGCCCCTGATCAGCCAGCCGGCGCTGTTCCGTCATCCGCCCAACTGCCCGCCGCCGCGCCTCATACGGCCAGCACCCAGCTTTCCGAGAACGCCAGGAACGCACAGCTGCTGGTCCGGCCGTTGAAGTCGCGCGGAAAGACCTTGCCCGTGAGCGGCCGGCCGTTGACGGTCACCGATGCATCGGGCGCCTCGATAAACAGGCTGAACATCTCGTGCCTGCCGGTGGCGGTGTTCGCTTTGGGCAGTTCGACGGCGAAGGCTTCGCCGAGATCGTTCCAGGTGCTCACCACCTCGTAATCCGCGCTGGCAACGGTCTCCACGTAAGACGATCCCGGAGAGGTCTCACCCGAGCGGCTGACCCCGGTCAGCGGAAGATACGTCATGGCGCCAAGACCGGGCGACACCTTGAACGACGCGAATTTCGCGAAATAGCCGTCGACCAGATAGCGGGCCAGCGGCTCGTTGTCCGAGATGCAGAAGTTCTCCACCTCGGGCAGACCTTTGGCGACGTTGGGCTGGTCGAGCAGGACTACGCCGTGGCCGCGGCCGTGCGGCGAAACCATGATGCGGAAGAAGCACATCAGGCCGGTCCAGGGCCCATCCTCGGTTTCCTTGAGATAGATGCCCGGATTCTCGCCGGTCCAGTCGACCGCCCCCGGATGTATTGGAATGCGTGTCACGGCTCCCCCTCACGCTGATTTGAGTTGCGCGGCCGACCGGGCGTAGTCGGCGATCAAGGCGCGGATGCGCTCGTCGCGGCCGGCGGCTTCGTGGTGGTCGCCGCGCACATTGATTTCCGTGATAGCACGGCCGACCTCGCCGACGAGCTTGTCGTCGTCGACGCCTGCGCGCGGCGGGATCGCCACGACCGTGTCGTGGACATAGCTGGGCCGGCGCCCCTCGGTGAGCAGCGGCGACACTTGCGGGTCTTCGCCCTTGGCCACCTTGTGGATCTCGCGGCGCAGGATCTGGCGCAGCATGTTGACGCCTTTGTCGGTTGCCGTGAGGTGCTCCATGCCGTGATTGGCGATCGGCCGCTGGGACGTTTGTGCGTCAAAATCGCCCGGTATCCGCTGGCGCTCCTCGCGGGTTTCGCCTGGACCCTGGCCATAGAAATCGACCGTTTCGATGCCGCATTCGTCCTCTTTGGCGATGTCGCGCGGATCCTGGTCGGGATGGAAGTGGCGCCAGCCCATGATCCGGCAGGTCGTGTTGTCGATCGGCGTGGTCCAGCGCGTGATGCCGGCGCGGACATAGCTCTTCACCTCCTGGCCGTCCTCCCAGATGTGGCCGACCTGCGCCTGGTTGCCGAGGATGATGTCGTTGGACCGAACCCAGACATTGTCGCCCCAGCGGCGGGAGGTAATGTAGATCATCCCGGCGGGCGTCTTCTGGAAGTCCATGACCGGCAGCTCGCCCCAGGCGTCCGCGAACTGGCTGAAACTGACCCGCGTGTGCAGGAAGACCCCGTGCGCGGGGTCCATCACATTCTCCTGCACTTGCAGCCAGTTGCATGGATAGGTGATGTAGTAGGGCACCAGCCGGTCGCCCGGGATCTCGTAAGTATCGTAGATCGGCAAGTCCGGCTTCTTCTCCGGCGGCCCCATATAGACGAAGATCAGGCCGTTGTACTCATGCGCCGGGTAGGCGCCGTGGCACATCATGTGACGCAAGCGGCTTTCCGGCGGATCGCCCGGGGTTTCCAGGATGGTTCCGTCGGCCGCGAACAGCCAGCTGTGATAACAGCAGCGCAGCCCGTTCTCCTCGATGATGCCGAATTCCAGCGAGCTGCCCCGATGGCTGCAATGCAGGTCGAGGATCCCGACCTCACCCGACTTCGAGCGGAAGGCGATCAGGTCCTCGCCGAACATCCGCACGCGGTGCGGCAGCTCGCCCAGTTCCTCCGACAGGCAGATCGGCTGCCAGAATCGCCGCAAATACTCGCCGCACGCCGAGCCCTTCTCGACATGGGTCAGCTCGACGTCTTCCTGTGGCAACGTCGGATTATGGTAGGCGCTATACGGCTCACGTAGAAATTGTCGCTTCTCGCTCATGCCGAACCTCCTAATAGTCCAGGGAGCGTGTCCAGTCCTCCATCAGCCTATGGAGCAATTTGCGCCAGCACAACTCTCAAATCTTCGAATCTAATTCGGAAAAACTGAATTAGAAATTCGCAGGTTGAAAAATCGCACGGTTGTCATCCCTCGTGCCCTTGCGGTTCGCTCCGGGCGCGTTCGAGCATAAACTCCTGCGCACAGTCGAGAAACGCCTGTGCCAGCCGGTTCATCCGATACCGGTAATGCCACACTGCGGAAAGCGCCGTGCCGCGAACCTCACGGTCCAGTGGAATGGCGACGATCTCCGACGCTCCCCTCTGCAACTCGGCTTCGCTCACGTAGTTCAGGATCGAATAGCCGAACTCGTTGGCGACAAGGCTGCGCAGCATTTCCACCGAGCTCTCGCGATAGGCGACATTCGGCGTCAAGCCCAGCTCGGCAAAAATCGACAGGAAATAGTCGCGCGTCCGCGGCAGGTCCAAGAGGATATAAGGCTCTTCGACAATCTCTTGGAGCGAGACCGTTTGCTGGCCGGCAAGGCGATGGGTCCGGGGCAAAATGACCTTCGGCGGCAACGGCAGCATGCCCATGCGACGCAGCGTGCTTGGCAGGTCGAAGTCGTACATCAGGGCGAGCTCGAGCCGACCGGCTTCAAGACCGTTGATCAAATAGTCCAGATCTCCCTGGTGCCAGCGAATCTCCGCGTCGGGATAGGCGTCGAGAAAGCGTCGCACGATCTGCGGCGTCAGGGTCGCGGCGAAGCTGACCAGCACGCCGATCTCCAATCGGCCCTGAACGGTCTGGCTGCGCTTGCGGCTCTCATCCTGGAAGTCGATCGCCAGGTGCAACAGGTTGGAGGCTTCGATCACCATGTCACTGCCGGTCGGCGTCAGCACGAGGCCCCGGGCATGCCGGCGGACGAAGAGCTGCAAACCGCAAACCGTTTCCAGATGGTTGATCGCAGCCGAAACCGAGGCCGGCGAGACGTTGAGGGCGGCCGCCGCGCCGACCACGCTGGCGTGCTCGGCGGCGGCCGTGAAATACTGGAGCTGCCTCAGCGTGAAGGCAATCGAGCCGCGGTCCCGCGCCGTGCCAGACGCGCCCGGTTGTCGCTCTGCCTTAACTTTCTGCCCGGATTCCGGACGATCCTTCTTTCCGCTCATATCCGCCATTCCCGCCTAGCTTCGCCGCAGCCTAACATCTGGCGAAGGCGGTCACACACTACGCCAACGCTCTTGGCAATCGCCGTCAAGTCCCGCTATTGCTTTGGGCACCATTGACGACTGCACGGGGCAAACCCACAAGGCTAACAAATGAGCGCACTGTCACCTTGCACGACGCCCGGAGAAGCGCTGGCCGCACGAGCATCCGAACGCGGCGACCAGATCGCGATCATCCTTCCGGGCAGCGGCCAGCAGATGACCTACGCCGAGTGGCACCAGCGCGCCAACGCCTTGGCACGGGCGCTCGTCGATGCTGGCGTCGAACCGGGTGTCCATATCGGCCTGCTTGCCGAAAACCGCATCGAGTGGCCGGTGGTGCAAATGGCGGTCGCCTTGGCGGGCGCCGTGCTGGTGCCGCTCAATACGCATTTTCGACCGAACGATCTTGCCTTTGCGCTGGAGAAATCCGAAGTCGAGCACCTTTTTCTGTCCGAAGCTTTTCGAAACAGCAACTACCTCGACATGGTGCGGCAGGTCCGCGACCGGCTCCCGCTTCTGGACACGATCATCGGTCTCGATGGCCAGGCTGAAGATACCGTGTCCTATGCCAACATGCTCGAGGCCGGCCGGAAAAGCGCGGCGGCGCTGCCCGATGTCGACCCGGACGCGGTCGCATCGCTGCAGTTCACTTCGGGTACGACCGGCGATCCAAAAGGCGCGCTGCTCACCCATGCCGGCATGATGGCCAATGCCTGGGGGATCTCCGGGCGGCTGCGGGTCACACCCGCCGACCGTTGGATAACGTTTATTCCTCTGTTCCATTGCGCCGGTTGCATCATGTGCATCCTCGGCACAGTTCAGCGCGGATGCACCTTCCTCAGCATGCCGAGCTTTGATCCGCTGCAGATGTTCTCTGTGATGCAGGATCAAAAGTGCACCATCCTTTCCGGGGTGCCGACGTCCTACCTTGCGATGCTCGATCATCCAGGCCGGTCGGGCTTCGATCTGAGCTCGCTACGCGCAGGCACCTGTGGTGGGGCCGACACCGACCCCGAACTGCTGCGGCGCTGCGCCGAAGGCTTTCCGGTGCCGGGGCTGGTGCAGGTCTACGGCCAGACCGAGTCCAGCACGCTGATCAGCCTCGCCGATTGCGAGGCCCCGTACCGCTGGGAAACCTGCGGCCCGCCCTTGCCCGGCGCGACGGTCAGGATCACCGACGCGCGGACCGGCGCGGTGCTGCCCGTCGGGGAAACCGGACAGATCGAGACCGCCGGCCCCATGGTCATGCGCGGCTACTTCAAGAACCCCGAGGGTACGGCCGAGACCATTGGCCAAGATGGCTGGATGCGTACCGGCGACTTAGGAAACCTAACGCCCGACGGTTACATCGTCATGGCCGGCGGCCGACTGCGCGACATGGTGATCCGCGGCGGCGAGAATATCTATCCGGTCGAGATCGAAAACCTGATGCGTGAGCACGCGGCGATTGCCGATATCGCGGTCTTTGGCGTGCCGGACGATTATTACGGCGAGGCGGTCGCCGCCGCGGTTCAGCTCGCCGCGCCGGCCACGGCCGACGATCTTCGCGCCTGGTGCCGCGAGCGCATTGCCGGCTACAAGGTGCCGGACCGGATCTTTTCGGTGGCGGCCTTCCCGCTCACCGCCAGCGGCAAGATCCGCAAGACGCAACTGCAGCAGCAAGCATCGAACGGCGGTCTGGCGCCGCTGGACTGACCTCCGCCCAAGGGCGCCCTGCGCCCGGATCGGGGCCCCACCGGCCGACAGCGGCCGCCCCCTCACCCCCATGCAGGCCACTGATGACCGACAAGAAGGGCCCGATAGACTTCTGGTTCGATTTCCTGTCTCCCTTCGGCTGGTTCGCCAGCCTGCGCATCGAGGAGATCGCCGCGCGGCACGGCCGCGAAACCGTGTGGCATTCGATGCTGCTCGGCGTTTCGGTGCTGAAGGTGATGGGCCTCAAGCCGCTCCTGGAAACGCCGCTGAAAGGCGACTACCTGCGCGTGGACGCGGCGCGGTACGCCCGCCGCCACGCGCTTGCCTTCAAGACCGCGCGGGGCGTGCCGACGATCAGCCCGCTGCCCGCCGCGCGTGCGTTTCAGTGGGCCAAGGCGCACCACCCCGATCGGTACAAGACGTTCGCCGGGGACCTTTACGCCGCCTATTGGAGCGAAGGGCGCGATATCGGCGATGCCGGCATTGTCGCAGAAATCGGTGAAACGAGCGGTCTCGACGGTGCGGCGATCGAAGTGGCCGTCGTCTCCGACGAGATCCGCAAGCTGTTGCG
Organism: Alphaproteobacteria bacterium; assembly: GCA_035527975.1. Classification (GTDB taxonomy): domain Bacteria; phylum Pseudomonadota; class Alphaproteobacteria; order JAPULJ01; family JAPULJ01; genus DATKZM01. Next base: position 104,315 of record DATKZM010000068.1, on the reverse strand, counting down.
CGCCGAGGTCGAGGCGTCGCTCGCGCGGGGTGTCTTCGGCTCGCCGTTCGTTATTGTCGATGGCGAGCCCTTTTGGGGCGTTGAGAAACTGGAGCTGCTGGAAGCCTGGCTCAGTACCGGCGGCTGGTGATCCGGGTCACCGCTATTTCGATTTAGCTCGCGGCGATTTAGCTCGCGGTTTTTTTTGAGATCAATTTCAAGCTGCCGCGAGACCCATTGCAGTGGGGTTCCGGAGGCGAACCAGACAGAGCGGGCCCCGTTCACTTCGAATAGCGGATTGCTGCAATAAGGCTGTGTACCGACAAGCCCCGTCCGCTGTGCGGTGCGGGGCTCTGATTTTTCCCGTTGTGGCGGCCGGGTTCAGCGGAGGTCGCGGACGAGTTTCCCCGACTTCACGACGGCCTCGCATGGATTGGCGCCGATCTTGTAGCTGAGCTCGGCCGGCTGGCCGATGCGCCAGATCGCAAGATCGGCGGCTTTTCCAGCTTCGAGCGTACCGAATGCCGCCTGCATTCCAAGAGCGCGCGCCGCTTCGCGCGTGACCCCGGCCAGCGCCTCCTCGGGCGTCAGGCGGAAGAGAGTGCAGCCCATGTTCATCATCAGCAAGAGCGAGGTCGCCGGCGAGCTGCCCGGGTTGCAGTCGGTTGCTATCGCGATGGGGACGCCGTGCGCACGAAACAACGCAAGCGGCGGCAGGTGCGTTTCGCGCAGGAAGTAGAAAGCGCCGGGCAGTAACACCGCGACGGTGCCTGCATCGGCCATTGCCGTCACGCCGGCCTCGGAGACGAACTCCAAATGGTCGCACGACAGTGCTTCATAGCGCGCCGCGAGTTCGGCCCCGCCGAGATCGGAGAGTTGGCCGACATGGCCCTTGACCGGCAGGCCGTGTTTGCGCGCGGCCTGGAAAACGCGCTCGCTCTGCGCGGCTGAAAAACCGATGCCATCGCAAAACACATCGACCGCATCGGCCAAGCCTTGCGCGGCGACCGCCGGTATCATGTCGTCGCAGACCAGATCGATATAGCGGTCGGCCTGACCGTCGAATTCCGGCGGCACCGCATGGGCGCCCAGAAAAGTTGTGACGACGGTGACGGGCGCCTCGCGGGCAATCCGGCGGGCGGCGCGCAGCTGCTTGATCTCGTCCTCGCGGGTGAGCCCATAGCCCGACTTGATCTCGATGACCGTGACGCCCTCGGCGGTCAGATCGGCGATCCGCCCGAGCGCGGCGGCGACGAGCACATCCTCGGTCGCCGCGCGCGTGTGCTCGACCGTTGAGCGGATGCCGCCGCCGGCGCGCGAGATCTCCTCATAGCTCGCGCCCTCAAGCCGCAGCTCGAACTCGCCGGCCCGGTCGCCGCCATAGACGATGTGGGTATGACAGTCGATCAGTCCGGGCGTGACCCAGGCGCCGTCGAGGGCGCGGACGTCATTGGCGCAGTCGGCGGGCGGCTTCGGCAAATCGGCGCGCGGACCGCACCAGGCGATCTTGTCCCCGCTGACCGCGATCGCGCCGTCCTCGATCGCGCCATAGGGTTTGGCGGGCTCGCCGCCCTGGCGCATGGTCGCCAGATGGCAGTCGACAAAGAGCGTGTCCCAATCGGCCATCGGCTTCGACTAGTCCCTTCGTCCGTGCGGCTGCCCTCCGGTCGAGGCGTCACCGGGCAAGCTCAACTCGGCGCCGTCCATATCACCGGAAAATCGGGGCCGTCCAGGGGCTGGCCGGGCGCCAGGCCGAGATCGGGGAAGGGCGGTGAATGCGTGCCGCGCTCGACATATATCGCGTCGTCGCCGACCACGCGCAGCGAAAAGGCACGCCGCCGCCGGTCCGGGTTGAGGTTGGCCGGCGCGCCGTGCACCGTGCGGAAGTCGAAGGCGATCGCATCGCCCGGCTCGACATCCCAGCCGCGGATGTCGTACGCGTCGCGCTTGGCCTCGATATCGGGGATGCGCTCGCGCGTGTCGCCCGCGGTGAGCGCGGTGCCATCGAAACGATCGGGTCTGAATTCGCGGCCCCAGCGATGCGATCCGGCGATGTATTCCACCACGGTGTCGCGCGCCACCTGGTCGAGCGCGATCCACAGGCTGCAAGTCTGCGGCCCATCGACACAATAGTATGGGATGTCGTGGTGCCACGGCGTCGCGACGGTGGTGCCGGGTTCCTTGACCAGCACATGCTCGTGGAAGAGACGCACGCTCCGGGCGCCCATCAGCCGCGCGGCAAGCGGCCCGGCGGGCGAGTTGAAGATAAAGTCGCGGAACTCGGGGATCCGGTCCCACACGCAGAAATCCTGGAAGAACTCCGAAGGGCTGTCATCGGGCTGATATAGGCGGATACGCCAGCTCGGCTCGGCGATATTGGCCTCGATGCCGGCCCGCAGCGGCTCGACCCAGTCGCCAAAGACGCGGCGCAGCAGCAGCACGCCGTTCTGCCGGAACGCTTCGACATCGTTCTCACCAAGCACGAGGGCGTCGCTGTCGTTCATGACATCCATCATCCGATCGCACCGATCGAATTCGTTTCAAACTGCACGCTTGCTTGTATATACAAGCAAGCAATAATATAGGCGATGATATACCAAAGCACCAACGGATTTGCGGTCGTCCTCACAGGGCGCAATCTGCGCGAGTTGATGAATAACGGCAAATTGCAATTGGGCCACAAGGCATGCACGGCACCCAAGGGGCGAGGCGCGCGATGCTCCAGGCCCGGTCGGTGCCCCTTCAGGACTGCGCCAGGGGGTGGGCGCGTGACCCCGGAGGCGGCAAATGACTAAAGCCAAGACCGTGCCGCTCTACCAGCAGGTCAAGCGGTACATATTGGAGAAGGTCGATGCCGGCGATTGGGCGCCGGCCGAGCGCATTCCTTCGGAGAACGAGCTGGTGCGCGAGCTGGGCGCCAGCCGCATGACGGTGAACCGGGCGCTTCGCGAGCTCGCCACCGCCGGCCGCATCGACCGCATGCAGGGGGTCGGCACCTTCGTTGCCGATCCACGCCCCTCGCTCGAGTTCCTGCGGATCAGGAACATCGCCGACGAGATCCGCGAGCGCGGCCACCAGTACAGCAATACGGTCGTCGAAGTCCGCGCCATTCGCGCCCTCGACGAGGTGGCCGAGGCGCTGGTCGTGCCGGCGGGCAGCGAGGTCTTTCATTCGTTGCTAGTCCACCGCGAGGACGGCGTGCCGATCCAGCTCGAAAATCGTTACGTCAATCCAGCGGTGGCGCCCGACTATCTTTCGATCGATTTTGCGCAAACCACGCCGAACGAGTACCTGATGCGCCAGGCGCCCTTGAGCGAGGTCGAGCATACGCTGGAAGCCGTGCTTCCCGACGAGACGGTTCAGAAGTATTTGGAAATCGGGCCCGACGAGCCCTGCCTGCAGCTCCACCGGCGCACCTGGTCGCGCGGCCATGTCGCCTCGCGCGCCTGGCTCACCCATCCGGGCAGCCGATACCGGATCGATGCCCGTTTCAATCACACTGAACACCAATAGAGTTTCATCTAGAGTTTTATCGACGTGAAGCAGCGAGGATCCCGATGACCGTCAACCCGCGACTGGACAACACCCGCAGCATCAAGGCGCCGACCGGCAGCGAGCTGACATGCCGCTCCTGGGCCACCGAGGCGCCGATGCGCATGCTGATGAACAATCTCGACGCCGAGGTCGCCGAAAGGCCCGAAGAGCTTGTCGTCTATGGCGGCATCGGGCGGGCGGCGCGCAATTGGGAATGCTATGACCGCATCGTGGAGACGTTGCGGCGGCTTGAGGGCGACGAGACGCTGCTCGTCCAGTCCGGCAAGCCGGTCGGCGTGTTCAAGACCCATGACAACGCGCCGCGCGTGTTGATCGCCAACTCCAACATCGTGCCGCACTGGGCCAATCTGGAGCATTTCAACGAGCTCGATCGCAAAGGCCTGATGATGTACGGCCAGATGACGGCCGGCTCGTGGATCTATATCGGCAGTCAGGGCATCGTCCAGGGCACCTACGAGACTTTCGTCGAGATGGGCCGCCAGCACTACGGCGGCAGCCTTGCGGGCCGCTGGATCCTGACCGCCGGGCTTGGCGGCATGGGCGGCGCCCAGCCGCTGGCGGCGACCATGGCGGGCGCCTCGATGCTTGCCGTCGAATGCCAGCCCAGCCGCATCGAGATGCGCCTCAAGACCGGCTATCTCGACCGGCAGTCGCGCGACCTCGACGAAGCGCTCGCCATCATCGAGGAGGCCGGCGCGAAGAAAGAGGCGGTCTCGGTCGGCCTGCTCGGCAACGCCGCGGATGTCTTTCCCGATCTGGTCAAGCGCGAGGTGCGGCCCGATGCGGTGACCGATCAGACCTCGGCGCACGACCCTCTCAACGGCTATCTGCCGCTCGGCTGGAGCGTCGCCGAATGGGAAGAGCGCCGCGAGCGCGAGCCCGAACGCACGATCAAGGAGGCCAAGGCCTCCATGGTGGTCCAGGTCCGCGCCATGCTGGAATTCCACGCCCAGGGCGTGCCCACCGTCGACTACGGCAACAACCTGCGCCAGATGGCGTTCGAGACGGGCCTGGAGAACGCCTTCGATTATCCGGGCTTTGTGCCGGCCTATATCCGGCCGCTGTTCTGCCGCGGCGTGGGGCCGTTTCGCTGGGCGGCATTGTCGGGCGACCCGGAGGACATCTTCAAGACCGACGCCAAGGTCAAGGAGCTGATCCCCGACGACCCGCACCTGCACAACTGGCTCGACATGGCCCGCGAGCGCATCCACTTCCAGGGGCTGCCCGCGCGCATTTGCTGGGTCGGGCTCGGCCAACGCGATAAGCTCGGCCTGGCTTTCAACGCGATGGTTGCCTCGGGCGAGTTGAGCGCGCCGGTTGTGGTCGGACGCGATCACCTGGATTCGGGCTCGGTGGCGAGCCCCAACCGTGAAACTGAAAGCATGCGCGACGGATCGGATGCGGTCTCCGACTGGCCGCTCCTGAACGCGCTGCTCAACACCGCGTCGGGGGCGACCTGGGTCAGCTTGCACCATGGCGGCGGCGTCGGCATCGGCTATAGCCAGCATGCCGGTATGGTCATCGTCTGCGACGGCAGCGAGGCGGCGGCGGAACGGATCGCCCGGGTGCTGTGGAACGATCCGGCGACCGGCGTGATGCGCCATGCCGATGCCGGCTACGAAAGCGCGATCGAATGTGCGAAAGAGAACCATCTCGACCTGCCGATGATCGGCGACGGTTGAGGACGGTTCTGCCTGGAATGAGCCGCACGAAAGGACACCTGCGGCAATGACGGTCTTCGATTTCACGCCCGGCGAATTGCCGGTGCTGGTCAGCGTGCCCCATGACGGGCGCGAGATCCCCGAGCCCGTCGCCGCCCGGATGACCGATACCGGCCGCGCCAATATCGATGCCGACTGGCACGTCCGGGCGCTTTATGATTTTGCGCAAGAGCTCGGCGCCAACGTTCTGGCCGCGCGCTTGTCGCGCTACGTTGTCGATCTCAACCGCGATCCCATGGATACGGCGCTTTATCCGGGTGCGGTCAATACCGGCATCGTCCCGCATCTGTCCTTCGATGGTGAGCCGCTCTATCTGCCGGGCGCCGAGCCGGGCGAGAGCATCCACGCCGAGCGGATCGCGCAGTATTGGCAGCCCTATCACGACAAGATCGCAGCAACGCTCGACGAGCTCACCGCGCGCTTCGGCGGCGCGGTGCTTTACGATGCGCATTCGATCCGATCGGAGGTTCCACGCCTCTTCGACGGAACCTTGCCCGATTTCAACCTCGGCACGTCCGGCGGCGCCTCGGCGGCAAAGGAACTGGAGACCAAGGTTCACGACGCGCTCGCTGCGGCCCCGGGCTACACAACGGCGCTCAATGGACGCTTCAAGGGCGGCTACATCACCCGCACTTATGGTCGGCCCGCCGATAACCGGCACGCGCTGCAGCTCGAGCTGTCGCAGCGCACCTACATGAACGAGGCCCCGCCCTTCGATCTGCTCCCCGATGTCGCAGCCAGGGTGAAACCGGTGCTGCGCGCGGCCGTCGCGGCGGCCTGCGATTGGGCGCGCGCCCGCTTTGCGGGTTGATGCCGGCATGCCGGGCTGGACCCGTTTCGATCACCTGCTGACGCCCAAGGGCTGGTTTTCGCCCGGCTGGCTGGCGGTCGACGATGCCGGGTCGATCGTCGACGTCGCCGCCAGCGCGCCCAAGGATACGCTGGCCGAGGTGGTCGAAGGGTTCGCCATCCCCGGCATGCCGAACCTCCATTCGCATGCCTTTCAGCGCGCTATGGCTGGGCTCACCGAACATCGCGGGACAGGCGCCGACAGCTTCTGGACCTGGCGCGAGACGATGTACGCCTTCGTTGCCCATGTGACGCCCGAGGATCTGGAGGCCATCGCGGCCCAGCTTTATCTGGAGATGCTGAAGGCCGGCACCACCGCGGTCGCTGAGTTTCACTATCTTCATCATGCGCCGGACGGCACGCCCTATGACGACCGGGCGGCGATGTCACGGGCCATCGTTGCCGCCGCACAGGCCACCGGGATCGGGCTAACCCATTTGCCCGTGCTCTATACCGCGGGCGGCTTCGGCGGCAAGGCCGCCGGCGCGGGCCAGCGGCGCTTCATCAATGATGTCGACGGTCTTGTCGCGATTGTCGAAGCCATACGCACCGACGATCCGCAAACCTGCACCGGCCTGGCCCTCCACAGCCTGCGCGCCGTGCCGCCCGATCTCATTGAGGCGGCGCTCGCCAGCCTCGCCGATTTGGGCAGGTCCGCGCCGATCCACATCCACATCGCCGAACAGCGCCGCGAGGTCGAGGAGTGCCAGGCCTGGAGCGGCAAGCGTCCCGTCGATTGGCTGCTCGACGCGGCCGAGGTCGATGCGCGCTGGTGCCTCGTCCATGCCACCCATCTGAGCGACGGCGAAGTCGCGCGGCTCGCCGCGAGCGGGGCGGTCGCCGGGCTTTGCCCGACCACCGAGGCCAATCTTGGCGACGGGCTCTTTCCACTGCGCGCGTATCTCGACCATCAGGGGCGCCTTGGCATCGGCTCCGACAGCCATGTCTCGACCAGCCCGGTGGAAGAACTGCGCTGGCTCGAGTACGGCCAGCGGCTGGTGAGCGGCGCGCGCAACGTTGCCGGCGCGCCGGGGGCGTCAACGGGCCAGCTGCTTTACGAGGCGGCGCTCGAGGGCGGGGCGCAGGCCTGCGGCCGGGCGATCGGATCGCTGGCGCCGGGCAAGCGCGCCGATCTGGTGGTGCTGGGCGCCGACCATCCGGTTCTCGCCGGGATTGGCCCCGACCGTCTGCTCGACGCGCATATTTTTTCCGGCAATACGAGCGCGGTGCGCGACGTCATGGTCGGCGGGCGCTGGGTCGTCCGCGGCGGCCGGCACGATGACGAGGACCGTATCGGGGCGGATTATCGCCGGGCGGTGAAACGGCTGGTGGCGGAGCTCTAGCAAAGCCGTTGGCCGGAACCGTCCGGGCGCAACGTGAGGAGGCTGGCGACATGGCAGGGCAGGAGACGATCCAACTGACGCCGGGGGCGATCGGGCTTGACCAGCTACGCAGGATCCTGCGCGACGGCGCCGGCATCGCGTTGGCCGCCGACGCGCGGGCGCGGGTGGAGGACTGCCACCGCGCGGTGCTGAAGATCGTCGAGTCTGGCGAGACCGTCTACGGCGTCAACACCGGCTTCGGCAAGCTGGCCCAGGTCGTCGTCCCGCGCGACCATCTGGCGGAGCTTCAGCGCAACCTGGTGCTCTCGCACAGCGTCGGTATGGGCCCGCCGCTGGACGACGCCATCGTGCGGCTGATCCTGGTGCTCAAGGCCGCCTCGCTGGCGCGAGGCTATTCCGGCGTGAGCTGGGCGGTCGTGGAAGCGCTCCTTGCCTTCCTCGACCGCGGTCTCCTGCCGTGCATCCCAAGCAAAGGCTCGGTCGGGGCGTCGGGCGATCTGGCGCCGCTCGCGCATCTCTCCGCCGCGCTGATCGGCGAGGGCGAGGTGAGGCTCAATGGCGAGCACATGACCGCCTCCGAAGCGCTGAAGCGGGCGGGGCTGAAGCCGTTGGTCTTGGGGCCGAAGGAGGGCCTGGCGCTGCTCAACGGAACGCAAGTCTCGACCGCGCTGGCGCTGTCCGGGCTTTTCGAAGCCGAAGATCTGTTGAACGCCGCGCTGGTCACCGGCGCGCTTTCGGTCGACGCCGCGATGGGATCGACAACGCCGTTCGATGCCCGCATCCACGAGGTGCGCGGCCAGCCGGGCCAAAGCGACGTTGCCGCGGTCTATCGCGATCTGCTCGAGGGCAGCGCCATCCGCGACTCCCATCTCGACTGCGACCGGGTGCAGGATCCTTATTCGCTGCGCTGCCAGCCCCAGGTGATGGGCGCCTGCCTCGACCACATCCGTTTCGCGGCCGAGGTCTTCCACCGCGAGGCCAATGCCGTTTCCGACAATCCGCTAGTTTTTCCAGCTGACGGCGAGGTTTTGTCGGGCGGGAATTTCCACGCCGAGCCGATCGCCATGGCGGCCGACGTGCTGGCGCTGGCGATCGCCGAGATCGGCGCGCTGTCCGAGCGCCGCGTCGCGTTGCTTGTGGACACCAACTTCTCGGGCCTGCCGCCTTTCCTGGTCGAGGAGGGCGGCATCAATTCGGGCTTCATGATGGCGCATGTCACCGCGGCCGCGCTGGCGTCGGAAAACAAAAGCCTCGCCCATCCCGCCAGCGTCGACAGCCTGCCGACCTCGGCCAACCAGGAGGATCACGTCTCGATGTCGACCTTCGCCGCGCGGCGGCTCGGCGACATGGCGGCGAACACCGCCGCGATCCTCGGCATCGAGCTTCTGGCCGCCGCCCAGGCGATCGAGTTCCACGCGCCGACCCGGTCGTCCGAAACGCTGATGGCCGTGCTGGCGACGATCCGTGAACGCGCTGCGCGCCTGGAGCATGACCGCTTCATGGCGCCCGACATGCTCGCGGCTCAGGCGCTCGTCGCCGCCGGCGGGCTCAACCGGTTCGTGCCGGGCGGACTGGCGCCGAGCTTGCCGGCGTCGGGCTAGGATCGGCTGCGAAGGCGCTTAGTGGAGCGAGAATGCCTCGCGAACCGGATCGGCCAGCTCGACGCCGTTGGCCGCGAAGTCGGGGAACCGTAACCCTGCTTCGTCCATCACCGGCTTCACTGATTTGAAATAGTTGTATTGAACCTGTGCGGTGTCGAGGCCCTTCACCTTCAAGCCGACCTCCAGGCAATAGCTGTTCTCGTCGCTTTCAAGGCGGCCGAAGGCGCGCTTGACCGTCACCGGCATGGAGGCGTCGATGATGCCCTGCATCTCGGCGCGCAGGCCTGGATCCTGGCAGACGCGGACGGCCTCGCGGTCGCCGTATCCCTGGTGCTGGGCCTCATCGGTCAAGACCTGGCGCTGCGATCTGCCCCAGGCCGGCAAGCTGTTGTCGAGATAGGCGCGGATCTGGTGCGAGCCGGCGCGGTCGCCATAGAGGTTGAAGGCGATCACCCCGGTCCAGGATTTGAGCCCATCCTCGTCCAGCCCGAAGAAAGCCGTCGCCGGACCGCGCGTCTTGAGCAGCGCGTTCACATCCTCGCCGAGGGCATCGAGGACCCTGGCGACATATTCGACATGCTCGGCTTCTTCCTTGGCGAAGCGTGCTTGCTGGACCGCGTCCTGCCAGGTCGGCGCCAGCGCGATGGCCTGGCCGAAAAGCTCGCATGTAGCCGATTCGGCGTAGAGCTGGCGCGTCATCAGGCGCACCGCCATGTCGCGGAACTCCGGCGTCATATCCTGCGGGATGCCTTCCATATCAACCTCCTGCTTGCCGTCATGCCCATGCGGCGCAACCGTGTGGGCAGGTCCGCGATCAACACTGGATTTTACTCTAGCGTAAAATTCCGCTTGGGGAACCGGCCAATCCACGCTTCGTGGCGGAGCGGGGAGGATGCCGCAGAGCGTCCGCGGCGGCGGAGCCGAATAACTGATGGAGCCGAATAACTGATATTGCCTCCCGGTCGGCAGGCGCGCGGTGCACAGTGGCGCTGGGTTCGCGGCGCGAGGTGCCCTTACCGATCAACGGCTGTCTGACGCCCGCATCCTTTGACGGATGCGGCATCCGCTCGCGCCCGTTCAGCTTCGCGCCGATTTCGATGGAGGAGGCAACGATGTCCTACGATCTCTTCGAGGCCGGATTGAAGGTCCGCAAGGAGGTGCTCGGCGAGGAGTATGTCGAGAAATCGCTCTCGCAGGCTGACGATTTCAATCAAGAGTTTCAGGAATTCATCACCGCCTATGGCTGGGGCGGTGTCTGGGCGCGGCCCGGCTTGAGCCGCAAGCAACGCAGCCTCAACAATCTTTGCATGCTGGCGGCGCTCAACCGGCCCAACGAGTTCAAGCTCCATCTGCGCGGCGCGTTCAACAACGGCGTCACCATCGAAGAGCTCAAGGAAACGCTCTTCCAGATCACCGTTTATTGCGGCGGTCCCGCGGGCGTGGAGGGGTTTCGTCTGGCGCGCGAGGTGATCGACGAACTCGGCATCGACGTGAGCGGCTCGGCTAAGTGAGCGCGATTTTGAGCGAACCCGGTTTCAATCGACGGTCCGGGCCAGGGCGCGCACCGGCGCGCCGTCGGAGCCTTCGATGTTGAGGCCGACGAACATCGCCTCGATGCGGCGCCCACAAAGCTCCGGTGCCACACGCACCAACTCGGCGATCAGCACGCCCTGGCCGAGCAGCTCGTGATGCACGGGCCAGGTGAACCCCTCCGGGCGCTTGATCGAGGGCATATCGGGCGTCAGCAGGTCGACGGCGACGAGTTTGGCGCGCTTGTCGACCAGCCATTCGGCCGCATCGAGGCTGAGCGCCGGGTGGTCGAAGTATCGGTCGCTGTCCATAAAGCCGGTCCAGCCGGTATCGATGATGACGATATCGCCGGGCTCGACCGCGGGCGAAGCCTTCTCAAGATGCGCCGCGGTGACCAGCATGTCGTCGCCGGCCGCGACCTTGAGCACGACGCCCTGTCCGTAGAGCCGGTCGAGCGGCACGGCGTCCATGGCCGGACCCTCGGTGATGAAATGCAGCGGCGCGTCGAGATGGGTTCCAAAATGGCAAACCATCTGCATTTCAGTGAGGTTCGCCGGGTGTTCGGGGATCGTCATCAGTTTCTCAAAGCGCGGCTCGGGAAAGCCGGGCGAACGCGTGCGCGTGGCGTTGAGCTGGAACGAGATGTCGATCCACGGGCCCTGACCGGTGAACGGCGCCGGTCCGGGTACGTCGATCCAGCCTTTCCAGTCCTTCAGCTTCTCAAACGGCGTGTCGCACATCGGCTTCCACTTTCCCAGATCGCAGGCGGCTCGGTGACGGCGGGCCGCGATCAGCGTAGCATGGGCCCGCGCGCGCGCCGCCAAGCCGACCGCCCGGCATAACTGATATGCTAGCGTCCTCGGTTGACAGAATTACAGGTTGCCGGATGTTTAAACCCAAGTGACAATAACGAAAAAGATCAACCACGGGGAGGGATTGGCGGTGCGGGAGGTGGTGCGCTCGCGGTCGCTCGGCTTGGTTGTGGGCCGGCACGGTCGGGTCGGGATTGGCGCGAGGCATGAATTCGCGTGCGATGCGTGCCGCCAGGCGCGTGCGGACACACTCGGCGCGACGCCTCTTGCCGGCGAGACGGTATGAGCACCACCCAAATATTCCTCGAGAATTTCCTCCAGGCCCTGGCGGTCGGGATCATGGTGGGCGGCATTTACGGCCTCATGTGCCTGGGCCTCAGCTTCATCTTCGGCATCATGCGGGTGATCAATTTCGCCCAGGGCGATTTCATGATGCTGGGCATGTACGCCGCGTATTATCTGGTGACCGGCTTCGGCGTCCTGGCCTTTCTCGGCGTCTATATCGGGCCATTCGTGGGAGCGGTTCTCGCCGGGCCGATATTGTTCGTCTTCGGCTTTTACCTGCACAAGTTCCTGGTCTCACGGGTCACCGGCATCCGAGTCGTTTCGGCCGAGGCCGAAGGCCACTACGCCCAATTGATCCTGACGCTGGGCATCGCGCTGATCCTTCAAAACGGTGCGCTGCTCATCTTCAAGTCCTCGCCGGTTTCGATCCGCACGCCGCTTTCGATCAAGGCCTGGGAACTGGGACCGTTCATGAGCGACGGCATGCCGGTGCTTTTCAACCAGTCGCGCAGCATCGCCTGCATCCTCGCGGTGCTGGTCGCTTGCGGGCTGTTCGTGTTCATGCGCCGGGCGCGCCTGGGCAAGTCGCTGCGCGCCGCCGCCGACAACCCCGAGGCGGCGATCTACATGGGCATCGATGTCGACCGGGCGCACCGGATCGCCTTCGGTATCGGCACCGCGATCACCGCGATAGCCGGCGGCCTGGTCGCCAGCACGATATCCTTCCAGCCTTATGTCGGTATTGAGTTCGTCGTCATCATGTATGCCGGCGTTGTGCTCGGCGGGCTCGGCAGCACCGTGGGCGCTTTCATGGGCGGCATGGTGATCGGCCTGGTGCAACAGATGTCGACGCTCATCCTGCCGCACCAGCTTCAAAACACGGCGATCTTCGCGGTGTTCATCCTCATCATGATGTTCCGGCCGCAGGGCCTGTTCGGGCGCACGTCGGAGCGGGCCTGAGCCATGGGGGGCGACCGCAAGCGGACCCGGAGGACATTGACGATCATCGCCGGCTTGGCGGTGATCTATCTGGCGATGCTCTACTCGGTCGAGACCAACTACTACAAGACCATGCTGACCCTGGTCTTGATCTGGGCGACCATGGGCGTTTCCTGGAACGTCCTCAGCGGCTACAGCGGCATGATCTCCTTCGGTCATGCCTCGTTCTTCGGGCTTGGCGCCTACACGGTCACGATCCTGTTCATCGATTTCGGCGTCACGCCGTGGATCGGCATCCCGGCCGCGACCGTGGTTGGCGTCTTGGCAGCGCTGCTCATCGGCTTTCCGACCTTCCGGTTGCGTGGTCATTATTTCGCGTTGGCCATGCTCGCCTATCCTTTGGCGTTGCTCTACATCTTCGAATGGGCCGGCTATCAGGAAGAAAACCTGCCCAAGCGGGACGACGCCAAGCTGTTCTTCGCGCAGTTCGACGATCTGCGGATCTACGGCATCATGGCGTTGGTCATGCTGGTCGCCGGCTTGCTGATCTCGCTGCGTATTGAACAGAGCCGCTTCGGCCTCTCGCTGCTGGCGATCAAGCAGAACGAGTCCGCCGCCGAGGCCGCCGGCATCAATACCTGGCTGTGGAAGATGCGCGCCATCGTGGTGAGCGGCGCCATCGGCTCGACCGTCGGCGGGCTCTACGCGATTGTCCTGTTGGTGGTGACACCGCTCACCGTGTTCGGCGTGCTGACGTCGGCGCTTGCGCTCGTGGTGGTGCTGTTTGGCGGTGTCGGCACCTTGTGGGGTCCGCTCATCGGCGCGGCCATCCTGATCCCGCTTTCTGAAACACTGCGCGCCGAGTACGGCGCCATTCTGCCCGGCATCGACGGCGTGGCTTACGGCGCCGCCATCATTTTCGTGATCCTGGCAGCGCCCGACGGCATCTTCTGGAACGTGCGCGACTGGTTGATCAAGCGCGGCTGGTACACCCGGCCGGGCAGCGAGGGCCTTAAGATGTCCGAGGCAGGCGCGAACGTGGCCGGCGCGGAAAAGGTCCAGCCGCTGCCCTCAATGCGCAAGGCGGAGCCGGCGCCGACGGGCGGCGCCACGATGCTCGAGATCAATAGCGTCTCCAAGCAGTTCGGCGGCTTGCGCGCGCTCGACAACGTGACCCTGTCGGCGACCGAAGGCAGCATCCTCGGCGTGATCGGGCCGAACGGCGCCGGCAAAACGACGCTCTTCAACGTGCTCAACGGCTTCATGCCGCCCGATGGCGGCGAAATCCGCTTCCAGGGCGAGAGCGTGTTGGGCCTGAAGCCGCACAAGGTCTGCGCGCGCGGTATCGGCCGGACCTTCCAGGTTGTGCGTGCCTTCCCGCGAATGACGATCCTGGAAAATGTCATGGTCGGCGCCTTCGTCGGCTCCAAGGATGATGTCGAAGCGAGCGCGCTCGCCCGTGATGCGCTGGTGCGGGTCGGATTGGCGGATCTGGCGGGCGCGCTGGCGAGCGGCCTCACCAACGAGCAGTTCCGGCTGATGGAGCTTGCCCGCGCAATCGCGCCGCGGCCGAAGATGGTGATGCTCGACGAGACGCTTGCCGGTCTTGGCGCGATCGAGATCGAACGATTGCTCGACGTGGTGCGCCAACTCCGCGACACAGGCATGACCATCGTGATCATCGAACACACGATGCAGGCGATGGTGCGGCTGGCCGATCAGTTTGCGGTGCTTGACCACGGCGCGGTAATCGCAACGGGCACGCCCGACGAGGTCGTGAAAGATCCGGCCGTGATCGAGGCTTACCTCGGCAAGAAGTGGATGGAACGTGCTGCAGGTTGACGCCCTCAACGTCGCCTATGGCGGCATCAAGGCCTTGAACGGCGCCTCGCTGGAGGTGCAGGAGGGCGAATTCGTGGCTATTGTCGGCCCCAACGGCGCCGGCAAGACGACGCTGTTCAAGACCATTTCCGGAACCGTTCCGGCGCTCAGCGGGTCGGTGACTTTCGAGGGCCAGGACCTGCTGGCGGTGAAACCGGCGCGGCGTGCGCATCTCGGTATCGCCCACGTGCCCGAGGGCCGGCAGGTCTTCTCGCGCCTATCGGTGCTGGAAAATCTGGAGATGGGCAGTTATTCCGACACGTCGGGCGGCAGCTGGAGTTCGAAGCTCGACCGCATCTATGCGCTCTTTCCAGTGCTCGCCGAGCGCCAGACCCAGCTCGCGGGAACGCTCTCGGGCGGCGAGCAACAGATGCTTGCCATCGGGCGTGGCCTTGCCTCGTCGCCGCGGCTCCTGTTGCTCGACGAGCCTTCGATGGGCCTGGCGCCTACAGTTGCCGACCAGATCTTCGAGCGCATCGAGGAGATCCACCGCGAGGATAAAGTCACCGTTCTGCTGGTTGAGCAACGCGTCGCCGAGGCGCTGGAATCCTGCGACCGTGGGTACGTTCTGGAAACCGGCCGCGTGGTGATGGAGGGAACGCATGATACCCTCATGGCCAATGACGCGGTCAAGGCCGCCTATCTCGGCCTATAGGCCGGGCATGTAGTTTGAGTCCTGCGCCAGGCGCGGGGTTATCCGGCGATCCGCCGGGACTGAAGACGAAGGAGACGACACGCTTAACGACAACACGTAAGCGATAACAACAAACAGCAAATCGGAAAGACCGAAGGAGGTAACGGCTATGTCGAAGTTCGAAAGAGTGCATAAGATTTCGCGCCGCGCATCGTTCGCGACGCTGGCCGCATTGGTGGCCGTGCCGCTGGTGTGGACGGTTGGTCCGGCGGCGGCAGAGACCAAGGATATCAAGATCGTTCTGATTGCGCCGCTCTCCGGCCCCTGGGCCCGTCAGGGCCAATTGATGAAGCTCGGCGCCGACATGGCGATCGACGACATCAACAAGGCTGGCGGCGTCAAGGCGCTGGGCGGCGCCAAGTTCAAGCTGATCGTCGCCGATGCCGGCGACAACGCCGAAAAGGCCAAGCAGGCCGCGCAGCTCGTGCTGTCGCGTCATCCCGATCTCATCGGTGGCACCGGCTCGTGGCTCAGCTCGTTCACGCTGGCCGTGACCGAGGTGACCGAGCGGGCCAAGCTGCCTTGGCTGACCCTGTCCTATTCGGACAAGATCACCGAGCGCGGCTTCAAGTACGTTTTCCAGACCTCGCCGACCGGCGGTGCCCAGTCGCGCGGCTCGCTGCCGACGATCGTCGCGCTCATGAAGAAGTACACGGGCAAGGCGCCGAAGACCGCCGGCATCGTCATGGACAACACGGCGGCTCCGGTCAGCTACGCCAAGGCCTTGCGTGGCGGCGCCCTGAAGAAGGCGGGCCTGAAGCTGGTTGTCGATCAGACCTTCACGCCGCCGCTGTCGGACGCTTCGCCGATCATCCAGAAAGTACGCTCGGCGCGGCCGCAGCTTTTGTTCCTGCTGGCGTCGAATGTGCCCGACGACAAGCTGCTGCTTGAAAAGCTCGCCGAATTCGGGCTTGGCCGCGGCCGCATTCCGATCGTTGCCAATGGCGCCCATATGGGCGTGCCCGAGCTGCTCAAGGTGATCGCCGAGCCGGGGCTGCTCAACGGCATGATGGTTGTCACCGCCAATTGGGGCAGCAAGGGCCAGGAGGCGCTCATCGCACGCTTCGAAAAGCGTACTGGCGAGCCGTGGCTGACCCAGGACAGCATCAGCACCTATGGCGACATGATGATCTTCAAGTGGGCCCTGGAAAAGGCCGGCAAGCGCGACCGCGCCGCGGTCGCCGACGCCATCCGCACGATGGACGTCAAGACCGGACCGGCCGCCTTTTATCCCGGCGGGCGGCTGCATTTCGAAAAGAACGGCCGGCGTGCCGGCGCTCCGCTGGTGATCGTCCAGTGGCAGAACGGCAAGCCGCAGACGATCTACCCCGAGGGTTCGGCAACCGCCAAGCCGATCTGGGTGAAGCGGTAGTTCCGCACGCCGAGACCACAAGTCTATGATCAGGGGAAGCGGATGGGGTTCCATCCGCTTCCCTATTTCTTTGTCAATTTTGTGTGGATCGAAGTGATCACGGGCGTCATTCCGCCGCGCTGGAGACAATTCGATGAATGACGGGAAGACCGGACCGCTTAGCGGCAAGGTCGCGATCGTGACGGGCGCGGCGCGCAATATCGGCCGCGCCATCGCGCTGGCGCTCGCCGGTGACGGCGCCGCGGTTGTGATCAACGCGCGCTCGGCGGCCAAGGACGCCGAAGCGGTCGCGGCCGAGGTCGATGCCGCCGGTGGCCAGGGTTTTGCCTGCCTCGCCGATATCTCCGATCAGGACGCGGTTGAAAGCTTGGTGGCCCGGACCGTCGACCGTTTCGGTCGCCTCGACATCCTCGTCAACAACGCCTCGATCCGCCGCCTCATCCCGTTCGGCGAGATGAGCCTGGAGGAATGGCGCGCGGTGATGTCCGTCTCGCTCGACGGGCCCTTCTTATGCGCGCGTGCGGCGCTGCCCCATCTCGTCACCAGCGACTGGGGCACGATCGTCAATATCGGCGGGCTGACGGCGCATGTCGGCGCCAAGGCGCGCGCCCATGCGGTGACCGCCAAGGCGGGCGTCGTCGGCCTCACCCGGGCGCTGGCGGTCGAACTTGCGGAAAACGGCATTACCGTGAACTGCGTCGTTCCGGGCGATATCGACACCGATCGCCCCGCCAGCGCCGGCAAGCTGCCGCCGCTGCCCAAGAACCTTGCCGGGCGCAAGGGCCGCCCGGAGGAAGTCGCCGGCATGGTGCGGCATCTGTGCGGGCCGACGGGGCGGTACATCACGGGCCAGGTCATCCACGTCAATGGAGGCAGCTTCCTGCCATGAAAGCGATCCGCATCCACGAGATCGGCGGCCCGGAGGTCTTGCGCTTCGACGATGTCGACATTGGAACGCCGGGACCGGGCGAGGTGCTGGTCCGCCACACGGCGATCGGCGTCAACTTCATCGATACCAAGTACCGGAAGGGCGAATATCCGCTTGCCGAGCTGCCGGCGATCCTCGGTAACGAGGCCGCGGGCGTCGTCGAAGCCATCGGCGACGGGGTTAGCGAGGTCGCGGTGGGCGACCGGGTTGCCTACGGCGTCGGCCCGACCGGCGCGGACGCCGATTACCGGGTGATGCCGCCGCGCAATCTGGTGGTTCTGCCCGATACTATCGACGATAAGACCGCCGCCGCGATGATGCTGAAAGGCCTGACCGCGCATTACCTTGCGCGCAGCTCCTATGTGGCCGGCGCCGGTGACACGGTGCTCGTTCAGGCCGCAGCCGGCGGCGTCGGCACGATCCTGTGCCAGCTTTTGAACCACGCCGGCGCCACCGTCATCGGCGCCGTGAGTTCCGACGAGAAGGCAGCGCAAGCGGCAGCCCATGGCTGCACGCATCCGGTCGTCCACACCAAAGAGGATCTGCTGGACCGGGTGCGCGCGATCACCGATGGCGAAGGCGTGGCCGCGGTATACGATTCGGTGGGCAGGGACACCTTCGAGACCTCGCTCAAATGCCTGCGCCGGCGCGGCACCATGGTCACGTTCGGCACGGCGTCCGGTCCGATCCCGCCCTTCGACCTTTTCCGGCTCAATCTGATGGGCTCGCTCTATGTGACCAGCGCCGGGCTGGCGGACTACACGGCAACCCGCGAGGAAATGCTGACCCGCGCAAACGAGCTCTTTGCGCTCGTCGCCGACGGCACATTGCGCATCGAGGTCAATCAGAGCTGGCCGTTGGCGGAGGCAGCCGAAGCGCACCGCGCGCTGGAAAGCCGCGGCACCACCGGCTCGTCGGTGTTGTTGCCATGACGGGACGGCTCGATGGCAAGGTCGCGCTTGTCGCCGGCGCCGGCACGGTCGAGGAGGGCTGGAGCAATGGCAAGGCGACAAGCGCGCTCTTTGCCCGCGAGGGTGCGAAGGTCTTCGCCGTCGATCTCAACAAGGCCGCGGCGGATGAGACGGCCTCGATCATAAGCGGCGAGGGCGGCGCGGCCACCGCGCACCAGACCGACGTCACCGACGAGGCCGCCGTCGAGGCGATGGTCGCGGCCTGCCTCGAGACCTACGGGCGCATCGATATCCTCTTCAACAATGTCGGCATCCAGCATCTGGGCGGGCCGGAGGCAATCACCGGCGACGACTGGGACCGGCTGATGACCGCCAACGTCAAGAGCATGTTCCTGACCTGCCGCCACGTCCTGCCGGTGATGGTCCGTCAGGGCGGCGGGTCGATCGTCAACAACTCGTCGATGGCGGCGATCCGCTTCACCTATCCAAGCGTCGCTTACATGGCGTCCAAGGGCGCGGTCAACCAGCTGACCCAGAACATCGCCATCGAATACGCCACCCGCGGGGTGCGCGCCAACACCGTGATGCCGGGGCTGATGGCGACCCCTCGCATCACCAAGCGGCTGCGCGACGTACATGGCGACAACTATCCCGAAAAGCTCCAGGAGCGCCACGATCTGGTGCCGATCGGCCATATGGGCGACGGCTGGGACGTGGCGCATGCGGTGCTGTTCCTGGCCTCCGACGAGGCGAAATACATCACCGGCGTCAATCTGCCGGTCGATGGCGGGCTCGCGGCTTCGCTGCTCGGCCATGCCTGGCGGCCGGAATGACACCGGAAGGTAATGAGCCTGGCTCATTGCCGTCTGGCAAGCGCGCGACTGCGCGCCCGAGCTTGTGCGAGGGAAGCCAAAGCCGCGGACGCCCGGCGCCTGAGGGAACTACAAAGGGTCATTCTTGTGACCCGTTGGTACAAAAAGGGAGACTGAGTAGATGATCCTCGAGCAACGGACCTACACGCTGCATCCCGGCAAGGTGCATGAGTTCCTCGGCGTCGTTGAGGAATACGGGCTGCCGGTATTGAAGCCGACGCTCGGCAACCTGATCGGCTATTTCTATACGGACGTCGGCACGGTGAACCAGGTCGTGCATCTCTGGGCCTACGAGAGCCAGGCCGATCGCGAGATCCGCCGCGCCAAGCTCGAAGCCATGCCGGAATTCCTCGACTTCGCCGGCCGGGCGCGGCCGCTGATGCAGACGATGGAGGCGCGTATCCTCATTGCGGCGAAGTTCAACACCGTGCCGCTGATGAACGTCGATCCGGCGGCGAAGTGATTCGCCGCCTCAATCGGCCATGTAGTTCAGCGCCTCGTGTAAGTAATGGCGGAAACCGGGGTAGTTCTCGATCATCGGAAAGTGGCCCATCCCCTTCATGATCGAGACCCGCGAGCCGGCGATCGCCTTGGCCGCTTCTTCTGTCATCGCCGGGGTGCAGGAATAGTCGAACTCGCCCGTTAGCAGCGAGACCTTGCACTTGTTGGTATCGATGCGGCGCAGGTCGTCGCGCGCGTCCCAATCGAGGCTGTAGTAGTAAACGTCGCCCTGATAGATGCCGGGGCCCGACTGGCTGTAGTACCACCAGTTTTCTCGCCGGCTTTCCTCCGGGCTGCTCGGCGCGCAAAGCCCATAGGTGTAGCTTGCGCACAGCTCGCCGCCGTGGATCGCCGGATGGTGCAGATATTCGTTGTAGCGGCCGGGCGCGAAGGCGGCGCTTTCGAGCCCGACGATGCCGCGCAGCTCGTCCTGATATTCGGCCGCGACCTTGAGCACGATTGCCCCGCCCATCGAGCAGCCCATGACGACCGGCCGGTCGAGCTCGAGCGCCTGCCAGACCGCGCGGATGATCGCCATGTAGTTGTCGGTGGTGAGGCGGTAGCGGGTCAGCCACCAATCCTCGGGCGGATTGGAGCGGCCGTGCCACGGCATGTCGAAGGCGATGACGCGGTAGTCCTTGGTGACCGCTTCGTCGCACAGCACATGGCGGAACTGGCGGCTGTCGGCGCCGGCGGTGTGCAGGCAGAGCAGCGGGATGCCTTGCCCCGCTTCCTCCACGAAGACGCGGCTCGTCGATCCGTTGTAGGTGACCGGCAGGTAGCGGCCGGTGATCGGCTCGAAGTCAGGCATGGCTCGCCCCCATCTCGCGCATAATGTTCATCATCCGGTGCAGCGCCCGGGCGTTCTGCATTGCCACCAACGTGTCGCCCTCGAGGTTGAACTCGGGCACCCGCATCAGCATGGCGAAGAAATCGTGGTAGAGCGGCTCCGGGTCGGGCGCCAGGAACTTGGCCCAGATCGCGTCCGGCGCGCGCAGGCCGAAACTGGATCGCACGTCGAGCCCCGGCGCCTCGATGATATCGGTGATCTTGCCCTCCTCGACGCGCAGCACGACGCGGTGCGCGCCCACGGCGAGCTCGATCGCGGTGTCGAACCAGGTGCCGACCACCGACATCTCCTGGTCGGCATTGACCTTGTCCTTGAAGCCCGTCATCCAGTCGAGGCTTGGAAAATCCGCCATCGCACGCCTCCCCCCATACGGTCATTAAGTGCAGTCTTGGGTGCAGTCTCAAGTTCGTCGCTCGTGGCAGTTTAGACAGCGTGCCCATGAACACCAAAACCGCGCCACGTTATACCTGTTATAGCGAATCGGTCGGCTCGCGGCGTTTGGCGGCGTTTGGCCAACTGGGAGATAGTCGCAACGACACTGAAACACTGCTCCCAGGAGGATCAAATGTCCGAACCACTGTCGGAAGAAGGCCTTGCGGTCCGCAAGGCCGTGCTTGGCGCGGAGTATGTCGAGAACTCGATCAAGAATGCGGACGATTTCACCATGCCGCTGCAGGAGATCTCGACCAACTTCTGCTGGGGCTGGCTGTGGACGCGCGACGAGCATCTGCCGCGCAAGACGCGCAGCCTCTTGAACCTCGCCTTCATGACCGCGCTCAACCGCCCGCACGAGCTGGAGATGCATCTGCGCGGCGCCATCCGCAACGGCTGCACCAAGGAGGAGATCCGCGAGGTCTTCCTGCAGGCTGCGATCTATTGCGGTTTCCCGGCCTCCGTCGATGCCCACCGCACCGCCAAGAAGGTCTTCGAGGAAGACGGGATCGAGTAAGATAACGAGATAGGGCGAACTCGGCGGACAGCGGCATCAGGGGGAATTTGACCATGGGCGATCCAATCGGCCCAATCGGTTTCGTGGGTCTGGGAAATATGGGGCGGCCGATGGCCTCGCGTCTGGTCGATGCCGGCCACGATCTGGTGGTTTTCGATACCGCGGCGGACCGGGTCGCGCATTTTGTCGAGCGCGGCGCCACGGCCGCTACCGACCTCGTCGACGTCGCCAATCAGGTCGAGACGGTTTTCATGAGCCTGCCCGTGCCCGAAGTCGTCCGCACGGTGGCGATCGGCGCGAACGGCCTCGTCCACGGATCGAAGATGAAGCTCTGCATCGATCTCTCGACCACCGGCTCGCGGGTCGCGCGCATTGTCGGCGAGGGGTTGAACGCCGCCGGTCGGCTCATGCTCGATTCGCCCGTCAGCGGCGGCACGGCGGGGGCGGCGGCGGGCACGCTCGCGGTGATGGTCTCCGGTCCGCGCGCCGAATACGCGAAGCTGAAACCCGTCCTCGATGTGATCGGCAATGTCTTCTTCGTCGGTGAGAAGCAGGGTCTCGGCCAGACCATGAAGTTGATCAACAACGTGCTCTCGGCAACCGCGATGGCGATGACGTCGGAAGCCCTGGTGCTCGGCGCCAAGGCGGGGCTGGAGCCGGAGACGATGCTCGACGTCGTCAATGCCGGTTCGGGGCAGAATACGGCAACGACCGACAAATTCCCCAACCGCATCCTGCCGCGCAAGTTCGACTCGGGCTTTTCCACCGGGCTCATGCACAAGGATGTGGCGCTGTTTTTGGAGGAAGCGGCGCTGTTCGGTGTGCCGACCTGGGTTGGCCACGCAGTGGAGCAGATGTGGCAGTTTGCGCTGATGCAGGACGGTCCTGACGCCGACTTCACGACCATCGTGAAGCACGCCGAGGGCTGGGCCGGGGCCGAGCTCAAAGGCAGGACCGCCAAGTAAACGCTCAGTCGCCGTTCACGAAGGCGAAGCGGAAACCGTCCTTGGCGCTTTCCACCCGGCCCGCGGTCGGCGTCGGGAAATGCGCCGGCATGATGAGCGTTCCGGTATCGGCGTAGCGTTCGAGGAACCGGCGCCGCGTTGCCCGTGACTGCGCTGGGTCGACGCAGAAGATGCTGTTCCAGTCGGGATGCGCGCATTGCAGCGCGTGATGCATCAGATCGCCGCTCAGCACCGCGTCGCCGCCGCCTTTGTTGCCGCCTCCGACATGAAGGCAAAGATGGCCCGGCGTGTGCCCCGGCGTCGGCTCCAACGTGACCGCGTCATCGAAGGCGAAATCATCCTCGATGAATTGGGCGAGCCCGGCCTCGATCACCGGCAGCACGCTGTCCTCGCCGAATGGGTCGTCCGGGAAATCGGGTGCCCGCCATTCGGCCTGCCAGAAATCGTACTCCGTGCGGCCGAAGAGGTATTTGGCGTTCGGAAAGGTTGGCACCCAGCGGCCGTTCTCCAGGCGCGTGTTCCAGCCGACGTGATCGACATGGAGGTGGGTGCACAACACATAGTCGACCGCCTCGGGCTGCACGCCGGCCTTTGCCAGCGCGTCGAGATAAGGCCAGTGCTTCCTGTCGTAGCGCGGCTTGCCCGGGCGCGGCTTGTCGTTGCCGCCGCAGGTATCGACCACGATTGTGTGGCGCTCGGTCTTCACGACGAGGCTGTGGAACGCCATCACCAGATGGCCGGTGGCCGGATCGAGCAGCTGCGGCGTCAGCCAGTCGAGATCCGCGGCGATGGCCTCGGGCGTGGCGTCGGGCAGCAGGATCTCCGGCGCGATCAGCGGCATCTCGAATTCGAGCACCCGCTCGACGGCGACATCGTTGAAGGTCCAGCGGCTCACCTGATTGCCTGCTCTTGCTTGATCGTCTGGATACGGTCGGCGCGGCTAGGTGGCGACAAGCTCGCGCGCTTCTTCCCAGGAGGTGCCGAGCCATTCGCCCGATTCGACCAATCGCTTCACATCTTTCTTGATGACGTCGAGCACCGTGCGCGCGGCGAGCGACAGCGGGCGCTGGGTGGTCGTCGCCATCACCATCGTGCGCGAAATCTCCGGCTCGACAATCCGCCGGGCCGAAAGCCGGCCCGCGGCGACGCGCCGGCTGATCGAGGCATAGGGCTGCACCATGTAGCCGACGCCGGTTTCCACCAACTCGAAACTGGCCGAGACGACGTCGACCTCGAATTCGATGTTGAGCGCGATGCCCTCGCGCGTCGAGACGGTGTCCATCAGGATGCGCAATCCGTGCGGCCGGCTGGGCAGAATGAGCGGAAATTCCGCGACCTCGGCGAAGGTCACCGTGTCCGGGCGGCTCTTCGCCTTGCTCGGCGGCTCGACGAGAAACATCTGCTCGGTGACGAGTTGGTCGGTCGAGAGGTTTCCCGAGCGCGGCGCATCGTAGATGATCGCAAGGTCGAGCCGGCCCGACATCAGCCACTCATAGACATGCCCGCTGAAGCCTTCGGAGATGCGCAGCGAGATGTTGGGATAGCGGTCGCGGATATCGCGGACCAGCGATGGCACCAACACCTGGCCCAGCGTCGGCGGCACGCCAAGGCTCACCGTGCCCGAGGGGTTGTCGCGCAGCATGGTAAGATCGCTCTTGATGCGCTCGGCCTGCTCGACCATCGACTTGGCATAAGGCAGCAGCCGCTCGCCGGCCTCGGTGACGACGACGCCGCGGCCGTTCCGGTAGAACAGCGGCGCCGCCAACTCGGTCTCCAGGCTGCGGATCATGCGGCTCAGCGCCGGTTGCGCCATGGCGAGTACCGCCGCCGCTTTGGAAAAGCTGCGGAGGTCGGCCACATGCACGAAGTAATTGAGCTGCTTGATATCCATAGTACGCCGATGGGGACCTGCCTGGGTCTGATCGGCCGGTAATGTATCACAGATTCCGGGAATTGCTCCGCAGATCGGATTTTGGCCTTACCGGCCCGGCCGCCATGCAATCCTCACATCGCTCTCGAGCCGGGCGGCGTGTTCACCCCCGCGCCGCCTCGCACGCCGGACCTAGTCCTTGATTAACGCGAAGTCGGCGAGCGGTGCCCGGCAATCGGGGCAGCGCCAGTCGTTGGGCAGGTCGTCAAATGCGGTGCCGGGCGCGGTCATTCTGGCGGCCTCGCCCTGCGCCGGGTCGTAGACATAGCCGCACAAGTTGCACCGGTATTTGTCCATCTTAGAGCACGATCGCGTCAGAGTGATCCGGCGTGACGCGTGACTCTTGATCTAGCGTCAGGTTTCGGCGCGGCGCATGCGGCCGGAATGGGTCCGGCCGCATGCGATCGCGCTGCCAAAGCGGGGCGTGGTCAATGAACGCCGAGTTGCTCCGCCGCCATGGTGGTGCCCTTGACGCGGTTGGCGATCTTCTCGAACGCGGTGTCCCGTGCAAAGTCGGGCGAGCCGTGGTTCGGTTTGACGTCGATGCTGAACGGCGAGAAGCCGCAGTCGTCGGTGGAGCCAAGCTGCTCCTTTGGAATGTACTTGGCCGCCGCGACGAGCTGGTCGCGGACTTCCTCGGCGCTTTCGACCCGCGGGTTCTGCGGGTTGATCACACCGATATACGCCATCTGCGTCACGCCTTTGGCATCTTCGCGCAGACTGGCGGCGATATCCTTGTAGACCTGCTCCTTGTCACGCTCGCTGGCCAGCTGGATCAGGAAATAGCCGGCGTTGATCCGGAACATGCTGGGCAGCATGTCGTTGTAGGGCACGTCGGCGCTGTGCACCGCATCGCAGTCGCCGCCGGGACAGGTGTGAATGCCGATGCGCGTGCGCTCGTCCTCATCGAAGTTGCCGAGGACGGCGTTGATCAGGTCGACGAAGTGCGGCAGCATCTCCCGGCCCGTCCAGGGATTGCGCGCATCGTTGCGGCAGGCCAGGCGGCCTTCGGTGAAATCGATGGAGACGCGCGCGGCGCCGGCCTCGAAAGCCTGGCGCACGTCCTTGGCGCACTCGTCGATCAGATCCGCCTCGAACTGCTCGCGCTTGTAACCTTCGATGGTCTCGTCGAGCGGATAGAGCAGCGCCAGCATGGAGGGCGAGATCACCGCCTGCTTCATCGGCTTCTTGGCCACCTTGAGCGCCTTCTCCAGCGCTTCGGACGCATAGGTCTTGTAGTGGAATGGCCCGCTCGCAAGACGCGGAAGCTGGCGGTGGTGGCCGTCGGAGAAGATGGCGAAATACTGGCCGCCCGGGGCCAGATGCTCCTCAAGGCCAGTGCCCGCCAATGTGTCGGTGAAGGGGTAGGTCGCAAAGCTCGACCAGCGTTGCTCGCCGTCGGAGACGATCGGCGAGCCGGTTGCTTCCATGCGGGTGATCGAATCGGTCACCGCGGCGTCCTGCTCGGCTTCCAGCGCGGCACGGTCGATCTTGCCCTCGTCGTAGGCGGCATAAGCCTGCTGCAGCTTCATCGGCCGCGGCAGCGAGCCGACCGGTTCGGTTGGAATGCCTGTCGCCGTTCTTGGATTGTAGGTCATTGTTGCGTCCTCCCAGAGACTCGCACGGTCGGACGGATGTCCGCCGCAACCGGTGCTGTTTTTCGTTTTATTGGTACAGACCGGTTGGTCTCATTGAGTTCGCAATCGGAGAAACTGTCAATACATAATGGCGCAACAAGGCGACAAATGGCGTCGCTCGCGGACGGAAGTTTTCCGCCGCCGCGCTATTCCGATCGCAGTGCCTGGAGGATCACGCGGGGCCGCGTCTTGGCCAGCCGTCGATGATCAGTTGTGCCGCGCGCTTGCCTTCGCGGGCGGCATTCTTGTTGCCTTCACCCGCCGAGACGATCGAGCCCTTCATCAGCATGTGCCAGGCTTGCGCGAACGCGTCCGCGTCTTCGAGACCGGCCTCGACCGCGAGCTCGTGGATGATCGCGCGGATCTTGGCCAGATGGATGGCCGCGGCCTCGCGCACCGGGCTGTCGATTTCCGATTCGAGCAACACGTTGATGAACGAGCAGCCCTCGAAATCGGGCTTTTGAAACCAGCCATCGAAGACATCGAAGATTGCCAGCAGACGATCGCACGGCGCGGCGTGGCGGGCCTTGACCGCCGCCTCGAGCCAGCCCCGCGTCCACAGCTGCTCGCGCTTGTCGAGGACCGCAACGGCCAGGTCCACCTTGGAGCCGAAGTTGCGGTAGAGGCTGGCCTTGGCGCATCCCGACTTGGCGAGGACGGCGTCAACGCCGACCTTTCGCACCCCTTGTTGGGTGAAAAGGTCGTAGGCCGCGTCGATCAAGCGCTCTTTGGCGCTGGCGGCTGGAATGGGCTCTCGCTTGGGCAATATCCGCTCCGGGCTTATTCAAGATCTCTTGGCATCGCATATCCAACAATCTGCGCCGGATCCCCGCCGCAGGCTCGCCTGACGCCAACCCGCAAGAAAGTTGCGCGTCGCTGTCGATACTACGCGGAGATACCATCAACAAGACCCAACCGTTGAAGGACCGGCATTGGCTATGGGCCCAGGTACGACCCTGTATGGCGTTTCAAGCACGGGTGATTTCAAACCGAGGCAGACCTGGAATGCACGGTCCGTCAGAAGTAGCCCGCGGGTTTCGGCTCACGTCGCCTTCGAGCCGCTGGCCGTGTTGACGCCGGTGCCGCCGTCGACCGGCAGCGTCACGCCGGTGATGAAGCGCGCCTCGTCGGAGGCCAGAAACAGCGCCGCGTTCGCCACGTCCCAGGCGGTTCCCATGCGGCCGCCAAGGGGGACGTGCGCGTTGCGCTCGGCCTCGATCTGATCGCGGCTGCGGCCGGTGGTCCGTACGCGTACATCGACGCCCATCGGCGTGTCCATCAGGCCTGGCAGGATGCAATTGGCGCGGATGCCGTATTCGGCGTTCTGGATTGCGACTTGTTCGGTCAGCGCAATCACCGCGGCTTTGGTCGTTTTGTAGCCGACCAGCGGATAGACCGCGCGCGCCGCTATCGAGGAGATGCTGATGATCGCGCCGCTCATTTGCGCGCGCATCACGGGGAGTACGTGTTTGCAGGCCAGCACCATGCCGCGCAGGTTGACCGCGACCACGCGGTCGAAGGCCTCGACGGTGATTTCGGTGATGGGCGCATCGCCGCCCTCGATGCTGATACCGACATTGTTGTGCAGGATGTCGATGCGGCCCCAGCGTTCGGTGCAGGCCGCAACGGCGGCTTGGATCGCTGCTTCGTCGGTGATGTCGGCGGCGATCGCCGTGGCTTGCCCGCCGGCTTCTTCGATCATCGCGACCGTCTCTTCGGCGGAGGCAAGGTTGCGGTCGACCGCCATCACCTTGGCGCCTTCGCGCGCGAACGTAAGCGCGGTGGCGCGGCCGTTGCCGATGGTCTCGCCCGGCGTCTGGCCGGCGCCGAAGATGATCGCGATCCGGTTTTCCAGTCTCATGCTTGCATCCACCTGGGTCCAAACTGAATCTGTCCGCCTATCCCGGACCAAGGCTCCGTGCCGGTCAAGGAACAACAGCTATCCACCAACGCGTCGAGGCCGCATAGCTGCTTTGTTTATAGCTAATCGGGTGCCGGCCGCTAACATCGAAGAGACGCCTAGCAACGGCGATGCGCTATGTCTTGAGGTGCGCGATGAGCGATACCGGTTTCCGATTTGGCCTCGTCGGCAAGGTTGCGATCGTCACCGGCGGCGGCGCGGCGGGGGATGGCATTGGCAACGGCCGCGCGGCGGCGATCCTGCTGGCGCGTGCCGGGGTAAAGGTCCTGGTGGTGGATCGCTCCGCCAAGGATGCCGAACGCAGCGCCGAGATGATCCGCGAGGAGGGCGGCGAGGCTGCCGGGTTTGAAGCCGACGTCACCGACAGTGCGCAGTGCGCCGCCATGGTGGCCAAGGCCGTCGGCGATTGGGGCCGGCTCGACATCCTCGACAACAATGTCGGCATCGCCAGCAAGGGCACGGTGGTCGACGAGGACGAAGAGGTCTGGCGCCGCGTCATGCGCACCAATGTCGACAGCATGTTTCTGGCGGCCAAGCATGCCGTGCCGGCGATGATCGCGGCCGGCAATGGCGGCGCCATCGTCAATGTCTCTTCGATCTCGGCGTTGCGCCCACGCGGCCTCACCGCCTACACAACGTCAAAAGGCGCGGTGATCGCGCTCACCCGCGCCATGGCGGTGGACCACGGCCCCCAGGGCATCCGCGTCAACTGCGTGGCGCCGGGCCCGGTCTACACGCCGATGGTCTATGGGCCCGGCATGTCGGAGCGCGGCCGCGAGGCGCGGCGCAAGGCCTCGGTTCTCGGCATCGAGGGCACCGGCTGGGATATAGGCAACGCGGTGCTCTTTCTGTGCTCGGACATGGCGCGCTATGTGACCGGCCATGTGCTGATCGCCGATGGCGGCGCGACCTTGCAGGGACCGTACCGCGAGCCGGATTGAATGGACGATGTTCTCGTTCCGCGGCATCGCAGCCGGTGTAGACTGGCGCGAACCATTCGACGGCCCAACCGGAAAGTAAGCCAACCAGCAAACAAAAGAGCACGGCCATGCCACGATTTCGCGACTTTGAACCGGCCGGAGTGATCCCGGCCTGTCTGCTGCCCTTCACCGAAGACCTCGACATCGACGAGGCATCGTACCGCACGCATCTGCGCGACGTCGCGCGCGTGCCGGCGCTGTCGGCGATTACCGTGAACGCCCATGCCACCGAGGTCGCCTCGTGCAGCTTCGCGGAGCAGGAACGCGTGCTTGCGATCACCATGGACGAGATCGGCGACCGGCTCCCGGTCGTGAACGGCATCTATGCCGATGGCAGTCTGGAGGCGGCGCGGCTGGCGCGCATGGCGGCGGCAGGCGGCGCCTCGGCGTTGCTGGTCTTTCCGCCGCATCCGCTGATCATGGGCGGCCAGCTTCGCCCGGAGATGGCGTTGGCGCATTTCGGGCGCATCGCCGAGGCTTGCGATCTGCCACTGATCGCCTTTCAGTATCCGATACCCAGCGGGCAGGGCTATCCGCTCGACACGCTGCTCCGTATGGCCGAGGAGATCCCGGCGCTATGCGCCATCAAGGATTGGTGCAATGACCCGGCGTTGCACGAGCGCCATATCCGCGCGCTGCAAGGCCTGGCGCGGCCGGTGAACGTGCTCAGCACGCACAGCGCCTGGCTCTTCGGCTCGCTGCTGATGGGCTGCGCGGGGCTGCTCTCCGGCTCGGGCTCGGTGATCGCCGATCTGCAATCGGCGCTCTGGCGCGCGGTGCAGGACCAGGACATGGCCGCCGCGCAGGCGATCAACGAGCGCATCCATCCGCTCACGACCGCCTTCTATGCGCCGCCCTTCCTCGACATGCACAACCGCATGAAGGAGGCCCTGGTGATCCTCGGCCGCATCCCCTGCGCCGCGGTGCGCCCGCCGCTGGTGAAACTTAGCGACAAGGAGATCGCCACGATCCGCGCGGCGCTCGATGCGGCCGGCGTCAAGCCCGAGGGCGCCTTGGCGCGGGCCGCGTGATGGGAGGATCGCTGGACGAAATCTATGCGGCCGGCGCGCGCGTCGGCGCCCTGCTGACGGACAAGGGGCAGACCGTCGCGGTCGCCGAATCCTCGGCCGGCGGGCTGGTCTCCGCCGCCTTGCTCGCGGTGCCCGGGGCCTCGGCCTATTTCCTCGGCGGCGGCATCATCTATACGCGCGAGGCGCGGCGTGTGCTGCTCGGTCTGCCCGACGATCAGACCCGGATGCGCGGGGCCACCGAGGAATACGCCCAGCTCGTCGCCCGGACGATCCGCGAGAAGCTGGAGACAACCTGGGGGCTCAGTGAATCTGGGGCGACCGGGCCGACCGGCAATCGCTACGGCAACGATGCGGGCCATGCCTGCTTTGCCCTTGCGGGACTGGTGGAACGCGCGATCACTCTGGAGACCGGCATTCCCGACCGGGCGGAAAACATGGCGCGCTTTGCCATCGCCGCGTTGGAGTTCCTCGAAGCGGCGCTAAAAGAGGGTTAGGCGCCGCTCACGGTGCGGGCCGGTCGGCCCAGGCGAGCGGCAGTGCGCTCAAAAGCGCCACTCCGCCCAGCACGGTGAAGGCGGCCCCATAGCTCGCCCCTGCCGCGAGCAGGGCGCCGAACACGGCCGGACCCGCCATCATGCCACCGAAGGTGAAAACGAGCGCCCCGCCGGTCGCCGCTGCAGTCCGTTCGACCGAGGTAACGCGGACGATCTCGGCGAGGAACAGCCCGTTCCAGGCGACCGCGCTGACGCCGAACAGCGCCCCCAACCCGGCGATCGCGGGCAGCGACCAGGCCGGCGACATCGCCAGCGTCAGTGCCGAGGCGGCCGCCATGGTCAGCGCGAGCACGATCAGGAGCGCGCGCGCCGCCATGATCCGCTCCGCCGCCGCGCCCCAGATAATTCGGAAGCCGATGCTGGTGGCCTGGCCGACGGTGAAGGCGATGCCGGCCGCTACCAGCGTCAATTCGAGCCGCTCGACCAGGAAGGTCACGAAATACGCGCCGAAGCTCATCTGCAGTCCGGCAAAAGTGAAGGACAGGATGGCGAGGCGGCGCAGCGGCGGATGGGCAAGAGCGCTGCGCACGGCGGCCACGATGTCGAGGCTGATGCGGGCTTCGATGTTGCGGTCGGTGTCGCAGCGCGCCCGCACCGGCTGCACGGCGACGGCGGTGACCACGACGATCGCGGCCACAAGCAGCACCGCGGCGCGCCAGCCGTCGAGCCCGATCATCTGCGGCACAATCACCCCGGCGAGCGCGGCGCCCAGCGGCACGGCGGTTTGCTTGACGGAGAAGACGAAGGGCCGCGAGCGCAACGTTGTAACCGGCGCCAGCAGATGCGAGCTTGCCGGCGTGATCGGCCCGTATCCCGCCCCGATCAGCAGCGCTCCCAGGAGCGCCAGCGGCACCGAGGCCGGCAGCAGCAGGAGCACGCCAAGCGCTGTGGAGGCAAGGGCGAGCTGGGTCGTGCGGATCGCCCCGAAACGCGCGATAAGCGCGCCCGCGACCCCTGCCGACAGCATTGCGAAGAAATAGAGCACAGCGACGTAGAGGCCGACCTGCGCCGGTGTGACCCCGAATTCGGGCGCTGCCACGACCGCCATCACCGGAGCGGTGAAGGCGACCAGCGGCGTCATGGTCTGGGTGGCGATGCCGACGAGCAGCAGCAGCGGCAGACGTGGCAAGGCTCAGAGCACGCCCATCCGGCCGGAATTATAGTCGTCGATCGCCTCGACGATTTCCTCCCGGGACGTCATCACGAAGGGGCCGTAGGACGCGATCGGCTCGCCGATGGGCGTGCCGGCGAGGTAGAGCAGGTCCGCCGGTCCATCGGACGTCGCCGTGAGCGTCACGCCGCCGGGATCGAGCCCGAGCAAGACCACCTGTCCGTCGCGCGCGGAGGCGCCACCGTTCGCGATCCCGACATCGCAGGCGCCGCCGAAGACGTAGACGAAGGGGTTATGGCCGGCGGCCGGCTGGTGCCGCCAAACGCCGCCGGGCTCGATGCGGGCGTGGATCAGGCTGATCGGCGTGCGCATCGCAACCGGGCTTGCCTGGTCTGCCGCCGCGCCGCCGATGATGCGCAGCGTGACGCCGTCGCTTGGCCGGGCGACCGGCATGTCGCCCGCGCGCAACATCTGATAGCCGGGCGTGGCCGCCTTGTCCTTGCGCGCCAGGTTGAGCCAGATCTGGAAGCCGTCGACCGTGCCGCCCGCCGCCTTGAAGGCATCGGGCGGGATTTCCGAATGGACGATGCCGGCGCCCGCCGTCACCCATTGCACGTCGCCCGGTTCCAGCACCGCGTGTCCGCCGGCCGAATCGTAATGCTCGAGCTGGCCCTCCAGCATGTAGGTGATGGTCTCAAAGCCCTTGTGCGGATGGGCCGGAAAGCCCCAATCGGTCTCGCGCACGTCGCGCGGCCCGAAATGCACGAAATAGAGGAAGGGATCGAAGGGCGGCGAGCGCTCCGGCGAGAACAGACGCCGCGCCGGCATGCGGTCGGGCCCCGGCGCGCGTTCGCTGTCGAACACGAAGGGCACGGTCAGCACGGCATCAGCCGCATCGGGTCCTTTTGGGAATTCGGTCATTGCCGGCACGATATAGGGCGGGTGGCCCCGTGTTAAGCGATGCGATTAGCCCGGAGTTTTCTTGGCTCGTGTTTCGAGGCTTGCGCCGGACAAGGTGGGTTCCGATGTCCGCATATCGCCTGAAAGTAAACGCCATCAAGCGGCGCATAACGGGCGGTCTTATGGTCAATGGGCAACATACGCCGTAGGGTATCGGGCGACACTAAGAGAGTGCGAACGTCAGTGGGGTCAGAAATGGCGATCGACGGAAAAGACCCAAGCTTGGCGATCCTCATCGATGCCGACAACACAAGCGCGCGCCACGCCCGCCAAATCTTCGATGAAATTGCGAAGCTCGGCGAAGCGAACGTCCGCCGGATCTATGGTGATTTTTCCAGTGAAAGGCTGAAAGGCTGGCGCGATGTCATGCAGCCGCTGGCCATCGTGCCGCTGCAGCAGTTCAACTACACCACGGGCAAGAACGCCGCAGACATCACCTTGGTGATCGATGCAATGGACCTGATGCATCGCGGCGGATTGGACGGGTTTTGCCTTGTCAGTTCCGATAGCGATTTTACCCGGCTCGCCCAGCGGCTGCGCGAGGATGGGGCGGTAGTCTATGGTTTCGGCGCCCAAAAGACGCCGGAGGCGTTTCGCAATGCCTGTACACGATTTATCTACATCGAGAACCTGGAGGACGCGGCAGGAGATGACGACAAGGAGAAAGCCGGACCGCGGGCCGGCGAGAAGAAACAGGCCGGCGCAAAGAAGGAGCCTCTCTCGAAGGCTGTTCCGCTGATCCGTAAGGCGATGGAGCAGGCCTGGGACGACGAGGACTGGGTCGATCTGGGTGTGGTCGGCCAACGCCTCAATCATCTGGCGCCCGATTTCGACCCGCGGACCTATGGCTGCGCCAAGCTGGTAACCGTTGTCGAAAAGAGCGGCAAGTTCCTAGTCGAGCGTCTCCCAGGTCAGGGGGTGCGCATCAAACGGAGCTGACCTGCGTTGCGTTTCCCGTCGGCTTCGGGCCCAAAACAGAACGGCCTACAGCAAGTTGATGACCGGCGCGGTTCCGTCGGGCCTGGCCTTGGCGCCGTCGATCGCGGGCGCGGCGTAATTCAAGAAGCTGTCGGGCAGCGCCAGGTTCGCGAACATTCCCAAGCGTTCTGGATGCGCCTTGCGAATAGTTGCCGCATGGTCGTTGCAATGGCGGCATAGGCGTTTGGCCTGTTTGTCGTCGCCGAACCACATGCCGGGCGCCGACATCGATGTAACGGCAGTGGCTACTCCATTGCGATACAAGGCTTCTATCGAGGCATCCGGCGACCGATCGGGGACACGATCTGCAACCTGCCCCGCGGCAAAGACATGCAGGTGCTCTATCTCATAATGCTTAGAGCACGATCGATCGAAAACATGATCGGAGCAATGGACAAGCCCGGCCGCGTGCGCGAGCATTCGGCTTGGTCGGTGGACCAGATGAGTGCTTCGGGTGGGGCAGGCGTCGTCGTCGGGATCAGCGAATGGAGCGGGTATGACGCGCGAAAGCGAATGGCCGGTGGTGGTCGTCGGCGGCGGGATCGGCGGGCTGACGCTGGCCGGCGCGCTGGCGAAATTCGGCGTGCCGTTTTTGCTGCTCGAACAGGCCGACGAGCTGGCCGAGGTCGGCGCCGGGATCCAGATCGGCCCCAACGGCGTTCACGTCATGCGCTTCCTCGGCATCATGGAAACGCTCAACGATCTGGCCTGCCTGCCGCCCAGGTATAACGCCCGCGACTGGAAGACCGGCAAGCTGCTCTACAGCCTGCCGCGCAACCCCCACTTCGCTGAGAAGTACGACGCGCCCTACTATCAGATCCACCGCGCCGATCTTCTGAACACGCTGCAGACCGCCGTGCCCGCCGACCGCATTCGTCTTGGCCAGCAGGTCGCAGGCTTGCGCCAAGAGGGCGATACGGTGGTGATCGAGACCGCCAGGGGCGACACCTTCGAGGCCGCCGCGGTGATCGGTGCCGACGGCATCCATTCGGTGGTGCGCGAGACGTTGTTCGGACCCGACACGCCGCGCTACGCCGGCATGGTGATCTACCGTCTGACGGCTGAAACCGCCGCGCTCGACCCCAAACTCGCCAAGATCGGGGCCGGCACATACCATGGACCGCATGGCCATGTGACCGTCTACCCCATCTCCGGCGGCCGGCGGATCAACTTCGCGGGCGCCTTCGAGATCGCCGAATGGCAGACCGAATCCTGGTCGCTGGAGTGCAGCAAGGACGAGGTCCATGGCGCTTATGATGGCTGGGATGCCGATCTGCACGGCCTGATCGAGGCGAGCGGGCGCATCAACAAATGGGCGCTGTTCGACCGCGATCCCTTGCCGCAATGGACCAGGGGCCGGGTCTCGCTGCTGGGCGATGCGGCCCATCCGATGCTGCCTTTCATGGCGCAGGGCGCCTGCATGGCGATCGAGGATGCGTATGTCGCCGCGGCGCTGCTCGCGCGCATGGGCGATCCGGTCGCGGCGCTCAAGGCCTATCAGGATGCAAGGCGCGAGCGCACCGCCAAGGTCCAGTTGGGCGCGCGGAGCCGCGTCATCTCGATGCACGAGCCGACGCCAGTCGGCCGCGCCTTGCGCAATCTCAATTATTTCGTCAGCGGGCTTTTCAAACGCGAAGGAAAGCGTTTCGATCCCGACTGGATCTACGGCATGAATGTCGTGAACGAGTTTCCGGTGCCCGCGAAGGCCGCCTAGAATCCCAGGAACAGGAGTGAAGGTATGACCACAGCCATGATGAAGGCCGGTGTCGCCACCGAGGACGGGCTCGCGCTGCGCGAGGTGCCGCGGCCGGAACCGGGGCCCGAGCAGGTCCTCGTGCGGGTCCGCGCGGCGGGCCTCAACCGCGCCGATCTGGGCGCCGCCCAGGGCCGCTACATTCCGTCGCCGGAGGCGTTGAGCAAGCCGATCGGCCTCGAATGGGCCGGCGAGGTCGTGGGCGTCGGCGCGGGCGTGTCCGGCGTCAAGGCGGGCGACCGGGTGATGTGTTCCGGCCAGGGCGGTTACGCCGAATACGCGGTCGCCGATATGGGCCGGGTGCTGTCGATCCCGGCCAACAACATGAGCTACGAGCAGGCCGCCGGCCTGCCGATCGCGCTGCTGACGATGCATAATGCGGTGGTCACGAACGGCCGGCTGCAGGCCGGCGAGAGCGTGCTGATCCAGGGCGCCAGCTCCGGTGTCGGGCTCATGGGGTTGCAGATCGCCAAGCACATGGGCGCGTCACCGGTGATCGGCAGCTCGACGAACGATGGCCGCCGGGCGCGGCTGGCCGAATACGGCGCCGACCTAGCTATCGACACGCGCGACGAAGGCTGGGCCGATGCGGTGATCGAGGCGACCGGCGGCGACGGCGTCCACCTGATCGTCGACATGATCTCGGCCGGCGTCATGGACGACAACATGAAGGCGGCGCGCGTGCGTGGCCGCATCGTCAATGTCGGCCGGCTGGGCGGCTTCTCGGGCGCGTTCAACTTCGATCTGCATGCGCTCAAGCGGCTCGACTATATCGGCGTCACCTTCCGCACGCGCTCGGTCGAGGAGGTGCGCGAGATCGTGCGGCGCATGCGTGATGATCTCTGGGACGCGGTGACCGCGGGCGATATCGCCCTGCCGATCGACAAGACCTTTCCGCTCGACGAGGCCGTAGCGGCGCAGGCGCATATGCGCGCCAACGAGCATTTCGGAAAGATCGTGCTGACAACTTAGGTTTTCGTTGCGGCGCCTTAAGCGATCGTTCAGGACCAGAATGCGCCGAGACGGCCGAAGATCACTGCCGCGGCAATAAGCGCCGCGACCTCCGTCAGTTGTTGTGTGGCGCCAAACACATCGCCGGTCGAGCCGCCGATCTGACGCATTGCGAGACCCGCGAACAATCCCGCTACCGCGGCCACCACGACGCTTGCGAGGGCGCCGCCGAGGGGTCCCAGCGCCGCCACCGCCAGCGCCGCCGCGATGACGGTCGCAATCCCCGCAGTGAGCGCGCCTGGCCGCCCGGCCTCGGCGCCAAGTCCGCTTTCCCGGGCCTGCGGCATCAATGCCATGAGCCAGACCATCGCCGCCCGCGACAACACGGCAGCCGCAACAATGGCGAGGAATGTGGCGAGCGGCGCTTGCATGGCTGCGATCGCCGCCAGCCTGCCAGCCAACACCAGAACCAAGGCGACGACGCCGAACGTGCCGATGCGGCTGTCGCGCATGATCTTGAGCTTGTCTTCGCGCTCGAACGCACCGCCGAAGCCGTCGGCGACATCGGCAAGCCCATCCTCATGCAGCGCGCCGGTCAACAGCACCATCGCCGCAACCCCCAGAATGGCGGCGAGCAGCGGCGGCAGCGCAAGGGCAAGGGCGCCGGCGCAAATGCCGCCGCCGGCTGCGCCGACAACAAGCCCGACGATGGGAAAGGCCCAACCCGCGCGCGCCAGATCGCCTCGCACGATTGTTCGCCCGCGCGTGACGCCCCCGCCAACGAAGTTCACCCGCGTCAAAAAAGCGAAGGCGACGCCGAGCGACCACAACGGCGCGAAACCTCGCTTTTGCGCGCTGGCTGGTTGCATGGCTGTGGTCGCCTCGATAGTCATGCCGGCAATTAAGATGCACGCGCCGCGCCCGGCGGCGCAATCGAAACCCTGTCCGCGACGCGGCGGGATGCATAAAGTACCAATAAGCAGAGCGCGCATTTGGGGCCGATACGCGATCGGTTCGTGCGCGCGCCGCAACAAGGGAGGATCCGGTGGCGACCATGACTTCGGATGATATCCGCGCGATATTCGCTGATCTCGATGGCAAGGACGTGGCCGCCGCCGAGCAGGCGCGCGCGCGCCAGGCCATCCTCACCAAACCGGCCGGATCGCTCGGCCGGCTTGAGGATCTGGCGGTTTGGCTTTGCGCCTGGCAAGGCCGTCACCCGCCGCGCCTGAGGGACATATCCTGCCTCGTCTTTGCCGGAAATCACGGTGTCGCGGCGCAGGGCGTTTCGGCATTCCCGGTCGAAGTGACGGCACAGATGGTCGCCAACTTCGAGGCCGGCGGGGCGGCGATCAACCAGCTTTGCGGCGTTATGGGGGCCAAGCTCGCGGTGCTGCCGCTCGAGCTCGACCGCCCGACCGATGATTTCACGAGAAGCCCGGCAATGAGCGCCGAGGATTGCAACCTCGCCTTCCAGACCGGCTACGAGGCCGTCGATGGCGACGCCGACCTCCTGCTCGTGGGCGAGATGGGAATTGCCAACACAACGTCCGCGGCGGCGCTGGGCGCTTTGCTGTTCGGCGGTGCGCCCGAGGATTGGGTCGGGCGCGGCACCGGCGTCGACGATGAGGGGCTGCGGCGCAAGGCCAAGGCGGTTGGCGCCGCGGTCGCCCTGCATGGGACCGCGACAAAGGAAGCGAGCGATCCGATGGAGGCTTTGCGCCGGGTTGGCGGCCGCGAAATTGCGGCGATGGCCGGCGCTGTGCTGGCTGCCCGCCAGAAACGCGTCCCGGTCATTCTCGACGGCTTCGTCAGTTCCGCGGCGGCGGCGGTCGTGCATTGCGCGCGGGCCGGCGCGCTCGATCACTGTGTCGCCGGTCATGTTTCGGCCGAGGCCGGCCATCGCCGTCTGCTCGAGGCGCTCGGCATGCAGCCCTTGCTCGATCTCGGCATGCGACTTGGCGAGGCTTCGGGCGCGGCTTTGGCGCTCGCGGTGGTGCGCGCAGCGGCGGTCACGCATACCGGCATGGCAACGTTCGGCGAGGCCGGCGTCTCCGAACGTTCGTGAGGTCACACCGGCGTCATAGCTTTTCGTGTACCTCGGCGAACGCACATGATAACGTCGTTGCACCGACGGGGAGGAAGCCGGTGTGTTCGCTTGTTTGTTCAGTAGCGAACGATTCCGGCGCTGCCCCCGCAACTGTAGAGGGTGAGGCCACGGCACAGGCCACTGGCGAGCAATCGCTGGGAAGGCGCCGGGGCCGTCGATCCCTAGCCAGGACATTTTCCGTCGGAAGCGATGCCTTGGATGCGTCGGGTGGGACGCAAAAAAAGGGAGATATTTGATGGCACAACACGTCACCACGAAGGCCCAGCCGGTGAAAACCCAGACGATCAGTGAACGCACGGCGCTGCTCGCGCCCGTGGCGCTGGCGCTTTTGGCCGGCCTGTTCCTGCTCTATGGCGCGGGCTTCGCCCAGTCGGCGACGCTGCACAATGCGGCGCACGACGCGCGGCACGCCTTCGCCTTCCCGTGTCACTGACCTGATCCGATGATCAAGCGCATGTTCCTCGCC
This sequence comes from Alphaproteobacteria bacterium, assembly GCA_035527975.1. Taxonomy (GTDB): domain Bacteria; phylum Pseudomonadota; class Alphaproteobacteria; order JAPULJ01; family JAPULJ01; genus DATKZM01. Next base: position 65,396 of record DATKZM010000068.1, on the reverse strand, counting down.
GCGATTGCGGCGGGGCTGCTGGCTGGTCTGCTGATCACGGCGGTTCAGACCTTCACCACGACGCCGATCATCCTGCACGCCGAACAGTTCGAAGCGGCGGGAGACGGCAAGGAACACAAACACGGCGCCTTGGTGCCGAGTGCAGCGCTTGTCGGAGGCACATCGGCGTCAACGGGCGGTCTCGTCCAGCTCGCCGATGCGGGCCATGGCGGCAAGCCCGGTCACACCCACCAGCACGCCGATGGCGGCCACGGCGGCAAGCCGGGCCATACGCATCAGCACGCGCAGGGGCACCTGGCCAAGAAGGGCGGCGAAGCGCCGGCGCTCGGCGGCGGCCTGGAGCGGCTGTTCTATACCGGCCTTGCGAACCTCTTGATGGGTGTCGGATTTGGCCTGCTGCTGGTTGCCTGCTTTGCGCTCTACGGCAAGCCCGTCGACCCGCGGCGCGGCGTGCTCTGGGGGCTTGCCGGCTTTGCCGTCTTCACGCTGGCGCCCGGGCTTGGGCTGCCGCCGGAGGTTCCGGGCTCCAAGGCAGCTGCGGTCACCGACCGGCAGATCTGGTGGGCTTTTGCGGCCGTGGCGGCAGCGCTCGGCCTCTGGCTGATGGTGTTTGCGCGGCAACATGCGCTCAAAGTGCTGGGCGTGGTGGTGATCGCGGTTCCCCATCTCATCGGCGCGCCGCAACCAGCACAAATTGGCGGTGCGGTGCCGCCTGAACTCGCCGGTCATTTCGCCGCTGCCTCGATCGTGGTCAGCGCGATCTTCTGGGCCTCGCTCGGCTGGCTGAGCGGGACGTTTTGGCAGCGGCTCGGGCCAGCGACCGCCGAATAGCCGGAACCGGCGCCGGCGGATCGCGCGAAACGAACAACAGGCTGGGAGGCAAGGTATGTCCGCGGCAGCCGATCATCGTGCTTTGACGACGTTGGTGCTGGGCGGCGCTCGCTCGGGCAAGAGCGCCTACGCAGAACGCCTGGTGGAAGGCCATGAGGGCGCACTGGTCTATCTTGCCACCGCCGAGCCGGGCGATGCGGAAATGACCGAGCGGATTGCCGGGCATAAGGCCCGGCGCGGCGGGCGCTGGCGCACCGTCGAGGAGCCGCTCGCGCTGACGGAGGCCCTGGGCGCCGCCGTGCAGCCGGGCAGCGCGGTGTTGGTCGATTGCCTGACGATCTGGCTCTCGAATCTATTATTGGCCGGCCGCGACGTGGAGATGGAAATGGCCCAGCTGGTGGCCGTGCTGGGCGAGCTGAGCAACCCGGTGGTGCTGGTCTCCAACGAGGTCGGCCTTGGCATCGTGCCGGAGAACGCGCTTGCCCGCGCCTTCCGGGATCATGCCGGACGGCTCAATCAGATGGTCGCGCAAGCGGCCGACCAAGTCGTTTTGGTGGCGGCGGGGCTGCCGATGATCTTGAAGCCCGCGCGTGAACTGGAGATGTCCGCATGACCGCGACCGCCAAGATCCCCGCGACGGTGATTACCGGCTTCCTCGGCGCCGGCAAGACCAGCCTCATCCGCCACCTGCTGGAGAACGCGAACGGGCGCCGGCTCGCCCTCATCATCAACGAGTTCGGCGATATCGGCGTCGACGGCGAAATCCTGAAGGCCTGCGGCATCGAAGGCTGCGGGGAAGACGATGTGATCGAGCTTGCCAATGGCTGCATCTGCTGCACCGTGGCGGACGATTTCCTGCCGACCATCGAGGCGCTGCTCAACCGCCCCGAGCCGCCCGATCATATCGTCATCGAGACCTCGGGGCTCGCCTTGCCCAAGCCGCTCGTCACCGCCTTCAATTGGCCCGAAGTGCGCACCCGCGTCACGGTCGACGGCGTGATCGCGGTGGTCGATGGCCGCGCCGTGGCCGATGGGCTCTTTGCCTCCGATCCGGGCGCCGTGCAGCGCCAGCGCGAGGCCGACACGGCGCTCGACCACGAAAGCCCGCTGGAGGAGGTCTTCGAGGATCAGATCCAGTGCGCCGACATGATCATTTTGAACAAGTCCGATCTACTCGACGCGGCGTCGCTAGAGGCGGCGCGCAGCGGCATCTCCGAGCACATGCGGCCCGCGGTCAAGATCGTGCCGACCCGTCATGGCATGGTCGACGCCGCCGTATTGCTAGGCCTGGCGGCGGCGGCGGAGGACGATCTGGCCTCGCGGCCCTCCCATCACGACGGCGAGGACGACCACGACCACGACGATTTCGAAAGCATCGTGGTCGAGCTGGACACCATCGATGAGCCCGCCGAGCTGATCGAGCGTCTGAAGCCGGTCGTCGACGCGCATGGCGTGCTTCGCGTCAAAGGCTTTGCCACCGTGCGCGACCGCGACATGCGCCTGGTGGTGCAGGGCGTGGGTGACCGTATCCAGCATTACTACGATCGCGACTGGGCCGAGGGCGAGACGCGGGCCACAAGGCTGGTGCTGATCGGCCTGATGGGCCTCGACCGCAGCGCCATCGAAGCCGCGCTGGCCAAGTGAACGATGCACCTTCTCTCGACACGGCCGGGTGAGGTCACCGATGGATCGCAAGCCGTCGACCTCGGTCAGACGACGGGCGATATCGTCATCCTGTCAGCGGCCGATACCGAGCTTGCCTGCCTTGCCAATGCGCGCCGTGGCTTGGGCGGGGATTTCCCATCGGTCCGCCTGGCCAATCTTATGCAGCTCGGCCACAACTTGTCGGTCGATCTCTATACCGAAAATGTAATCCGCCACGCCAAGCTGGTGATCGTGCGTCTGCTGGGCGGGCGCTCCTACTGGCCCTACGGGGTGGAGCGGATCGCCGACGCCTGCCGCGCAGCGGGCATCGCGCTGGCGCTGCTGCCGGGGGACGATCAGCCCGACGCCGAGCTCGACACGCTGTCGACCCTGCCGCGCGAGGCTCGCCACCAGCTCTGGCAATATGCGATCCACGGCGGCATCGGGAATGCGCGCAACCTGCTCGCCTTCGCTGCCACACTGATCGGCCATGACGGTGACTGGCGGCATCCGAGCCCGCTCATGCGCGCCGGGCTCTATTGGCCGGGACGCGACCGTCCCGGGCTCGATGATCTGACGACCGGATGGCAAAAAGACGCTCCCGTAGCCGGCATCGTTTTCTACCGGGCGCTGGTGCAGGCGGCCAATCTGGCGCCCGTCGACGCGCTGATCGCGGCGTTGCGCGAGCAGGGGCTCAACGCCTGCCCGATCTTCGTTTCCAGCCTCAAGGACCCGGTCTCGGCCGAGATCGTGCGCGGCACGTTCGCCGAGCATCCGCCGGCGGTGATCCTGAACGCGACCGGCTTTGCGGTATCGACGCCCGGCGCAACGCGCAGCGAGACGCCCTATGATGCCGCCGACTGCCCGGTTTTGCAGGTCGTCTTCGCCGGGTCGTCCGAGGCGGTTTGGCGCGCGGGCAGCAACGGCCTTTCACCGCGCGATCTTGCCATGAACGTCGTGCTGCCCGAGGTCGACGGGCGCGTGCTGTCCCGCGCCGTCTCGTTCAAGACCGAGGCGCGCTACGACGAGCTCACCGAGATTTCGCTTGCCGCCTACGCCCCGGTCGCCGACCGCATTGACTTTACGGCGGCGCTGGCCGCGCGCTGGGCGAAACTTCGGTCGACGGCCCCGGCCGAGCGGCGCATCGGCCTGGTGCTGGCCAACTATCCGAACCGCGACGGCCGCCTCGGCAACGGCGTCGGGCTCGACACCCCGGCCAGCGTGATTGGTATGCTCGAGGGTCTGGGGGATGCCGGCTACGCGGTGGGCGAGGTGCCGGCCGACGGCAACGCCCTGATGGCGCGCTTCCTCGCCGGCCCGACCAATGCGCTCCCGACCAATGCGTTGAAGCGCGGCGCGCATCGCACCGGCGGCGAGCGCTTGACGCTCGGCCAATACGAAACGTTCTTCGAAACCCTTCCCAAAGCTTTGCGCGACGACGTGACGGAACGCTGGGGCCCGCCCAAGGACGATCCCTACTTCGACGGCGATGCCTTCGTGCTGGCTGTCCACCGCTTCGGCAACGTCGCCATTGGCGTGCAGCCGGCGCGCGGTTACAACATCGACCCGTCGGCGAGCTATCACGATCCCGCGCTGGTGCCGCCGCACGCGTATTTCGCCTTCTATGCCTGGCTGCGCACGCAATGGGGTGTTCACGCGGTCGTCCATGCCGGCAAGCACGGCAATCTCGAATGGCTGCCCGGCAAGGCGGTGGCGCTTTCGGAGACCTGCTATCCCGAGGCCGCGCTTGGGCCCCTGCCGCATCTTTATCCCTTCATCGTCAACGATCCGGGCGAGGGCAGCCAGGCCAAGCGGCGCAGTTCGGCCGTCATCATCGACCACCTGACGCCGCCGCTCACGCGCGCCGAATCCTACGGTCCGCTCAAGGATCTGGAGCAACTCGTCGACGAGTATTACGAGGCCGCGGGCATCGATCCCAGGCGGCTCGAGCTCCTGCGCAAGCACATATTGGAGCTCACCCAATCGACCGGGCTCGATCAGGATTGCGGCATCGCCGAGGAGGACGGCTCCGACGAAGCGCTCGCCAAGCTCGACAACTATCTCTGCGAGCTCAAGGAAATGCAGATCCGCGACGGGCTGCATATTTTCGGCACGGCGCCGACCGGCCGGCTTCTGACCGATCTCCTGGTGGCCCTGGTGCGCGTGCCGCGGAACAGCGGCGAGGGCAGCGATGCCTCGCTCATCCGGGCGCTGGCAAAGGATCTGGGGCTCGGCGATTTCGACCCCCTCGATTGCGAGATGGGCACGTCCTGGAGCGGGCCACGACCGGACGCGCTGAACGGGGAGGCGCCGTGGCGCAGCAATGGCGATACGGTGGAGCGCATCGAGGAACTGGCCGCAGCGCTGATCGCCGGCGAACGGACGCCCGGTCAAGACTGGGCCTGCAGCCGGGCCGTGCTCGACCATGTCGCGGGCACCGTGCGGCCGGCCGTTGCGGGCTCGGGCGCGGCGGAAATCGAAGGCCTGCTTGCCGGCCTCGATGGGCGTTTCGTCGAGCCCGGACCCTCGGGGGCACCGACACGCGGGCGGCTCGACGTGCTGCCGACCGGCCGCAATTTCTACTCCGTCGACAACCGCACGGTGCCGACGCCCGCCGCCTGGATGCTCGGCTGGAAGTCGGCCGGCCTGTTGGTCGACCGCCACCGCCAGGAGCACGGGCGCTGGCCGCGCAGCATGGCGCTCAGCGCCTGGGGCACCGCCAATATGCGCACCGGCGGCGACGACATCGCCCAGGCGCTGGCGCTGATAGGCGTGCAGCCGAGCTGGGATACGGCCTCGCGCCGGGTCACCGGCTTCGAGGTCATGCCGGCCGGCGTGCTCGGGCGGCCGCGCGTCGACGTCACCTTGCGCATTTCGGGTTTCTTCCGCGACGCCTTCCCGAGCCAGATCGATCTCTTCGATTCGGCCGTGCGCGCGGTCGCAGCCCTTAACGAGAGCGATGCGGAAAACCCCCTTGCCGCGCGCGTCCGGGCCGACCGGGCAGGCTTTCTGGCCGATGGGCTTACCGCCGACGAGGCGGACATACGCGCCGGCTTCCGCGTCTTCGGCTCCAAGCCCGGCGCCTACGGGGCCGGACTTCAGGCCTTGATCGACGAGCGCGGTTGGGAGAGCGACGCCGATCTTGCCCGTGCCTATATCGCCTGGGGCGGCTATGCCTACGGCTCGGGGGCGGCCGGGACGGCGGAACACCGGCTCTTCGAGACACGGCTCAAAGGCGTCGAGGCGGTGGTCCACAATCAGGACAACCGCGAGCACGATCTGCTGGACAGCGACGACTATTACCAGTTCGAGGGCGGCATGGCGGCGGCGGTGCGTCACGTTTCGGGCGCCCAGCCCGCCATCTATCACAACGACCACAGCCGCCCCGAAACGCCCAAGGTGCGCACGTTAGCTGAAGAGATCGGGCGCGTGGTGCGGGCGCGCGTCGTCAATCCCAAATGGATCGAGGGCGTGATGCGCCACGGCTATAAGGGCGCCTTCGAGATCGCCGCGACGGTCGACTACCTGTTTGCCTTCGCGGCTACGGCGCGGGTCGTCGCCGATCACCATTTTGATGCGGTCTATGACGCCTTCATCGCCGATGACCGGGTGCGTGGATTCATCGAGGAGAACAATCCCGCCGCCGCGCGCGAGATCGCCGAGCGGCTGGTCGAGGCCGAGGAACGCGCGCTCTGGCGGCCCAAATCCAACAGCGCCGGGATGACGTTGCGCGCGCTTGCCGGACGCGCGATGGACTCAGTGGAGGCGGCGCAATGAGCGACAAACAGACCACAGAACAAAATGACGAATTCGCCCGCGCGAACGAAAAGGCGCGCAACAAGAAAGCCGCGCGCGACAAGATGCTGGCCACCAAGACGATCGAGAAGGGCTTGCTGATCGTCCATACCGGCAAGGGCAAGGGCAAGTCGACCGCCGCCTTCGGCCTCGCCGCGCGGGCCATCGGCAACGGCATGCGCGTCGGCATCGTCCAGTACGTCAAGGGCAAGTGGGAGACCGGCGAGCGCGTGGTGCTGGAGGCGTTTCCCGATCTGGTGACGATCCGCACCATGGGCGAGGGCTTCACCTGGGAGACGCAAGACCGCGCCCGCGATATCCGCGCGGCCGAGGCCGCCTGGGAAACCTCAAAAGAAATGATCGAGGCTAGCCGCGGCGAGAACCCGCAATACGATCTGGTGATCCTCGACGAGCTCAATATCGTGCTGCGCTACGACTACTTGCCGCTCGACGAGATCGTCGCCTTCCTGAAGGGTAAACCCGAAGACCTCCACGTCGTCGTCACCGGCCGCAACGCCAAGGACGAGCTGATCGACGCCGCCGATCTGGTCACCGAGATGACCATGATCAAGCATCCGTTCCGCGCCGGCGTGAAGGCGCAGAAGGGGATCGAGTTTTGATGCCCCGAAATTACCTGCTGATGGCGAAAGAGACGCCGAAGCCGATGGCGAGGATGACGATCAGCCACACACCTGTCGCGAGATTGATCGTGAGCGCCCGCCTGATATCGCCGGCCGAGGCCTTGCGCGAGCCGGCGCCGATCCAGGGATCGTCGGCATGATCGCCCGTATACTGGCGCGGTCCCCCCAGCGAGAGGCCGAGCGCGCCCGCCATTGCAGCTTCCGGCCAGCCGGCATTGGGCGAACGGTGCTTGGCCGCGTCGCGAACCATCGTGCCAAGCGCCCGCTTGGCCGAGGCCCAGGGAATGAGCGTCGCGCCCAACGCCAGCAGGAGCCCGGCGAGCCGCGCCGGGACCAGATTGACCAGATCGTCAAGGCGTGCCGCCGCCCACCCGAAGGCGCGGTATTTCTCCGAGCGATGCCCGATCATGCTGTCGGCCGTGTTGATCGCCTTGTAAGCGGCGATGCCCGGCAGGCCGAACAGCAGATACCAGAAAAGCGGTGCGACCACGCCGTCGGAAAAGTTCTCCGCCGCCGATTCGATCGCAGCGCGCGCGACCCCGGCCTCGTCGAGCGTCTCGGGATCGCGGCCGACGATGGCGGCGACTGCCTTGCGTCCTTCGCCGAGGCTTTGGCCCAGCCCGCGCGCGACCGCTGCGACATGGGCGTGCAGCGAGCGTCCGGCAAGCAGGACCGAGGTGAGAACGACTTCGATAGCCGCGCCGATCCATTCGGGCTCTATCCGGCGCAATCCATAGCCGATCGCCCAGGCCAACGCGCCGACCGCGCCCACCACGACGAGCATGGTCACTATGCCGGCAGCCAAGCGCAACGCCGCGGCGGCCGCCGGACGGTTGAGCCATCGGTCCAACACACCGATCGCGCCGCCGATCAGCGCCACCGGATGGGGCGCCCGTCGGTAGACCCAGCGCGGGTCGCCGATCAGCGCATCGAGCAGCAACGCCGCCCCCGCAAGCGCGAAGGCGTCATACCAAAGATTGGGCCAAAGACCGGTGCTGGCGTTGAAAAACGTGAACATGGGGGCGAGCATCGTCGCGCGGGCGCGGGCGATCAACCGGATTCCGCTTGGAATCGAGGGCTCTCGCCGATTAGCATGGACAAAATCCCCAGGATCTTCGAACGGAGACGACATGTCTGAGAAAACGGGCGTGCTGCTGTGCGGGCACGGCAGCCGCGATGCCGGCGCCAGCCAGGAGTTTGGCCAGGTCGCGCGAAAACTCGCCGAGCGCATGCCGCAATACGATGTCGAGCATGCGTTTCTTGAATTCGCCACGCCGGTTATCCGCGACGGCATCGAGGCCCTGCGTGCCAAGGGCAACATCCACATCCTGGCGGTGCCCGGCATGCTGTTCGCCGCCGGCCATGTGAAGAACGACATCCCCTCGGTGCTCAACACCTATATGGCGCAGCACGAGGGCGTGCGGATCGAATACGGCCGCGAGCTTGGCATCGATCCCAAGATGCTGCGTGCTGCCGGCGCCCGCATCCAGGAGGCGATCGACGGGCTGGGCGCGGCCTACTCGCCGCACGAGACGTTGCTGGTCGTGGTCGGACGCGGCGCCTCCGACCCGGACGCCAACGCCAATATCTGCAAGGTCATGCGCCTGCTCTGGGAGGGCTTCGGCTTTGCCTGGGGCGAGGTCGTCTATTCGGGTGTGACCTTCCCGCTGGTCGAGCCGGGCCTCGAGCACGCCACGCGCCTCGGCTACAAGCGCATCATCGTCTTCCCCTATTTCCTTTTCACCGGGGTCCTGGTGAAGCGCATCTACGATTACACCGACGCCGTCGCCGCGCGGCATCCCGATATCGAATTCGTCAAGGCTTCGTATCTCAACCACCACGACCTGGTGGTCGAGACCTTCCGGGAGCGCGCGCTGGAGATCCTTGAGGGCGCGCCGGCGATGAATTGCCAAATGTGCAAATACCGCGAAGCGGTGCTCGGCTTCGAGGACCAGGTCGGGCTAGCCCAGGAAAGCCACCACCATCATGTCGAGGGCATCGGCACCAACGACGCACAACCGGCTGGGCACAGCCACGACCACGATCACGGTCATGGCCACGATCACGGTCACCACCACCATCCCTATCCGCACGCTGAACACCCGCTCGGTCCGGTCACGATGAAGAAGCCGGCCGAGGCGGAAAGCTGAGTGCGGGCCAATGGGAGCGGGTAAGTGAGTACAGGCAAGTGAGAGCGGATCGGTGAGCGCGATGACCGGCTATCTGCGCGACCCGGCGGAGATCTATCGCCGGTCCTTTGCCGTCATCCGGGAAGAGGCGCGGCTCGATCATTTGCCGCCCGGCATTGTCGAGATCGCGGTCCGGGTGGTGCATGCCTGCGGCATGGTCGAGATCGTCGATGATCTGGCTTTCGGCGGCGGCGACGTCGCCGGGGCAGCGACCGCGGCATTGACGAATAGCGCGCCGATTTTATGCGATGCGCGCATGGTTGCCGAAGGCGTTATCCGCTCCGCGTTGCCGGCGGACAGCGACGTTGTTTGCACATTGCATGAAGTCGACCAGGCAAAGGCGCGCGAACTGGGAACGACGCGATCGGCGGCGGCGGTCGACCTCTGGGCCGATCGGCTCGGCGGCGCGGTGGTGGCGATCGGCAATGCGCCAACCGCGCTCTTCCGGCTTCTTGAGATGCTTCAAGACGGGGCGGCGAAACCTGCTGCCATATTCGCTTTTCCGGTTGGGTTCGTGGGCGCGGCCGAATCGAAAGATGCGCTGATCGAGGCGAATACCGGGGTGCCGTATCTGACGCTGCGCGGCCGGCGCGGCGGCAGCGCTATGGCCGCCGCCGCGGTCAACGCTGTCGCGGCGGCAATTCAATGACCGAACAATGACAGCTAAGTGGTTGACCGTGGTCGGTATTGGCGAGGCTGGGCTCGCCTCGCTTGCGCCCACGGCGCGTGCCGTTGTCGACGCAGCCGAGGTGCTCGTCGGCGGCGCCCGGCATCTGGCGATGATCCCCGACGATGGCCGCGAGCGCTTGGAATGGCCGACCCCGATCTCCGATGCCTTTCCCGACATCGAAGCGCGCCGCGGCACGCGCTTCTGTGTGCTCGCCACCGGCGATCCGTTGAACTACGGGGTCGGTGCGATGCTGGCGCGGCACTTCCCGATCGAGGACCTGGATTTCATGCCGGGGCCGTCGGCCTTCAGCCTGGCCGCCGCGCGGCTCGGCTGGTCGCTGCCCGATGCCGAATGCCTCACCATCCACGGCCGCCCGGCCGACCGGGTGCGCGGCGCCGTCGCGCCCGGCCGGCGGCTGCTGATCCTTTGCGGCAATGGCGATGACCCGGCGAGCGTCGCGGTGATGTTGAGCGGGTGCGGTTATGCCGGCAGCTCCTTGGCCGCGTTCGAGCATATGGGCGGGCCGAAGGAACGGCGCATTGAAGGCACCGCCGGCGCCTGGCCGCCCGAGCCCATCGCCGACCTCGTCACCCTCGCCGTCGAATGCGTGGCCGACGCCGGCGCGACGACATACAGCCATGCCGCCGGCCTGCCCGACGAGGCTTTCGTCAATGACGGCCAGCTCACCAAGCGCGAGGTGCGGGCGGCCACGCTGGCCATGCTGGCGCCGCTGCCGGGCGAGCTGCTTTGGGATGTCGGCGCGGGCTGCGGGTCCATCGCGATCGAGTGGCTGCGGGTGCATCCATCATGCCGCGCGGTGGCGATCGAGCGCGACGAAAAACGCCTCGGTTTTATTCGCGAGAACGCGGCCGCGCTTGGCGTCCCCTGTCTCGAAATGGTTGGCGGCGTTGCGCCGGCGGCGCTCGACGGTCTCGACCCGCCGCATGCGGTTTTCGTTGGTGGCGGCGTGGCGGCCGAAGGGCTGCTCGAGGCGTGCTGGGCCGCGCTCAAATCAGGCAGCCGTCTGGTCGCCAATGTTATTTCGGTGGAGGGCGAGCACGCGCTATATGGCTGGCAGGCGGCGCATGGCGGCGAGTTCAGGCGCATCGCCGTGCAGCACGCAACGCCGGTCGGCCGTTTCCTCAGTTGGCGGCCGAAAATGCCGGTCACGCAATATGTCGGCGTGAAGCCATGACCGGGACGCTTTACGGCATCGGCGTCGGCCCGGGCGATCCCGAGCTGATCACCGTCAAGGGGCTACGGCTGTTGCAGGCATCGCCGGTCCTGGCCTATCCGGCGCCCGAGGAGGGCCCTTCCCTGGCGCGCTCGATCGTCGAAGGCTATCTGAACGGCGCCAAAACCGAAATACCGATCCGCATGCCGATCGTGGCCGCCCGGTTTCCCGCGCAGGCCGTCTACGATCAGGCGGTCGAAACGCTCGCCGGCCATCTGGACGAGGGGCGCGACGTGGCGGTGCTGTGCGAGGGCGATCCGTTCTTCTACGGCTCGTTCATGTATCTCTTCGGGCGCATGGCCGAGCGCTTCAAAGTCGAGGTGGTGCCGGGCGTTTCCTCGCTCACCGCCTGCGCCGCGGTGCTCGGCGCGCCGCTCGCCGCCCGCAACGATGTTATGACGGTGATCCCCGCACCGCTGGAGACCGACCTGATACGCGCGCGGCTGCTGGAGAACGATGCTGCGGCAATAATAAAGCTGGGACGGCACTTCGCGCGTATCCGCGAGTTGCTGGTCGAGCTGGGGCTTGCCGCGCAGGCGCGTTATGTCGAGCGCGCGACGATGGCGAACCAGCGCATCCTTGCCCTCGACGAGGTGGATGAGCGCGCGGTGCCGTATTTCTCGATGATCGTCGTGCACAAGCGGGGCGAGGCATGGCGGCTTTAGCGTCAGCGGTTGTTATCGTGCTGGGGCCGAGCGGGTTGGACACGGCGCGCGCGGCGGCCGCTGCGCTGGCGGGCGCGGAGATCCATGCCGCGTTCGATACGCCGCATGCCGTGCAGCGCATCGATGATCTGAAGACGCATCTGCGCGCACTATATACGGCGGGCCGGCCGGTCGTCGGCATCTGCGCGGCCGGCATTCTGGTTCGCCTGCTGGCCCCGGTGCTTGGCGACAAGCGCGCCGAGCCGCCGGTGCTGGCGGTTGCCGAGGACGGTTCGGCCGTCGTGCCGCTGCTCGGCGGACATCGCGGCGCCAATGATCTGGCCGCGAGCCTCGCCGCTACGTTGGACTGCACGCCCGCGATTACCACGGCGAGCGACCTGCGTTTCGGAGTGGCCCTCGACGCCCCGCCGGATGGCTGGCGGCTCGCAAATTCTAACGATTTCAAAGACTTCATGGCGACCTTGTTAACCGGCGCGCGGGTCCATTTGGAGGGCTCCGCGCCCTGGCTCGGCGATGGCACGCTGCCCTTTGCCGATGACGGCGCGCTGGCGATCCGCGTCAGTGACGACCGCGACGGCGGCGACACCAGCCGGCTCGTCTACAACCCCCAACATCTCGCCGTCGGTATCGGCTGCGAGCGCAATGCCGAGCCCGAGGAGGTCGTCGCGCTGGTCGCGCGTACGCTTGAAGAGGCCGGCCTGGCCGAGGGCGCGGTCGCCGGCATCTTCTCCATCGATCTCAAGATGGATGAAGCGGCCGTCCATGCCGCGGCGGCGGCGTTGGATGTATCCACGCGCTTCTTCGATGCGGCCCGGCTCGAGGCCGAAACGCCGCGCCTCGAGAACCCCTCCGATGCTGTCTTCCGCGAGGTCGGCTGCCACGGCGTCGCCGAGGGCGCCGCGCTTGCGGCAGCGGGACCCGACGCCGTGCTCGTGGTACCGAAACGCAAGAGCCGGCGTGCCACCTGCGCCATCGCGCGCGCGCCGGCGCCGATAGATATATCCCCCATAAATATACCTATGGCAGGGCGGCCGCGTGGGCGTCTGACGGTCGTCGGCATCGGGCCGGGCGATCCGCGCTTTCGCACGCCGGACGCCGATCAGGCGATCCGCGAGGCCAGCGATATCGTCGGCTACAGCCTCTATCTCGACCTGCTGGGTCCGATGACGGCTGGCAAGACCTGCCACAATTTCGCGCTGGGCGAGGAGGAAGCGCGCGTGCGCGCCGCGCTCGACCTGGCTGTTGAGGGCCGCACGGTGGCGCTGGTCTCCTCGGGCGATGCCGGGATCTATGCGATGGGCGCGCTCGTCTTCGAGTTGCTCGATCGCTCCGAACGCGCCGACTGGCGGCGTATCTCGATCGCTTCGGCGCCGGGCATATCGGCCCTTCAGAGCGCAGCCGCGCGGATCGGCGCGCCGTTGGGCCACGATTTCTGCGCCATTTCGCTCTCCAATCTGATGACGCCCTGGACGGTGATCGAGCGGCGCGTGCGTGCCGCTGCCGAGGGCGACTTCGTGATCGCATTCTATAATCCGGTCTCGCGGCGGCGCGTGACCCAGCTCGGCGAGGCGCGCGACATTCTGCTGTCGCATCGCCCGGCCGAGACGCCGGTGGTGCTCGCGCGCAATCTCGGCCGTCCGGGCGAGAGCGTCGAAGTCCTGTCCCTCAAGGACCTTTCGGCCGAGCGGGTCGACATGCTGACCCTCGTCCTGGTCGGCTCAAGCGAGACGCGGCGCGTCCATAAGGGCGACGGCGGGGTTTGGGTCTACACCCCAAGAGGCTATGGCGCGCGCGAGGAGATGCCTGGCCGATGACGGTCCATTTCATCGGCGCCGGTCCCGGTGCGCCCGACCTGATCACGGTGCGCGGACGCGATCTGATCGCGCGCTGCCCGGTCTGCCTCTATGCCGGCTCATTGGTGCCGCGCGAGCTGATCGACTATGCGCCGGAAGGCGCGCGGATCGTCGACACCGCGCCGATGAACCTGGACGAAATCGTCGAGGAAATGCGTGCGGCGGACACCGCGGGCCACGACGTGTCGCGGGTCCATTCAGGCGATCCCTCGCTTTACGGCGCGGTCGCCGAACAGATGCGCCGGCTTGATACGCTCGGTATTGACTACGACATCACCCCCGGCGTGCCGGCATTCGCCGCCGCTGCCGCGAGCCTCAAGGCCGAGTTGACCGTGCCGGGCGTCAGCCAGACCGTGATCCTCACCCGCACCACGATGAAGGCCTCGGCCATGCCGCCCGGCGAGGAGTTGGCCGCGCTGGGCGCCTCGCGGGCGACCCTCGCGATCCATTTGTCGGTGCGGAACCTGCGCCATGTCGTCGAGGCGCTGACGCCGCATTACGGCGCCGATTGCCCGGCCGTTATCGTCTATCGCGCCAGCTGGCCGGACGAGCTGACTATCACGGGCACCCTCGCCGATATCCGCGGCAAGGCGCGCGCCGCCAAGATCACGCGGACGGCGCTTGTCCTGGTCGGCCGCGTCTTCGATAAGGAGGCCGGCCATGCCAGCCGGCTCTATGATCCCGGGCACCGGCATATCTGTCGCCACGAGTGAGGCGGCGGGAGCATTATACGCACGATTTCAAACGTCATTTCGAGTGAGCGTCAGCGAGGGAGAAATCCGGCCGCAACCCGCACGGCATCGAACCAGATTTCTCCGCTCGCTCGCAGACGCTCCCTCGGTCGAAATGACGTGGCTGTCTGCTCAAATTCCGGAATGGCCGGCCGCAGCCAGCTCTCGGACCCAGGCACACGCCGCGGCGACATCGCTTACCTGATCGCCGGGCTGGGCCGGCGGCGGGCGCACCATGACCACGGGGATACCGAGATTTCTCGCGGCGGTTATCTTGCCGTAGGTCGCCTGGCCGCCGCTGTTCTTGGAGACCAGAACATCGATGGCATGGTCGCGCATCAGCGTTTCTTCGGCCGCCGCCTCGAAGGGGCCGCGGGCGCAGAGCAATTCGAACGACGCGAGCGCGATCGGCGCGGCGGGCGGATCGATCAGGCGGATCAGGAACCAGACCTGCTCTGACGCGGCAAAGGCGCCAAGCTCCTGACGGCCGACGGTAAGAAAGGCGCGCGATCCTTGGGCGGAAACGGCACGCGCCGCGGCGTTCACGTCGTCGACCTCAATCCAGCGGTCGCCATCCTGGGGCGACCAGGGCGGGCGCTGCAGTTGCACCCGCGGCACGCCCGCCGCTACGCCGGCCTCGGCGGCGTGGCGGCTGATCGCGGCGGCGAAGGGGTGGGTGGCGTCCACCAGCAGGTCGATGCGCGCGCCTTTCAGATAGCGCGCAAGGCCGGCCGCGCCGCCGAAGCCGCCGCTGCGGACCTCGCCTGCGATGGGCCCCGGATTGCGGGTGCGCCCGGCGAGCGAGCTGATCGTGTGGATCGCCGGATCGGCGGCCAGCGCGCGCGCGATCGCGGCGCCGTCCTGCGTCCCGCCAAGAACGAGCACCCGTGTTTGCTCAGCCACCGGCGCGTCCGATAAGACCGCCCTTGCGGTCGAAGATCGCGACCTCGACCGCAACGCGCGGTCCGGCGACCTCCTGCGCGCAGGTGCGCGCCTGTTCGGCGATCGCATCGGTGAGGGCGAGTTGCTCGCCGCGTGCCAGATCCAGCACCTGGGCGGCGGTATTGGCGCCCCGCGCGGCCTCGATGAGGTCGTCCGAGCCGCCGAGCGCGGCGCAGAGCCCGGCAAGGCGCTCAAAATCGACGCTGCTGCGCCCCGAATGAAGGTCGAGGAAACCCGCGGCGAGTTTGCTGATCTTGGCAAAACCGCCGGCGACGGTGACGTTTGGCACCGGATGGCGGCGCAGGTATTTCAGCATGCCGCCGGCGAAATCGCCCATATCGATCAGCGCCATCTCGGGCAGGCCGCGAAGCGCCTGCACCGCGGCCTCAGAGGTCGAGCCGGTGCTGCCAGCGATACGGGGCAGGCCGGCGGCGCGGGCGACGTCGATGCCGCGATGGATCGAGTGGATCCAGGCCGAGCACGAGAAGGGCACGACGATGCCCGTCGTGCCGAGCACCGAAAGCCCGCCTTCGATGCCGAGGCGCGGGTTCCAGGTCTTGGCCGCGAGTTCGGCCCCGCCCGGTATGGATATCTCCACCGAGACGTCGCCCGGCGCATCGAATTCGCTCGCCAGCGCCGCCACGCTCTCCTCGATCATGCGGCGCGGCGCGGGGTTGATGGCAGGCTCACCGACGGCCAGCGGCAGGCCGGCCCGGGTCACCGTGCCGACGCCCTCGCCGGCCACAAAGCGCACGCCGCTGCCGGCCGGGCCGGGCCGCACCGTGACCACCACCAGCGCGCCGTGGGTGACGTCGGGATCGTCGCCCGCATCCTTGACGATGCCCGCACTCGCCTGGTCCGCGCCGAGACATTGCGTTGCCAGCGCAAAGCCGGGGCGCTGGCCCTTGGGTAGTGTGATCTCCACTGGATCCGGGAAGTGCCCCGTCAGCAGCGCCTGATAGGCCGCCCGCGTCGCCGCGGCGGCGCAGGCGCCGGTGGTCCAGCCGCGGCGCAGGGGGGTGCCTTTGGTCTCGTCGGTCTTCGCCATGGAGATCAGACTATCCAAGGACCGGGCGGGCTGGCTAGAGCGTTTTCCGCTCACGCGGAACCGGTACTGGCCCACTCCCCCGCCCGTCCACCCCTAGGATACTGCCCTAATTGAGCGTTGGGGGTGGCCGGGCGGGGGAGTGGGCCGGCGATGCCAACCGATCGGAAAATGCTCTAGTGTGTCGCCCGTTCCGCCCGTTATCGGGCACATAGAAACATTGGCCTTGGCTCCCGTGAAAAGCGTTCCGGGCATCATCATCGCGGCCCCCGCCTCGGGCCACGGCAAGACCACCGTCACGCTGGGCCTCATCGCGGCCTTGCGCAAGCGCGGACTTGGCGTCGGCTCGTTCAAGGTCGGGCCCGACTATATCGATCCGGCCTTCCATGCGGTGGCCAGCGGCCGGCCCTGCCTCAGCCTCGACGACTGGGCGATGCGCGAGACGACGGTGGCGGGGGTCGCGCGCCGGTTCGCGCGCGATGCCGAATTCGTTGTCGGCGAGGGCGTGATGGGGCTGTTTGACGGCGCGCCCGACGGCACCGGGTCGACCGCCGATGTGGCGGCGCGGCTCGATCTGCCGGTGCTGCTCGTGCTGGATGTGCGCGCCCAGGCCGCCTCGGCGGCCGCGGTGGTCCACGGCTTTGCCACCTTTCGGCCCGGTCTCGATGTGGCGGGCGTGGTTTTCAACCGGGTGGGCAGCGAAGGGCATGCGCGTACGCTCGAGGCGGCCTGCCGCGATCTGCCCCAAGCCCTGCTCGGATGCTTGCCGCGGGATGAGACCCTGGCCTTGCCCGAGCGGCATCTGGGGTTGGTGCAGGCCTCCGAGCATGAAGCGTTGGAAGCGTTCATCGCCCACGCCGCGGCGGCGGTCGAGGCGCATCTCGATCTCGGCCGGCTGATTGAACTAGCAAGGCCCATGCGGACGCCAAACGGCGAGGGCGGCCCGGTCATTCCGGTGCTCGGCCAGCGCATCGCGGTAGCGCGCGATACCGCCTTCGCCTTCGCCTATCCTCATCTGATCGACAGTTGGCGCGCCGCGGGCGCGGAGATCGACTATTTTTCGCCGCTGGCCGACGAGCCGCCGGCCGCTGACGCCGACGCGGTTTACCTGCCGGGCGGCTATCCTGAGCTGCATGCGGGCCGGCTGGCGGCCAACGCCACATTTCTGAACGGTCTGCGCGGCGCCGCCGCGCGCGGGGCCGCCGTCTACGGCGAATGCGGCGGCTACATGGTGCTGGGGCGCGTGCTGGTGGACGGCGACGGCGGCGCCCACGAAATGGCCGGGCTGTTGCCCGTGGAAACCTCATTTGCCAAGCCGCGTCTCCATCTCGGCTATCGCCAGGTGACGCTTAAGGATGGCTGCGCTTTGGGGGGCCGCGGTGCGCGGTTTCGCGGCCACGAATTCCATTATGCGAGCGCCTCGCACGAGGACGGCGATGCGCCGCTTTTCGACTGCCGCGATGCGCGCGGCGAAGCCGTCGGCCCGGCGGGATGCCGCGCCGGCCCGGTGTTCGGCTCCTATGTTCACCTGATCGACGCCGCCTGACCTGACGGTCGGCGCCCAACTGCCGGCGCCCAACTTGAAGCGCAGCGCGCCGATCAATCCCGGCAGGCGGCTCTCCGCCCGGCAGGCGCCGAACAGGTAATATTCGGGGTGCTTGGTGCCATTTCCCAGGCAATCCAGGCTTTGCCGGGGCCGCGTCGACAACAGCCGCCACGACGCCTCCCCCGCGGGTTCGGCGAGTACCCCGTCAATTCCCCGCATTTTACCGAATCTAAACCTTATTCAACGCATATCTGTGCGTTCTGCGACCGTCCGGGGGGAACGAGTCCTCTTATGGAAGATAGATCGAAATCACGACGGCGCACCGAACCTGGGTGTCGACGTATGGGCCCCAAGTGCACGGATGGCAGAACTCCGGTCGACATTGCGCGTCGACGCAGCGGGGTAATTAGGACGGCGCGCAGGCGCCGCGCGGAGGCGCCGGACCTCAGGGTCCGCCGTTGGTCCTAAGCAAGAGAGCTGGTTTTGAAAGGCAAGGGTGGCTGGAATGGATGAACTGCTAACAGAATTTCTGACCAAGACTTCGGAAGCGCTCGCGGTGATCGATACCGAGTTGGTGCGCTTCGAGCAGGATCCCAGTGACAAGGCGATCTTGCAGGATATTTTCCGTCTCGTTCACACCATCAAGGGGACCAGCGGATTTCTCGGCCTGCCGCGGCTGGAAGCGGTAACGCACGCCGGCGAGGACGTCCTGGGCATGTTCCGGGACGGCGCGCTCGAAGTCACGCCGACGGCCGTCAGCGTCATCCTGAAGGCAATCGATCGCGTCAAGGATATCATCTCCGGCCTTGAGGAGAGTGGCAGCGAGCCGGCGGGCAACGACAGTGCTCTGATCGACGAATTGCGTGTCATTGCTGGCGACGATGCTTCGCCGCCACCGCCGGCCCTTGAGCAAGCGCCGGCCCTCGAGCAAGCGCCGGCCATCGAGCAGGCGCCTGCCGCGGCGGCGCCCGCTCCGGAGCAGTCGGACGTCGCGAGCGCGCCGCCGACCGACGCCGATGGCGGATTTCCTGTTGCCCAGGAACTTCTCGATGAGGTGATGGCCACTGGCGCCGAAGATGCGGGCGTGCCGACGGATGCCGAGTCCGGCTTCCCGGTCGCCCAGGAATTGCTTGATGAAGTGTTGGCCGCTGGCGCCGACGATGCCGGCGTGCCGACCGACGCGAACGGCGGGTTCCCCGTCGCCCAGGAACTTCTCGACGAGGTTTCCGGCGCCGAAAATACGCGGCAATCCGCCGAGGGTACCGGTGAGCACACCGAAGGACTTCCCGCTGGCCCGCAGGCCATAGCGCCGCCGGTTGAGGCGGCCGCCGAGCCGCCCGCCGCAGCCGCTGCGCCCGAACCTGCCGCAGCGCAGCAGGTGGAAGACCCCGCGGCCGCAATAGCCGATGTGGCAGTGGCCGATGTGGCAGTGGCCGATGTGGAAGTGGCCGATGTGGAAGTGGCCGACGAGGATGAGCCGCGCCAGGTAAAGGAATCATTGGTCGCCGCCCAATCGGTGCGCGTGAACGTGGAATTGCTGGAAAACCTGATGACGCTGGTCGGCGAGCTCGTGCTCACTCGCAACCAGCTCCTGCAAATGGTGCGCGGCCGCGACGAAAGCGAATTCAAGGTGCCGCTGCAGCGCCTCAATCACATCACCACCGACGTCCAGGAAGGCGTCATGAAGACGCGCATGCAGCCGATCAAGAACGCCTGGGCCAAGCTGCCCCGCATCGTTCGCGACCTGTCGCTGGAAATGGACAAGAAGATCGAGCTGGACATGATCGGCGGCGATACCGAGCTCGACCGCCAGGTTCTCGAGCTGATCAAGGATCCGCTCATGCATATGGTTCGCAATTCCGCGGACCATGGCTTGGAAACGACCGACGGGCGGCTGGAAGCAGGCAAGCCCGAGACGGGCGTGATCAAGCTGAACGCTTACCATGAGGGCGGGCACATCATCATCGAGATTTCCGATGACGGCCGCGGCGTGAATATCGAGAAGGTCAAGGCCAACATCCTCTCCAAGGAGCTCGCCACCGAGGCCGAGCTGGCGGAGATGTCGGACCAGCAGATCACCCAGTTCATCTTCAAGGCCGGCTTTTCCACGGCGGAGAAGATCACCAGCGTGTCGGGCCGCGGCGTCGGCATGGACGTGGTGCGCACCAATATCGAGAAGATCGGCGGCAACGTCGAGCTTACCTCCACACCTGGCAAGGGCTCGCGCTTCAAGATCAATATTCCGCTGACGCTGGCAATCGTCTCGGCACTGATCGTGGAATCCGGCGGCGAGCGTTTCGCCATTCCGCAGATCGGCGTGCTGGAGCTGGTGCGTGTCTCGAACAATTCGGAGAACCGCATCGAGACCATCAACAATGTGCCGGTGCTGCGCTTGCGCGACAGCCTGCTGCCGCTTGTCGATCTTCCGAAGGTCCAGAAGCTTCGGGCGGCCGATGAAAAGGATGGCGACACCGAACGCTTTGTCGTGGTTAGCCAGGTGGGCACATTCACCTTCGGGCTGATCGTCGACCGGGTCTTCGACACCGAGGAAATCGTCGTCAAACCGGTTGCGCCGATCCTGCGGCAGGTTCCGATCTACTCGGGCAATACCATTCTGGGCGACGGCAGCGTCATCATGATCCTGGATGTGAACGGAATCGCGTCGACGGTCGGCGTGGTCGATCTGCCCCGCCAGGACGCCAGCGACGACGCTCAGGAAGCGGCGGGCTCGGGAGCAGAACGCGTCGCGCTCTTGGTATTCCGCGCCGCCGGCTCGCAGTTGCAATCCGTGCCGCTGGCTCTGATTTCGCGCCTGGAGATCATCGATGGTTCGCGCATCGAATACGCCCATGGCGAACCAATGGTTCAGTACCGCGACCGCCTGATGCCGTTGATCGCCACCGACGGTTGCGAGATCAAGACCGAGGGCCAGCAGAACCTGCTGGTATTCCAGGAGGGCGACCGGGCCGCGGGTCTGGTGGTCGAGACGATCGTCGACATTGTCGAGGAAGTTCTCAAGGTCGAGCTGACGGCGAACAAGCCAGGTCTCGTGGGCACGGCTGTGATCGACGGCCAGGCGACCGATGTGCTTGATGTCGGCCACTATTTAACCTCGGCCTTCGCAGACTGGTTCACGGCGAACGAGGATCAGCGCGGCGACGGCGAGGGCTCGCGCAAGCGGATGCTGCTCGTCGACGACAGCCCCTTCTTCCGCAATTTGATGGCGCCGTTGTTCTCGGTCGCCGGCTACGAAGTCATCACCGCTGACAGCGCCGATGATGCCTTGCGGATGCGCGAAGACGGCGCCGATTTTGATGTCATCATCAGCGACATCGAGATGCCCGGCACCGATGGCTTCCAGTTCGCCGAGCATGTCCGCGGCGATCCCCGCTGGCGTGACGTTCCGATGGTGGCCTTGACGTCGCGCGCCAGTGAAAAGGACCGCGAACGTGGCCGCGACGCCGGCTTTGACGACTATGTAGCCAAGTTCGACCGCAACAAGGTGCTCGACAGCCTCAACCGCGATTTCCGGCGCGAGGCCGAAGTTCCCACGGAGAAAGTCGCATGAGTGAGACCACAACCAGCGATGGCCAGTCGGAGCGCGCGACCAAACAGTTCGTCACGCTGACGATCGCCGAACAGCTTTTTGGCATACCTGTGCTGTCCGTTCAGGATGTGTTGGCGCCGCAGCCGGTGGCGCGTGTGCCTTTGGCTGATCCGGTGATCGCCGGATTGATCAATCTGCGCGGGCGCATCGTTACCGCCATCAACATGCGCCAGCGCATGGCGTTGCCGCCTCGCGACAATGGCAGCGAAGGCATGAGCGTGGTGGTCGAATATCAGAACGAACTTTACAGCCTCAATATCGACACGATCGGTGATGTCATCAGCGTTCCGCTGGACAAGATCGAGTCCAATCTGGCGACGCTTGATCCGCTGTGGCGCAGCTTTGCGGACGGCATCTACCGCCTCGACGAGGAGCTCCTGGTGATCCTCGACATCACGCGTCTGCTTGATCTCGATGCCGCAGAGGCGGCCTGACCCCTTGGCGCGCGGCCTGCCGACGGCCGAGTGACCGCGATTAAACGACGGAGCGAGCTATGGCTTTCGATATCACCGACCGATCCTGCTGGTCGACGACTATGTGACGATGCTTCGCATTCTTCGGAACATTTTTGTGCAGCTTAAGTTCACGAACATCCATGAGGCGACCGACGGCGTCGCCGCGCTGGCGGAGCTCAGGGCCGGCGAATACAGCCTGGTCATGTCCGATTGGAACATGGAGCCGATGACGGGTCTGGAGCTGCTGCGCGAAGTGCGTGCGGACGACAAGCTCAAGCAAATCCCCTTCATCATGGTGACCGCCGAGAGCAAGACCGAGAACGTGATCGTGGCGAAGAAGGCTGGCGTTTCGAATTACATCGTCAAGCCGTTCAATGCGAACACCCTGAAAAGCAAACTGGTTTCCGTTATCGGTGAATTCTAGGGGCCGGTCATGTCGGGTATCGTTGATCAAAATCGGCTGGCGCAGCAGCTCATTGACCTTCAGAAGGCCGAACCGGGGACCGTTCGGCTCGAGGATGTGAGCGCGGTCGTGGCCGGCATCATGGATGCCGCGCGCAAGGAAATGGCGAGCTCCGACAACGAGGTCGTGGCCAAGATGATTGGGCTCGCGGACTACATCGAGAACGCCAAGGCCGATATCGCCGCCCTGCGCCCCGATGAAGTCACCGAGCGGCATTTGCCTGCCGCCGCTGACGAGCTCGACGAGATCGTCGCCGAGACCGCGGATGCGACCAATCGCATCATGGACGCCACCGAAACGATTCAGGGCGCCATCGGGGATGTCGATGAAGCCACCCAGGAGACGATATTCAGCGCCTCAAACCAGATCTTCGAGGCCTGCAGTTTTCAGGACATCACCGGCCAGCGCGTGACCAAGGTCGTGAAGGCGCTGAAGGAAATCGAGGAGAAGGTTGATTCACTGATTTTGGCGTTCGGCGACGAGATCGACGAGTACAAAGCACGCCACGTCGCCGAGGCAGAAGCCACCGATGCTGCCGAGGATGCGCCGGTGGATTTCGATGATATTCCCGATGAAGCGCTGCTCCAGGGCCCGCAGCTCTCCGATGAGGCCATGTCGCAGGACGATATCGACAAACTTCTGAACAGCGCCTGACGATCGTCTGGCTGCAGGATGTTCAGCAGAAGAAACGAAGGAAAGCCATTATGAAGCGTTGCCTCATTGTCGACGACTCAAAGGTAATCCGAATGATTGCGCGCAATATGCTGCAGGAGTTCGGCTTTGAGACCTCGGAAGCCGAGAATGGCCAGGAAGCGCTGACTGCCTGCGAGGAGGCATTTCCCGATGCCATTCTGCTCGATTGGAACATGCCGGTCATGAACGGCATCGAGTTCCTGCTCGCGTTGCGGGCGCTGCCGGGCGGCGACGCGCCGAAAGTCGTTTTCTGCACGACCGAGACCGATCTGGAAAACATCCGCACGGCGCTCGAGGCCGGGGCGAACGAGTACATCATGAAGCCTTTCGACAACCAGATCATGCAAGCCAAGCTGGCGCAGGTCGGTCTCCTCTAATGACGAACGCGCCAAATTTCGTGGCCGTGGGTAATCACGGCGCCGGTTCCGCGCGAACCGGTCCGAATGCAGACGCAATCCGGGTCATGGTCGTTGACGATTCGGCTGTAATCCGGGGACTGATCACGCGGATTCTCGACGCTGATCCGGGATTGCAGGTCGTTGCCTCCGTCAGCAATGGCCAGCGCGCCGTCGATCGGATCGGCAAGACCGAGATCGACGTGATCATACTCGATATCGAGATGCCGGTGATGGACGGTCTGACCGCATTGCCGAAGTTGATGAAGGTCGATCCCGAGGTCAAGATCCTGATGGCGTCGACGCTCTCGCTGCGCAACGCCGACATAAGCATGAAAGCCCTGCGCCTTGGCGCGACCGACTACATTCCCAAGCCCACCGCCTCCGGCGAGATCAACGACCGCAACGAGTTTGGCAGGGTGTTGGTGGCAAAGGTTCGCAGCCTCGGCCAGGCGCGGCGGCGGCGCGCGATTGCCGGTAGGTCCGGCGTGGCTGGCGCGGCCACGGCGACGATGCCCAAGCTCGCGCCGCGGATCACACTGCGCGCGTCCAGCCGCATCAAGCCCAGAATTATCGCGGTTGGAAGTTCCACCGGGGGGCCGCAGGCCCTGTTCACCTTCCTCGGCGCGTTGACGGGCAAGGTAACGCTGCCGATCGTGGTGACCCAGCACATGCCGCCGACGTTCACCACGATCCTGGCCCAGCATATTGAGCAGAACGCCGGTTGGCCCTGTGCCGAGGCCGTTGATGGTGAGGAGATCAAGGCCGGAAAAATCTACGTCGCACCTGGCGATTTTCACATGATTGCCGAGCCGAAAGCCGGGTCGGCGGGATCGGCGGTGCTGCGTCTCACCACCACGCCGCCGGAGAACTTCTGCCGCCCGTCTGTCGACCCGATGTTGCGCAGCCTCAGCAATATCTATGGCGGCGCGATCCTGACGGTGATTCTGACGGGCATGGGCAGCGACGGAATGCGCGGTGCGCAATGTGTCGTCGAGAAAGGCGGCACCGTGGTCGCCCAGGACGAAGCGAGCAGTGTCGTCTGGGGGATGCCGGGCGCTGTTGCCACGAACGGTTTGTGCAGCGCCGTCCTGCCGCTCGATGAGCTGGCGCCGCATGTCGCGATGCTCGCGAGCAGGGGGACGCCATGAATACCGCTGATTTTGAATTGTTGAGCGGGCTTATCAGGGAGCGCCCGGGACTGGTGCTGACCCCTGACAAACTTTATCTGCTCGAAAGCCGGTTGACGCCGGTCGCCCGCAAGCACGGGATCGAAGGGCTGACCGAGTTGGTGGCGGCGCTGCGCACGCGCACTGATGACACGATCTTGATCGATGTGGTCGAGGCGATGACGACGAACGAGTCGTTCTTTTTCCGCGACAGTCACATGTTCGACACGTTTCGTGACGAGGTGCTGCCGGCGCTGATCGAGAAGCGGCAATCGACCAAACGCCTGCGTATTTGGTGCGCCGCCGCCTCCAGCGGCCAGGAGCCCTACAGCATCGCAATGATTCTGAGGGAAATGTCCGCGAAACTCGCAGACTGGAAAATCGATATTCTGGGAACCGACATTTCGCTGGAGATTCTGCAGCGCGCGAAATCAGGCCTCTACACCCAGTTCGAGGTGCAGCGTGGTGTGCCCACGAATTTCCTGCTGACCTATTTCGAGCGTGCTGACGATCAGTGGAAACTCATCGATCCGATCCGCTCGATGGTCAATTATCGGCCGTTTAATCTGCTCGAGAATCCGGCCGTGCTCGGCAAATTCGATGCCGTGTTCTGCCGCAACGTGCTGATCTATTTCGACGATCCGACGAAGAGCAGGGTCCTCGATGATGTCTCGCGGATGCTTGCACCGGACGGCGTTTTGCTGCTCGGCGGGGCGGAATCGGTTCTTGGTCTGTGCAAGGCATTCGAAAGCAGTGTCGGACAGCGTGGCATCTACCGCCTGTTGGACGGTCAGGCCGCCGTTCCGCGCCAACAACCGCCAGCCGAGCCCGTTGGAACGCTAACGACGCCACCGACGCCACCGACGCCTTCGGCGGCGCCGGTCGTCCCGCCGGCGACCACGCCTCCGGCCGCTGCGCCTGCGGCCAAACCTGCCGCTGCGCCTGCCGCTGCGCCTGCCGCTGCGCCTGCGGCCAAACCTGCCGCCAATCCTGCGCCGCCGCCTTCGGCTGCGCCTGCTGCCAAGCCCGCCGCTGCGCCGATTGTGGAACCAGCGCCTGGCGCGGCGGGCCAGGGCGCAACTACCGCGCCGGATCGGCCGGGGCTGGGTGGCACCGGTTTGAGGACGACGGCGGGATGAACGAACAGGCACAGGTCCAAGGCGATCGTGGCTTGTGCTTATACGGGGGGTCCTTCGATGCGCGCGCGCGCGGAGTTGCGCGTATTCAACTGGCTCACATTCTACGACACGAGGCCTGCAATGGCTGATGGACCAGCCGCAACCGAGGATGTCGACGCCGCACCGGGCGGTTCCGGCGCGGATACTGAAACGGCCCCGGTCAATGGCGTGACGATCGATGACGTCGATCGTGACTCGCTGAGCATATTACCGCTCGCCATCCTTCCGCTCACCACGCGTGGGCTGCAAAAATCACGCATGATCAAGAATGCGCGGCTCCAGACCGTGATCGAGATTTTCAGCGATGACAGTGCTGGCAGCCTGCAGCTCGAGATCGACGGCGTGCCAACGCATTTCGGCTGGGTCGATGGCAAGCCGCGCCCCGATTTGCGCATGCTTCACAAGCTGAAGGAACTCCACAGCTTCGATGTCTACAGTCTGCGCATTCAACTGCGCGCGCTTGGCATCGAAATTTCCGACAACGAGAATCTGAAGCTATCCGCCGCGAAGACGGCCGAGCTCAACAAGTACATGACAGAGTTTACGCGTCCCTTGATCCAAAGCATCTACGGCAAGGATGACAATGTGGTTCAAGAGTATTCCGAACTGATCGGGCTATTCCGGTCCGCCGATGCGGCGCAGGCTTTGGAAAAACTCAACCGGATGGCGCAGAAGCTCGATGTGCATCTGGAAGACCTGCCGCCCTTCCTCGCAGATTGCGGGGACATCTTTCTGTCTTTGTCATACTACCGCCAGTGTTTTGACCAGGTAGTGCCGATCGTCGGCGAGCTTTTCGCCTCGATCAAGGAGATGCGCGGGAGCTTTCAATTGAAGACCGACCGTGCGCTGATGGATGCCTGCGATCATGTCGAGGCCAAGCTCCATTGGCTGACGACCACGCTTTCGAAATTGTTCGGGCTGTTCGATCATCGCCTGAACGATATGTGGGAAAACCTGAGCGCCGAGCGGTTTCGCGAGATCAAAGATGCCATCGAGCGCCATCACACGACCGTCGGCGGGCTGCTGTGCGCGCTCAACGTCAAGATGCGGGCCTGGAAGAAGACGTTTCCCGATCCCGAAGCCGGCGGCTTGATCAAGCGGGGCGAATTCCTGATTTCCGAGATCAAGCAGGGACTGGATAACATTTCCGCGATCCAGGAACCGGCCCAGAGCACGATCGCGTCACCGTGATCTGTTGTGACGCGTGAATCGTGCTCTAAAAATATGAGATGGAGCACGATCGCGTCACCGTGATCTGGTGTGACGCGTGAATCGTGCTCTAGCCAGGCTCAAACGAGGCAAGCGCCTGCGAAAGCCGGGCAAATTCCGCATCGCTGCCGGGCAGGCCAATACGGATAGTCTGCGGGTCGTAGTCAAAATTGCGGGTGAGGATGCCGCGCCCGCCGAGATGGGCGTGGAGCCGCGCCGCGGCGGCGCTTCGGGTCAGCCGGAATAGATCGGTGCCGCCTACGATCTCCAGGCCGGCCTCGCTCACAATTCCGTCGAGCCTGGTCCGCAGCGAGACGAGCCGCGAGCGCGTTTCGGCGATCCAGACATCGTCCTCAAGTGCTGCGCGGGCCGCCTCCAGCGCCGGGCCGGACACCGCCCACGGCCCCAGCGCGCGGCGCAGGCGGTCGATCGGCGCGCCGCTGCCCAGCGCGAACCCGACCCGAAGCCCCGGCAGCCCGAAGAACTTGCCCACCGAACGCAGGATGACGACGCCCGGCGCGTCGGCGTGCGGCGCCAGGCTGGCCTCGGGCACGAGATCGGCAAACGCCTCGTCGATCACCGCAAAGCCGCCTGCCGCGGCGCAGCGCGCTGCGGCCGCGCGAAGCTTTTCGGGCGGCTGGATACGGCCATCGGGGTTGTTGGGATTGACGAAGATCGCGACTGAATGCGGCCCCGTATCCGCTGCGTTCGCCCCCCCGTCGCCTTCGACATGCATGACCGTGTGCCCGGCATCGGACCACGCCGCCGCGTGCCCGCCGTAGGTCGGGCCGTGCACTGCGACACGTGTCGGCGCCAGCAGACGCGGCAGCCACTGGATGATCGACTGGGTCCCGGGCGCCGGGACGATTTCAGCCTTCGGCGCAACCCGGTAGTAGCGATACGCCGCCGCGATGAGCGCCTCCTCGCGGTCACGCTGGGGCAGCCTGGTCCAGGCGGTTTCGGATAACTCGGGCACGCGATAGGGCAGGGGATTGATCCCGGTCGACAGATCGAGCCAGCCATCGGCGGGGGCGCCGAAGCGCGCCGTCGCGGCGGCAAGATCGCCGCCATGGAAAACCGGCTTGGGCGTATCGGCCAAGGTCGTATCTCTTTCGTCTGCATACCGCGGGCGGAGCATATTCCGTTCAGCGGGCCGGAGCCCATTCCACGCGAGTGGAAAATGCTCCGGACCGCTCCGCCCCAGCATACCGGCGGGCGCGCCCGAAAGCATATCAACCGTCCGCTCGGCTGTCTGTTCCAGCCGGCGCGCGCGCAGTAAGGTCGTCGGGACCGGGGTGCCCGCGCCGTGCCGAGCGGCGCGGCCGAGCCCGTGTCTGGAGGGGTAGATGGCATTCAAGAAGATTGCAGTCGTCGGTTTCGGCGAGGCGGGTCCTGTATTCGCAGCGGCCTTCGTCAAAGCCGGCGTGGCGCAGGTGAGCGCCTATGACATCTTGATCGACGATCCCGCCGCCGCCGACCAGCTGCGCGCCAAGGCCACCGCGCTGGGGGTGGAGCCGGCCGAGACCATTGCCGCGGCGGTCACCCGGGCAACCCTGATCCTCTCGACCGTTACCGCCGACCAGACCGTGGTGGCGGCGGGCGCGGCGGCGCCCCATCTGGGTGCCGGCCAGACCTATCTCGATCTCAATTCCACCTCGCCGCGTGAAAAGGCGCGGGCGGCGGCGCTGATCGAGGCCACCGGCGCCCGCTTCGTGGAGGGAGCCGCCATGGACACGGTGCCGAATTTCGGCGCAAAGGTTCCGATCCTGGTTGCCGGCGAGACGGCCGAAGCGCTGGCGGCAGATTTGAACGCGCTGGGCATGCGCATTGACGTCGCGGGACCGGCCTTGGGGGCGGCAAGCTCGGCCAAGATGCTGCGCAGCGTGCTGATCAAGGGCTTTGCCGCGCTCTTCGCCGAATCGATGGTGGCGGCAGGCAAGCTCGGCCTCCAGCATCAGATCGTCGCCTCGCTCAACGTCACCTTTCCTGGCCTCGACTGGCAACAGGTCGTGGGCTACTACCTCGGCCGGTCGGCGATCCATGCCAAGCGGCAAGCGGCGGAAATGCGCGCCTCGGCGGAGACCGTCGAAGGGCTGGGCGTCGAGCCGCTGATGACCCGCGCCACGGCCGCCCGCCTGCAATGGGCAACCGATCTCGATCTTGTACGCTTCTACGAGCCCGGCGCCGAGCCAACCATCGACGACTATCTGGCGGCCGTCGCCGCGGCCACGGATGCGGCGGCATCCGAGGCGCGAGGGGCATGACCGCGGTGGGCGGCCCATGTATCCTTCGCACTTATGACGGCAAGGCAAGGCGCAGGACGGCATGACTGAGACGACGGCCGGGCGGGAATGCGTGAGCGTCCGGCCTGGCCAGGACAGGAGCTGAAGAGATGCCCAGGGGATTTATCGATTTCGAAGCCTTGCAGAGCGACGAGGCGCGCGCCGTGCGGGAAACGACGCCGCCCGTGGGCCTGCCCTTCAACATCACCAGGCTCGGCCATGCCGTGCTGGTGGTCCAGGACCTCAAGGCCTCGGTCGACTTCTACACCCAGATCCTGGGGTTCCGCGTCTCCGACGTCTATCCCGACACCATGATGCCCGGCGGCATGGTGTTCATGCGCTTCAACACCGATCATCACGGCGTCGCGCTCGTGGGGCAGGGCAAAAAAGCTGCGCAGAACGCCGAGCTTCACCATCTCGCCTTCGAGGTTGCCACGATCGACGAGGTCATTCGCGCCCGCGATCATCTGCGCCAACATCAGGTCAAGATCGATTTCGAGGGCCGGCGGCGGGCCGGCGCCCAGGTCGCGGTCGAGTTCCGCGATCCGGACAATCACTCGCTGGAAATTTACTGGGGTCTCGATCAGATCGGCAGCAACGCCCAGGCCCGGCCGCCCGAGGAATGGCGCGAGGAGCTATCGCTCAAAGGCGCGGTGGGCAACCCGCCGGCCGGCCAGGATACGACGCTCGCCGATCCCTCGCTGCTGGACGACGACTGACCGCCGCCCAGATTTCCTCCCGAACCGCCCCGGTCGTTTCGATCATGCGTTTCTGCGGCCTGACTACGGCCGGTTGCTAGGCAGCCCGGCCGAAGGCCGCGGCCGGGACGAAGACCTTTCCGTCGAACAGCTTGCGCGTGGTGCGCACGATGCCGGCGCGTTCGACTTGCGCGCCGTCGGCGCTCAGCTTGACCGTGGTGACGAACGTGCCGGTCGGATGCTCGATGCCGCAGGTCTTGCGCGCGCCCTCGGGCAGCACCGCGATACCGTCGGTCACCGCGCCGGGGGTGAAGCAGGCCGTGGCGACACTGACGGCGGCAAAAACGCCGACAGCGGCATGGCAGTCATGCGGGATGAACGAACGCGTCGAGATGAGCCCGCCCTCGCGCGGCGGCGCCACCACGAACATCTTGGGAAACGTGCGTGTCTTCACATCGCCCAGCCCCATCAAGGGGCCGCAGGCCAGCCGGATCGACTCGATCCGTGCTTTCAGCTCGTCGTCGGCATCGAGCTCGGCCTTGCTCTCATAGCCGCTGCGGCCGAGATCGCCGGCGCGCATGATGACGACCGGCATGCCGTTGTCGATCATCGTGACCTCGATCCCCTCGACCGTGTCGCACGCATTGCCCGTGGGCAGCAGGCTGCCGCAGGCCGAGCCCGCCGTGTCGAGGAAGTCGAGCAGCACCGGCGCCGCCGAACCCGGCACGCCGTCGATCGCGGCATCGCCCTCGTATTCGACGAACCCGCCGGGGGTCTGGACCACCGCCTCGACAAGGGCATCGCTGTTGACCATGCGGATGCGCACGGGCGTGGTGCCGTCCTGCGCTTCGACCAGGCCATGCTCGATCGCGAAGGGACCGACGCCGACCAGGATGTTGCCGCAGTTCTGCCCGTCATCGACCCGCGCCTCGTCGACCACGACCTGCAGGAAGAGATAATCGACATCGATCTCCGGATCCGCCGAGGGCGCGATCACGGCGACCTTGCTGGTGAGCGAGGTGGCGCCGCCGATACCATCGATCTGGCGGGCATCGGGCGAGCCCATCACCGCGAGCAGCACCGCGTCGCGCGCCGCCGGATCAGCCGGCAGGTCGGCGGCCAGAAAATAGGCGCCCTTGGAGGTGCCGCCGCGCATCATCGTGCACGGGATGGCGGTCTGCATGTCGGTCGTCCCCTTCTAGTCGTCCTCTTCTAATCGTCCAATTCTAATCGTCAGTGTCCTCGGAGCCCTCGACGTAACGCAGCCCCTTGGCGGCCAGTTTCTCGCGCATGCCGTAAATGTCGAGCCCGAGCTCGCCGGCGACCAGGCGTTTTCGGGTTTCGGCCTCCTTGGCCTCGCGGGCGGCCGAGGCCTTGGCGACCTCCGCGGCACGTTCGCGCGGCACAACCACAACCCCGTCATCATCTGCCACGATCACGTCGCCCGGATTGACCAGCATGCCGGCGCAGACCAGCGGCTGGTTCACCGATCCCAGCGTTTCCTTCACCGTACCCTGGGCCGAAATCGCGCGCGACCAGACCGGAAACTCCATCTTCGTGAGGTCGGCCACGTCCCGGCAGCCGGCCTCGATCACCAGCCCCTGCACGCCGCGCGCCCGCAGCGAGCTTGCCAGCAGCTCGCCGAAATAGCCGGCGTCCGACGGTGAGGTCGGGGCAACCACCAACACGTCGCCGGCGGCGCACACCTCGACCGCGACATGGATCATCCAATTGTCGGCCGGCGCGACGCTGACGGTGACGGCCGATCCGGCCATCCGCGCGCCGGGGTAGATCGGCCGCATATAGGACGCCATCAGCCCGCTGCGCCCCTGCGCCTCGTGGACCGTGGCGACGCCCTGGCTTTCGAGCATCGCAATGTCATTCGTTTCCGCGCGCTTGATGGTCCTGGTCACCACGCTCATCGATGCTACCCGCTTTCTGTCCTGGGTTCCGGCCGCCGCCCCTGCAATCGCGGCTATCGGAAATCGCAAGGCCCCGAAGTGCAACATAAATCTTGCGGGCGGGCCCTGCGGCGCCATGTCCCGGCGCTGGATATTGCCCGCGGCCGGAATTTCCGCGATGTTGGCCGGATCGCGCGCTGTTGTCGCGGACGCGCCCAGGCGATTGATGTGACCAGGAAATCCGGGGGGACCCCTACGATGAGCAACCGCAAGCCACCGTTTCGCGCCGATCATGTCGGCAGTCTGCTGCGACCGCCGGAATTGCTGGCGATGCGCGATAAGTGGAATGCCGGCGAAATCTCGGCCGAGGAGCTGCGCGAGCACGAGAACGCGGCCATCAAGGACGCGGTCAAGCTCCAGGAATCGGTTGGCCTGCACGCGGTCACCGACGGCGAATACCGCCGCGCCAGCTTTCACATCGACTTCATCAACAAGCTGAACGGCGTTGAATTCAAGCGCATGCAGCCGGAAGGCTCCGAAGGCAAGGCCAGCAAGGAAGATCTTGATAAGGCGCCCTTCGTCGCCGTGGTCTCCGATCATCTGTCCCTGCCCGAAGGCGGGGTCGAGGTCGAAAACTTCCGCTTTATCAACGGCTTGACCAGCCAGACCGCCAAGATCACCATCCCCTCGCCGACGATGACCCATTTCCGCGGCGGCCGCGAGGCGATCAGCCGCGAGGCCTATCCCGACATGGACGGCTTTTTCGCCGATCTGGCGCGGGTCTACCGCGAGGAGCTGGCCGGGCTCTATGAAGCCGGCTGCCGCTACGTGCAGATCGACGACACCAACCTTGCCTATCTTTGCGACGAGAACATGCGCGACGGCGTGCGCAAGATCGGCGAGGACCCGGACGAGCTGCCCAAGACCTATGCGGCACTGATCAACGATGCCATCGGCGAGCGGCCGGACGATATGGCGGTCTGCATCCATATGTGCCGCGGCAACGCCCAGAGCCAGTGGTTCGCCTCCGGCGGCTACGAGCCGATCGCCGACAAGATCTTCAACCTCACCGATGTCGACGGTTTCTTCCTTGAATATGACGACGAGCGCTCGGGCGATTTCTCGCCGCTTCGCTTCGTGCCCAAGGGCAAGACGATCGTCCTCGGCCTGGTCACGACCAAACGCGGCGAGCTGGAAAACCCCGACGATCTGAAACGCCGCGTCGATGAGGCCGCCACCTACATGCCGATGGATCAGATCTGCCTGTCGCCGCAATGCGGCTTTTCCAGCAACGCGGTCGGCAACCTGGTCACCGTCGACGACGAGATCGCCAAGCTGCGCCTCGTCGTGGAGACGGCCAAGGATTTGTGGCCGGGCGAAGACTAGGCACCTGAGAAAAATCAGTTAATTCGGAAGCGGCCGCCCAAATTGCCCCTCCCCCGCAGGGGGGAGGTTGGGTGGGGGGCTGCCGCCGATAGGCGGCTGATATTTGCGCATCGGCGTTTTTGGCGGCCTCATTGACATCCTGAGCGCCGGTCTCCCCCCTCCCCAATCCTCCCCCCGCTGGGGGGAGGGAACAAAGGGAATGGCCCGAGTCAGCATTGCGGGGTTTGCTCTACTCGTCGCCGCGTGGATCGGTATCCGCCACCACCACGCCGCCGAACTCGGTCATCGCATCGACGATGCAATCCCACAGGTAGAGCGCGCTCGCGCTGTCCATGAGGACGTGGAAGTGCGGCGCGTTCTGCACGTTTTGGCGGATGATGATGACCGGTAATCGTGCCGCAAAGGTCTGCGCAACGCTTAGGTTGGGGAATTTTTCCGGCCTCAGATCGACGGCGCAGAGCTTGGCAAAAAGCTGCGGCGCATCGGGGCCGCCAAGGTGAAAC
This sequence comes from Alphaproteobacteria bacterium, assembly GCA_035527975.1. GTDB lineage: Bacteria > Pseudomonadota > Alphaproteobacteria > JAPULJ01 > JAPULJ01 > DATKZM01. The sequence continues at coordinate 31,671 of DATKZM010000068.1, read as the reverse complement.
CACGCGTGCGTGTCCATGCGGGGCACCGGATAGGCGCCGCTATCGCCGTGCAGTGGCAGCGAGGCCGCGAGCCGCTCCATCACCTTGCCGCCGCGCGTGTCGAGCAGCAGCGCCTCGCTTGGCGACAGACGCGCGACCAGCATGGCCGCGCCGTGCGCGACCGCGGTGTTGTCGTTCTCCGGCACTGTGACGGCCTGGCGCTTCATCCAGCCGATCGCCCCCGATCCCTTGACGCCCATACGCGGCCGCAGGCTGAGATCGGCCAACGTCAGCCGGGCCGATGCGCCGGGCCGGTCCATGCCGCCTAGGCGGTCCTCGACGAAGCTGCGGCGTTCGGCGCTCCAGTCGACCATCAGACCTCCTGCCGGGCGTTGCCGGGATCGTAGAAGGGCAGCGCAACCACCGTCGCCTCGACCATGCGGCCGGCAGCGGCGCGGATCTGAAAGCGGCTGCCCTCGGCTGCGAGGTCGGGGGGAACGTAAGCAAGGCCGATCGAATGCCCCAGCGCCGGCGACACGGCGCTCGAGGTGACGCGGCCGGCGATCTCGCCGTCACGGATCACCAGATGGCATTCCTCTGGCAGCGGCGCCTCGCCATCCTCGATCTTGTAGCCGACCAGCCGCCGGGTCAGCCCGCGCGCGCGCATGATGTCGATGGCGCGGCCGCCGACAAAAAACGGCTTCTTCTTGGAGACCGCCCAATCCATCGCCGCCTCGTAGGGATGGGTCAGGCCGTCGGTATCCTGGCCGACGATGATGTGGCCCTTTTCCAGCCGCAGCAGGCGCTGGGCCTCGACCCCGAAGGGCCGGATGCCGAAGCTTTCGCCGGCCTCCATCAGGGCGCGCCACAGATCGAAGCCGAAGCCGGCCGGTGCATGGATCTCGTAGCCGAGCTCGCCAACGAAACCGGTGCGCAGGATACGCGCCGGCACGCCTGCCACGTGACCCTGGCGGACACCGAGGTAGGGGAAATCGGCGGCCCCGAGCGCAACGTCGTCGCACAGCCTGGCGAGCGTATCGCGGCTGGCTGGCCCGGCAAGGTTCGCCGCCGCGAACCCGGCCGTCACGTTGGCGATATCGACATCGAGCCGCCACTGGGCATTCCACCACGCCATCGTGCGGTAGACGTCGTCGACGCCGCCGGTGGTCGCGGTTACGTAGAAATGCTCGTCGCTCAGGCGGCAGACGACCCCGTCATCGACGATCGCCCCGGTCTCGTCAGCCATCAGCGCGTAGCGCGACCGGCCGACGGCAAGGCCCTGGTAGGCGAAGGTATAGAGGCGATCGAGGAATTCGCCGGCGTCCCGGCCGCGCAGCTCGAGCTTGCCAAGCGTTGAGACGTCGATCAGGCCAAGGCTGCGGCGGACCGCGACGGCTTCCTCGCGGATGCGCGTCCCGGCCTCGTCGGGCGCGCCGTAATAGGCCGGGCGCAACCAGGCGCCGGCCACCATCATCTGGGCGCCCGCCTCGACATGCGCGCGATGCATCGCCGTGCGCCGCAGCGGCGCGAATTGCCGTCCCGCCAATGTGCCGAAAGCAATCGGCGCCAGCGGCGGCCGCGCGGTCGTCAGACCGATCGCGCCGATCTCCTTGCCGCGCGCCTCGGCCGCCAGCGCTATCCCCGGCGGATTGGCGTGGCGGCCTTGCGAGGTGCCCATGCCGAGGGTCGAAAAACGCTTGAGCAGCTGGACATCCTGATAGCCGAGCGCGACCGCATCGCGGATATCGCCGGTGGTGAGATCCTCGTCGAGATCGACGAAGGCCTTGCCCTCGGCCGGATCGAGGATCGGCTGAGGTGCGGCTGGCGTTGCGACCGACGCCTTGGCCGATTTCCTGGCCGGCTTGCGGGCCGCCTTCGCGCGCCCGCCCTTGGCTATGCCCATGGCCGCCGCGCCGGCGCGTTCGCCGTCGGCGATCACATGGTTCAATGACGCAACGCCGTTTACCGCGCCGGCGGCATGGATGCCCGGCGGCAACACGGCCGGCAAATGGGCGCCGCTTGCCGCATCGAAGGCAAGCTTGGCGCCGGTATGCGCCAGCAGCGCTGTCGCCGGCGCGGGCCGTGCCGACACGCACAGCAGATCGCAGTCGAAGCTGCGCGGCTCGTCACCGGCCCGCACGGTATCGATGATCGGCGTGGCAATGACGCGCTCCAGCTCGACTTCGCCTTCCGCGGCCTGCGGCATCCAGCCGGCGAGCAGCTCGATACCGCGGTCTTGGGCGAGCTTGGCAAGCGCGCCATTGTCAGGTTTCGCCCGCGTATCCAGCAGCGCCAGCACCTGTGCCCCGGCTTCGGCAAGATCGAGCGCCGCCGTGTAGCCCCAGTCGTCCTGCGTCGCGACGACCGCTGATTGGCCCGGCAGCACGCCGTGATGCCAGATCATGCGCTGCACCGTGGTGGCGGCGAGGATGCCGGGCAGATCGTTGTTGGCGAACACCATCAGCCCGTCCTGCAGGCCGGTGGCCACCACCACATCGCGCGCGCGCAGCTTGGTCAGGCGGCGGCCGCCGTCGATGGCAAGCCAGTGGTCTTCGTAGATGCCGGTGCAGACCGCGCCGGACATCACCGTGATCGCGGGCTGGTCGCGGACCGCCTTGGCGAGGCGTTTGAGGGCCTCATCGGCCTGCCGCCCGTCGGTATCGAAGCGGCCAAACGTAAGCGCGCCGCCGATCTCCGGGTTCTCGTCGACCAGCGTCACCTCGGCGCCGGCCTCGGCCGCCGCCACCGCCGCGGCCATGCCGGCGGGCCCGGCGCCAATCACCGCCACGTCGGCGAAGGCGTAAGCCTTGTCATGATAGCCATGCGGCGTGGTCGGCTCGACGCGGCCGAGCCCGGCGCGTTTGCGGATCACCCGCTCCCAGACATGCCAGATGCCGCGCGGACGATAGAAGGCGCGGTAGTAGAAGCCGACCGGCATGAATTTCTCGAACTTGGCGATCCAGGCGCCGCGGTCGCGGGCCAGCGTGCCTGTGTAGTTCTGGCCGGTCACGGTCATGCCCTCGGCGAGCGACCGCCGGTCGGCGGGCACGTTCGGCTCGTCGGGAAGCTGCACCAGCGCGCAGGCCTCATGGCTGCCCGCCGCGTAGAGTCCACGCGGACGGCGGTACTTGAAGGAGCGCGAGAGCACGCGCACGCCGTTTGCCATCAGCGCGCTGGCGATCGTATCGCCGGTGAAGCCGCGATAACTTTCGCCCTCGAAGGTAAAGCGCAGCGGCCGCGTTCGGTCGAGCCGCGAGCCGGCGGGGGCGGGCAGGCGGGAGCCGGTCATGACGCCCCCAACTGCCGGTTTGGCCGCTTGAAGAGCTCGTCGGGCGGGTAGGTCTTCTTGATCTCACCGGTCGTCGTGTCGCGTTCGGCGATGAACCAATAGCTCGACGGCAGGTGGATCCACCACTCGCGGACGACACCGGCCGGGTTCGACTGCATGAAGAGGTAGTCGGCCCAGTCGCGATCGCTCGCTTTGTCGGGGTCGGGCATCGTCTTGACCTCGCCCCGGCAGGCGAATTCGGAGATGTTGCGGGGGCCGTTCAGCGGGCAATCCATGATCTTCATGGCTCCGGCCCTCCTAGTGTCCGACCGCGGCGGCGCCGCGCTCGCCGACTTGCGCCATCTCGTGAAAGCGCGAGAGGCGGAAGGGCTCCAGGATCGCCGGCGCCGCGCCGGTCGCCACGGTCTCGGCCATGCGCTTGCCGCAGACCGGCGTCGCCTTGAAGCCCCAGGTCCCCCAGCCGGCGTCGATATAGAAATTCTCCACCGGGGTCTTGCCCATAACGGGGCTGAAGTCGGGGGTCATGTCGGTCATGCCGGCCCATTGCCGCATCACCTTGACCGTCGAGAGACAGGGGAAGAGCTCGAGCAGATCGCCGGTCAGCGACTCGGTGAAATCGAGCGTCGAGCGCGTCGAATAGAGTGCATAAGGATCGGCCGCCCCGCCCATCACCAGCTCGCCGCGCCCGCTCTGCGAGATGTAGACGTGCAGGCTGCCGGAAACGACGATCGGGTCGAGGAACGGCTTGAGCGGCTGGGAGACGCACGCCTGCAGCGGCACGGTGCGGATCGGCAGGCGGAAGCCGGCCATGTCGGCGATCAAGGTGCTCGATCCCGCGACCGCCTGCAGCACGCTGCCGCAGGCGATCTCGCCGCGGTCGGTCTGCACGCCAGTGATCTTGCCGGCTTTCTGGCGCAGGCCGGTGACCGTGGTCTGCTGATGGATCTCCACGCCGCGCCGGGCCGCGCCGATCGCAAAGCCCCAGGCGACCGCATCGTGCCGGGCAATTGCGCCGGGCGGATGATAGAGCGCGCCCAGAATGGGAAGGCGAACGTTTCGGGACAGGTTGAGCTGTGGGCAAAGCCGGCGGAGATCGTCCAGCCCGACCACGCCCGAGTTGACGCCCAGATGCTTGTTGACCTCGGCGCGCCAGCGCGCCGTGCGCAGCGCCGCGTCGGTATGCGCCAGCGTCAGATGGCCGCGCTCGGAATACATGATGTTGAAGCCAAGCTCGCTGCTGAGCCCACGAAAAAGCTCGGCCGATTCGGCATAAAATTTGACGCCTTCGGGCGTGAGGTAATTGGCGCGGATAATGGCCGTGTTGCGCGCCGTGTTGCCGCCGCCGAGATAGCCCTTGTCGAGCACGGCGATGTCGGTGATGCCGTGGTCGCGCGCCAGGTAATAGGCCGCTGCGAGCCCGTGGCCGCCCGCGCCGATGATTACGACCTCGTAAGACGATTTGAGCTCGGGCGTCGCCGGCAACTCGCGTTGCGGTTCGCGTGTTCTGCCGAGACCGTATCTCAGAAGCGCGAAGGGCATGACCGATATTCTATTTTTTATACAGATCGTATATTAGATACGGGATCCCCAACCCGGGGCCCCGCATAGCGACGGCCATGCCGTTCACAGCTAACTTTACGCCCAGCGATGAACGAGACCAAACGAAAGCCGATCGGAAGGCCAAAAGGAACGGGAACCCAACGCGTTTACGACCGCGTGCGGGACATGATCCTGCATCTTGAGATCGCGCCGGGGGCAAATCTCGACGAAGCCTCGCTGGAACGCGAGTTCGGCGTCTCGCGTACGCCGGTTCGCGAGGCGCTGATCCGGCTCGCCTCCGAAGGGCTGATCACGTTGCTGCCCAACCGCGGCGCGCGGGTCACGCCGATCGATGTGAGCGATCTTTCCGAGCTGTTCGAATCGCTGGAGCTTGCCCAGCGCGCGACCTTGCGATGGTGTGCAAAGCGGCGGCCGCAAGCGGCGCTTGATGAGATGCGGGCGCTGGCCGACGATTTCGCGCGCGCCGCCGAAGCGCGCGACTACGAGCGCATGGGCGAGGCGAACCAGGCCTTTCACCGGAAGATCGGCGAGGCCAGCGGCAACAAGTATTTTGCCCAGCTCTACAACTCCCTGCTCATGATCAGCCTGCGCGTGGCCCGCATGGTCTTCGCGCACAGCCAGCAGGATCCCGACGATCAGGCGCGCTACTACGCCGGGGTGATCCGCGAGCACGAGGCGATGATCGTGGCGATAGCAGCCGGCGACGCGGAAACCGCCGAGAGGCTTGGCCGCGACCATGTCGCTCTCTTCCGCAGCCGCGTGGTTGCCTATGTCGAGCACAGCCTCGCCGATGAGGTTGCGATCGGGGGGTGAGCGGGGTTAGGGCGCTCTCCGTTTCGGCCTACGCACATTTCCCCTCCCCCCTTGTGGGGGAGGGTTAGGGTGGGGGGTACGCCGCCGATAGGTGGTGCGTAAGAAGTTCTTGGCGGTCGCCTCAAGCATCCTAAAGGATGCTTTCGTTGGCCGCTCCCCCCTCCCATGCCCTCCCCCCGCTGGGGGGAGGGAAGTAAATGTTGGAGCCGATTCCAACTGATCGGGTTCGCCCTATCTATCCGCCTGGCCACCGTAGTTCGCCTTCAAATAGCCCGCCGAAAACTTGCCGCTTACCCGGTCGCGCGCGAGATCGTCGTCGCTGCGCTCGCCCGCCGGCCCGTAGCCACCGGCACCCGGCGTTTCGACGATCACCGCCTCTCCGCTCCGGACCTGGATGTCGTTCGGTTTGTTCGCCAGCTTGGTGAGGATGCCATCGGCGGCCTGATGGTGGAATTGGCCGACACCGCCTGCGCCGCCGCCGAAAATCCCCCACGGCCGGTGACTGAAGCGCTCGCCGGCGCCGCTGAAGATGCAGTCATGGCCGACCGGCCGGATCACCCGGCGCAGGCCGAGCCCGCCGCGATGCCGCCCCGGCCCGCCGGAATCCTCAACGAAGGAATAGGCATCGACGCGCAACGGATACTCGGTCTCGATGGCTTCGACCGGCAGGTTGGAGGTGTTGGTGATGTGAACCTGCACCCCGTCCTTGCCGTCATGGGTGGCGCGGCCGCCGAAGCCGCCGCCCAGCGTTTCCAGATAAACGTAGTTGCGCCCGGTCCGGGGGTCGGTGCCGGAAAACACCGCCGTCGTATTGGCGCCGTTGGCCGCCGCCACCGCGGCCTCGGGGCAGGCGTCCGCCAGCGCGCCGATCACCACGTCGACGATGCGCTGGCAGGTATTGGCGCGCGCCGCCACGGGTGCGGGAAAGGCCGCGTTCAGTAGCGAGCCTTCGGGGATCACCAATTCAGGCAGATCAAGCACGCCCTGGTTGTTGGGCACATCGGGGTCGAGCAGCGCCTTCAGCGAATAGCAAACGGCGGCCTGGGTGGCGTTGCGCGTCAGATTGATGTTGCCGCGCACCTGCGGCGCCGAGCCGGTGAAGTCGAAGCGGATAGTCTCGCCCCGTACCACGATCTCGACCTTGATCGGGATGTCGACGGCGCCGAGGCCGTCATCGTCCATCACGTCTGTAAATCCGTAAACGCCGTCGGGCAGCTTCGCAACCGCCGCACGCATGCGCGCCGCTGTGCGTTCGATAATCTCATCGAAGGCGCCGCCGATCGTGGCCGCGCCGTGGCTTTCGATCAGCTCGCGCAAGCGGCGTTCGCCGAGCCGGCAGGCGGCGATCTGCGCGAAATAGTCGCCGCGCCGTTCCTCGGGCACCCGCACGTTGAGCAGCATGAGCTCGAAGAGATCGTCCTGCAGCACGCCTTCGCGGAACAGCTTCACCACCGGGATCCGCAAGCCCTCCTGATAGATCTCCGACATGCCGCCGGCCATGCTGCCGGGCGCCATGCCGCCGATATCGGCGTGATGGGCGATGTTGCACATGAAGGCGACCAGCCTGCCGCCGTCGAAGATCGGCATGCCCATGTTGACGTCGGGCAGATGGGTGCCGCCGGCGACGTGGGGATCGTTGGCGACGAAGATGTCGCCTTCCTTGATGTCGTCGCCGAACTTGTCGAGCAGGCTGCGCATCAGCCCGGTCATCGAGGCAAGGTGGATCGGCAGGCTCATCTCCGCCTGCACCACCAGCCGCCCCGCCGGATCCATGATCGCGGTGGAATGGTCGCGCCGCTCCTTGATGTTGGTCGAATAGGCGCTTCTCATCAGCGCGATGAAGGCTTCGTCGGCCACCGAACGCAGGCCGTTGAAGAGGATCTCCAGCGTGATCGGATCGAGCGGCGTCATGGCGTTACCTCGATCAGGATGTTGAGCGCTGCATCGATCCGTACCGTGTCGCCCGGATGGACAAGCGTGGTCGCATCGAGCTGCTCGAAGATCGCCGGTCCCACAATCTCAAAACCGGCCGGTAGCGTTGCCCGATCGTAGACCGGTGTCTCGACCGCCGTGTCGGGCTCGAAATAGACCGGCCGCCGCGCGACCGGCTCAGGCGATCCGGTCCCGGCCGGCTTGGGCGCCGCGGGCGCGTGCTGCAGCGCCCCGGTGGCGGTAAGCCGCAAATTGACCACTTCGATCGCATCGTCAGGATTATGGAAGCCGTAGTGCTGAGCATGCACGGCGAAGAACCGCTCGCGCAGCTCGTCCGGTGACGGTACGCCCGATCGTCCCGATCCATTTGTGCGATCGAGGATGACGGGCAACTCGAAATTCTGGCCGACATAGCGCATGTCGAGCGCCAGCGTGACCGTGCGCGCCTCGGCGCCGATCGTCTGGCTTTGGAACCAGATGTCCGCGCGTTGGTTCAAATCCTCGAGCACCGGCGCGATCGCTGTCGCAAAGCCGTCGTCGAGGGCGATTCGCGCGGAATGCACGAAGTCCTCCTTGAGATCGGAGACGATGAGCCCCTGCGCACACAGAATGCCGGGCGCGTAGGGCACGATGATCTCGCCGATGCCCAGGCTGCGCGCCACCTCGCCCGCATGCAATGAGCCGGCGCCGCCGAATGCCATCAGCGAATAATCGCGCGGGTCGTGGCCCTTCTCCACCGAGACGGTGCGGATCGCGCGCACGACATTGGCGACCAGAATGCCGAGCGCGCCATGCGCCGTGCGTTCGGCCGTGAATCCGAGCTGCTCGGCGATGGGCGTGAAAGCCTGTCGCGCCAGCGCGGTGTCGAGCGGCATCTCGCCGCCGACAAGCCCACCGGGCGAGAGGCGGCCCAGAAGCAGGTTCGCGTCGGTGACGGTTGGCTGGTCGCCGCCCTGGCCGTAGCAGGCCGGGCCCGGATCGGCGCCGGCGCTGATCGGGCCGACCTTCAGCAAACCATCGCGGTCGAACCAGGCGATCGAGCCGCCGCCCGCGCCCACGGTATGAATGTCGACCATGGGCAGGCGCACCGGAAAGCCGGCCACCTCGCGGTCGAAGCTGACGCCGGCGTCATAGTCGCGGATCAGCGAGACATCGGCGCTGGTTCCGCCCAGATCGATGGTGATGAGGTTGGCGCGGCCCGACTGCTTTGCCGAATGGATCGCGCCGACCACACCGGCCGCCGGACCCGAAAGCGCCGAGCGCACCGGAAAGGCCCGCGCGGTCTCAAGCGACATCAGCCCGCCGCTCGACTGGTAGAGCCCGACAGTAAGATCCGGCAGCAGCTTGGCGATCTCGCTTTCCAGGGAGCCGAGATAGCGATCCATCACCGGCTGCAGATAGGCGTTGAGCACGGTGGTCGAGGCACGCTCGAACTCGCGGAATTCCGGCTGCACCTCCGACGACAACGACACCGGGACCGCGTCGGATGCACGTCGCAGGGCTGCTCCTACTGCGGCTTCGTGCGCCGGATTGGTGAAGGCGAACAGAAAACACACCGCGACCGCTTCCGCGCCGGTTGCGAGCGCGTGTGCGACGGCGGCGTCGATCGCCTGGTCTTCAAGCGGCGTCTCGATCGACCCGTCGGCCAGCACCCGCTCGGTGATTTCAATGCGGTTCTCGCGGGCGACCAGCGGCTCGGGATGGTCGATCTGCAGCGAGAACATGTGCGGCCGGGTCTGGCGCCCGATCTCGATCAGATCGCGAAAGCCCTCGGTGGTGATCAGCGCGACCTTGCCGCCGCGCCGCTGGATCAGCGCGTTGGTCGCCACGGTAGTGCCGTGGCTGAGCCGCGTGACATCGCCGGCCGCGATGTCGAAGCCAGCCATCATGTCGCGCAGCCCAAGCACGATCGCCTCGGCCGGATTGGCCGGCGTCGACGGCCGCTTGAACAGCTTCACGTCGCCGTCCGCCGCGTTCAGCGCGTAGAAGTCGGTGAAGGTTCCGCCGACATCAATGCCGATGAGCCAGGACACACCGCCTCCTCGAGTCGTCTCACCAGAGATTTATACAAGACGTATAATAATGGCCGGAAGACGGGGAAACCGTCAAGGCCAATGCAATGTCGATGCAATGCAAATGCGATGGATTTGGCGGAAATCGGCGCATCGCAGGCTTAATTGACCCTTGACCCGCCGGGTCGCGGCCGTATTAATATACTTTGTGTATACGAAATCGCCCGGCTTGAGCGACGGCGCGCTCGGGTTGGCTGTCGAGGGTCTGGGGCGCGGCGGAATGGCCGGATCTGAGGAAATTGCGGACGGCGGATCGCCGAAAGCAAAACCCAAAGCCAAGTATGTCGGCCAGCGGGTGCTGCGGCGGGAGAACCTGGCCCTGCTGAAGGGCGAGGGCCGCTTCGTCGACGATCTGCCGCTCAATCCCCGAACGCTCCATGCCGCGATCCTGCGCTCGCCCCACCCGCACGCGAACATCAAAGGCATCGATGTGTCCGCCGCGCTGGCCCAGCCCGGAGTCGCCGCGGTGATCACTGGCGAAGATGTGGCCGCGCTGTGCGATCCGCTGATCGTCGGCTTTGCCAATTCGCTCGATTATTACGGCATCGCCACCGACCGGGTGCGCTATGTCGGCGAGCCGGTCGCCGTGGTCTGCGCCAGCGACAGATATCGCGCCGAGGACGCGCTCGACTTCATCAAGGTCGTCTACGAGCCGCTGGAGGCGGTGGTCGATCCGGTCGTGGCGGCCGGCGACGACGCGCCGGTGATCCATCCGGCCCAGGGGTCGAACGTCGTCTCGCGCCGGACGTTCACCCACGGCGAGCCGGATGCGGCCTTCAAAGACGCCAAGCGCCAAGCCGAGATGACCATCCGCTATCCGCGCAACTCGATCACGCCGATAGAGACCTATGCGATCATCGCCGAATACGTCTCCGACACCGGCGGCTACGACGTCACCTCGAACTTCCAAGGCCCGTTCTCGATCCATCCGGTGATGGCGAAATCGCTGCGCATTCCGGGCAGCAAGCTGCGCCACCGCAGCCCGTCGCATTCGGGCGGCTCGTTCGGCTCGAAGCTCGTCATCTTTCCCTACATCGTCGTGCTGTGCATCGCCGCCCGCAAGGCCGGGCGACCGGTCAAGTGGATCGAGGACCGGCTGGAGCATCTTTCGGCCTCGAGCGTGGCGCCAAATCGCGTGACCCGCATCGAGGCCGGCTACGACGATGACGGCATCGTCTCGGTGTTTCGCATGGAGCACTGGGACGATCACGGCGCTTATCTACGCGCGCCGATGCCGGCGCCGATCTACCGCATGCACGGGCTTTCGACCAACGGCTACCGGATCGGCCATTGCCAGGTGATCAACAACATCATGATCACCAACAAATGCCCGACAGGGGCGGTGCGCGGCTTCGGCGGCCCGCAGCTCTACTTCGCGGTCGAGCGCATGATGCACAAGATCGCGGTCGAGCTCGGCCTCGACCCGCTGGAGGTGATCCAGCGCAATCTCATCCGCGCCGGCAGCTTCCCCTACCGGACGCCGGCCGGGGCGCTGCTCGATTCGGGCAACTACCAGCAAGTGATAGAGGAGACGTTGGCCGATGGCGCCCTGGACGTCTTGAAGCGCCGCCGCGATGAGGCGCGCGCGCAAGGCCGGCTCTACGGGATCGGCTACGCCGCCGTGGTCGAGCCCAGCCAGTCGAACATGGGCTACATCTCCACGCTCAAGACCGGCGAGGAGCGCGAGCGTGCCGGGCCCAAGGACGGCGCTGTCGCCTCGGCCACGGTGAGCGTCGATCCGGTCGGCTCGATCAGCGTCGTCGGCGATTCGGTGCCGCAAGGCCAGGGCCACCAGACCGCGCTGGCCCAGATCGTCGCCGACGAATTGGGCGTCGATATCGACGACGTGGTGGTCAACCTGGAGACCGACACCCAGAAGGACAACTGGTCGATCGCCTCGGGCAACTATTCCTGCCGCTTTGCGCCGGCCGCCACCAGCGCCGCCCATCTCGCCGCCCAGCGGGTAAAGGACAAGCTCGCGCGTATCGCCAGCCAGGGCCTCAACGTGCCGCCCGACGAGCTGGAATTCGAGGGCGGCTATATCCGCGCACGCGCCAATCCCGACAACAAGGTGCCCTTCTACCGGGTCGCGGGGCTCGCCCATTGGTCGCCCTCCAGCCTGCCCGACGGCATGGATCCGGCGATCCGCGAGACCGCCTTTTGGAATGCGCCCGAGCTCACGCCGACGACGGCGAATGACGAGATCAACACCTCGCTCGCCTACGGATTCGGCTTCGACTATTGCGGCATCGAGATCGACCGGGACACCGGCGAGGTGCGCATCGACAAATATGTCAGCGCCCATGATTGCGGCACCATCCTCAACCCGGGCCTCGCCGAGGGGCAGATCCACGGCTCCTTCGCCGCGGCGGTGGGTGCAACTTTGTTCGAGGAATTCGTCTACGCCGAGGATGGCAGCTTCCTCTCGGGCACCTTTGCCGACTATCTCGTCATCACCGCGCCGGAGATGCCCAAGCTCGACCTCATCCACCCGACGGTGAACCCCTCGCCTTATACGCGCCTGGGCGCCAAGGGCATCGCCGAAGGCAACCAGTACAGCACGCCCGTCTGCGTCGCCAACGCCGTTGCCGACGCCATCGGCCGCGAGGACGTCTCGGTGCCGCTCACCCCGGCCAAGGTCTTCGAGTGGATCCACGGCGAGGAAACGCCGCCGCCCCCCAACACGCTGGCCGCTGACAAGCCGACGAAAAAGAAACGCGAGCGGGCGATCGAAGGGCAGGGGGAAGCTTTCGTGCCGGCGTCGCCGGACGCGGTCTGGGCCACCCTGCTCGACCCGGACAGCCTGGCCAAGGTAATCCCCGGCTGCCGCGAACTGGAGAAGGTGGGAGAGAATTCCTACCGGGCCGCGGTCGACATGGGCGTTGGGCCGGTGCGCGGGCGCTTCGAAGCCCATGTGGCGCTGAGTGATCTGAAGCCGCCGCAATCGGCAATGATTTCGGGCGATCTTGCCGGCGCGCTCGGCGCGTCGAGCGGAGCGGGCACGGTCGTGCTGGAGGCTGGCGAGGGCGGCACGACTGTCCGCTACGACTATTCGGTTCGCCTGACGGGCAAGGTCGCGGCGGTCGGCGGGCGCATGCTCGACGGCGCGGCGCGCATCCTGATCGGACAGTTCTTCAAGGCGCTGGTCCGCCAGGCCGCCAATTCCAATGGCGACGGAGACGGCTCGTGAAGCCCGCCGCCTTCGACTACTTGCGACCGGCCGATCTCGACGAGGCGCTGGCGGCGCTTCACGAGCATGGGACCGACGCCAAGGTGATGGCCGGCGGCCAATCGCTGATGCCGATGCTCAACATGCGGCTGCTGGCGCCGGGACTGATCGTCGACATCTCAGATTTGGGGTCTCTCGCCAATATCAAAGCGTCGAACGGGCATATCGAGGTGGGCGCCGCGACCACCCAGGCCGCGCTCGGCGAATGGCCGGATCTGGCCGAGAAAGCGCCGCTTCTGGCCAAGGCCCTGCCCAATATCGGCCATTTCCAGACGCGCAACCGCGGCACTGTCTGCGGCTCGCTCGCGCATAGTGATCCAAGCTCGGAGCTGCCGCTCTGCCTTGCAACGTTGGGCGGCGAGGTCGTGCTGCAAAGCCGCGGCGCCGCCCGCACTGTCGTGGCGGGCGATTTCCAGACCGCCATGCTGACCACCGATTGCGCGCCGCAGGAGATGGTCGTCGCGGCGCGCTTTCCGGTTGCGGTTGCCGGCGCCGGCTATGCCTTCGCCGAGATCGCGCGCCGCCACGGCGATTTCGCCATCGTGGCGCTCGCCGCGATGGTCGATGGCGACACCATCCGGCTCGGCGTCGGCGGGGTTGCCGACACGCCGCAGGTCCGCACGTGGCAAGGGCTGTCCGGCGACGCACTCGACGATGCGCTCAACGCTTTTGCCTGGGAGATGGGCGGCAGCGACGATGTACATGCGACCGCGCGCTACCGGCGGGAGATCGTGCGGCGGATCGGCCGCAAGGTGATCGCGGAGGCAACCGATGCCGCTGATCGCTAAGGATGCCCACCACCGGATCGCGCTGACGCTGAACGGCGAAAGCGTCGAGGGCTATGCCGAGCCGCGCATGCTGCTGGTCGATTTTCTGCGCCACGAGCTGGGCGCCACCGGCACCCATGTCGGCTGCGAGCACGGCGTCTGCGGCGCCTGCACGATCCGGGTCGACGGCCGCGCCGCGCGCGCCTGCCTGATGCTGGCGGTCCAGGCCGACGGCAAGGCGCTGGAGACGGTCGAGGGGCTGGCGGCGCGCGATGGCACGCTCTCGCCGCTGCAACAGGCCTTCCACGAAAACTTCGCGCTGCAATGCGGCTTCTGCACCCCCGGCTTGCTGATGAGCCTGGGCGAGGTGCTGGAGCGCAATCCGAACCCGAGCGAGCGCGAGATTCGCATCGCCATCGGCGGCAATATCTGCCGCTGCACCGGTTATCAGGAGATCGTGGATGCGGCGCTCGCCGCCGCCGCGGTGCTCCGCGGAGAGGCGTCGAAAAACCAGAGCCAAGATCACGACGACAATTGAAGAAATGGGAGCTGAGCCATGCGGGCAATCGTCATTCACGAGTTCGGGCCGATCGAAGCGCATAAGGTAGAGGAGTGGCCGGATCCGAAGATCGGTCCGGACGACGTGCTGATCGAGACCCATGCGATCGGCGTCAACTACCCCGATGCCTTGATGCTGCGCGGCCTTTACCAGAAGCGCGCGCCGGTGCCGTTCGTGCCGGGCCGCGACCTTGCCGGCGTGGTGCGCGAGGTCGGCGCGGAGGTGACGCGCTGCAGGCCGGGCGACCGGGTAGTGGCGCAGGTCTTCACCGGCGCCTTCGGCGAGCTTACCGCCGCCCCGCAGAAGCGCTGCTTCGTGCTGCCCGACGGCATGGATTTCGAGGCGGCCGCGGCCATGATAACGCCCTTCAACACCGCCTGGATCGCGGTCGATGTTCGTGGGCAGGTCAAGGCCGGCGACACGGTGATGATCACGGGCGCGGCCGGCGGCGTCGGTCTTGCCGCGATCCAGCTCTGCAAGGCGCGCGGGGCCAAGGTATTGGCGGCGGTCTCCACACCCGAGAAGGGCAAGCTCGCCATGGAGAACGGCGCGGATGCATTGGTCGACACCAACGCGCCCGACCTTGCCGCGCTCAAGGATCATCTGAAGGCCCAGGTCGCCGAGGCCACCGGCGTCGCCGACGGGCGCGGCTGCGACGTCGTCCTGGAAGCCGTGGGCGGCGATATCTTCGAGGCCTCGCTGCGGGTGCTCAACTTCGGCGGGCGGCTTGTCATTGTCGGCTTTGCCGGCGGCAGCATTCCCTCGGCCAAGGCCAACTATCTGCTTTATAATAATATTTCGGTTATGGGCGCGCCGCTCGACATCCGCTTTGAGGAAGCCTACGACCAGATCGAAACCGCGGTCGCCGAGACCGCCCGGCTCTACATTGACGGCAAGGTGAAGCCCAACATCACGGCAACGATGCCCATCGATGATTTCCAGCAGGCATTCGGCCAGATGATTGGCCGCAAAATGATGGGCAAGATCGTGCTCACGGTCGGGCGCTGACGGGCGTTCGGGCGCTGACGGGATTTGTCCGACCGGCCAACTCCGCTAAACTAAGGATACCGCCGCTGGGTCGCGGCGTGGCCGGGGGACGCGACTGGTGACCGTTATAAGAATTGAAGGCGACGCGCCGGTCGTCGAGGTCGTCCTCGACCGGCCCGACCGCAAGAACGCCGTCACGCTCGATATGTGGCGCGAGATCCCGCGCGTCATCGCGAAACTGGGATCGCAGGCCGATATCCGCGCCATCATCCTGCGCGGCGCGGGCGGCAATTTCTGCGCCGGCGCCGACATCACCGAGTTCGGGCAGGTCCGCGACACGCCCGAACAGGTCCACGACTACGACGAGGCCGTCGATCATTGCTGCGATGCAATTGCGGCCGCGCCCAAACCGGTCATTGCCGCGATCGACGGTTTCTGCGTCGGGGGCGGCTGCGGCCTCGCGCTCGCCTGCGATTTCCGCATCGCCGCACCGGGTGCCACGATCTTCATCCCCGCCTCGCGGCTCGGCATTGTCTACGGATTGCGCGAGACCCAGAACCTTCTTGCATTGGTCGGGCTGGCGAACGCCAAGCGCATGCTGTTCGCAGCCGAGCGCCTCGATGCCAGGACGGCGTATTCCTATGGCTTCCTGGACGAGGTGGCCGCCGAGCCGCTTGAGGCGGCGCGCGATTTCGCCGGCGTGATGGCCACCCGCGCGCCGCTCTCGATCGCCGGCACCAAGGCGCTCCTCACGGGCCTCGAACGCGGCGCGTGGGCGCAGGATGAGGCGGGCGCCCTGGCGCTCATCGAAGCGGCCAGCCAGAGCCAGGATTACAAAGAGGCGCGGGCGGCCTTCGGCGAAAAGCGCGAGCCCGTGTTCAAGGGCCGCTAGGTGACAAGAGCATGAAACCTCCCGCCTTCGAATATGTCGCCGCCGGAAGCGTGGATGAGGCTGTCTCCTTGCTGGTCCAACACGATGGCGAGGCGAAAGTCATCGCCGGTGGGCAAAGCCTGGTGCCGATGCTCAACTTCCGCTTGCTTAGCCCCGCGGTGCTCGTCGATCTCAACCGCATTCCCGGCCTCGACGGCGTCAGCGAGCATGAGGGCGGCTTGCGCATCGGCGCGCTGACCCGGCACCGCACCCTGGAAACTTCCGAGATCGTGAAAGCGCGCTTTCCGGTGCTGAACGCGGCGATGCAGTTCGTCGCCCATCTGGCGATCCGCAATCGCGGCACGATCGGCGGCAGCCTTTGCCACGCCGATCCGGCCGCCGAGCTGCCGACAATAGCGGTCCTGCTCGATGCCGAGATCGAGGCCGCCGGGCCCAAGGGCGAGCGCGTGATCGCCGCCCAGGACTTTTTTGAGAGCGCCCTGTCGACGACGCTGGAAGAGGACGAGATCGTTACCGGGGTCCGGCTGCCTGCGCTGCCCGCGCAAACCGGCTGGGCCTTCGAGGAATTCGCCCGGCGCTCGGGCGACTTCGGCATTGCCGGTGTCGGGGTCACGATCGCGCTTGATGGCAATGCTGTCGCCGAGGCGCGGGTTGCGCTTCTGGGCGTCGGTCAAACGCCGATCCGCGCGCGCGCTGCAGAAAAAATCTTGCACGGCAAACAGCACGACGCCGAGCTGATTGCTGCCGCCGCCCAAGCCGCGGCATCGGCGGCAGAGCCCGAGGACGATTTGCACGGCTCGGCCGACTACCGGCGCCATCTCGTGGGCGTGCTGACGCGCCGCGCGCTCGCCGCGGCCTGGGACCGCGCGGCGGAGGCGGCCGCATGAACGGAACGCTTCGAATATCGCTCACCGTCAACGGGGTGCGCCACGAGAAGGACGTCGAGCCGCGGCTGCTGCTCGCCGATTTTCTGCGCGAGACACTGGGGCTCACCGGGACCCATGTCGGCTGCGAGCACGGTGTCTGCGGCGCTTGCACCGTGCTCCTCAACGGCGACAGTGTGCGCTCGTGTCTTACGTTTGCGGTGCAGCTCGACGGCGCCGAGATCGAGACGGTGGAAAGCCTCGGCACCGTCGAGGATCTGAGCCCGCTCCAGCAGGCCTACCGCGAGCACGGCGCGCTGCAATGCGGCTTCTGCACGCCGGGCATGCTGATGACCTCGGTCGATCTCCTGAAGAAATACCCCCTCGCCAGCGACGAAGAGATCCGCGAAGGGCTTTCGGGCAATCTCTGCCGCTGCACCGGCTACGCGCACATCGTCGATGCGGTCCGCGCCGTTGCCAAAGCGCGCGTCAAGACAGGCGACGGCGGAAAGCCATGAACGAGGCCCGCCCCAAGATCATCGGCGCGCGCGTCCAACGGGTCGAGGATCCGCGGTTCCTGGCCGGCGTCGGCCGCTTCACCGACGACCTCAAGCGCGCCGGCATGCTGCACGTCGCCTTCCGGCGCAGCGACGAGGCCCATGCGCGGATCGTTGACATCGACGTCTCGGCGGCCCAGGCCATGCCGGGGGTCGTCGCGGTGGTCACCGCCAAGGACATCGCGGGCGCGGTCCGGCCGGCGCGCGCCGAGTCGCGGATGCAGAACTACCACGCCACCACCAACCAGCCGCTGGCAGTTGAGAAGGTTCGCTATGTCGGCGAGGCGGTGGTCGCGGTGGTGGCCGAGAGCCGCTATCTGGCCGAGGATGCGGCCGAGCAGATCGTCATCGCGTTCGAGCCGCTGGCCGAGCTGACCGATCCCGAGGTTGCCGCGGCCGAGGGCGCGCCGCTGCTGCACGATGAGGCCGGCACCAACATCATCGCGCTGCGCGAGTTCGAGCGCGGCGAAGTGGATGAAGCGTTCAAGTCGGCCGCGCTTACTGTCGGCGGGCGGTTCCGCTTTCGCCGCAAATCGCCCTGCGCAATCGAGAACCGCAGCTACCTTGCCGAATACGATCAGGGCAAGCGCAGCCTCACCCTGCACGCAACGACGCAGGTCCCCGGCATTATCCGCGATGCCCTCTCCGAGGCCCTCGACATTCCGGGGCACCGCGTGCGGGTTGTCGCGCCCGATGTCGGCGGCGGCTTCGGGGGCAAGGCCTCGCTCTATGCCGAAGACCTTATCGTCTGTTTGCTCGCCCGCAAGCTTGGCCGGCCGGTCAAGTGGACCAGCGACCGGCTGGAAGACCTGATGACCACGACACAAGGCTTCGATGAGATCGTCGAGGCCGAGCTGGCGGTCGACGATGAGGGCAAATTCCTAGCGCTGCGCGCGGATATCCTCGGCGATATCGGGGCCTATTCGATCTATCCGTGGACCTGCACCGTCGAGCCCGTGCAGGTGGTGAGTTTCCTGCCGGGTCCCTACCGCTTGCCGTGTTATCGCGGCCGGGTGCGCGCGGTGGCCACAGCCAAGACGCCGCTCGGCCCCTATCGCGGCGTCGGCCGGCCGATCTCGACCTTCGTGATGGAGCGGCTGGTCGACATGGCCGCGCGCCGGCTTGAGATCGATCCGGCTGAGCTGCGCGTGCGCAACCTCGTGGTCGCGGACGAGTTTCCCTACAAGGCCGGCTCGGGGCTGGTCTGGGACCGCTCGGGCTTTCAGGAATGCCTGGCGGCGGCGCGCGAGAAGATCGGCTACGAAGCGCTCCGGCAGGAACAGGAAAATGCCCGCGCGGCGGGCCGCTGGTTCGGCATTGGCATCGCCTCCTACGCCGAGCTTACCGGCATCGGCTCGCGCATCGCCGCGGCGCCCGGCATGGCCCTCAACACCGGCACCGAGACCTCGACGGTGCGCATCGATTCGACCGGCTCGGTGACCGCCACCTTCGGCATCGCCTCGCACGGGCAGGGCATGGAAACCTCGCTCGCCCAGGTCATCGCCGAGGAGCTCGGCGTGCGGGTCGAGGATGTCGAGGTCGTGCATGGCGACAGCGACGGCCAGGCCCATGGCACCGGGACCTATGCCAGCCGCAGCGCGGTTCTGGCCGGCGGCGCGGCGACGCTGAGCGCGCGCACGGTGCGCGAGAACGTTATCGAGATCGCCTCGCATCTGCTCGAGGCGGCGCCCGCCGATATCGACGTCGCGGGCGGCACGATCTCGGTGGTCGGCACCGATCGCCGCCTGAGCTTCCGCGAGCTTGCCCGCGCCTTCTATTCTGAGGTCGGCCGCTTGCCGCACGAGCTGCGCGAGACCATCGCGCTCGAGGCCACCAAGACCTACGATCCCTTTTTCGGCACGACTTCATCGGCGACGCATATCGTGGCGCTCGAAATCGACCCGGAGACCTATGGCGTCGTGCTGCGCCGCTATGTCGTCTCTGAGGATTGCGGGCGCATCATCAACCCGCTGATCGTCGACGGCCAGGTTCATGGCGGCGTGGCGCAGGGCATCGGGGCGGCGCTGTTCGAGGAGGTTGTCCACGACGAGGCGGGCCAAGTGTTGACGGCGAGCTTCGTCGACTACCTCGTACCCACGGCGGCGGAAA
Organism: Alphaproteobacteria bacterium; assembly: GCA_035527975.1. Lineage (GTDB taxonomy): Bacteria > Pseudomonadota > Alphaproteobacteria > JAPULJ01 > JAPULJ01 > DATKZM01. The sequence goes on along the minus strand of DATKZM010000068.1, from coordinate 12,063 downwards.
TTCCGTCGATGGAACTCGTCCATGTCGAGACCGCGCGGCCCAACAATATCGGCGGCTTCCGCGGCATGGGTGAGGGCGGCACCATCGGTGCGCCGGCGGCGATCGCCAACGCCGTCACCGACGCGCTGGCGCCGCTCGGCATCGAGATCGACGAGCTGCCGATCACCCCGGAACGACTGTTCCGCCTGATCGAGCGGGCCAGGAAAAAGCAGTAACCGAACAAATCCAAGGGAAATCGGAAATGGATATGGGTCTGAAAGGCAAGGTGGCGCTGGTCACCGGAGGCGGGCGTGATGTCGGGCGCGAGGTGTCGCTGGCGTTGGCCGCCGAAGGCGCGAAGGTCGCCGTTAATTACAACCGCTCCGCCGACGATGCCGAAGCCGTCGCCGCCGAGATCACGGGTAGCGGCGGCGAGGCCCGCGCCTATCAGTGCGATGTCACCGACTACCCAAGCGTTCAGGCGATGGTCGCAGGGATCGTCGGCGATTTAGGAAGCGTCGACGTGCTGGTGAACAATGCCGGCTTCGTTATCCCGCGCATCTTCACCGAGACCACGCCCGACGACTGGAAGCGCCAGGTCGATATCGGCCTCTATGGTGTGATCCATTGCTGCCATGCCGTGGCCCCGCACATGATCGCGCAGAAGAGCGGGCGCATCGTCAACGTCACCGGTGACAGCGCGCGGGTCGGCGAGAAGTTTCTTTCGATTACTGCGGCCTCGCGCGGCGGCGTGCTGTCGCTGACCAAGTCGCTGGCGCGCGAGCTCGGGCCGTCGGGGATCAACGTGAACTGCGTTGCTTTCGGGTTGGTCGCGACCGATCACACCAACCAGGATTGGCTGAAGAAAAACTACGACAAGATCGTGCGCCAGTACCCGCTCGGCCGCATCGGCAAGGCAAGCGATATCGCGCCGGCAATTACCTTCATTGCCTCCGAGGGCGCCAGCTGGATCACCGGCCAGATACTCAGCATCAATGGCGGTTACGCCATGGTCGGCTAGTTGAAGTGGGCCGTGAACGCGCATCCCTATCCGACGCAATAATCCGGTCGGAATGACGCGATGGCCATGCTTCAGGCGCATGGATGCGAGCTTGAGTATGAGTGGGTTGGCGAGCGTATGCCGGGCCGGCCAACGCTCGTCTTCCTGCATCAGGGGCTCGGCAGCGTGGCGCTGTGGCGGGGCTTTCCGGCGAAGCTGGCGGCGGCCACCGGCTGCCAGGCCTTCGTCTACAGCCGCGAAGGTCACGCGGGGTCCGACACTTGCACCTGGCCGCGCCCGCTCGACTTCATGCAGATCGAGGGCCGCGATCGCCTGCCGCAGGTTCTGGCCGCCGCCGGCATCGACGAGTTCATCCTGATCGGCCACTCCGATGGCGGCACCATTGCGCTGGTCTACGCTGCCGAGGTCAAGACGGGGTTGCGCGGCGTCATCGCCGAGGCGCCGCACGTCTTCGCCGAGCGCGCAACCTTGGACCAGATCAGGCACACCCGCGCGACGTATGAAACAGATGCGACAGACGGGACGGATGAGACGGCAAATGAGCCGAAAAATGAGACGGGTGAGATACCCGGTCTGCGCGCCAAGCTGAAGCGCTATCATGGGCGAAATGTCGACAGCGCCTTCTATGGCTGGGCGGCGAGTTGGCTGCAGCCTGGCTTCGAGAATTTCTCGATAGAGGAAATGATTCCAAGTATCGAGGTCCCCGTACTGGCGATCCTCGGCAGCCGGGATGAATATGGAACAATGGCTCAACTCGACCGGCTGCAGAAACGTGCGCGTTGTCCGCTCGAAATATCATCCCCCGATTGTGGGCATACGCCGCATGAAGAGCGCGAGCAGGAGACGCTGGCGCTGATGGCCGATTTCGTCGCCCGCTTGCAAGCGCCGGTTTAATCGCGATGATGCGCCCCCGGCGGCCCGCCTAGACGATCCGTGCGGCCACCGGCTATCTACCGAACGTATCGCTGGCCAAACGACCATGCACGATTTCTGGATCACGTCCGGCTACCACCTGCTGACGCGCGACGCCGACGGCAACCTTGAGGTTGGCGATGAGTTGTTGCGCGCCTACCTGATGCGCCCCGAACTTGAGCCGGTTGACGAATCCTGCGAGGCCGAACGCGAACTCCACGCGGCGCTCGTGGAAAATCCGCGCCTGGCTGTCGACGAGGCGCGGCTGCGGACGCTCGCGGATCCCGATGTTGCCGGCAACTACCGCATCATGCTGCGCTTCCGCGACGACCTGGTGGGTGGAGGCACGATCGAGCGCGGCTATCTTTCGATTTTTGAGCGCGGCGCGATCGACACCCCGCCGCTTTTCCTGGAGCAGCTCACGCATATGATGCTGCGTGGCATTCTCGATGGCGCCGACGATCCGATCCGGATACGCGCCGCCGAACTTCTTTTTCGCGAGCAGCGCGTTACCATCCAAGGCGGGGCGGTGATGGTTGCCGATGCCGAGATCGTCGACCGCCACCAGCAACCCAACGACGAGCCGATCCGGCTGACCCGCCTGTTGGCCGAAGGCGATGCGGCGTTGACCGCGGTCGAGCTCGACGTGCTGTCGGCGGACAACGCCGAGGCCTACTGGTCGCGCTCCGATCATTTCGACACGGTGCTCGATCTCAGCTTCGCCGGCGCCGGGCTCGACGCGCTCTGCCGTGTGATGGAGGCCTGGGTCGCGCACATGCTCGGCGTCGATGTCGCCATTCAGCCGGTGCAGCAAATCACCGACGAGCGCTGGGTCTGGCATATCGGGCTCGACACCGAAGCGACGGCGATCCTGAACGAGCTCTACGAAGGCCGTGAAGTCAGTGAGGATCGATTGGCGCGTCTGATCGCGCTCTTCCGCCTCGAGGCCAAGGATCCTTCGCTGATGCGGGCTGACATTGCCGGGCGGCCGATCTATCTGGGTCTGGCGATGACCCAGGACGGGTTACTGCGCATGAAGCCGCAGAACCTGCTTCTCAACATGCCGCTTGCCGATAAGAGCTGACGCGGGCGGCCGCACACCAATTTGGGAGAGCGACGATGGACGACGACGCCTTCAACATGAATATCCGGAAATTTCTGAAACAGGTCGGCGTGACCTCGCAGCGCGAGATCGAAGCCGCCGTTCAGGACGCCCTCGCCAGTGGTAAGCTTTCCGGCGGCGAAACTTTGACTGCCAAGGTCACGCTGGAGATCGCCGAACTCGGGCTGAGCGAGGTGATCGACGGCAAGATCGGCCTCGACTGACCGGGCCTTAGTCTAGGCTTTCCCGTTGCCGCGGCCGGGCCCGGGCGTGTCGCCCGCCTCCGCCTGCTCACGCAAATAGTCGTCGGTGGTGCGGGTCCGCGGCCGCGGACCGCCGCCGAAATCGGGGCCGCCCTCATCGTTCGCCATGGCGATGATGCGGCAGTCCGGGCACATGCGGATGCGGTCGAGCGCCGCTTCGTCCTTGAACATCGAGTGACCCGCGAGCTTTTCGACCATGCGCTCGATTGACGATTTGACGCCGAAGGCCGTGCCGCATCGCACACAGTCGAACGGCTCCTCCTCGTTCTTGACCACCGAATCGCGCACCGAATCCTGAAAGTTGTAACGCGGCTTCAGCGTGATCACCTTTTCCGGACAGGTCGCCCGGCAAAGCCCGCATTGCACGCAGGCCCGCTCTACAAAACGCAGCGTCGGGCTGTCGGGATCGTCGCGGAAGGCGCCCGTCGGGCAGGCGCTGACGCAAGACAGGCACATGGTGCAGCCTTCGGTCGCGACTTCGATGTCGCCGAAGGGCGCGCCCGCGGGCAGCTCCAGCAAATCGACCGGCTTTGGCGCGTGCTGGTGCAGATGGTTGAGCGCCAGATCAGCCGCCGAACGTTTGCCGCCCAGCACCAGGAAGCTGCCGGCCTTGGGCGCGGCGGCCGGCTTGGCGGCGTAGAGCGCCTCGGCCACGATATCTGGATCGACCTCGTCGATCAGCGAGATCCGCCCGGCGCCATAGCCGAGCCCGTCGAGGAAGGTTTCGGCAAGCTCGATCTGGAAGGCGAGCCCGTCCAAATCGTCGCGCGACTTGGGGCCGACCAGGATGCCGATCCCGCTGGCGCCATACGCGAAGGCGCTGGTCAGAAAATCGAGCCCGACCTGCGTCACTTCGTTGACCGCGAAAGGGATCACATGCGCCGGCAGGCCGCGCCCGGCGCGCGCCATCACCGCGATCAGCTCTTCGCCGTGATCGGTGTCGTGGACCAGCAGCACCGGTGTTTTGCCGCCATGCTTGGCATAAGCAGTGAGGAGTGTGCGCAGCCGGCTGGCCAGGAACTCGCCCGTCGGCAAGGTGTAGCTCGCAGCGCCGGTCGGACAGACGCTGGCGCAAACGCCGCAGCCGCCGCAGATATGCGGGTCGATGACAACCCGGTCGCCGTCGGAGGTGATAGCGCCGGCCGGGCAGCCGTCGAGGCACCGTGAACAGCCGGTGATGCGGTTGCGCGAATGAACACATAGGCTTTCGTCGTACTTGATGTAGCGCGGCTTCTCGAACTCGCCGATCAGATTGGTGATCTCGTAAAGCGCTTTTTGCACCGCCGCGGGGTTGCCGGGATCGGGCTTGAAATAGCCGTCGCGATGCGTGTGGCCGGTCACCAGCGCGGCGCCGCGCGTGAGATCGAGCACGATGTCGAAGCGGAGCAGCGCGTCCTCGGACCGCTCGGCGAAACCGAGCTCGCCGCGCGCCGATGGTGCCGACGGCGCCATTCCTTTCACCGTCACTTCGAAGGCGCCGAGGAAACCGCTGGCGCCGGCGATCTCGCCCTTATAGATCGCGAACTGGGCGGTACGCGGCGGCAGGATTTGCTCGCCGCGCTTCAGCAGGCACGTCACGTCCATGCGGTCGGCGAGCTGGCGCGCCGCCTCGATCGCCTGCCCGTCCTCGCCATAGATCAGAACCGAGCCTTCGGAGCTCAGCGTCACCATTGCGTTCAATGGCGCTTCGAGCTGGGCCTCTTCGAGCAGGGCGAGGATTTTCGGGGTGGCGTTTTTCGCCGCTTCGGACCAACCGGCACGCTCGCGAATATTCGTGTAGCGGATGCGCGCGGGCGCCTTGGCTTCGGCCGCCGTCTCCTCGAAGATCGGCGCTTCCTGCGTGCAGGCGACAAGCACGTCCTGCTCGCGGGCGACCGCCTCGCTGAAGCGTCCGATCTCGCTGCGACAAAGATATGTGCATTGGATCACCTCGCCCTCAAGGCCGGCCCTGGCGATCGCCTTGCCATCGAGCGGCATCGTGCCTTCGCAGTCGCAGACGAAGACGGTTTGCCTCTTGGGTTGGTCTATTGGCCTTGATTCACTGGGTTTTTCCGCCATCGCTCCCGTCCGCCGTTCTGTCATCCTGGCCGTCGCCCAAGCCTATCCTTCAACGGGAAGTGGCACTCATACCGGCTCCAGGTCAAGGCCCGGCGGCGGCGAGGACCAAGGCGGCACATGCGGCCCGCGGGACTCGCCATTGGCCAAAGCCGGCCTATTTGATAGCGTGTCCCGTGTAAGGGAGAGGTGTGGGAGCCTCGTATTTGGCGGACGGACGCCCTTGGCGATCATCAAGAGCACAATGTCGGTCGGCGTGGTGATCGAACGCCGGCCTGCCGAGTCGGAATGGATCGACCATACGTGGCATGTCGAGGCGGTGCTGCCTGGCGCTCCCGATATCGACGCGTGGGTCGAGCTTGAACGGGACGGCGAGCGTATCCGCTACCACGCCGCCACGCTGCCGCTTGAGATCTACCGGGGCGAGACCGAGGGTTATAAGTATAACCTGACCCTTGAGCAGCCGATCGTCTACGTCGTGCTCGACCCGGAGCCCGACGGCGAGGACCCTGTCGAGGTAAGCCTTGCCACCGTCTGCCCTTACGAGGCGCAGGACTATCTGGACGGCAGCGAAGTGCAAGTCGAAACAGTGCCCATGCCGGCGGCGATCGCTGCCTGGCTCGCCGATTTCGTCGAGAAACACCATGTCGACGTGCCCTTCAAGAAAAGGAAACGCGTGCCGCATCCGGACAAGGCCGGGAGTTCCGATGCCGCCCCCAACGAGTTGATCCTGCCGCCGGCCCGGCCGGACCGAGGTGGCCGTGTCTGAGCGCGATAAACCGATCGACAAGCCGACAGCCGAAGCGTCTGCCCAGACCGCCGAAGCGACGACCGATGAGCCGTTCCTGAAACGCTGGTCGCGCCTCAAATCCGACGATGGGGTCGGCGAGATCGAGGGCGGCGCGGCCGGGGACAGCGGGGAGGTTGAGACCGCGCTTGCGGAAACCGAGGCCGGCGTGGCCGCGATCGATCCTGCCGATCTGCCTGATGTCGAAAGCCTCGACAAGGATTCCGACTATTCGGTTTTCATGCAGGAGGGCGTGCCCGACGCGCTGCGCAGCCTTGCGCTGCGCAAGCTCTTCATGAGCAATCCGATTTTCTCGGTGCTCGATGGTCTCAATGACTATGACGAAGATTACAGCAAGATCGGTATCGTGGCCCAGAAGGTCGCCACCGCCTACAAGCCCGGCCGCGGCTTTCTTGAGGACTCTGATCTGGTCAAGATCGACGAGCCCGTCGACGTTGCCGGCGACGCTGACGCGGGCGAAGTGGACGACGATGATGATGTGGGCGATGGGGATATCGAAGACGACGACACCGACGACGGCGACATCGAAGACGGCGCCGCCGCGGCCCGGACCGCGGATGCGGACCCGGGCAGCAGCGCACCGGAACCGGAGCTGTTGGCCGCCAATGACGCCGGCGATGCCGGCGACGAGCCAATCGTTACGACGATTTCGCAAGACCGGCGCGACCTTGAGCCGGCCAAACCCAAGGCCGCGGGATCCGCAAGTTCCGTTCGCAAACCAGGCGAGGACGATAAGACCGACGTCTAGAGCATGATCCGTTTAGTTGGCCTCGGTCTTCATGCGCGCTGGCGCGCGGCCCCCCTCCCTAACCCTCCCCCTCAAGGGGGGAGGGAGTGTCTGCGTAAACCTTTCCGGATTTTGCTCTAGTCTGGCGTTCCGTCGTCGACCTTCCAGGCTTGTGCCGGCGCATCGCCGCCGGTCTCCACCGTCCGAAAATTTTCCACGATCCCCTCTTCGGTGAAGTCCCGTTCAATTGTAATCACCGTGTTGACCGGATGGTCGCAGAGGCTGGCGGCGAAACCGGCTTCCTCGTGCGCGGCGGCCAGTGCCGCATCGCGGTCCGGCGCGCCGTAATGTTCCAGAAAATGGTCGGCGAGGCGGGCGATCATGGCCGCGTATTCGGCCTCGCTGATCGGCGCCACCGCGGCCAGCGTGGACCAGCCGAAGCTTGTCGTACCGAGAAAGCCGTTGCGAAAGGCCTGGCGCCGTTTGCCGCTCAGCTGATCGGGTGCGTCGCCAGCGAAGACGAAGGTCCCGGTGATTGCCCATTCGCCGGATTCGGCCGCCTGTTCGAAGACATGGGCGTCGCTGGCATCCATACGGATCGTGCGTGGGAACAGCATGTGGCGCTTGTCCCGGCGTGCTTGTGTTGGCGTTCAGGGTCGCACGGGCTTAGCCGGCCGCGCCGTCCAGCGTTTCGATCAGATCGACCGCGCCGATCGCTTGTGTGCCCGCTGCGCTTTCAAGCAGAATGCCGCCCGTATCCGACAACCCGCCGAACCGTCCCGCGAAGTCATGCCCGCCGATGTGCAGCTCTATTTCCCCACCATCTATTCTTGCCTGGGACATCCAGCCGGTGCGGATCGGATCGAAGCCGTCTTTCTGCCAGCGATCGATCCAGGCCAGAAGATAGCGCGCGAAGGCGCCGCTGACCTTGCCGGTCGATATGCCCATGCAGCCTTCATCCTCGAATGTTGTGAGGCTGAGGTCGGTAGCTTCGGTGCTGCTTTCGGCGAACCGGGTCACGCCGATATCGATCGCGATCACCAGCCAATCGGGAACATCGTCTATGCCACAGCTCGCCGGCCGACAGACGCGAAGTCTGCCAAGAACGGCGTCATTCAGCAGCACCGTGGTCGGCAATCGGAAACCGACAACGACAAGCGGCGGCAGCGTTGCCCCCAGCGCGTTGCCCAATGTGGTCATGCCGACATGGACTATTTGGGCGGCGGCCCGCAGCGGCACGTCCGGGCTCAGGGTAATCGCGCATTGGGCGCGGTCGCTCCGGTCGACCCAGAACAGAGTGGCCGGGTCGGCGCCCGATGCCGCGGCACGCGTCGCCTCCCTTACCGCGTCGGCTTCGGCGGGCAACGGTACGGTTCGGTAGATCGGCGGTGCTTCAGGTGCGTTGCTCATCGTACCCAGTGCATAGCAGAAAGACTTGGCTTTCAGAATCAAGAACCGACCGGCGACAATTTCGAACTCGCCAAAGCCAATTCATTTACGCCAAACCAACAAGTTGTGCCGCGCGGATAAAACGGCCCCCAACTGTTACGTCGGTTGTGTTTCGCGCAGACAGTCGACTGAATAATTTGTTTGGCCCACCAATTTAGAACGATTCATATTGTTTCATGACTGAAAGGCGAATATTCTGAAACTGGATGGACGTATTGTCGAGACTACGCGTATTGGCGGTGGAAATTCGCTTTTACGCGATGCGGATTGCAAGTCGGTGTTTTGCAACCCGTTACGTTGGGAGAACGACAAGGCCTGTCATCAAGCAACGGGCCAGTCATTAGGGGGATGTGTTGGGCGCGATCGACGGCTGCCCGTTCGAGGTTCTCGAAGAAGATCTTTTGCGTGCGCAGATTTATGCACTGCTCGGGCAGCTGTTAGTGCGGCCGCCCGATCAAGCACTGATTGATCTCGCGAGCAATCTCGAAGGCGACGATACCCCGCTAGGTGAGGCGTTGAACGAGCTTGCCGTGGCGGCGCGCGCGACTTCGCTCGAAGCGGCTGAGAGCGAGTACAACGAGCTGTTCATCGGTGTGACGCGCGGCGAGCTCATTCCCTACGCATCCTACTATCTCACAGGTTTCCTGCACGAGCGTCCGCTCGCCGAGCTGCGCACCGCGATGTCAAAGCTGGGCATTTCGCGGGCCGAAGGCGTCGTCGACCCCGAGGATCACATTGCCGCCTTGTGCGAAATGATGCGCGGCATGATGACCGGAGTTTTCGGCAAGCCCATGCCGCTGCCCGAACAGTGCGCCTTTTTCGACGAGCATATCGCGAAATGGGCCACGAAGTTCTTCGAAGACCTGGAAGTCGCGGAAAGCTCCAAGTTTTACGTGCCGGTCGGTCGCATCGGCCGGCACTTTATGTCGATTGAAGCAGAAGCATTTGAATTGGCGGCATGACCGCCTGTGCCCGGAATGATGGGCATCATGAACGAGATGCGGCCAGGATTTCCAAGGCCGACGGAGCAGACGGAAAGTTGGACGAGGCTTTTGACGAGACCATGAAAGCGATCATGGTCGAGAACAGGCAAAGTGGGAGAGATGAGATGAAGGACAGCGATCTCGAAAAGCCCGCCCGCCGCAACCTTCTTCGAGGGTTGTTTCTCGGTGCGGCCGCCGCGACCACCGCGGGGCTGACGTCGGGCACGGCGCAGGCGGCGTCTCCGGAAACGGATGACGCCTCGGGCGGCTACCAGGACTCGGACCATGTCCGCCGCTACTACGCCTTGGCGGACGACTAGGGTTCCAGACGGCAATCGCATCAACGAAGCTGAGATAGGGAGTTAGAAATGCTCACCAAGAAAGCAAATGGGGTTGCGAATGGCCCCCGTTTGTCGAAAGTGCTTGGTGGCTTGACGGGAGGCACCATCGATCGACGTGCCTTCCTGAAGCGCTCAGGCCTGACAGCGGGCGGTATCGCAGCCGCAGCAGCCCTTTCGCCGGGCATGGTGACCAAGGCGAAGGCGGCGGCAGCACCTGCCACCGGCAAGATTTCCATCGTGAAGTCCGTGTGCACGCACTGCGCCACCGGCTGCACGGTGATCGCCGAAGTGATGAACGGCACCTGGATCGGCCAGGAGCCGGGCTACGACAGCCCGATCAACCAGGGGGCACACTGCTCGAAGGGCGCCGCGGTGCGCGAGCACGCCCATGGCGAGCGCCGCCTGCGCTACCCGATGAAGCTGCAGGGCGGCAAATGGGTAAAGCTCTCCTGGGAACAGGCGATCAACGAAGTCGGCGACAAGATGATGGAGATCCGCAAGAAGTCGGGTCCTGATTCTGTCTACTGGCTGGGCTCCGCCAAGTACAGCAACGAGCAGGCCTATCTGTTCAGGAAGTTCTACGCCTTCTGGGGTTCCAACAATGGTGACCACCAGGCGCGCATCTGCCATTCCACCACGGTCGCGGGCGTCGCGAATACGTGGGGCTATGGCGCGATGACGAACTCGATGAACGACATTCGCAACTCCAAGCTGGTGTTCCTGATCGGCTCCAACCCCGCCGAGGCGCATCCGGTTTCGATGCTGCACATCCTGGCGGCGAAGGAGAAGAACAATGCGCCGATCATCGTGGTCGACCCGCGCTTCACGCGCATGGCCGCCCATGCCGACGAGTTCATGCGCATCCGTCCGGGCAGCGACGTTCCGGTGATCTGGGGCATCCTCTGGCACATCTTCGAGAACGGCTGGGAGGACAAGGAGTTCATCCGCCAGCGTGTCTGGGGCATGGACAAGATCCGCCAGGAGGTGAAGAAGTGGACGCCCGAGGAAACCCAGCGCGTCACCGGCGTGCCGGGGGCCCAGATGCGGCGCGTCGCCGAGCTGATGGCCAAGAACAAGCCGGGCACCGTGATCTGGTGCATGGGCGGCACCCAGCACACCAACGGCAACAACAATACCCGGGCCTACTGCATCCTTCAGTTGGCCCTTGGCAACATGGGCGTCTCGGGCGGCGGCACCAACATCTTCCGCGGCCATGACAACGTGCAGGGCGCGACCGATCTGGGCGTGCTGGCCGACACATTGCCGGGTTATTATGGCCTGGCCCCCGGATCATGGGCGCACTGGGCGCGGGTCTGGGAGGAAGACCTTGACTGGCTCAAGGCCCGGTTTGGCGTGATGCCGGGCGCCGGCAAGGACGGTGCGGACCGGATCATGATGGAGGAGAAGGGCATTCCCGTCAGCCGCTGGCTGGACGGCGTGCTCGAGGCGAAGGAGAACATCCAGCAGCCCGACAATACAAGGGCGATGGTGTTCTGGGGCCATGCGCCGAACAGTCAGACCCGTGGTCCAGATGTGAAGAAGGCGATGGAGAAGCTCGACCTTCTGGTCGTGGTCGATCCATATCCGACGGTCACAGCAGTGCTTCATGACCGCACCGATGGCGTCTATCTGCTGCCAGCCAGCACCCAGTTCGAGACCCGCGGATCGGTGACCGCCTCGAACCGCTCGCTGCAGTGGCGCGACCGGGTGTTTGCCCCGCTGGGCGAGTCAAAGCCGGACCAGGACATCCTGTACTCATTCGCCGCAAAATTCGGCTTCGCCGACCGGATGTTCCGCAACATCGCGATGGACGCCGAGGGGCAGCCGAACGTCGAGGACATGACCCGCGAGTTCAATCGCGGCATGTGGACCATCGGCTATACCGGCCAGTCGCCGGAGCGGCTGAAGATGCACATGGCGAACCAGCACACCTTTGACCGGACCACCCTGCAAGCGATCGGCGGACCAGCCGATGGCGACTATTACGGCCTGCCATGGCCGTCATGGGGAACGGCCGAGATGAACCATCCCGGCACACCGAACCTGTATGACATGTCAAAGCCGGTCTCGAAGGGTGGCCTGACCTTCCGCGCCCGGTTCGGTGTCGAGCGGGACGGCCAGAACCTGTTGGCCGAGGGCGTCGCCAGCGCCAACAGCGAACTGACCGACGGTTACCCGGAGTTCACCATGGCGATGCTGACCAAACTTGGTTGGGATGTCGATCTGACGGCGGATGAGCGGGCGGCGATCGAGAAGGTCGCCGGTGGCAACGATCCGGAGAAGGTTGGCAAGGTCAACTGGAAGGTCGATCTATCGGGCGGCATCCAGCGGGTGGCGATCAAGCATGAGGCGGCGCCATTCGGCAACGCCAAGGCGCGCTGCGTGGTCTGGAACTTCCCGGATCCGGTGCCGCTGCACCGCGA
>DATKZM010000067.1:0-10317 GCA_035527975.1 Alphaproteobacteria bacterium | reverse complement strand
TTCCTCGATTGCGTTGCGACCGGAGCCAGGCCGCGCAGCAACGCAGACGAGGCAATCGCGGTCTTGAGCGTGCTCGATGCCTGCCAGCAATCCCTGACGACCGGCGGCCCAGTTTCAGTGCGGGTGCCCGCGGCGGCTTCCGAGCTGTCAGCAAGGGCGGCACCATGAGAGCATCATTCGTCCATGCGTCCGCTCTCGTCGACGAAGGCGCGGAGATCGGCGCCGGGACGAAGATCTGGCATTTCTGTCACGTACTCGCGGGCAGCCGCATCGGCGCCAACTGCGTGCTGGGCCAGAACGTCATGGTCGGCCCGGACGTGACCGTCGGCGACAGCTGCAAGATTCAGAACAATGTTTCGATCTACAAAGGCGTGACGCTGGAAGACGAGGTTTTTTGCGGGCCATCATGCGTCTTCACCAACGTGCTGAACCCGCGCGCATTTGTGGAACGAAAAGAAGAATTCGCGCCGACTCTGGTGTGCCGAGGTGCCACTATCGGCGCCAACGCCACAATTATCTGCGGTGTGACGATCGGCTGCTACGCCATGGTCGGCGCCGGCTCGGTCGTGACCCGCGACGTGCACGGCCACGCCCTTGTCATGGGCACCCCCGCCTGCGCCGCCGGCTGGGTCAGCCGCGCCGGCGAGCGGCTCGGCCCCGACCTCGTCTGCCCCCGAACCGGAGAACGTTACCGTGAAACCGAAGGCCGCCTTGAGCTCATCGACTGAAGCGCCGGATCCCAGCGGCGCACCGATTGCGCTGGTCGATCTGAAGGCGCAATACGCGCGTCTGAAGCCCGATCTCGATGCGCGGATCGCGGCCGTCCTGAACCACGGGCAGTTCATCATGGGGCATGAGGTGGGCCAGCTTGAAGCCGCGCTGGCGGCCCGCTCGGGCGTGCGGCATTGCGTTGCCGTCGGGAGCGGCACCGATGCGCTACTGGTCGCGCTGATGGCCGAGCGGATCGGGCCGGGCGACGGCGTCGTGGTGCCGGCATTCACCTTTCCGGCCACCGCCGAAGTTGTGATGTTGCTCGGCGCGACGCCGATTTTCGTGGATGTCGACCCCGCGACCTTCAACATAGATCCGGCCGACGCCGCCCGGCGGATCGAGGCCGCCAGAGCGGATGGCGACATTGCGCCGAAGGCGATGATCGCGGTCGATTTGTTCGGGCTCCCGGCCGACTACCCGAAGCTCTCGGCGCTGTGTGAGGAGCATGGCCTGTTCCTGCTTGCCGACGCGGCCCAGAGCTTCGGCGCGAAATTGAACGGGACGCCGGTCGGCGGGCTGGCGCCGGCGACAGCGATCAGTTTTTTTCCGTCCAAGCCGCTCGGCTGTTACGGCGACGGGGGCGGGCTTCTGACTGACGACGACGACCGCGCCGCGCTCTATCGCTCGATCCGGGCGCACGGCAAGGGCAGCGACAAATACGCGATCGACCGGGTCGGGCTCAATTCCCGCCTCGATACGCTCCAGGCCGCAATCGTGTTGGCCAAGCTGGAAGTCTTCGACGACGAGCTGGCCCGCCGATCCGAGATCGCCGATGCCTATGATGCGGTGCTGGCGCCCGACAGCACCTTAAAAACGCCGCATCGCGTCCAGCATGCCCAAAGCGCTTGGGCGCAATATACGTTCAAGACGGAAAAGCGCGACGCGGTGTCCCGCGCGCTCCGCGAGGCCGGTATCGGCAACGCGATCTACTACCCGGCGCCGTTGCATCGCCAGCCCGCCTACAGCGGCACGGCCACCGGGTCGTTGCCTGTCAGCGAGGCGCTCTGCCAACAGGTCCTCAGCCTGCCGATGCATCCTTATCTGACGGGCGAGGAGATCGGCCGCGTCGGCCGGGCCATCGCGGGCGGCGCGGAGCAGCATGGCTGAGATGACGCCGATCGCCGCTGTGCTGGGCGATTCGCGGGCGTTCGACACCTATTTCGTCAACGCCGACTATGCCCAGCGCTATGGCTACGACAAGACGTTCCCGCATCTGTGGCGCAAGAGGGTACTGTCGGACCCGGCAGCGGGATATGACGTCGTCCATATACCGGATCATTTCCGCGGCGGCACGGTCCAGAACAACATCGTCCGTCTTGCCCTCACCGATCCGTCGGTTGTGGTCGTCCTGGACGGTATCTGGGAAACATTGCTCAACAAGAGGCACATTCTCGACTTCGCCGAACGGCGTATACGCGCCCACGACGCGGCCGGAAGCGATGCTCTGACGTTGACCTATGGCCCGCTGTCGCTTGCCGAGCTCTTCAAAGCCGGCGAGCTTTCGGTTTCGCCGCAGAATTTCGCCGAAAGGACGCGGGCCCTGATCTCCTATTTCCGCCGTCGCCAGCGTCAGGTGATCGTGATGACGCTGCCGGTGCCACCGAAAAGCTATGTCGGCAGCACGTATCACGCTGGCGACTATCGGCCGCCTCCCGGTTGGGACGAATGCCTGGCCGCGATGAACGCTGCGACCCTGCCAGTGATCGAAAGTTATGGCGCCCACATTCTTGACCTCACGGTTTTGATGGATGATCTGGGCGGCCCGCGCCAGGCGCTGATCGATCAATGGCATTTCTCACCTGCCTTCCATGCGCGGCTCGCCGAAGCGCTTGACGACCAAGTGCGGGCGTTGCTGCCCGATGCGCCGGGACCGGACCATGTGTCGCATAAATTTATGCTCGGCCCTGCAACCGGCGCGGTACCGCCCGAGGTTATTGTGCATGCGGGCGGTGCGGGCGACGAGCTGGCGGCTCTGGCCGCGCTCGGTCCGGGGCAGATACTCGTCTATCCCGGCGAGCTGTCGGGTATCGACAATCCGCGCGGGAACGACCGCGCGGAATTCGAGAAACAGACCCCGCGGTGACCGGGAAGCCCCCAGTGATCCCACTCGCGCGGCCGCACTACCCGCCGGCTTTGCGCAAAACCATCGCGGCAGATATCGAGGCGATTCTCGCATCGGGCCGCCTGATGATGGGGCCGTGGGCCAAGAAATTCGAGGAACGATTTGCGGCCCTGACGGCGCGCAAATTTGCGGTGAGCCTTAATTCCTGCACCACCGCACTCCAGATCGCGCTTTCTTTCGCCGGGGTGAATGGAAAGGACGTTCTAGTGCCGGCCGGCAGTTTCATCACCGACGTCAGCGTCGTCGAGTTCGCCGGCGGGCGGCCCATTCTGGTCGATATCGATCCGGCCACGCTGGCGCTCGATCTCGCGGATCTGAAACGCAAGGTGACCCCCGACACGCGGGCGCTTATCTGGGTCCATCTGACGGGCGTCATCGCGGAGAATTTTCAGGACATTCTCGACTTCGCGGCAGAGCACAGCTTGTTCGTCATCGAAGATGCCGCGCACGCTCACGGCGCCGAAATCGGAGGCCGGCCGGCGGGCAACTTCGGTGACGCTAGCACGTTCAGCTTTTATCCGACCAAGGTGCTTACCAGCGGCACCGGCGGAATGCTGACCACCGACAACGCCGATCTCGCGAAATTTGCCCGCGAAATCCGGCATTTCGGCAAACAGGAAGATACCGGCGAAATTGTCCATTACGGCAACGACTGGTTCCTCGACGAAATACGGGCCTGCATCGGCTATCACCATTCCGGCGAGCTGACGACGCAGGTTGCGCGGCGACGCGAAATTGCCAGCATTTACCAATCATGCCTGGCCAACCAGCCGGGGATTCGCGTCCTCGATATTCCGAATGGCAACGCGCCGGCGTGGTACCAGTTTCCGGTTTTCCTCGATCCCACGATCGACCGGAAATCGCTGATGTCGACCATGAAGCAAGTCCACGGCGTTGAGGTCAAAGGCATCTATAAGCCCACCCATCAGGAACAGATCTTTCGCGCACTCGACGACGGCACCCTTAAGTCCACGGAAAAAGTCCTTCACGGATCGCTCTGCCTGCCGATGCACGTTCAGTTGAGCGACGCGGAGGTAACGCGGATTGCTGGAGCCCTGGTCGTCGAGATCCGCAAGCAGCTCGGATAAATGCGCGTTCTGATAACAGGGGCCGGCGGTTTCGTTGGGTCCCGCCTTGCCGCTGATCTCGCCGGCGCTGGCCACGAGGTGATCGGCATATGGCACAGGAATCGGGCGCGTCTGCCGGTTACTCCGGCAGATAATCTTGTCTTGCGCCAGGCCGACCTCGCCGACGCGAACGCGGTCGATGGAATGTTCGACGCAATTAAAGAACTCGACGCCATCATCCATGCCGCGGCGATCGTGGCGACGAGCCGTGAGAATTCCGAATATCTGCGTGCCGTTGAGCGCGCGAATATCCTGACGCAGGCCAATCTGTTTGCGGCCGCGACCGATGCCGGATGCAAGAAGTTTATTTTCACCTCGACGATTGGCGTTTACGGCGGCCGGGGCGCGCCGGAGGGCGGCTACAGCGAGGCAAGCGCGGCGCCCACGAGCTACTACGGCTGGAGCAAATACGCCGCCGAGCAGTTGCTCGATGCCATGGCTGAAGACGCCGGGATAGTGGCCGTATCGCTGCGTCTAGCAGGCGTGCACGGCATCGGTCGACGATCGGGCGCCCTGCATGCCATGGCCCGGGCGGCACTCGACGGGAGCGCGATCACGGTAAACGAACCCGGCAGCCGCTTCCGTTGGGCTTTCATCGAGGATGTGTCGCGGGCCGTGGCCACAACATTGGGTCTGACGCTTCCGGCGGGTCACCATATCGCCAATCTTGCCAGCGCGGATGTCTTCACCCTGGCCGAGTTGGCGCGTCGGATCGCGAAGGCGGCGGGGTCGGGCGCTCGAATCGACTTGAAGCAGGGTGCGCCCACGCGATCCGAGGTAATGAACATCGAGACCGCGGAACGCCTGCTGGACTTCGTGCCGACCGCACTCGATGTCTTTCTGACAAGCTATCTCGCGGGCTTGCGCCGCGCATGACAATCGTCGCCATACACCAGCCCAATTACCTGCCGTGGCTCGGCTATTTTGACAAGCTGGCACGGGCCGACCGATTCGTCTTTCTGGATGACGCGCAGTTCACCAAGAACAGCTACATCAACCGCACACGAGTCGCGGCGGGCGGGGCTGCCCGCTGGTTGACGATCCCGGTCCAGGTGCATCTAGGCGATCCTATCGCTTCGGTGCGCCCGGCTACCACAGACTGGCGCCGCCGCCACCTCGACGCGCTGAAGCAGTTCTATCGGGCCGCCCCCGCCTTCGACACTGTCTGGTCCCGGATTGAGGCGATCTATGCGGGTATCCCCGACTCCGGCCTTGCGGCTATCAACATGCACCTGATCGGCTGCATCGCAGATTTGCTCGGCCTCAAAACCCCGCGCCTTTTATCGTCCGACCTCGGCCTCGATGAGCTCAAGGGCAGTGAGCGGCTGATCGCGATCTGCCAGCATATAGCGCCCGGCGGCACGTATCTTTCGGGTCGCGGCGGGGTGAAATACCAGGACGAGGCGGCTTTCGATGCCGCTGGCCTCGCACTCCAATACAACGATTTTGATCATCCTGAATACTCCCAGGATGGCGCCTTCATCGCTGGCCTTTCAATGCTCGATCCCCTGTTCCGGATCGGCCCTGAGGCAACCGCCGAGTTGATCGGTGGCGGTTCGCGGCCATGACCCCCTTGCGCGTCCTCTGCATCGACATCGAAGGCGGCTCGGGCGGCTCCTCGCGCAGCCTTTTCGAACTCTTGCGCCATGTCGACCGCGACCGCGTTGCGCCCGAAGTCTGGTGCCGCCGCCCGAGCCAGATGGTCGAGCGGTACGCGGCCGAAGGGATCGCCTGCCGCGTCGAGCCCAAGATCCCGAGCTACAGCGCGCTCCTGCGGCCGAGCCGGAACCTCGCTTCCCTCGGCCGTGCGCTCACCTTGATGCGCGCCAATCGAAAACACCTCGCGTCGCTCGCTCATGAGATCGACGGGCGCTTTGATCTGGTGCACCTCAATCACGAGGGCCTGTTTCTGTTTGCGCCCTGGTTGCGGAGGCGCGCTGACGCTGTCATAACTCAGCATATACGCACCCGATGCTGGGACTATGGCGGTACGTTCGCGCGGTGGCAGGCGCGTGTGATTGAGCGTACTACCGGCGCCCGCGTCTTTATCACCGAAAACGAGGCGGAAAGCTTCGCGACCGTACTTCGCCGGTCCGCCAATGGGCGCGAAAAGCGCGCCGCGGTCATCTACAACGTCGTATCGGAGCCGGCAAAGCCGCCCGCACCCGATCCGCGCATCCCATTGGATGGCCGATTTCACGTCGCGTCTCTCAGCAATTTTGCCGCGATTCGTGGCTCTGACCGTATTGTCGATATCGCGCGAGCGCTTGAAAGCCGCAGCGCAGCCGACGTTCTTTTTGTCGTCGCCGGTGAGGAGACAATGGACAAGCGCCTGCCCGGCGACATTGGCGCGGCGGCGCGGCGGGGGCTCGGATTCGGTGATTTTGTCAAGGAAACTCGGCTTACCGACCGTATCCTTGTCCTCGGCCATGTCGCCGATCCCGAGCGCGTCCTGGCGGGCTGCGACATGCTGATCAAACCGACCCGCGAGGCCAATCCCTGGGGCCGCGATATTCTTGAAAGCCTCGCCGCCGGCAAGCCGGCGCTGAGCTTCGGGACCTACGACCGGTTCCTAGAAGACGGCGTAACGGGAGTACTGATGCGCGACTACGATCCCGCCGCCGTCGTCGACGCGATCCTCACGCTGGCGGGAGACCGGGCGCGATGCAAATGGCTGGGTGCAGCGGGTCGAAATCGGATCGCCGCGCTGTGCGACGGCCCGCGCCAGGCGGCGAAGCTGGTTGCGCTCTGGGAGCGGTCGGCCGCCCGGTCGGCCAAGGACACATCGGGCGGATCGCTGTCGGGGCAGGCCGCCTGTGCCGGCTAGTGGCCCCGCCGCCCGGCGAGTCGCCTTCGTCTTGCCCTCTTTCGCCGCCGGCGGCGCCGAACGTGTGCTCCTCCAGTTCGCGAACCGGATCGACCGTGCCCGTTTTGCGCCCAGCCTCGTTGTTCTGGATAGTGCCGGGCCGCGGGCGGGCGAGCTTATAGCCGACGTTCGCGTCATCGACCTCAAGTGCCGGCGCCTGCGCGGCGCCTTGCCGTCGCTGATCCGGGCCCTGCGCGCCGAAGCGCCGGACGTCGTCGTTTCGACATTTGGCTTTATCAATGTCGCACTGCTCGCTGCGCGGCGCTGGTTGCCGGCGCACACGCGGCTCACCCTGCGCGAGGCCAACCTGCCCTCGCTCTCCCTGCAACACGCGCGCTTCGGGCGGTTGATGGCGATGGGCTACCGCCGCTGGTACCGGCATGCCGACCGCGTGATCGCCACCTCGCAGCGGATGGCGGACGAATTCGCCGACAGCTTCGCGGTTCCACGCGCGCGCCTCGCGGTTCTCCCGAACCCGGTCGACGAGGCGGCGCTGCGCGCGGCCGCCGCCAAGCCCACGCGCATGCTGGGACCGGGTCCAGGCTTCGTCGCCGCCGGCCGCCTCGTCGCGCAGAAAGGCTTCGACCGCCTCATCGCCATGTTCGCCGAAATGACCGACGACGCGCAGCTGACGATCCTCGGCGACGGGCCGGAGCGTGCGGCGCTGGCGCGGCAGGCCGCGGCATTGGGGTTGAGTGGCCGCCTGGCGCTGCCCGGATTCACACCTGATCCCTGGCCGCATTATGCCGGCGCCGATGCTTTCCTCATGCCGTCGCGCTGGGAGGGCATGCCCAATGCCGCGCTCGAGGCGCTGGCCTGCGGCACACCGGTGATCGCCACGCCGGAAGCGGGCGGCATCGCTGAGTTGGCGGCGGCGGCGCCTGTCGGCGCGGTTACGATCGCCGATGCGGGCTCGGCCTTCGTTGCGGCGATGCGGGCAGTGGCGCCCGATGCGCTCGCAGCGCCGCGCCCGAGCCTATTGCCCGCGGTGCATCGAATTGACAACGCCGTGGCGGCCTTCGAAGCGATCCTGACCAGGCCGAACGGGTGAGCGCTGAACGGCCGAAGGTCCTCCACGTCATCCCAGGCCTGGGCCTGGGCGGCGCCGAGGCGATGCTGACCAGCCTTGCGACTGCGCCGGGCCGCCGCACCGAGCCTATCGTCGTCGATTTGCTGAAGGGCGGCGTCCATGCCGAGCGGCTGCGCGCGGCCGGTGTCCCCCTTTACGAGCTTGGAGTGCGGGGCCCCGCCAGCTTTCTCTTCGCATTGCGCCGCCTCGCGCGGCTGATCAGGGAGCTGCGGCCCGATGTGGTTCAGAGCTGGATGTATTACGGCGACCTTGCCGCCGCGCTGGCGCTCGGGCGCTCGGGGCGGCGGGAGGCCACGCGCCTCTACTGGGGCGTGCGCTGCTCCAACATGGACATCGCGCGCTACGCGCTCTCATTGCGTCTGGCCGTCAAGGCGTGCTGGCGTTTTTCACACACGCCCGACGCCGTGATTGCCAACTCAGAGGCCGGCCGGCGCGTCCACCAGGCGCTTGGCTACCGCGCCCGGCGCTTCGAGGTGATCGAGAACGGCATCGACACCGCACGCTTTCGTCCAGACACGGCGGCGCGGGCGGACACGCGCCAGGCGCTCGGCATTGCGCCCAATTCATTGGTCGTGATCTTGCCGGCACGCGTCGATCCGATGAAGGACCACGACTGCTTTGTGGACGCGCTCGGCCGGCTGCCGGCGGTTACCGGGCTCGCGGTCGGGCTCGGCACCGAGCGTCTGCCCGCGCGCCCCAACCTGATCGGCCTTGGGCCGCGCAGCGACATGGCTGCGCTCTACAACGCCGCCGATCTCATGGTGCTGAGCTCGGCCTACGGCGAGGGCTTCTCCACAGGGCTCGGCGAGGCGATGGCCTGCGGGGTTCCGGCCATGGTCACGGATGTTGGCGATTCGGCGCGCATCGTCGCAGCAACAGGCACGGTCGTTCCGCCGCGCGATCCGCTGGCGCTGGCGCAGGCGATCGAAACGTTTTTTACCAGGCCCGCGGCTGAGCGGCAGGCGCTTGGCGCTGCCGCGCGGGCGCGCATGGTTGAGGATTTCTCGCTCGCCCGGGCACTGGAGCGCTTCGAGACGCTGTATGTCGAAGGCAAGCTCGCAGGTGCCGTCTGATGTGCGGTTTCGCCGCTCTTATCGAGCCCGGCCGGCGCTTTCCGGAGGCGCTGCTGGCGAAGCTGGAGCGCGATCTCCACCATCGCGGCCCCGATTCGAGGGGCGTGTTCACCGAGCCGGGCCTTGCGCTCGTCTTCCGCCGCCTGGCGATCCTCGATCCAACGCCAGGCGCCGACCAGCCGATGACCGATCCGAGCGGCCGCTTCACCCTCGTCTACAACGGCGAGATTTACAACTACCGCGCCATCCGCAAGGCGCTCGCCGATGCCGGCGTGACGCTGCGCACCGACGGCGACACCGAGGCGATCCTGCTCGGCTACGCCCAGTGGGGCGAGGGCGTGCTCGACCGGCTGGAGGGCATGTACGCCTTCGCGATCTTCGACCGCGAGAAGAACGCGCTCGTCGCCGCGCGCGATCCCTTCGGCATCAAGCCGCTCTATCTCGCGCGTCACGGCCGCTTCATTGGCCTCGCCAGCGAGATGCGCCCGCTCCAGCGCATCGTCCCGGCCGAACCCGATCCGGCGGCGCTGGCCGAGCTTCTGACCTTCAACTGGGCCGCCGGCCGCCTTTCCAACTTCAAGCATATCGAGCGCGTGCCGGGCGGCACCGTCGTCACCGTCGCGCTCGCCGACGGGGCGGTGTCCGAACGGCGCTTCTGCGATCCGCTCGACACCTTCGAGACCGACAACTCGATCGACGCGGCGGAAGCCGAGGCGCGGGCTGGCGAGGCGATTGAGGCCTCGGTAAGTGCGCATCTCGCCAGCGATGTCGGCTACACCGTGCAGCTTTCGGGCGGCGTCGATTCGAGCCTCGTCACCGCGCTCGCCAGCGCCCGCACGCCCGGCCGGTTGCAGACCTACGGCGTCGCCCTCGACGATCCCGCGCATGATGAGGGCAAGTGGCGCAGGCGGGTGATCGAGCGCTACCCGGTCGACCATCACGAGATCGCCATGAGCGGCGCCGACTTCGCCGAAGCGCTGCCGCGCGCGGTGCGCCACATGGAGGGCCCCAGCCCGCATCTCGGCTGCGTCATGCTGATGCGGCTCTGCGACGAGATCGCGAAAACCTCGAAGGTCGTGCTGACCGGCGAGGGGGCGGACGAGCTCTTCGGCGGCTATTCGCGCTACGGCGACTGGAAGAAGCTCGCCTGGCAGGAACGTCTCGGCCGCGTGCTGCCGGCGGGGCTGTTGCCGGCGCGCCCGCCCTTTCTCGGCATTCGGCGGATGGCGGGCAAGGACGCAGCGGCCTATGGCAGCATCACCCAGAAT
>DATKZM010000066.1:0-6269 GCA_035527975.1 Alphaproteobacteria bacterium | reverse complement strand
TGGCGCCAAGCGAGACGGTGGCGGCGGCGGCGAGAGCGATCAGGGTCTTCTTCATCGGTTCGGTCCTTTCGGAATGTGAATGAGGGGGCTCGGTGCGTCCCCCGTTGTTGACCCCACTATGCCCAAGACCCGCCCGGCCCTCAGTGACGGCTGTCACGGCCTGACGAGAAAGTTTCAAAATGAAAAAAAAATAGAGGGAAAGAGCGCCGGCCGGACAACCGGCCCGATCGCGGAGCCACGATCCGACCTTTGCTGTCGGATGCTGGAGAACAGCCGGCCGCAGCACACCACAAAGATGAAATGACCAAAGAGTCCGGCCGGAGATGAATGCGGTGATTGCAACCGGTTACATTGAGCCGGACGCTCTCTTTGCGTCATTCCCGCGCCCGTCGAAGGGCGCGGGAGTGATGGGCGGGTCTCGTCGGCAGGCCGCGACTATTTGATCTGCCGGCATTCATTTCCGGCCAGGCTCCGAGGTGCGAGCGCTTGCGCGCCTCGAAGGATCAACGGACGGCGCACCGGTATTGCCGAGCCCTTATTTGCCGGGCGCGGGTTGCTTCGCCCCGGACTTGTCCTTGGCGGCCTTTTCGGTTCCGGTCTTGCCGTAGTTGGCGAGATCGAACTCCGCACCCTTGTTCGCCCCTTCGCGCGGCGGGGTCGGCGCGTAATGCGCCGGCATCGGCCCGCCGGCGGCCTTGCGGGCGCGCGCCTCGCCGGGCGTCTCGCTGAGGGATACCGCCGCCGTCGCCGCCTTGCGGTCGACCGGCTGGACCTCCAGATCGTTGGGCACCGGCATCATATTGGCGTGGTAGACCGCCATCTTCTGCTTGGCCGGATCGACCTTGCGGCTGGGGTCGATATCGCGCTGGTTGACGCCGTTCACGGGCTCCACGCAGACCCCGTCGACGATCTCCAGATCGAGCCACCACTTCTTGATCGGCTTGCGTTTGCCGTTGCCGATCACATCGTCGAGCTTGACCGCGATCGGCACCAGAAGCGGCTTCAGCCAGCGCGCGTTGATGCCGCACCAACTGGCGATGCGCTCCAGGATCGGCCCGTCGGCATCCACCACCTTGTTGAGCGGGCAGGTCTTCATGCAGCGCCCGCAGGCCGAGCCCTTGGAGTTGGTAAGCCGGTAGCGCGCGCAGCGCTCGACATCGGGCTTCCAGATCTCGTAGCCGTTGAACATGGTCTTGTCGCCGAACGGGATGGCGTCGCAGGGGCATTCGCGGGCGCATTTGGTGCAGTTGCTGCAGAAGTACTGGAGCCCGAAATCGATCGGCCTGTCGATCTCAAGTGGCATGTCGGTTGTCATGACAACAGTTTTGATGCGCGGCCCGATGAAGGGGTTCAGCACGAGCTCGCCGATCCGGCTCATCTCCCCCAGCCCCGCCTGCAGCATCAGCGGGATATGCAGCACGTCGCTGTCGACATTGGTCTGCGAGCGCGCCGGAAAGCCGAGCTGGCGCACCACGTCGCCCATCACGCCGGCGATCTCCGCCCCGCGCAGATAGGCGCGCATCGACTGGGCGCCGGAAATCCAGTCATCGCCCGAGGCGCCCTCCATCGTATCGAACTCCTGGTCGATCAGCATCACCACGGCGTATTTATGGTAGGGCGTGATCGGCTCGCCATTGCCGTTGTGCGAATACCAGGCGTAGCGCGGGATCTCGCAGATGCCGGTGATCTGCGCGCCCAGATGATAGCTGAGCGATTTGAGCGCGCGGGCATTGGCCGCCGGATCGGAGTGTCGGGCCGTATCGGCCGCCGCGTCAGGCTCGCCGCCCTGCAGCGGCACCATCGCGCGCATTGGCGCCATCATGCCGCTGGTATGCGGCTGTTTGAAGGAGAAGCGGTTGCGCTCGGCTTGTGTCTTGGCGCCCAGATCGCCGCGCAGCGCCCGGTCGAAAAAGGCCGCGCGCTTGGGCACACGCGGCACCTCGTCTTCCAGGATCAACGTCGTGGGTTGATCGACCCGCTTGACCGTCTCCATTGCATAATCGGACAGATGCGTGGGGCGCTTGGCGCGGCGATTGCGCTCGCGCCCCGAGGTGGCGCCATTGATGCCCCACCAGTAGCGCAGGCCCGGCCGCTTCAACGCGCCGCGCGCCAACGGGCGGTCGGCTTCGAGTTCGTAGGCGGTGGTGATGGCGGCGAGCGCGAAGCCACCCGTGATGAAGGGGTTGCGGAGTTTGTCGCCGTCGCGCACGGCGAGCCCCGCCAGCACCGCAAGGCGTTCGGTATCGACCGTGCTGGCCCCGGCGATATGCGCCCGGGCCGCAAAGCCGAGGCGGCGGATATGGCGGGCCAGGCACACCGCGATCTCGCCGGCGCGCATTTCCGCCGTCGCCGCGCCATCGGGGCCGATCCAGTCATGCGCCGGATTGCCAGCCTCGGGGATGCGGCCATACGCGACCAGGACGACCACAGCATGATCGTGGGCATGATCGTGGGCATGCCCGGGCGCGGCTTCAGGTGGTTCTGAGCCGGCCAACCAGGCCGTTTGCGGGACCGCGCAAATACCGACCTGATCGGCATTCATGAAATAGCCGTAACCCTTGAGATCGACCACGCGGCGCGCGAGGTCGACCGGAACCGGCGCCTTTCCCGGCGCGAGCTCGCCTTCGACCATTGGATGGAAAAGCTCAAGATATTGCCGCGCCGCCTTGCCCAGCGGGCTTTGCGGCGCCGGCGGCGCGGCTTCGGGCGGGCGCGCTGGCCGCGCCGCCTCGGCCTCGATTGCCGCATCGTCGTGCGGCAGCACTTCCAGTGGATAGCGGCCCAGATGATAAGCGCGTTGCTCGGCCGGCGCGGTCAGCAGCATTGCATCCTCCTCGCCATACGCGCCCGAGCCCTTGCCCGCAGCGTGGTACGGCCCTCATGCCTTGCGATTAATATCACATGATAGCGTCCGGTGCCGCCCGTTCGGCAACACGTCGGCGCGGTTGGCCTGGCTTTGCCGCGCGATCTTCGAGGTCCGCCGCCGCCATCCGGCGACACGGCTTTACGGCTTTTTGGTGCTGCCGGATTTGGGCGCGGATTTGGGCCCGGATTTGGACTTGGTAACGCGCGGGCCAAGCTTCCTGGCGCCCGGCTCGTCCTTGCCGTGTCGCTTCACCAGCGCACGCATTTTGGCCACGCCGGCACTGAAGCCGCGCAGGTCGAACGCCGTCTGCTGGACGTCGCCGATCGCCGGCAGAAACCTGATCCGCAGCTTGTTGCCCTTTTTCATCGCCTCGATGATCTTGAGGCTTTCATCGGGCGAGATCGGCGCCAGCGCACGCTTCTCCGGCGCATCGATGCCGAAGCCGAACCCCTTGTCGACCCGCGCGATGATGCGGCTTTCCTTGGCCCAGCCGGTCGGCGAGACGAATGTGACGACCTCGCTTTGGCTGGTCGCGTGCACCAACAGGATGACACGCGGCGGGCCAGTGTACTTGGCCGCGCGCAACTGCTTCATTGCCTTGGCCGGCAGCCGGTAAACCTGCACCTGGCCGAGATTGCAGAACACGCGCTGCTGGGGATTGTTGAAGCACTGCAGCACCCAGGCGCCATGCCGGCCGGCATAAAGACGTTTGGGCGGAGCCTTGGCAGCAGCTTTCGTGGCCTGGGCGCCCGCGATCCCGGGCACGGCGAGGAGCCCCGCCGCAAAGAGCCCCGCCGTAAAGAGCGCGGCCACTGCCGCCGCGGCAAATCGCCCGCGATGAGACCCACAAACGGCTGGCCTACCGGGCGCCCTATCCACCGCATGGCCCGCAAGACTGTCTACTGTTGTCGTCGATCTGCGCATCATGTCGTTCCTGCCTGGGACGGTCCTGCCTGGGACGGCTTTACGGGACCGCATGAACGAAGGGTCTGCTCCTAACATCTTCATGGGCGCCCTTCAACCGGACGGCGTCCGTGACCATGGCGCGGGCACCGCCGCATTAACCCGGCAGGCGAGCCCTGCTACGATCAGGTGGTCGCCAAGCAATGCGCAGCCGGGAGGCAAAGCATGGCCGCCGCCGAAACGATCGCCGATTACATCTGCGGCAAAGGCGCGATCCTTGGCGAATGCCCGATCTGGGACGATGCGGCGCAGCTGCTCTATTGGATCGACTGCCGCGGCCCCGGCGCTGCACCGCCTCGATCCGGAAACCGGCGCGCTGCGCTCGGTGCCGCTCGCCGAGACCATCGGCTGCTTTGCGCTGCGCCGCCAGGGCGGGGCCGTTGCGGCGCTCGCATCTGGTTTTCATTTCCTCGACCTCGACAGCGGCGCGACCACGCTCATTGGCGACCCCGAACCCGGTCAACCCGGCAACCGCTTCAACGACGGGCGCGTCGACCGGGCGGGACGCTTCTGGGCCGGCACCATGAACCGCCGCCATTTGGCACCCACCGGCACGGTCTACCGCCTCGACCCCGATCGCACGATCACAGCGCAATTTGGCGAAATCACGGTCAGCAACGGCCTCGCGGTCGCGCCCGACGGGCGCCGGCTCTACTTTGCCGATTCGCCGACCCGCACGATCTTCGCCTTTGACCTCGAACCCGAGACGGGCGTGCTCTCCAACCGCCGCGTCTTCGTGCCTCCCGAAGCCGCGCCCGGCTATCCCGACGGCGCCGCGATCGACGCGGAGGGCTATTTGTGGAGCGCGCGCTGGCTCGCCGGCTGTGTCGCGCGTTTCGATCCTGACGGCCGGCTGGAGCGGACGATCGCCGTCCCGGTTGCGCGCGTCACCTGTTGCGCCTTCGGCGGGCCCGATCTGAGGACGCTCTACATCACCACCGCCAGCCAGGGCTCGCGCAATGACGGCCCGCCGCCCGAACCGCTCGCCGGCGGCCTCTTCGCCGTCCGCCCCGGACCCGCCGGCCTGGCCGAAAATCGCTACGCCGGATAAGGCGTTCGGGTCATGTGTGGACGGCTCCCATTTGGCAAGGGTTGAGGTGACGTTGCTGCAAGTTGGTCGGGTGCAGTCATGTGTTCGGCCTGTTGATGCGGCCTGTCATCGCCGCTGGCCCTAATGCGATACGCGCGATCGGGTCCCAATCAAAAGCTCGCGCTCGAAGCGCCCTGACCCAAACGGGTTTTCCCGATCCCCGGTACGACCGTTCTTGCATTACGTCACGTTCACCCTGCCAAGCTCTTCAACTCCGTTGGACCATCTGTGCGGTTAAGCCACCGCAGCCGCCGCGGGTGTTTGATAGGTTCCGCCGTCGCGCAGCAGCGCCCAGGCGATGCGCGCGAGCTTGTTGGCCAGTGCCACCGCCGCAACCTTGGTCGGTTTGTGCGCAATGAGTTCAGCCAGCCATGGGTTCGCGGTGCCACGCCGCTTGGCGTGGCGGATCACGGTCATGGCGCCGACAACAAGCAACCAGCGCAGATAGGGATCACCCTGCTTGGAGATGCGCCCGAGCCGCGCCTTGCCGCCGGTCGAGTTCTGCCTGGGCACCAGACCGATCCAGGCGGCCAGCTCGCGCCCCGATCTGAACAGCGATGGGTCGGTGATCGTCGCTGCCAGTGCGCTCGCCGTGATCGGCCCGATGCCGGGAATGGTCTCCAGACGCCGGCTGGCCTCATTCGATCGGTGCCAGGCGTGGATACGTTGGCCGGCGGCGGTGATCTCGCCCTCAAGCGACATCAACTGAGCTGCCAGCCCTTGCGGGCAGCTTCGCGCCAGCGGCGGCAGGCGGTCATCCGCCTCATCGGCGATCACCGCGAGAAGCGCCTTGACCTGCGGCAGCCCGACCCGGGCGACAATGCCCAACTCCGCCAGGTGCGCCCGGATCGCGTTGACCAGCATGGTCCGCTGCCGGACCATCAGCGCGCGCGTTCGGTGCAGCATCAAAACGCTCTGCTGCTCGGCCGACTTCACTGCTACGAAGCGCATCGTCGGCCGCGTAACCGCCTCGCAGATCGCTTCCGCGTCCGCCGCGTCATTCTTGTTCCGCCTCACGTAAGGCTTCACGTAGCGAGGCGGCATCAGACGCACCTCATGCCCCAGCGCTTCAAGCTGCCGCGCCCAGTGATGGGCGGTGGCGCAGGCCTCCATGCCGACTAGACACGGCGCCAGCTTCTTGAAAAAAGGCAACACCTGACGGCGTCTCAGTTGCTTGCGGACCACGGTCTCCCCGGTCGCATCAACACCGTGGATCTGAAAGACGGTCTTCGCGAGATCAACTCCGATCGTGATAACGTCCATCTGGGCGGCTCCCCCTTTTAGCGTGGGCTTCAACAGCAACCACTCTATGGCACCTGGATGCCGGCGGCGGGAGCCGTCCACCGCATC
>DATKZM010000065.1:0-2426 GCA_035527975.1 Alphaproteobacteria bacterium | reverse complement strand
GGTCATGGGCGCCAACATTCTCGATCACCGCGAGAAGACGCTGCTGAAGATGCTGGAAGCGGCCGAGGCCGATCCGAACTTTCCGGAGTTCGACCATCGCCAGGTGATCGACGAGATGAAGCAATATCTGTGGGCCGGCACTGAGACCACGGCGCTGACGCTCGCCTGGTCACTTTACCTCCTGTCGCAGCATCCCGAGGCGATGGAGCGCATCCGCGCCGAGGCGCATGCCGTGTGCGGCGACGCCGACCCCGAATGGAACCAGGTGCAGCAACTCTCCTACACGCGCATGGTAATCCAGGAGACCATGCGCCTATTCCCACCGATCTGGGCGCTGATCCGCATCGCCGCCGGCGACGACGACATTCAAGGCCACAAGATCAAGGCCGGCGACAAGGTCGTGATCCTGACCTACATCGCCCATCACAGTCCAAAATATTGGGACGACCCGGAGAAGTTCGATCCGGAGCGCTTCGCGCCCGAGCGCGCCAAGAAGCGGGTGAAATACTCCTACCTGCCGTTCGCTGCCGGAAAACGTGCCTGCATCGGCGGCGCGCTATCGCAGATCGAGAACACTTTGGCCCTGGTGCAACTGCTCCGCCGCTTCACCCCGGAATATGTCGGGCCGGTGCCGGCGAAGATCCACGCCACAGTGACCTTCTGTCCGAAGGGCGGCCTGCCCTTCCGCATCCGCCCCCTGAGCTAGGTTTCCTCACCGCGCCCCGGCTTGCGTCAGCATGGGGCAGCCAAGGGTTTTCTCCAGTGCGTCGATCAGCTCCTCTTCCGTATCCACGGTAATGTAGAGCCCGCCGGTTTGCTCGGCGAGGCATTTGGTGTCGAGCAGGCTTTGCTCGCCCGTCCAGGTGTAGCCCTTCACCCGCAGACCGATAACGTGGACGGTCAGTTGAAGCGCATTCGCGTGCAGCTCTTTGCCGAGTTCGCAGGGCTTGCCGCCGCAGGTCTCCTCCCCGTCGGTCAGCACCACGACCACGCCGGGCTTGGCGCGGTAGTCGAGCACCTCTGCGGCTTGCGCCACCGCCTCTGACAGCGGCGTCTGGCCCGCCGGTGTCAGCGCGTTGACCGCACCGAGGATCGGGCCGGCGGCATTCGGCGCAGGTCTCAGATCGAGCTCGACATTGCATTGCTGGTAAGGCCCCGGACCGTAGGTGATCAGTCCCACCCGGCGCAGGCGCGTGATCCGAGGCAGGATCTTGCCAAGCGCCAAGGGCACCTTGTCGATGCGGCTGACGGCGGTCGGGTTCTCGCTGCCATAGCCCCAGCCGTTCCCCGACATCGAGCCCGAGGCGTCGAACACCAACATGGCGTCCTCGGCGCAAGGGCCGCGCGCGTCTCCTGCCGCGCGCGCCGTCAAGACGTCGCAGGTCGCAGCCATCGCCAAAACGGCGGCGGCGCATCGAAGGCCTTGGGCGAACGCGCTCATGGGCCGCCACTCTAGCGCAAGGCGCGCTGG
Source organism: Alphaproteobacteria bacterium (assembly GCA_035527975.1). GTDB lineage: Bacteria > Pseudomonadota > Alphaproteobacteria > JAPULJ01 > JAPULJ01 > DATKZM01. The sequence continues at coordinate 955 of DATKZM010000065.1, read as the reverse complement.
GCCGCCGTCAATCGATCGAGTGCTTCTTCAGGTCCGGCATGTCGGTCTTGGCCGCGCCGTCGTCCTTGGCCGGCGCATCGCCCCCATCCACGTCCGGGAAACCCGCGCGCAAATAGGCGACAATCTGCCAGATCTGCTCTGCCGACAGCTGGTTCTTGAAGGCCGGCATGGCCGTGCCGAATTGCTTGCCGCCCTCTGAGATGCTCCACAGGAGATATTGGTCCACCGCGATCGGCTGCTGCACCATGTAGGCCAGCAGCGCCGGCGACGGCGTCAGCGCGTAAGCGAGGTCGCCATTGCCGAGCCCGGTGTCACCATGACATTTCTGGCAATGAGCGATGTAGAGTGGCCCGCCTTCGGCGATGGCGCGCACCGTGTAGCCGACCTCATTCTCGGCCTTCAGATAGTCCTCCGGAATGCCACGATTGACGAAGGTGGAGAAGCGCAGCATGCGCTGTTGCTGCTCGGAATCGAAATTCCGCAAGCTCCAGCCGATAGACGGCTCCGCATCCTTCGGCAGGTCCGTGGGCACGCCGTCGGCATCGGGCGGCACGTCCTCCGCGAAGCTGGAGACCAGGGGCGCACAGAGCAGCCCGGCGAAGACGAGGGCAATGGTTAGGGCGCGGGGCATCGGCGAGGTCCTTGCCGCTGAGGGGTCAGCGTAAGCCTCATACCTCCCATCGAAGGCGAAACCATGCCTTGTCGCAGATCAAACGAAGCGATATCGGGCGAAAGCCCGCCCTACCCGACGATCTCGCTCTTTTTGAAGCAAAGCCCGATCTCGCGCTTGGCGCTCTCGGGGCTATCGGAGCCATGCACGGAGTTCCGCTGCATGTTGACGCCGAAATCCTTGCGGATGGTCCCCGGCTCCGCGTCCACCGGGTTGGTCTTGCCCATCGTGGCGCGGTTCCGGGCGATGGCGTCCTCGCCCTCCAGCACCTGGAGCACGATGGGG
>DATKZM010000064.1:0-2596 GCA_035527975.1 Alphaproteobacteria bacterium | reverse complement strand
GCCCATCGTTCATCGCTCGGAGATGCTGTCGCATTTCGTGGCCGCCTACCGCTCCATCGCGGTGACGGGCACCAGCGGCAAGTCGACGGTCACCGGCATGATCTTCGAGATCCTGCGCGGGAGCGGCCGCGATCCGTCCGTCATCACCGGCGGCGATCTTCCGGTGCTGCAAGCGGAAGGCCTGCCCGGCAACGCTCACGCCGGGGGCTCCGACCTGCTCGTCGTGGAAGCGGACGAAAGCGACGGCTCGCTGGTTCGCTACGCACCGGCCGTGGGCGTGATCCTCAATCTCCAGCGCGACCACAAGGAGATGGACGAGGTGGCGGTCATGTTCGCCACGCTGCGCGGCCGCACGCGGGAGAGGCTAGTCATCGGCGATGCCGAGAATCTCGATCCGTTCGCCGGCGGCGCGTTGCGCTTCGGATTTTCCGAGTGCGCGGATGTGCGCGGCGAGGACGTGGCGCCCGGCCCCGGGTCGAGCCGCTTCCGCGTCGAGGACGTCTGGTTCGAGTTGCCGGTGCCCGGCACCCACAACATCATGAACGCGCTTGCCGCCATCGCCGCCGCCCGCGCGGTGGATGTTCCCCTCGCCGACATGGCGGAGCCGTTGTCGCAGTTCTCGGGCATCGGGCGCCGCTTCCAGACGGTTGGCCGTTCTCGCGGCGTCGAGGTGGTGGACGACTTCGCCCACAACGCGGAGAAGATCGCCGCGGCGATCCGGACAGCGAAGCTCAGGGGAACGCGCGTGCTCGCGATCTATCAGCCGCACGGCTACGGGCCGACGCGCTTCCTGCGGCAGGATTTCGTGCGGACCTTCGCGCAGGAGCTCGCAGCCGGCGATCGCTTGTGGATGCTCGAAGTGTTCTACGCCGGCGGCACGGCGACGCGCGACTTCTCGGCCGCCGACATCGTGGCCGAGATCAAGGGCCGCGGCACGAACGCCGAATTCGCTCTGTCGCGGGACTGGCTCGCCGGCCGCATCGCCGAAGAGGCGAAGGAGGGTGATGTGGTCCTGGTGATGGGTGCGCGCGATCCGTCTCTTACGGGGTTTGCGCGCGACATCCTCGGTGCGCTCGACGCTTAAAGATCAGTTGCCGAAAAGGCCCGAGATGAAGTTATCGAGGCCGCCGCCCGTCCGTTGGCGTTGGCGGGGCTGATCCTGCGTGCTGGTTTCGGCAATGGTCGCCTCGACCGGAACCGGGAACTTGGCCGGGTTGTCGAAGAGTTTCGCCGCCATGCGGTTGTCGATGCCGTAGATGTCGCCGAACGTATTCAGCCTGCCGTCCTCCACGACCGCCGTGAAATAGGTGAGATGCACGGGCACCTGCCGGTTGAGACTGATCACCGCGCTTTCGTTCTTGGCGGTCAGACTCTGCACTTGCGCCGCCGACCATCCCTTGTCCTGGGAGAGAAGCAAGGTGGCGAACTTGTCCGGCTGGTTCACCCGAATACAGCCATGACTGAGGGTACGGATCCTCTCGGCGAACAGCTCGGGCTGCACCGTGTCGTGCATGTAGATGGCGTGCCTATTGGGAAAGTTGAATTTGAACTTGCCCAGCACGTTGTAGGGTCCGGGGTCCTGGGTAAACGTGTAGGCGTGGATGTTGACGTTGTTCCAATCGACGCTGTCGGCATTGATAGGCTCGCCCTTGTAGCTGACGCTCAAGCCATACTTCCGCAGCGTGTCCGTCTTCGAAGCGCTGAAAAGGCCGCCGCTCGGACCCTGGAGCTTCGGCGCCAGGTCCTCCTTCACGATCGTCGGCGGCACGGTCCAGTTCGGATGGAACACGATATTGCGCATCGGCGCGGAGAAGAACGGCGTGGCGTATTTGTACTGGCCGACAATGGTCTTCTCCAGATAGATCGGCTTGCCGCCCTTCATGACGCGGACGTTGAACTCCGGCACGTTGTCCCAGACGTAGTAGCTGCCGAGACTGCGCGGCAGCCACCGCCAGCGCTCCATGTTGATGACGAGAAGCTGAACCTCGCGATCGCTGCTTGGCTTCCTGCCGTTCGCTTGCGCGCTGGCGCGCGCGCTCTTCAACGCCGCGTGCAGGCTCTTGAACTGATCGTGCTGCGGATGCAGCGTCGTCAGATAGCCGTCCGGCGATGACGCAGCGGCCATCTCGGTGAGCACCGTCTTCGAATCGCGGATCGTCGGGTTCTGGTCGAACAGCGGGCTATAGGCGGAAGGGCGCGCCCGGCCGCCTTGGGCGTGGCGGGCGTATTTCAGGGCGGCCAGATCAAGCTTCAGCTCCAAGCTTGCCTGCTCGTCTTCCGTCGTCGGGTGCGCGCCGGCTTGCGGCAAGGCGAAGGCGCTCGCATTGAGCCCCCAGTCATCGGCCTTGCCGATCTCGGCGATGACCGCTTGCGCCTTGTCCGAGAAGCCCGTGTCGGAGACCCATAGCGGCGGCTCTTCGCGCGTCTCGTAGAACGCCTCCAGAGCCTTGAGGTCGGTGGCGTCGGCGGTCTTGCGAAAACCTTCGTCGGCGAGCGTGGTGCGGATCGCGGCGACGACCGGATGGGCCGGCGGCTCATCGACTGTTGCCGGACCTTGCTCCGCGTCATCCGTGGGAGCGCCGTCGGCAGCGGCCTC
>DATKZM010000063.1:0-7207 GCA_035527975.1 Alphaproteobacteria bacterium | reverse complement strand
TTCGCCAAATAGCTCGAACAGGTTGCGAATGATGGTCGGGACGGCGCAGAGCGAGTTTACCTCGCCGGCCAATATGGTCTCGGCCAGTTGCTCGGCCGAGAACAGCAGCGGGTAGAAATAGACGGCCGAGCCCTGAAGCAGCGCCGAGAAGGCGTGGGTGCGGGAGGCGGAGAATGACAGCGGCAGCGGCAGGAGCAACGGCCCTTCAAGCCGTTCCGCATCGAGTATTGATCGCAGCAGCATCCGCTCATGCTCGATCACAATGCCTTTCGGGCGCCCGGTGGTGCCCGAGGTCAGCGAGATAAACGCCGCTGGCGCTTGCCGCTGCCCCGCCCAGACCGGGCTCCCGTCCTGCCTGGAGAGGAGCTCGGCCCACGAGCCATCGACGAGGATCGACTCGTATCCGGTAGCCGGTACCTTGCGGTCCTCGACGATGGCGGCGAGGTCGAATTCTAGCGCGAGCCTCGTCCTTTCCGCCGCATTGGTCCTGAAGTCCATGGGCACGGCCGTCGCGCCCAACATCCAGAGGGCGATCATCAAAACGAGGTATTCGGCGTTATCGCGAAGGCAAATGCCGACATTTGTTTCAGTGGCGACGCCGCGCGAACGTAGTTCTCGCGCCGTCCGCGCCGCCCGCGCGACGAGTTGACCGTAAGAAAGATTAAGGTGCGGCGAGATGGTTGCTTGGCGGTCCGGCCACCGGTTGGCCAGCCCAACAAAAACATCGGCTAAATTCACAGAATTCAACTCGGACTCCCCGCGCCATCCGTCGATCACCTTCGAGGCGGGCCCAGCCCACATGCGCGCCTTCTCATAGCAGAGCCGCGCCGCGAAGGTCGAGGGCATTGACGAAGCGCCCCATACCGGCTGTACGAGGCCCACGCGACGATATAGGTGTGGTCTCTCCGGCGCCCTGCGTCACCACGGGAATATAGGCGTGGTCCCTCCGGCGCCCAGCATCACCACGGAATGACGGGCGAATGCCGTTTTCAGATCTCAAGAACGAGATTCTCGATCAGGATATGTGCACGCGTTGCGGCGCCTGCGTCGCGGTTTGTCCGCCCGCGTGGCTGGCTATCGGCGAAAACAGCACACCGGTTCCCGCCATTAAGCTTGAAGCGATGGAATGCGGCGAGTGCTCGCTGTGCCTGGACGTTTGCCCGGGCAAGGACACCGGAACCCCCAGCTCGGAAATCAATATTTTCGGCCGGAGCCGCACGCCGGCCGAGCGCTGGACCGGGATTTTCCGCCAGAGCCTCGTGCTTGCCTCCACCGATCCAAAGGTGCTCACGGGCGCGGCCGCCGGCGGCGCCGGCACCACGCTGATGCTCACCGCATTGCGCTCTGGGCTGGCGGACGCCGTCATCGTCGTGGGGCGAGATGCCGACCGGCCCTGGGTACCCGCGGCCCTGATCACCGACAGCGAGGATGAGGTGATCCGCTGCGGTCAGACGAGCTATTGCCTGACACCCAACCTTCAGCAGCTCCGCGACCCCCGTTTCTCCCGCATCGCGCTGATTGGTGTGCCGTGCGAGATCCAGGCCGTGCGCAAGATGCAGAATTTGGTGCCGCTGCCGGAGGTCGCCGAAAAAATCGTGCTGGCGGTGGAGATCGCCTGCGCCTCGAGCACCATGCTCGCCGGCACCGAGCATCTCATTACCGAGAAGCTCGGTGTCGCGCTCGATGACGTGGTCGAGATGCGCTACCGCGATGGCGAATATCCCGGCGAGTTCGCGGTGAAGACGCGCGACGGCCAACGGCGATCGCTGCCTTTCTTCGAGGTTGTCGACGAGTTCAAGCGCTTCAAGACCCACCGCTGTCTCGTTTGTGGCGACTGGTGGTCCGGTCTCGCCGACGTCTCCATTTCCGACGGCGATCCCAACATTTATGCCAGCAGTCAAAGCGGCGCGAAGCCGCCCCGGCAATCGATCGTGATGACGCGGACGGCGGAAGGCGAGAACATCGTGCAAGCTGCGGTTCGGCTCGGCCTAGCCACCGTCACGCCCAGGGCCTTTGTCAGCGAGGAAAATCTTGGGCTGCAACGGAAGCGTTTTCGCTATGCCTCCTTTGCCGAGGCAATGCCCGACCGAGTTCCCTTGCCCCCTGTCGACTATGAGGAGACCGAAACGCTTCTGACCGACACGGAAGTCATCGACCGTATGTCCTCGCACATGCGGATCATGCCCAGTCGACCGGCAGCTCGGCGCGACAAGGCGCCGGTGACGGTCGGGCTCAATCTCGCCAGCGCGCGCGAGATCGTATGGCGTCCGCCTGGAGACAAGGCCATCGCGCAACGCGCCGCCTTCGCCGCGGCGCTCGCGGACGGCACCAGCGCCCTCAACAATGTTCCCCACTCCGACGACATCGAAGGCAATCTCGGCATCCTCCGCCAACTCGGCGCCGACATTTGGGAGGCGGCCGACACCTCCTATGTGATCGGGGGCCGGGGTTTGCGCGGCCTAAGACTGGCGCAGAAGGGATTGACCCTGAGCCCGGGCAATTCCGCCACGACGGCACGCATTCTTATGGGCCTCCTTGCGGGCACCCCCGGCGGCGAGTTCCGCATCGACGGCAACGAGCTGTTGCGCCAGCGCCCGATGGCGTGGATCGTCGAGCCCCTGCGCCAGGCGGGAGCCGATGTCGTCTACGAAGTGACGCAAGGCCGTCTGCCGGCGCTTATTCGCGGCGTGCAGCTTGGTCCCATCAACCATCAGGTTGACGTCTTCAGCGCTCAACCGGTGTCGGCCCTGCTCTTTGCCGGGCTGCAAAGCAGCGGCGAAACAATGATCGAGCGCCGCGCCAAGGCGCGGGACCATACCGAGCGCCTGTTCCTCTACCTGGGGGTCGTGGTCGAGGAGACGGAGACGAGTGTGCGCATGGCGCCACCCGAACGGCTTCCGGCGTTCGACCTCACCCTCCCCGGCGATATTTCGACCGCGTCCTTCCCGATCGCCTGCGTCGTCGCCAGTCCTTTTCCCCGGCGCCTCGTGATCGAGGATGTCGGCGTCAACGAGACGCGCAGTGGCTTCGTTCGCACGCTCCAGGCAATGGGTGCGAACATCGTAATCGAACCGACGGACGTTCGAGGCAACGAGCCGGTCGGCAGGATCGTGGTTGAGTCCGGCCGCCCTCTCCGCGGCATCGATGTCGGCGGCGCCTCGCTCATCCAGAGCATGATCGACGAGCTGCCTCTGCTCGCCGCGCTGGCGGCCAGGGCCGCGGGCCCAACCGTCATCCGCGACGCGCAAGAGCTCAAGGACAAGGATACCGACCGCATCGCGACCACGGTCGCGGCGCTTCGCCCCTTCGGAGTGAAGATCGAAGGTCGCTCCGACGGCTTCGTCATTGAACCCTCCGCGCTTTCAGGCGCGAAATCGCTGGCACTGCCGCCCGACCATCGGGTGATCTTCGCCGCGATGACCTTGGCGAGTTCGCTGGAAGAACCGACGACCATGTCCGGCTGGGAGCGGGTCAGCGTGTCCTTCCCCGGCTGCTTGGAACTCCTCGCTCAACTCGCCTCCGTTTCGCATTTCGAAACCTTGTAAGCCCACGGAGCCCGGCGATGGAGACGGTCAAGACGATCATCATCACCGGGGGTGGAGGTCACCTCGGCCGGTCCGTGGCGCGTTGGTGGGCCAGACCCGGCACTCATCTCGTGTTGATCGATAAAGACGCGGACAGGCTGGAGAATGCGCGGGCCGATATCGCCGCACGCGGCGCGGAGCTGACGATCATTGCAGCGGATGTCGCCGCGCCGGACACGCTCAAGCCAATCGCGGCTTCGCTGCCGGAGTCTCTGTGGCTCAGTCCGCCATCGCTCGTCCTGGCGCATGCGCTTTCGGGTAAAGGCGCCGGGGCGAACTCGGCGCGATTGGGCGGCTTGGATCACGGCCACTGGCGGGAGGTGGTCGACGTCAACCTCACCTCGATCGTGTTCGCGATCGAGACCTTCCTGCCCTACATGCAGCGGGCCGGAGGCGGTCGCATTGTCGTCGTCTCGTCCACGGCCGGCCTGTCCGCATCGCCCACGGCGGCGCTGTCCTATTCCGTGTCCAAGGCGGCCGTCGCGGCGCTGCCGCGCCTGCTCGCGCTCGAGCTCGGTCTGTCTCAGGTGCTGATCAATGCGGTCGCGCCCGGCAAGTTCGTCAACCCGGATTGGCCCGACGACCCCGAGAAGGTCAAGCGCTACGAGCGTAGTGTTCCCTTGGGGAGGCTTGCTTCAGCCGACGAGGTCGCGGCTCTGATCGGATTTCTGAGTTCGAGCGCCAACAGCTATGTGACCGGGCAAATCATTCTCCAGGATGGCGGACGGCTCTCCGCGCTGCCGACAGTCGAGCAGTCATGAGTGCCCCGCCGGCCAGCATTCGACCGCTACTCGATCTCGCATTCGCGCTCCCCGACCATCTGCTGCTCGGAGCCGACGCGGCCGGCGCGCTTGATAATTTGCCGCAATGCTCGGACATCGACACCATCCTCATCCTCGGCATGGGGACTGGCAGAACCGCCGGTCAGGTCGTGCGCGCCGTCGGCGCGGCCACGATGCAGGTGCCGATCCTGGTCGAGAGCTCCTATGAGCTTCCCGGCTGCATTGGCGGCAGGTCTCTCGTCTTCGCCGTTTCCGGGTCTGGCAACACCGACGAGGTCAATCATGCCGCCGCGGCCGCGGCCGCGCGGGGGGCGCGGCTGGTCGCGATCAGCTCAGGCGGTTGGCTGGCAGACTTCGCCGAGGCGTGCGGCGCCGCGATCCTCCGCATCCCGCCGGAGATCCAGCCGGCGCGCGCCACATTCGGCGTGGTGGTTGCCGCGCTGCTGGCGACGCTTCAGGAGATTGGCTTTATGCCCGAGGCGAGACTGTGGCTTGATAGCGCTGCCGCGCAGCTGCGCCGGCGCCGCGACGAGCTTCGCCGGGACCGCAACGCCGCCGAGCGGCTCGCGCCACTCCTGGCCGGACGGCATGTGCTCTGTCAGGGCGACGCGCCGATCGGGGCGACGGCAGCCGAACGCTGGAAGGCGCAGATCAATCAGAATGCGTGGCAACCCGCTTCGGCGTCGGAGCAGCCCAACGCCAGTCACAACGAAGCCGTTGCCTGGGATTGCCGCAACGACCTCACCCTGGCACGCGACGCGGCGGTACTGCTACGGCATGGGTATGAAGACCCCCGGGTGAGCCAGCGCATCCATCTTCTTGTGGAGTATTTGCACGGCAAGATCCCGGTGCATTCTGTGCGCGGCGAAGGCGATACACCTCTCGCCGTGCTGATGGATCTGGTGATGATCGGAGATGTCACGTCGCTCCATCTTGCCGCGCTGAATGGCGTCGACCCCCGTGCCCTGCTGTTCATTTCTCACACCGTGAAGGAGGGGCTGGAGCCGCCCAAGGGCCTGAAAAGCACCATCGGATCCTGAGGCGTGTCCGCTGGCGCTCACATATGTGACGGATCGACGCCACCGCCAGCAATCCGACCCGCCATAAGCCAATCGGCATAGTCGTCGGGAACGGCGCTCCGGAGTTTCTTGTCGAACAGCTCGACGTCGGCCTCGTCATAGAGGCCGCGCCAGCGTCCGGACTGCCCCTTGTTCAAGAGCCGCAAGGCTCCGCCTTCGAAATTCTTCGCCATCTCCGGGATCAGCGCCGCCGCGTCCTTGCGCATGGAGGCGAAACTGGCCGAGTCCGCCATCGCGCTCAACGCGGCATCGGAAGTATCGATGCCGATAAACTCCGCGATCCGCCGCATCTCGCCGGTCAAGTCGGTCTGGAGATCATCATAATGCACGAACAGCAGATTGCTCTGCCCGCGTGCGTCCCAGAAGCTCCGCTCATAGGCGAAATAGGAGAGATAAGGCGTCCCGTCATCCTGACCGTCGACGGCGCCGGCGGTCAGCCAATTGTGGAAATGTATCGACGGGTCTGGATCGACCCTGGGATAGGGCCGGCGCAAAGCGGGCTCGGCCAGACCGATGGCGTCCATTCGCTCCAGCGCCTCGGGGCGGAAGCCGGTGCAGTGGTTGTGGTACGACATGCACACATCGCGGCCATCCCGCGCCACGTGGATGTATTTGACCTGGTCGAAACGCGGGATGCCGTCGAAGGGCACATGCGTCTTGACCGAGCGGCGATGCTGCTGCGCCTCGAAATCCTCGACCAGCGCCTCGATAGGCCGCCGGTTGACCTCCCACCACGGAAAGGTCCGATCGAGCGCAACCGGCTCCTCCGACTGGAAGATCAGCAGGCTGAGGATGCGCTGCATCCAGGTCGTGCCACTCTTAGGATAGGTGGCAACGATAATGTCGTCAGGACGCGGGCGGAAGGCGTGCCAGCGGTCGCTGTCGATCAGCCACGTGCAATAACGCCTTTCCAACAAATCCTCCCGAGATGCGAACCTGAAGCTCCACCGGTTCTATGCAGCCCCTGCGGCGCCGGAGCGCACCTGTTACCACAATTCTGGTACTGTCGCGGAGGCTAGCGGGCGGCAGTCTGACCGCTGGCAGCGGGCGAAATCATGGCCATTGTCAAGCATTCCACACCGGCGTCTCACTCAATCTGCGGGAGAAATGCTGTCTAAGCGGCTTTGTCCATCACGGGCACGAGGTGGTGCTGTTCTACGACCAACTCGACGTGCCGCCGGGGGTCCGGCTGTCCGCTGCCGCCCGCTGGAAGCCTTTTGGTGGAAGCCTTCGCTAGGCATGGTGGCGCCGATCGGTAAGAGTTGAGGCGCTTCGTCCCCGAAAGGCGCGAGCGGCTCGGGCACACCAAGCGACGCCCCGCGCGCCTAGGGCTCTTGTCAAGACTGCTGTCGGAGCGTGAGGAATAGCTGGCAGTCCGACGCGAGATGACTTTCGTAATTAGTGGATCGATGCGTGGTTCGAGAAGACTTGGGGCATGAACAATGCCTGGAGCTTTGGCATTTTGACCAATGCCCGGCGGACGAAGAGAGCGCCCGCGAGACTGAGATGGTTGTTATCTCCGTAGAGCGGTTGGTCGTTCCACCTCGCCCAACACAGTTGATCGTCGCAAAGCATAGAATCGAGGCTGACAAAGGTGGTGTCCGGTCTGCCGTTCGCCACCTTCAGCAGGATGTCCTTCGACGCGTGCAAGCGCTCATCGGCGACCTGTCTTGGCGATTGGACACAGCCGCTTACGTCGCGCCGCGACAGAGATCTTTCCACGAAGCAGACGTTCGGATCTTGAAAGAACTCTGGCGGCTGT
>DATKZM010000062.1:0-2257 GCA_035527975.1 Alphaproteobacteria bacterium | reverse complement strand
TTGGCCGGCGCCTCAGCAGGCGTCTCTTCCGTCGCCGCGACTTTTTCGGGGGCTTTCTCGGTCACCATGGTGGCGGCGAGCCAGTCGCGGCCGCCGGTCATGACCAGAAGGGACCAGGCGACAAACAGGAGTCCAATCGCGAGAAAAATAGCCGTGAGCGCTCTCAGCATGGGGGCTTCCTCATTCGGTGGGCAAATTGGAGCGGGTTTGCCCCCCTCCACCCTGCCAACGGCCACGGCCCCGAGACGGTTCCCCTTTTGCGCTCTTGACGGGAGCCATTGCTGTTATGTTATATCATCGGTCATGAACGCCGCCCCTCACCACGACCACGCGCCCAAGCTGTCGCGCAACCAGAGCGAAATTCTGAGCTGCCTGCGGGATACGGGCGAGCCGATGAGCGCCTACGCCATTTTGGATCGGGTGCGGAAGTCCGGCATCTCCCATCCGCCGACCGTGTACCGCGCCCTCAACGACCTGATGAAGAAGGGCATGGTGCACCGGCTCGAATCCCGCTCGGCCTTCGTGGCCTGCGGCCACGGCGCGTGCGACGGCAAGTTCGCTTTCGCCATTTGCCGGGCTTGCGACAAGGTCGTCGAGATTTCGCTCACGGATGAGGATCAGAAACGGCTTTTCGGGCTTGCGCCGGACGAAATCAGGCCTGAGCAGGTGACCGTCGAGATCGCGGGGGTCTGCGAGGACTGCCGCCCGGCCCAGGGTGACCGTCTTGAAGCGTGAGCCCATCGCGCTTGTCTCCGACGCTGCGCCTTCGCATCGCCGGGAGGCGCCTGCGCGCGGCGTTTCGCTGTTGCGCGCTTCGGTGGCCGCACGGCTCGGTCTTGTCGCGGCCGCGCTCTGTCTGTTGTGGCTCGCGGTTTATTGGGCGCTGCGATGAAGGCCAACGCGCCCGCCATCACCTTTTATAACCTCACGCTCGGCTACGACAGGCATCCGGCCGTGCATCACATCATCGGCGAGGTGGCGCGCGGCGAATTGCTGGCGATCGTCGGTCCGAACGGCGCCGGCAAGTCGACCTTGCTCAAAGGCATTGTCGGTGAGCTGAAACCGTTGAGCGGACGTCTTGACCTGGACGGTCTGACCAAGCGCGACATCGCCTATCTGCCGCAGATCGTCGACCTCGACCGCAGCTTCCCCATCTCGGTGTTCGATTGCGTGGCCATGGGACTGTGGCGAGAGATCGGCGCCTGGGGCGGGCTCGGCGCAAGCGGCCGCGAGCAGGTCGTCCACGCGCTCGAGACCGTGGGCCTCGTTGCGCTGGCCGATCGTCCGGTGGGAGCGCTGTCCGGCGGTCAGTTCCAGCGTGTCCTGTTTGCGCGGCTGCTGCTGCAGGACGCGAAGGTGATCCTGCTCGATGAGCCGTTCCGCGCGGTCGATACCAAGACCATCGCCGATCTCCTGCGCCTGATCGAGCGCTGGCACCGCGAAGGCCGCACCGTGCTCGCGGCGCTCCACGACATCGAGCAGGTCCGCGCGCACTTTCCGCGCACGTTGCTGCTTGCGCGCGAGACGGTGGCCTGGGGCGAGACGCAAAGCGTGTTGACGGCGGCCAATCTCGCGAAGGCGCGCCATTTGATCGAAGCGTTCGACTCGCATGCCCACGCTCATGCCCCGGTCTGCGACCGCGACGACGAAGTGCGCGCATCCGCATGATCGATACTTTGGTACAGCCCTTTATCGAGTTCGCCTTCATGCGCCGGGCGCTCGTGGGCTCGCTCGCCATCTCGCTGACCGCGCCGCCTATTGGCGTGTTTCTCGTGCTACGGCGCATGAGCCTCATGGGGGATGCGATGGGGCATGCCATCCTGCCGGGCGCCGCCATCGGCTACCTGCTCGCCGGCCTGTCACTGTTCGCCATGAGTCTCGGGGGCTTTGCCGCGGGCCTCGCGGTGGCGCTCGCGGCGGGCCTCGTGGCGCGCTCCACGGTCATCCGCGAAGACGCAAGCCTTGCAGGCTTCTATCTCGTGTCGCTGGCGCTCGGCGTGATGCTGGTGTCAATGCGCGGCAACAGCGTCGATCTCCTGCATGTCTTGTTCGGCACGGTGCTGGCGCTCGACGACGGCGCGCTGTTGCTCATTGCCGCTATCGCCACCGCGTCGCTGGTGACGCTCGCGGTGATCTACCGGCCGCTGGTGCTGGAATGCTTCGATCCGCAGTTCTTGCGTTCGGTCAGCGCGTGGAGCTCGCCAACCCATCTTCTGTTCCTGGTGCTGGTCGTGCTCAATCTCGTCGCGGGCTTCCA
>DATKZM010000061.1:0-24562 GCA_035527975.1 Alphaproteobacteria bacterium | reverse complement strand
TTCGTGCTGTCGCCAGTGCGTTTTGTCGCTTTTTCGACCGGATCGGCACGGAGCCGACCTGCAGATGCCAATTGGGTTGCGCAACAATACGTTCGGAGTCAAGCTCAACGGCCTGGGAGGGCGCCACATGGGAAATCCCAGCTAAGACCGGTCGCGAAGGATCGAGTTCACATTCCCACGTCGATGACGACCGGCACGTGATCGCTTAGACCATTGCCGCGGGGACGACCTTTCCCCTTGACCCACGGCCCGCGCGCGCCATGATCGCGCGCGCGCCCTCGCAGGCGATGTCACGCCCTTGCGGGCGTCCTGCTCACCACGCCGGAGCCTCCGTGCTCGATTTTCGCCCCGTCACCTTCCTCTGCGGCATCCTGATCGCCACGCTCGGTGGGATCATGCTGATCCCGGCGCTGGCCGATGGCCTTGCCGGCAACCAAACCTGGAAGGCCTTCGTGCTCTCCGCGCTGCTGACGCTGTTCATCGGCGGCGCCATGGTGCTGACCAGCCGCATGGAGAACATGAAGCTCAATCTGCGCCAGGCTTTCCTGTTCACCGGGATGTCCTGGCTGTCGGTCGCCGCCTTCGGGGCGATCCCCTTCGCCGTCTCCAACCTTGGCCTGTCGGTGACCGACGCCTTCTTCGAAGCGATGTCGGGCATCACCACCACGGGCGCCACGGTGATGACCAAGCTCGACACCGCGCCGACCGGCATCCTCCTGTGGCGCTCGATCCTGCAGTGGCTGGGCGGCATCGGCATCATCGTCTTCGCGCTCGCCTTTCTGCCGATCCTGCAGGTCGGCGGCATGCAACTCTTCAAGGTCGAGGCCTTCGACACGCCGGAGAAGGTCTTGCCGGGCGCCGCCCAGATCGCGTTCTCGATCGGCGGCGCCTATGTGTTGCTGACGCTTTTCGCCTTCATCGCGCTGTGGAGCGCGGGCATGTCGCTGTTCGACGCGGCCAATCACGCCATGACCTCGATCGCGACGGGCGGATTCTCGACCAAAAACCTCTCGCTCGGCTACTGGCAGGATCCGCTGATCCACTGGATCATTATTATCTGCATGATCGTGGGCTCGCTGCCCTTCGTCTTCCTGGTCGACGCGCTGCGCGGCAAGCCGCGCCCGCTGCTTCGCGACTCCCAGGTTCATTGGTTCCTCGCCATCGCCGTCTCAAGCGTGCTCATGGTTGTCGTCTGGCTTTGGCTGGTGCAGGCGATGCCGCTCAATCTGGCGCTCGTCTCTGGCGGCTTCAACGTGATCTCTATGATGACCGGCACCGGCTATTCCAGCGCCGACTTCAACCAATGGGGCGGGCTGCCAATGGTCACGGTGCTGACGCTGATGTTCGTCGGCGGCTGCGCGGGCTCGACCACCTGCGGCATCAAGGTGTTCCGCTTCCAGATCGCCTACGCCATCGCCCGCACCCAGATCGCCCGGTTGCTCCAGCCTCACGGCGTCTTCATCGCCAAATACAATCGCCGCCCGATCGCCGACGACGTCGCGGGCTCGGTGATGGGCTTTTTCTTCCTCTTCGTCACCACCTTCGCCGTGCTCGCCGGCGTGCTCGGCCTGACCGGCCTCGACCTTGTTACCGCGGTGACGGGCGCCGCTTCGGCAATCGCCAATGTCGGTCCCGGTCTGGGCGATGTGATCGGTCCCGCCGGCACTTACGCAACGCTGCCCACCGCCGCCAAATGGGCGCTCGCCGTGGGTATGCTGCTTGGCCGCCTTGAACTCTTCACCGTCCTCGTCCTCTTCACCCGCGCCTTTTGGCGGGGCTAATGCACGGGCCGCGGAAATCAGGTTCGGCGCACGCCGCCGCAATGGTCATTGCCTCGTCACTGATGGCATTGCGAGATAAGCTGCATGCTCTGCGCCGCCCGGCAATTGCCATGACAACTATCATGCGACGCGACAGCCCATGAGCACCGGATCGACAACGACAGCGGCCATGTTGAGCGAGTTGATCGCGATCGACACGGTCTCGGCCAACTCCAACCTGCCCTTCGTGGAGCATGTCGCCGACTATCTGCGCGGCCACAAGATCGAGGTGACGCTGGTCCACAACGCCGGGCGCACCAAGGCGAACCTTTTTGCCACGATAGGCCCCGAAGGCGACGGCGGCATCGCGCTTTCCGGACACTCCGACGTCGTGCCCGTGGAAGGCCAGAGCTGGTCGTCCGACCCGTTCACGGCGCTGGAAAAGGACGGCCGCATTTATGGCCGCGGCGCCTGCGACATGAAGGGCTTCATCGCCGCCACCCTGGCGCTGGTGCCGGAGATGATCGAAGCCGATCCCAAGACGCCGCTGCATCTGGTCTACTCCTACGACGAGGAGCTCGGCTGCATCGGTATCGGCACGCTGATCGCGGAGATCGCCAAGTCGCTGCCGCTTCCCAAGATCGCCATCATCGGCGAGCCGACCGACATGAAGCTGGTCAACTCACACAAGGGCATCTACGTCCTGGAGACCGAGCTGACGGGATTGGAGGCCCATTCGAGCGCCACGCATATCGGCGTGTCGGCGATCTTCCACGGCGCCGAGCTGGTGGCCTTCCTGGGCGAGCTGGCCGCCGAGATGGCCGAGCGCGGCCCCTTCGCGCATGATTTCGATCCGCCCTATACGAGCTTCAATATCGGGCTGATCGAGGGCGGCACCGCGATCAACATCATTCCCAAATCCTGCCGCCTGGCATACGAGTTCCGCCCCATCCCCGGCGCCGACCCTAACGCGATCAAGGCGCGCATCAACGATTTCATCGAGGGCGATCTTCTGCCGCGCATGAAAAAGCGCTTTCCCGATGCCGCCGTCGTCACCACCGAAGGCGCGTCCACGCCGCCCCTGGTGCCCCTGCAGGCCTCCCCGGCCGAGGCCCTGGTGCGCGACATCACCGGCGCCAACCGCGCCGGCACGGTGTCGTTCTCCACCGAGGCGGGGCATTTCCAGGCGACCGGCGTCTCGGCCGTCATCATCGGCCCCGGCTCGATCGACCAGGCCCACAAGCCGGACGAATATGTCGAGCTCGACCAGCTTGCCCAATGCGAGGATTTCCTGCGCAAGGTGATCGCCCATGCCGCCAAGACCGCGCCCGGCGGCCCGTAGGGGCGGGTTTCAAACCCGCCCTTTGAACATCGCAACGTTGCGGCCGAAGAAGGGCGGGTTTAAAACCCGCCCCTACGGAACGCCGTTGCCCCCCCCCGCCGCTACCGCAGGAACCGCCCCAGCCGCGCCTGCATCTGGCGCTGAAGCTCGCGCGCCGCGTCGTCGACCAGGCGCTCGGACAGATCGCGCCAGACAAACTGCAGCCGGTCGCCGCGCACGCCTTTCAGCACCTCCTGGCTGCGCCTCGCCGTCACCTGGGCATTGCCGATCAGATCGCCTGCATCGCTGCGGATCTCGACCGAGATCGTCAGCTTGGCGTCATAGCGGCGGTCCGGCCCGCGGCGCAGGAACCCCGATTTGCCCGTCACCGGCACCTCGACGACCGAGGCCTCCAGGATGATCACCCGCGCCCGGTCGGCCCGCCCGACGGCGCGGATCTTCGCCCGTGCCCAGGCCGCGGCCACCGATTGGGGCGAGGACTTCATGCGGTGATCGGCATGCGGCGCCCGGCGCGGCGAGGCGTAGGCCGGGATCACCTGCATCTCCGCCACGACCAGCCGGATTTCCGGCAAGGCCGTCTTCGCGCCCTCGGCCTGCGCGGCCCCCGCCGCGAGCGGCAATATGGCAGTCGCGAGCAGCACCATGGCGGCAGCGACGAGGGATACACCCGATATCATCGGTCTTGCTTGGCGCGTGAGCAGGCGCATGAGACTGGCCCTCCAATGGTCGGCGCGGGATCGCAGAAGAATACTACGAACCGGCAATCCCGCGCATACCCATGGCGCTCCCGTCAGGGCCGGTTCAGCGCAGCGTACGCCCCATCTCGTTGGTCGGCTCAAAGCCCAGCTTTTCGTACACCGTGCGTCCATGGGGCGAGGAATGCAGCAGGACGCGGGTGCATCCCATGCCTTTGAGGTGTTCGATCGCAGCTTCGGTGAGCCGCCGCGCGATGCCGCGGCAACGCCATCCCGCCTCGACATAGACGCCCCAGACATAGCCATAAGTCCTGTGTGCCGGCGCCAGCACATCGGGGTAGAGCCCGGCAAAGCGCTGGCCGCCGGCCGAGCCCACGACCGTGCCGTCGCCGCTCTCTGCGATAAAGCCCTGATAGTCGAGCCGCGCCCGCGCCTCGGCAAGAAACGAGGCGACCCGTGCCTCCCAATCGGCCACGATCGCAGTCTTGGGCACGTCGTTGTCGCGCCACATCGCATGAAAATGCCGCGCCAGCACCAGGTCGTCCACCGGCCCCGCCGCGCGGATGGTCACGTTGGACATGTCACCTGTCTGCATCTTTTCTTGCTGCCTTGGGTTCTTGCTACCCGGGGCAAATTAGCCGGAAACGCGTTTCATTCGTCGTCACTCCCACGCAAGCGAGAGTCCATGGTTGGAGCGAGCGTGGTAATGCCATGGATTCCCGCTTGCGCGGGAATGACGGGGCGATGCGTGAGATGTGGGAAATGGCGACTATCGGATCCGCGCCTGTTCCGTCACAGGAAATCGTCGCGGGTGAAGAGCGCCGTGAGCGCAAGGCCGTTGGCTTCGAGGTTGGCCCGCGCGCCTTCCAGCCGGTCCACGATGGTCACCACGCGCACCACCTCGCAGCCTTCCGCCCGCGCCGCCTGGGCAGCCTTCAAGGCGGAGTTTCCCCTGGTCGTCACATCCTCGACCACCGCCACCCGCGAGCCCGGCGTGAGCGGCCCTTCGATCAGCTTGTCGGTGCCGTGGTCTTTCGGCTCCTTCCTCACATAGAACCCCGTGATCGGCTGGCCCGCCGCGCCGCTTTTCAGGCACACCGCATCGACGATGGGACAGGCGCCGAGCACAAGGCCGCCGATCGCCGCAACACCGTCCCCCGCGATTGCCGCGAAGACCTGGGCGCCCACCAGCTCGAGCCCGTCGGGCGTCAGCAACGTCATCTTCATGTCGAAAAAGACGCTCGTCTGACCGCCGCTGGCGAGCTTGAACTCGCCGCCCTTCAGCACCGAGCGCTCGGCGATCAGATCGCGCAGCCGCGCGCGCGCGCCGTCCGCCCTGTTTGCATCAGTCCGTTCCACGCTCGCCGCGTCCCCTGCCATCGCCCATGTTCCTTGTTCCAGCCGCCCCGCCGCAGCGCATTATAGCCGATCATAGTCGAAACGAACGCCCGCAGCAGTCACGGCGGCATGACGCCGCGCCGATCTCTTGGCGAGACGCGCAGCGCCAAAGAAACGGTGACGCCGCCGGCTCGTCGTTTTCAAAGAAATCCAATGCTGCCATCGCCGCGCCAGGCGGCCCGCCGATCAGCTCGCGGATGACCCGCCCGGGCTATTTTGCCTTGGCCGAGCGCCAGGCCTCAAATCCGCCAGCCAGCGAGGCGACGTCGGAATAGCCCATATCGAACAGGGTCTTGGCCGCCAGCGCGGAGCGTCCGCCGGTGCCGCAATAGAGGATGAGGCGGCCTTCGGGCTTGAGCTCGGCATTGTAGATCGGGCTCTCCGGGTCGGCCTGGAACTCCAGGAGGCCGCGCGGGACGTGCACCGAGCCGGGGATCAGCCCGTCCCGCTCGCGCTCGACCGTCTCGCGGACGTCGACCAGCACGACATCGGGATCGTCGAGCAGATAGGAAAGATCCTGCACCGAGAATGTTTCGATGACCGCATTGGCCTCGGCCAGCATCTGCTTGAAACCGCGTTTCAGCATCCGGTCTTCTCCCGTCACAAGGGTTGTCGGCTGGTTTGGCCCACACGGCACACAAGCGTCCAGCACATAAGCGTCCAGCACACCCAGCCTAGCAACGGCGCAACTTCTTGAAATTGATTCAGATCAGCATGCCCGCGCGGCTATCGCCATGTACGACACTCGAACGGCGGTCTTATGTGTCGGCCTAGTAGAGCGCCGCCAGCGCGGTGTCATCGAAGCGGTAGGACGCATTGCAGAACTGACAGGTGACGACGACCTCGTCGCTGCCCTCTTCCTTGCAGTCCTCGATCTCGGCGCGCGGCAGGCTGGCCAGCGTATTGGTTACCTTTTCGCGCGAGCAGCGGCAGCTATGCACCAGCGGCGTGGTTTGAAACGCGCGCACGCCAACCTCGTGGAACAGCCGGTAGAGCAGGTCGTGCGGCAACAGGCGTGGCCCGAGCAACTCCTGGCTTTTCACGGTCCCCATCAGCACCACCGATTCGCGCCAGCCATCGATCGCGCTCTGGGCATCGATGTCCCAGTTATGCGCGGCCTTGCCGCCCTCCGGCGGCATATGCTGAAGCATCAACCCGCCGGCGCGCCAGGGCCCCGAACCGTCGGCGCCGATCCGCCCGGCGGCCAGCTGGATCGCCGCGTCGAGCTGTTCGGACTGGCGAAAATAGTGATGCGCGCATTCGGCCAGCGTGGCGCCGGTCAGCTCCACGATGCCCTGGTAGCGCTCGGTATGCGGTCCTTGATCGACGGTGAAGGCGAGGTATCCAGCACCCAGCAGCATCGGCACCGGGGCACCGACCGGCCCGGTGATCGCGGCCGCGAGCTTGTCCTCGTCGAAGCCGGCATAGCCCCGTATGTCTCCGGTCGAGGTAACGTCGGCGACCAGCAGATTGACCGGCCCGTCGCTCTTGGTCTGGATGGTGAGAATGCCCTCGAACTTCATCGCATCGGCGAAAAGCGCGGCCAGGGTCACCGTCTGGCCGAGCAGCGTGGCCACCGGCTCCGGGTAGTCGTGGGCGGACAAGATCGCATCGATTGCGGGCCCGAGCCTTACCAGCCGGCCCCGCAGCGAATAGCTTTCGATCTGGAACGGCTGGATCAGGTCGTCAGCCGCATCCGTCCCGGAGGCGTCGCCCTCCGGCATCTCAAACGCGGCAAAATGGAGCATGTGTCATGGGATAAATAGTGGCGACGATCATTGCGGGAGACAAGGATCGCGGCGCAAATCCCGGCGCGGCGGCGAATCGCGCCCGTTGCGCTCCATTTGGCGGGCCCAACTGCCGGCAATTTTCTCAGAACCTATTGAAAACTAAAATAAATCCAAGATTTCCCTAACCGTCCGTTAACGCGGCGCGCGGCATCTAGACACCATGGCCAGCGATCCAACGGCACCCAGGGGCGCCTCAAACCGCCAGCTCATCTTGCTGGCGGTCGCGCTGGTCGCTGCCCTGCCGGTCGCGCTCTATGCGCTGTTTGGCGGCGCCCTCGACACCGGGACCCCGGTCCGCCTGATCGCCAAGCTGGCCGGTGCCCCGACGGGGGGGCCGCCCGCCACCGTGGCGGATCGCAGACCGCGCCTCGGCATCGTGCGGATCGAGGCAAAACACATCCGCGCCGGTGGTCTCAAGCCCGGCGACCAATTCGATGCGCTGGTAACGGTTCGCAATTATGGCGCGCACCAGGTCAGCGTCCGCGTCG
The DNA here is from genome assembly GCA_035527975.1 of Alphaproteobacteria bacterium. Taxonomy (GTDB): domain Bacteria; phylum Pseudomonadota; class Alphaproteobacteria; order JAPULJ01; family JAPULJ01; genus DATKZM01. Next base: position 17,089 of record DATKZM010000061.1, on the reverse strand, counting down.
ATGTCCTGCGCGAGCCAAGCGAGATCCTGCCCTTTCGATCGGCAGTTCAATCGGTGCCGCCCAACGAGGACCGCGTCTTCAAACTGCAGATGACGGCCTCGGCGCGCTATATCATCGCCCGCCACTATCTGCGTCAGGTGTATCTCGTCAGCCCGCACGACCACGGTGTCGCGGCATTTACCGACGCGACACCGTTGGACAATGGGCGGATGTTGCGCGTGCCGGTTGGCCTTTACGTCGATCTGGAAGTCACCACGGTGCGTCCCGGCCGCTTCCAGATGGATCTGCGCAAAGGCCGATATCGCGCCAGCCGGCAGGCGTATGAGATCACCATCACCAACCGTGGCACCGCGCGCTACGAGCGCGGCGCACGTTTCGATCTCAGCCTTTACACCGAGCAGAACCCGCGCAGTCTGACGCGCTGGTCGCGCGCGATCGACAAAGCCATTGAGCCCGGCGAGCGGATCACCATCAACGGCAGCTTCGTCAATCTGTGGCAGCACCCACCCTGGATCCAGGAGCAAAGCAATGGCTTGTTCGAGGGCCCGGCGCTGCCCGGCTTCTCGATGCGGCTGATCGCCATCGTGCGCCTGCCCCTCGACCTCGATCCAGCGCGCCGAAACAACGAACTCGACACCCGCTTTCTGATCGGCATGGAGCCGATCCGGCGCGAGAAATCACGAATGCTGTTCGAGCCCATGCGCATCCGCTCAGGCCGCCTTGGCTTCACCGACCAGTAGGTAGGTTTTTGGCTATTTCGGGCCGTATTCCGATTCGTCGTTTGAGGTGTCAGAAAATATCCAATAAATCAATATGTTATAGAACTCGAATAGTTAAACTGGTATTTTTGATGCCAGTTTAAACGAGCTGTTAATCATAAAAATGGAGGGTCATGCCGACATTGGCACGGCCCTGACCAGCCATATCAATCACTTGAAAGGTGCGTCGGATCCGGGCCGCCTAGAGCATGATCCGTCCAGTTGGCATCGTTCGCTGACGACGATCTCCCTCACCCCTTGAGGGGGAGGGAGTGTCTGCGTAAACCTTTCCGGATTTCGCACCAAAGCGCGATTGCGCCACAGCAATCCGGTGTGACGTAATCAAGCTCTAAACATATGAGATAGACCAACGGTCAGGCCTCGGATCGCAGCGATCTGAGTGGATCTTGATCTAGGCCAGGCACCAGGCGAGAATGCCCTTCTGGGCGTGCAAGCGGTTTTCGGCCTCGTCCCAGACCACCGATTGCGGGCCGTCGATCACGGTATCGCTCACCTCTTCGCCGCGATGCGCCGGCAGGCAGTGCATGAAGATCGCATCGTCCTTGGCATAGCCCATCACCGTTTCGTCGACCCGGTAGCGTGCCAGCAGGTTGTGCAGGTTCTCGACCCGGTGCCCATCGCTCATCGAGACCCAAACATCGGTGACGACGCAATCGGCGCCGTCAACCGCCGCCGCGACATCGTCGGTCACACTGACATCGGCGCCATTGTCGCGCGCCCAGGCGAGTGCGCCGGCCGGCGGCTGCAGCTCTTTCGGGCAGGCAAGGCGCAGCTCGAAGCCAAAGCGCTGCGCGGCATGGATCCACGACGCCGCCATGTTGTTGCCGTCGCCCGACCAGGCGATGCGGGCGCCGGCGATGGGGCCTTTATGCTCCTCATAGGTCATCACATCGGCCATCAACTGGCAGGGGTGGGTCTTGTCGGTGAGGCCGTTGATGATCGGAACCGTGGCGTGCTCGGCGAGCTCTAGCAGCTTTGCCTCGTCGGTGGTGCGGAGCATGATCGCGTCGACATAGCGCGAGAGCACGCGGGCGGTATCGGCGACGGTTTCGCCGCGGCCAAGCTGCGTGCTGTCGCGGTCCAGCACCACCGTGTCGCCGCCAAGCTGGCGCATCGCCACTTCGAAGGAAACGCGGGTGCGTGTCGAGGGCTTCTCAAAGATCATCGCGAGCTGCTTGCCGGCATAGGGAAGCGGCGCATCCATGCCATCTTTGGCGCCACCGCCGGCCCTGCCAGCCGACTTGAACGCCCGCGCGCCGTCAAGGATCCCGCGCAGCGTTGCCGCCTCGAGCCTGTTGAGATCGAGGAAGTGCCGGATAGCCACGCCGGAAGCGCTCACGCCGTCCCCGCACTCGGGACGGGCCAGCCGCCAGCCACTTTCTCGATGATCGCCGCCGCCTCGGCGACATGCTCATCGGTGATGATGAGCGGCGGCACGAACCGCACCACATTGGCCCCGGCGCCGGCACTGAGCAGGCCGGCCGAGCGCAGCGCCGCGACCATCTCGCCATTCACCACGCCGTCGGCGCAGCGCAGCCCCGCCATCAACCCCTTGCCGCGCGCCTCAACGAAGATATCGGGAAACTTCGCCACCATATCGTCCAGCATCGCGTGCAACGTTCGCGACACCGCCTGCACACCCGCCATGAAGCCGTCCTCCAGCACCAGGTCGAGCACGCCATTGGCGACCGCCATGGCCAGTGGGTTGCCGCCGAAGGTGCTGCCATGGGTACCGGCGACCATGCCCGATGCCGCCCGTTCGCTCGCCATGCAGGCGCCGACGGGGAAGCCGCCGCCAAGGCCCTTGGCCACAGCCATCACGTCGGGCGCGGCGTTATCGGCCCATTCATGGGCGAACAACCTGCCCGTGCGGCCCATGCCGCATTGGATTTCGTCATACATCAGGATGAGATCGAACTCGTCGGCGACCGCGCGCAGGCCCCGCAGATAGTCGTCGCTGGCCGGATTGATGCCGCCTTCGCCCTGCACCGGCTCGACGAGGATGCCGGCCGTCTCGTCGGTGATCGCCGCGCGCAGCTCGTTCAGATTGCCGAAAGGGACATGGTCGAAGCCTGGCACCGCGGGCCCGAAGCCTTCGGTCAGCTTGGCCTGCCCGGCTGCGAAGATGGTGGTCAGCGTGCGGCCGTGGAAGGCGTTCTCCGCGGCGATGATCCGGTAGCGTTGGGGATTGCCGGCATGGTGGTGGTATTTGCGGATCATCTTGATGCCGCACTCCACCGCTTCGGCGCCCGAATTGCAGAAGAAGCTGGTATCCGCGAAGGTCTGCGCGGCCAGCCGCTCGCCGAGGCGTTCCTGGCCCGGAATGCGGTAGATATTGGAGACATGCCACAGCTTCTTGGCCTGCTCGGTCAGGACCTCGACCAGGTAGGGATGGGCGTGGCCGAGCACATCGACGGCGATCCCGGCCATGAAGTCGAGATAGCGGCGACCATCGGTGTCGAAGAGATAGACACCTTCGCCCCGCTCGAAGGCGAGGTCGGCCCGGTTATAGGTCGGCATTACCGCTGGGATCACGGAACGGTTCTCCTTTAAGCCGCGCTCTGGTCCAAGCCGGATCCAGCCGCGTTAGGTCTAAGCCGCACTATCGCTTGATATTTCGCGCTGTAGGAAAGGCCGCAGAGTATCTTCGCGTGCCACTACTCTGTCAACGTGGCGGCAAGGGATCGCCGGTTCGATCTACCGGTTCACATAGGCGCGCGGGCCCCCTCAGCTCTTCAGCTTGTAGCCCGAGACGAACATCCAGCGCGCGACCAGCCACAGCGCGATGTTGATGGCCAGGATCACCGCCACGCCGAGCGCCAGCGGCCCGTCGGCATGGCCGATGAAGCCATAGCGCAGGCCGTCGATCATGAAGAAGAACGGGTTGAAATGCGCGACCGTGTTCCACAGCCCCGGCAGCCGCTCGATCGAATAAAATGTGCCCGACAGGAACGAGAGCGGCAGGATGACGAAGTTCGTCACCGCCGCGATATGGTCGAACTTGTCGGCCCAGATGCCGCCGATGAGACCCAACAGCGACATCATCAACGACGCCCCACAGGCGTGGAAGATCAGCAGCAGCGGGTCGTGGATGCGCAGCGGCACGAAGGCCCACATGGCGAGCCCCGTCACCACGCCGACCATCACGCCGCGCGTCGCCCCCGCCACCGCATAGGCGAATGTGAGCTCGTCCGCCGACATCGGCGGCATCAGCACGTCGACGATATTGCCCTGGACCTTGGAGATCACCATCGATGACGAGGTATTGGCGAAGGAATTCTGGATCATCGCCATCATCATCAGGCCCGGCGCCAGGAAGACCACGAAGGGCACGCCCACCACGGTCTCGACCGAGCGCCCCAATGCCAGGGTGAAGATCGCCAGGAACAAAAGCGAGGTGATGACCGGGGCGAAGACCGATTGCAGGTAGACCTTCACGAAGCGCGAGACTTCCTTGGCGTAAAGCGTCCAGACGCCGGTCCAGTTGACGGCGCCGATATGGCGCACGACCGGGCGCAGGGCCGCATCTGCTGCGGAGGCAGGCGGTGCGGCGCCATCGGGCGCGCTTCCCTGATCGTCTACGCGGCTGGTATCGTCCATGGCACCAGACTAGAGCATTTTCCGGGTCCGGGAAATCGGTCCCGGACCGATCCGGCCGGCAAGCGCGCTGCTCATCGCGGGCAATCGCTCCCTATCTAAGTCAGCGCCTTGACCAGGAACAGGCACGGCAATCCCTTGCCAAAGAAATCCTCGAACTCCTCCAGCGGCAGAAACCCCGCGGCCCGATAGAAGGCGCGCGTCGCCTTGAAATGCGGCGAAGGATGCGCCTCGCCGAGGGTCTTCACCGTCAGATAACGCGCGCCCGATTGCGCCGCATGCGCCGCCGCGGCCGCGATCAGCGCGCGCCCGGCGCCGCGCCCGTGCCACGCCGGCAGCACCCCCATCACCAGCACCTCGGCGGCCGCCGGCGGATGGGCCTTGACCGTTACGAAGCCGACGGCGGCGCCCCCGGCGCGGGCGACGAAGCTGGGCAGCCTGCCCGCCTGCTCGCCGTACCAGCGGTTGGCCTCGTCGCGGCCGAACCAGTCGGGCAGCGCCTCCAGGACGTCGCGGCAAACCTTTGTCTTCGCCCGCGCGCCCGTGGCCAAGGCAACCGTGACCTGGGCCGCCGCATCGCCGCTCATCGGGTCGGCCACCGCATCGCCTCCGTGTCGATCATCGCTCTCCTCATATGGCGCGCCGGGCTATAATCAACCAGCACCATGACCACCGACAACCGGACAGACAGGCCCAGGCGCGGGGCGGACGACAAGACGGAGCAGCGGCGCAAGGTCCCCCGCAAGGCGACGCCCAAATCGCTGGAGAATGCGGCGCTCTACTATCTGGGGCGCTTCGCCAGTTCGGCGGCCAATCTGCGCCGGGTGCTCATGCGCCGGGTCGAGCGCTCGGCCCGCGCCCACGGCACCGACCGCGACGAGGGCGCGGCCGCGATCGACGACATCGTGGCGCGGTTTGAGGCCTCCGGTCTGCTGAACGACCGGGCTTACGCCGAGGCGCGCGCCGGCACGCTGCATCGCCGCGGCGCTTCGGCCCGCAAGATCCGCGCCATGCTGAAACAGAAAGGCGTCGCGCAAGACGATATCGAGGCTGCCCTCAGCGCCTTGCGCGACGCGGCCGCCGATCCCGAATTCGCCGCGGCTGTAACCCTGGCGCGGCGGCGCAGGCTGGGGCCCTTCCGGCCCGCGCCCGACCGCGAGGCGCGCCGGGAAAAGGACCTGGCCGCATTGGCCCGTGCCGGCTTCGGCTACGGTATCGCACGCCAGGTCATCGAGGCGCCGGACATCGGGGCGCTGGAAGCGCACGCCGAAGAGACCCAGGGCGCATAAATCGGTCTCAAATCGATCTCAAATCGGCGCCAGACCGGCCCCAAACCACCGCCAGCGCCGGCGACAAGCGGAGATTAAACATTATCGGCTATTCCAAACAGCCGACCCTCTGCCTGCCCGGATTCTGCGCACAGACCGCCGCAATCGCAATAAGGGGCAATCGGCGGACGGCATACGCACCGCAAACGCCCACCCTGCCCGCCGAATGGCCTGAACTTGATGGACGACACAAACGTCTACGACTTATCGAAGCTGAAGATCGTGGTGGCCGACCCAAGCCATTTCGTGCGGCGGCTTCTGGCCGCTGTGCTGACGGGCTTGCGCGCCCCCCACCCCTATGCGGCGAACAGCAGCGACGTGGCGCTTCGGATCGTTGCCGAGACGGCGCCCGATCTGCTTATCGTCGATTGGGATCTGCAGCCGATGAACGGCGCCGACGTCGTCCGCGCGCTGCGCGACGAGAAGTCCAGCCCCAACCCCACCCTTCCCATCATCATGATTTCCGGCCATTGCGCGCTCGGGCGCGTCACCGAGGCCCGCGACAGCGGCGCCAATGAGTTCATCGCCAAGCCTTTCACGGTCGATGCGATCTACAAACGGCTGGTCGCCCTGATCGAGCGTCCGCGGCCGTTCATCCGGCTGGAGAGTTATTTCGGACCCGATCGCCGGCGCAAGATCGAGGAATTCGCGGGCGACGAACGCCGGCGGGTCAACCCCAATCCGATCGTGGCGCCGGAAGACGCTGCGTGAGCCTGGAAAGATCCCGGATAGACATATGACCGACCCAACCGCCACGCCCGAACAGTTCCTTCCGCGCAACACGATCGCGGAAAAGGCCCGCCCGATGCCGATGACCAACATCGCCAATCTTTATGCATCGGGTAATCAGGCAATCAACGAGATGGCCGGCGAGGCGCGGGAATATCTGAAAAGCGAGGCCGCCGAGCTCCGCGCGGCGTGCGCCCAGGCATCGGTCGGCGCGGAAGTGCTTGAGCCGGCCGTATGCAAGCGGATCATGGCGGCGGCCAATTCGTTGCGCGAGGTCGCCGGCAGCTTCGGCTATGGCCTTGTCTCCGAAATTGCCAGTTCGCTCTACAATCTGGTGTCCAACCCCTCATTGAACGATCGGCGCATCCTGACCGTTGTCGATCTCCACGCCGACGCCGTCGAGGCCATCCTGCGCCAGAACCTGAAGGACGACGGCGGCGAGATCGGCTCTGCGATCGTCGCCTCCCTGCGCCAGGCCGTCTACCGGTTCGCCGCCGGCAACTAGAGCATTCCGCGCGTCTGACAGGCCCGGCTTGACGTCGCGACCCCGCGGCTGAATCGCGGCAGCAGCGATCCCTTGCGATCACCTGCCCGGACAGGCCAATCTGACGAGCCCGACATACGCCGCGCCGATGCGCCGCTCGGCGAGGTACAACGAGGAAGGCCCCGATGCCCGCCCACGACGACCGCCACGACGACATTGAGGAAACCATCCACCATGCCAAGGCGATGGGCCGCCGCGCGCTCGCCCTGCGGCATCGCGGGCTGGAGGCCGTGCCCGCCGCCCTTGCCGGGCTCGATGAGCTGCTCGAACTCGATCTGACCGGCAACGCTCTGGCGGCCGTGCCGGATGCGGTCCTGGCGCTCGCACGGCTTGAGTTTCTCACCCTTTGCCAAAACCGGCTGTCCGCCCTCCCGGGCGCGCTTTGGGAACTCACCGCGCTCAAGGAGCTCGACCTTGGCAACGCCGTCAGCCTTGGCCCGGACCAGCGCTATGGCCCGGCCGCCGCGCCGGGCGGCAAGCCGGCCGACGGCAATCGTATCGCCGAGCTGCCGGCCGGGCTCGGCGCCCTCACGGCGCTGCGCCGTCTTGGCGCCGGCTTTGCCGGGCTGCGCACCCTGCCGGCGGAGATCGGCGCGCTGAAGCAGCTGGTCGCGCTGGAGCTTCCGGGCAACGCGCTCGAAACGCTGCCGCCGGCAATCAACGCGCTGGCGCGGCTTGAGACGCTTGATCTGAGCGCCAATCCGCTCGCCGGCTTGCCCGATGGCCTGGCCGGCCTCGAGGGCCTGCGCTCCTTGCGTCTGGGCGATGTCGCCGATCCGCCGGCCCTGGCGCCGCTGAAGGGGCTCGAAATGCTGGTCCTGCCCGGCTGCGGCCTGGAGGCCTTGCCCGATTGGGTGCTGGCCCTCGAAGGCCTCACCTCGCTCTACCTTGCCGGCAATCCCATGATCGACCTGCCCGAGGGCATCGCGGCGTTGCGCGGGCTGTCCTATCTCGACTTGACCGCCACCGGCATCACCGAACCGCCGCGCCATCTGGCGTTGCCCGATCGGCTGATCGTGCGGCTCGGACCCCAGCGGTTCTATCAGGGCGGCCAGCTCGGCCATGCGATCGGGCCGGGCGGGTCGCTCACCCTGCTCGACGATAGGGCCGAAGACGACGACGAAGAGACGCTGGGCGGCCCGCTGCCGAGCCGACCGTCCGGCAGCCGCCCGCCAGAGCCGCGGCGAGGGGCCGGGTTGGGCCAGGCCGGCGGCGTGATCATCCACCGCCCGGCCCGGCGCGATGACCGCGACGCGGACGACCCGGCGCAGACCGCCGCCGCTGGCGGGACCGACGAGGAGCCCACCCGGATCGTGCGGCGCACCAGTACACCGGCAAGCGCACCTTCGAGCAACAAGGGCGACAGCGCGCAGACGCGGCGCGGGGCACCGGGCAAGAGCGGGCTGGCGGCGCGCGTTCAGGCCGCCGTGGCCGACAGCGAGCGGGAGCACCAAGGCGGCCCAAGTGACCCCGGCCGTAAGCCAAGCCCCGAAACCGGCGGCACGACGAGCCGCAAATCGAGCGGCGAGACGACCGGCGAGACGACCGGCGGCCCCGCCACCCCGGCAGGCGAGGATACCGGGGCCACGCGAATGAGCGCTCCCAAGGGTGGGCTTGCCGCGCGCGTTCGGGCCGCCGTCGAGGACGGGGCCAAGGCTGGGCCGGGAGCGGGCGATGCAACCAAGATGGGCCAGCGCGCGGCGGCCAGGGCCGGCCAGGCGTCGGCCGGCGGAGACGATGAGCCGGCAGCGCCGGAAAATCTGGAAGAAACCGTCTCCCAGCCGCGCGGCGCCGATGGACGGCCGCTGCGCAAGGGCAAGCGCGACTGAGCGACCCCCGGTTCGGGCGGCTGATCGCCGGTCGGCGCGCGCTTAATGTGATTCAAATATTCAGTGACCGGCTGCGTTAATCGCCGCGCAATCTAGGTGAACGCTGGCTGAATGGCCGCCTCACGGGCCGTTCAGCCGCCCTGCTTTACGACTCCCGTCATCCTTGCCGCAAAGCCGCGGCGCCACGCGATGACTGGAGACGGAGCAGACCGATGCCGGCCGCAACCAAAAAGACCCTGATCGCCCTGTTCGTGGCCGCAGCCGGTCTGGCCGCCATTGCCATCACTTCGGCCGCCAATGCCGAAATCCCGCCGGTCCAGGCCGCCGACGCCGCACTCGCCGCGGTGGAAGCGTGCGCCAGCCCCGCCGATCGCCAGACGAGGGTACGCACGGACGCCGATCCGGCCCAGGCGCGCGCCACTGGAACGCACCGCGTTGAGACGCATCGCTTCAGCGCCAGCCGCGACGAGGATACCCACACCTTCACCGCCGGGACCGACACGCCGCGCCGGCGTGGCCGGCGGCGCGCCCGCCGGCGCCGCTAACTCATCCGCGATCGGAGCGGCGCGGGCGGAATCCCGACGGTAGCGAAGTCATTTCGAATTATCCGGCGGTACAACCAGCATTTGCAATTCGCCGGATAGTCGCCCAAAATACGAGACCCAATGAAACGCCGGGCAGGAGCTGAAAGCGGCTGACAACGGGGAGCGATGGAATGGTCTGGAAGGCTTGGCAACGCGCGACGATGAGCGCGACGATAAGCGTGACGGCGCGCGCGACGATAAGCGCAATATGTGCGGTCGCTGCGAGCGTGTTGGTTGCGCATTCCGCGCAGGCCGGCTGCACCTCGAAAACCTTTGGCGGCATGTCCGATACAAACTGTTCGAGCAGCGCAATCGGCGCCGCGCGAATGGACGAGGGCCCGCAACGAGGCGGTTTCGGCCGCCTCCGGGGGGCTTCGCGAATGGATGATGGCGCGCCCTATCGCGGCCCGGACCGGCGAAGCGGCACTTTAGGGCACTTTGACGCGCGCGATGGCGGGCGGCTTTACCATAAGCCCGGCGGCTTCGGCGGAACCTCGCGGGGCTACCGCGGCCAGCGGCGCTACAGCTATGGCGGCCGAAGGGATACGTCGCGCGCGTATCGCGGCGGGACGCATTACCGCCTTGGCACTTTGAGGGGCAGCTCGGGGCGCTACCGCAGCGGGAGGCATTACCGCCTTGGCACCCTGAAAGGCACGTCGCGCAGATACAGCGGCGCCTCGCGCTACAGTTTTGGCAGCCCAAAGGTCACCTCGCGGCGCGCCCGCGGCGCAAGCGACTACACATTTGGCACGCTTCGTGGCACGTCGCGTCGGCACCGCAGCGGAACCGATTACGGTCTCGGTACGGTTAGAGGGACATCAAGACGGTACGACGGCGGCTCTTACAACAGTCTTGGCACCGTCGGGCGCCGCCCACGATATGGCAGCACGCGCCTCGGGCGCGGCTCTTTCCGTCCCCGTTAATCCGGCACACGCTGTACGGCGACAGCCAGGCGCCGGCGCCCCTCCGAGGCGCTTGCGCCTACCAGCTGTTGCGCAGCTCGCGCAGCTTCAGGAACACGGTTTTCGGATCGGGATCGTCGGGCAAATCGTCGAAGGCTTCGCGGAGCCGCGCGATCACGCTCGGATTACTCAAGCGGAAGAAGGTGTTGATTTCCTTCTCCAACGCCAGCGTCGAGACCAGCGCGGCATCGGGGTCCTGATCGCCGATCTCCTCCAACAACGCCTTGGCGCGCGCATTGCCGGGCTCGCGGTCGAGGGTGAATTCAAGATTGTTGGTGATGTAGTCGTGCCCCGGATAGATCAGCGTCGCATCGGGCAGCTTTGAGAGCTGTTCAGCGAAGGTGTCGTAAAGCTCGGCCGGATGGCCGCCATTGTGACAGTTGCCGGCGCCGGCGTTGAACATCGTATCGCCGGAGAACAGCGCCGGCGTGTCGGTGTGCGACAGCAAGCAGACATGGGCCATCGTGTGGCCCGGCGTGTCGAGCGCCTCGAGCTCGACCGTCTTGCCGATCTTGATCACGTCGCCCGCCTTCAACCCGACATCGATGCCGGGGATCTTGCCCTTGGCGTTGGCATGCGCCAGCAGCTTGGCGCCGGTCGCCGCGATCACCGCCTTGTTGCCGCCGGTATGGTCGCCGTGCTCGTGGGTATTGAGCACCTGGCGGATCTCCCAGCCCTTGTCCTTGGCGCGCGCGAGGCACTTCTCGTGATCGAGCGGGTCGACCGCCAGCGCCTCGCCGGTCTCGGGGCAGGCGATCAGATAGTTGAAGTTCCGGTAGGCATTTCCGGTCCAGACCTGCTCGACGATCATTGCTGTTTCCTCTTTCGCGCCAAAACGGCGGATAGTCTATCAGCGCGCCCGGGCGGAAGAAATGCCGGGACGGGCCGCGTGGGCATGCAGTTCAATCGCCCGTCAGGGCTTTTCGCTCGGCTCGGCGGCCTGCCCTGCGGTCCGGGTTTCGACACGGATCACATCAGGCGAGCGGATATGCAGGTCGCGCTGCGGGAACGGGATCTCGATGCCGTGCTCGATGAACTTGCGCCAGATGCGCTCGTAGACCTCGCTCTGCACGTTGCCGCGTCCGGCCTCGGGGTCGTGGATCCAGACCCGCAGCTCCAGATCGACCGAGCTGTCGCCGAAGCCCTTGATAAGACACATGGATTTGGGCTCTTTGTGGATCCGCTCGACCTCACCCACCGCCTCCAAACAGAGCGCGCGCGCCTTGTCTAGGTCGGATTTGTAGTGGACCCCGACCGGGATACGCAGGCGCACCAGCCGGTCGCTATGCGACCAGTTGGTCACGCGCTCGGTGATCAGCAACTCGTTAGGGATCAGGATCTCAAAGCCGTCGCGCGTGCGCACCGAGGCGTAGCGCGCCTGCAGTTTCTCGATCCATCCGTAGGTCTCGCCGACGGCGATCACATCGCCCGGCTTGATTGACTTGTCGATCAGGATGATGAGACCGGAGACGAAGTTTGCGACGATTTTCTGCAGGCCGAAACCAATGCCGACACCGACCGCGCTGCCGAAAATCGCAAGGGTGGAGAGATCGACACCCAGCGTGTCGAGCCCGATCAGGAAAACCAGAGTGAAGAGCGTGAGGCGAAAGAGCTTGCTGAACAGCACCAGCGCCGATTGCGACAAACCGTTGACTTTGCCAAGGCGCCGTTCGGTCAGGCTGGAAACGGTGAGGACGGCCCACAGCAGCAATGCGACCAGGATTGCGCCCTTGACGACACCGAGCGCGGAGAGCTGCACGGTGCCGATACCGAAGCTGGCGCCGCGCAACAACTCGGTCGTCTCGTCGAGGAAGCCGGTCACATTGAGCGCGGCGATCACCCAGGCGATAAGCGCGAAAGTGCCGCGCCACCAGCGACTGGCGATAAATTGAACGACGAGCCGGATGACCACCCAGGCCGTTGCGAGGCTGGCGAACACCTCCAGCAACCAGTCGTCGTATTTGGCGGCGTCGGCGACCCCCTTCATCACCCATAACAGCAGCGCCCAGACCGCGACAACGCTGGTCGATGCCAGCCCCTCGCGCAGACGCGCCAAAAGATCGACGTGCCAGCGTTCGTGGGTCAGGGTACCCAGATAGGCGCGGAGACGGCGGCCGAGCACGAAAGCGACACCGAGCGCGACCATGACCGCGCCAAGCTCGATCGCCGCCGGGATGCTCCAAAGCCCGGTGACGGCATCAGACCACAGGCCGGTCAGGAACTTCTCGATCACGGTCCAGTCGATGCCGGCGGCTCCTCGGGTTGCGGGTCAGCGCACGTCATATCATCCGCCGCAGTTTCAGGAAGGCGATCACCAGCACCGCCAGGGTCGGCACGCCGCCGAGCACGATCCAGAAGCCGGCCTCGCTCTTGACCCAGGGCATGCCGCCGACATTGATGCCGAAAAGCCCGGTCAGCAAGGCCGCCGGCAGCAGCACCGCGGAGAAGATCGTCAGCACGTAGATGGTCTTGTTGGTGCGCTCGGCAAGCTGCGTGGTCAGTTCCTCCTGGATCACCGAGGCGCGCTCGCGCAACGAGTCGAGGTCTTCGACGTAGCGGGTCGTGCTGTCGGCAATCTCCCGTATGTAAGACTGGTTCTCGCCGTCGAGCCATTTGACCTGCGTTGTGGCGAGCTTGGCGAGCGCGTCGCGCTGGGGCGAAAGATAACGGCGCAGAACAATCGCAAGCTGGCGCGCCTCGCGAAGCTGTCCACGGACCTCATCGTAGGATTCCCGGACCAGCGCCTCCTCGATCGCGTCGATCTGCTCGTCGATCTGCCTGACCAGCTCGGCCAGGGGCTCGAGCAACAGCGTAGCGACCATGACCAGGAATTCGCCCACGTCGCACGGGCCCTTGTTCTCGGCCAAGCGTTCGCGGATCGCCTGGCCGGAGCGCACCCGGCGGCGGCGCACCGAGACGATCAGGCGCTCCTCGATCCACATATGGAGCCCGATCAGATCTTCGGGATCGGCGCCTGGATTGAAATTCACCCCGCGCAGGATCGCCAGCAGGCTCGAGTCGCTTGTCTGCACGCGGGGGCGGTGATCGCCCGGCGCGAGCAGAGTGTCGGCGATCGCGGGCGCCACACCGCTTTCGCTGCGCACCCAGTCATTGGCGCGCGCGCCATCGGTATTGATGTGAACCCAGAGCGTCCCGTCCGCCGGCTTCCACGCGGCGATGCCGTCCCACTCGACCTCGTGGCCGCCGCCCTGGCCGTCGAAGACCACCGCGAAGATCAGACCGTCGGTCTCGCTCATGTCCGCATTCTCCAGAAGCGATATCACGCCGAGCTCAAATTGGCAGCAAACGGTCGACCGTCATCTGCATGTTACAGCAACGTGGCCTAGCGCGCCCGCACCGGCTTTGGGGTAACATACTGGCTAAAGTCCAGACAGGGAGGATCGGCCGCATGCGGCGCTGGGAGATCGGTCAGGCCCAAAGCATCGGCGGACGCGCCGAGCAGCAGGATCGCGGCGAAGCCTTCGTGCTCGACGACGCGCGCACCTGTTTGCTGGTGGTCGCCGACGGCATGGGCGGCCGCGCCGGCGGCAGCGCGGCGGCGGCGGCGGTCATCGACTGCGCCCGGGTAATGATGCAACAGCACGTCGACGCGCGCGATCTGGACGGCCCCGCCCTGATGCGCGACATCGCGCTGTCCGGTCACCAGACGATCCGCGCCATGACCCCCGATCCCGACAGCGGCCCGCGCGCCACCGTCACCGCCTTCTTCGCGCATGGCAATGAAGGGCATTGGGTGTCGGTCGGCGATTCGCGGCTCTACCGCTTTCGCGGCCACGAGCTGGTGGAGCGCACCAAGGATCAGTCGCTGGTCCAACTTCTGGTCGATATGGGCGAGATCGACGAGGCCGAAGCCCTCAAACATCCCGACCGTTCGGTCATCACCGGCAGTCTCGGCGGCTTCGATCCGCCCAAGCTGGTGACCGGCGAGGCGACCCTGCGCCACGGCGACAGCATCGTGCTGTGCACCGACGGTTTGTGGAGCCATGTCGAGCCTCAGGAGATGGTCGATGCGGCCATGGCCGACGATCTCGACACCGCCGCCCACGCGCTGGTCACGACCGCCGAGGCGCGGGCCGGCGCCGGGTCCGACAACGTCACCCTGGTGATGGGCCGCATCAAGCGCGGCAGCAAGGCATGGCCCTGGGTGAATTAGCGCGGAGTGAAACGGATCATGCGGCGGCTATGCAAGTTCCGTCGCCGGGAAGCCGGTTACTTTCAGGCGACCTGGCGGCCGTTTCGATCGTTGGCGGAGTACCCCTTGTCGCTCAGCATTCTGGCGCTCAGCGGGCTGCATGAGCCGAAGAGCAGGTTGACGCGGCGACCATCGTCGGAAAGCGGCAGCAGCAGCCGCTCGTAGTTCGCCGTCATGCCCCGCATATCGGAGAAGAAGCGCACCACGCCCAGACGCGGCGCCTTGTGGCGGACCACCTCGAGATAGTCTTCCTTTGTCTCGATGTAGTGCTTCGCGTGGTCGAACAGCTCGTCGAGATACTTGCCGGTCATATCCCTGCCGACATGGTCGACCACGCCGGTGCCGACGAGGCGAAAACGAAAGCGCCTCGCGCCGCGTTCGACATCGACCAGGAACATATGCATCGTCAGCTTCGGCAGATCGATCACCGGATCGAGGTCCGCGCGCGACGCCATCGCCCGCTCCCCGGCTTTCGCAAGCCAATATTCGAGCACGCTCTGGTTATTCGGGCTGAGGCACTGCATGGTCTCGATCGCATCCATGCTGTTTCTCCCTAGCTTTCCGTGGAGCAGCAGTCGCCGAGCGCCACCCAGCGCAGCCGGTCCGGTGCCTGTCGAAATTATGAGCGCGAAGATAATTTCCTATTAAGCTTCGCTAATATTTGACTAAAAGGCCGATAATTCCGGGCGGAAAGACAGGCGGAAGGATAAGGGTGACATGGCACGACAGGATGTTGAGTTTTCGAGCGACGGCCTCACGCTGGCCGGCCACTTCTACACGCCCGAAGGCGTGGAGCCGCCCTGGCCCACCGTCGTCATGGGCGGCGGCTGGTGCTACGTCAAGGAGCTGATCCAGCCCGAATACGCCCAGTTCTTCGTCGATGCCGGGTTTGCCGCGCTGGCCTTCGACAACCGCAATCTGGGCGACAGCGAGGGCGAGCCGCGCCAGCACATCAGCCCCTGGGAGCAGATCTTCGACATGATCAACGCGGTCACTTATGTGAGCGGCCGCGACGATGTCGACGCGGCCCGCATCGCCGTCTGGGGCATATCCTATGCCGGCGGCCACGTCTTTCCGGTCGCCGCGATGGACCGCCGGGTGCGGCTGCTGATCTCGGTCGTGCCGATGATCGACGGCTGGTACACGGCGCTGCGCGCCAACTCCAATGTCGGCCTGCGCGAGCGCTGGGCCGCCATCGAGGCCGACCGCGAGGAGCGTTTCCGCAGCGGCAAGGACGGCGTCATGGCGCATTCGGCGCATCCGCACGACAAACCGTCCGCCTGGCCGGCGCCGGAAACCTGGCCGGTCTTCAAGAAGTTCAAGGAGACCGTGGCGCCCAACCACGAGCACTGGACCACGGTGCGCAGCGTGGAGCTGGCGATGATGTACGACGTGCGCCCCTTCATGCGGCGGATCATCCACCAGCCCACGCTGATGGTGACCTCCTGGTATGACGACATCACCATGACCGAGCTCGAAGTGCCGGCCTTCAACGAGATCCCGAGCCCGCGCAAGAAGCTGGTCCAGGTCGGCGGCGACGCCTCGCACATGTCGCTCTACGACAACCCCGACCACTTGGGCATCGTCGGTGCCGCCTGCGCGGATTTCGCCAAGGAGTATCTATGAGCCCGATAGTGATCACCCCAGATTGCGCAGGGCGCAACCCTTGAGGCCTCGATGACCGCCGAGGCCCGGAAGACAGCCGACGAGGTTCTCTGCGAAATCGCTCCGCACTGCCCGACCGACTTTGTCGTCCGGGCGTTTGAGGGCGACCGACTAACCTTGCATGGCGGCAGCGATTCGAGCGGATGGGTCGATCTGGAGATCGTCTTCGACGATGTGCTCTATATGGCGCTGCCGGTTTATCTGAGCTCTGTCTCGGTCCGGATGGCCGACGACGCCGCGCGCGCCGAGCTCATAACCCTTTGCAACTGCGATCCCGCCAACGACACATTTCATGTGTTCGAACTGGTCGAGGACGAGGACTGGCCCGAAGGCCGCAAGTTCCACCGTGTCGCCGCCGAGGCGATCCGGTTCCGCGCGCCGGTGCCGCAGGATACGGTCTAACCGCTTCATTCTGTCCCCCCACGAGAAAACGGCGGCCCGTCGTATGACGGACCGCCGCTATTTAGCGTCGTACTCGCTGGTAGGGCTTAGTAGTTGTACTTGTAGCGGCAGTGACGGAGATACTCGATCTGGGCCCGGCGGGAATCCAGCACCCAGCCCTTGTAGTAGAGGTGCTTGCAGTACTGGTAGTGGTAGCCGTAGTTGCCATAGAAGCGATTGTGGTAGTAGCCGACTTCCTGGGTCGAAACGCCGGTCTTGACGGTGATGTCGAGGCTGGCGGCCGACGTGGCCGTAGAAGCGGCGGAAGCAACGCCAATGGCGCCAAGCGAGACGGTGGCGGCGGCGGCGAGAGCGATCAGGGTCTTCTTCATCGGTTCGGTCCTTTCGGAATGTGAATGAGGGGGCTCGGTGCGTCCCCCGTTGTTGACCCCACTATGCCCAAGACCCGCCCGGCCCT
>DATKZM010000060.1:0-65796 GCA_035527975.1 Alphaproteobacteria bacterium | reverse complement strand
TGCGTAGCGCAGTCCCGCGCGCGCATACTTCGGACGAGTGATTTCAGTCCACATGTTGTGTCTCCGGTATTGCTTAAGCACAATTACCGAATCACAACTCACTGAAATCACTCAACTAGTTTCGGGCCAGACACTCAGGATGAGCTCCGGTGATTGGGACGATCAAAACTGGAGGCTCACTCTGAGGCGCCGCCGCAGGCGGCCTCGAAGGGCGAGCCGGCGCATCGTTTGCCCCAAAAGAAAACCGCCCGGACCTGGGTCCGGGCGGCTCTTTGTCTTGGCTTCGCTGATGCGGCGCGGCTAGTCGCGCCCGCCCATGAAAAACAGCAGGAACTGGAACATGAGGATGAAGTCGAGATAGAGGGTGAGCGCCCCCATGATCGCCTTCTTTCCCGCCACTTCACTTCCATCAACTTCCAGATACATCTCCTTGATCTTCTGGGTGTCGAAGGCGGTGAGGCCGGCGAAGATCAGCACGCCGATCGCCGAGATCGCGAACTGCAGGGCGGGCGCCTGCAGGAACAGGTTCACGATCATCGCAATGATCAGGCCGATCAGGCCGATGAACAGGAACTTGCCCAGTGCCGAAAGGTCGCGCTTGGTGGTGTATCCATAGAGGCTGAGCGCGCCGAAGGCAGCGGCGGTGATAAAGAAGGTGCGCGCAACGCTGACGCCGGTATAGATCAGCAGCACGTTCGACAGCGAGGCCCCCATAGCCGCGGCGAAGGCCCAGAACAGGGCCTGCACGGTCGAGGTCTTCATCCGGTTGAGTCCGAAGTTGATCACCAGGATGAAGGCTAGCGGGGCGAACATGACAACAAAGCCCAGAAGCGTCGCGCTGAGCCGGCCGTTGTTCACGACCCAGAAGAGATCGCGTAAGGCCGGGACCGTTGCAACGGCGAACGCCACCGCGCCGGTCAGGCCGAGCCCGAGGGTCATGTAGTTGTAGACGCGCAGCATATGCTTGCGCAGACCCTCGTCGACGTCTACCGCAGTGCCCGCCCGATTGACGACCGAGCCTTGAGGACGAAAATCGACCATTGTTTGCCTCGTCTTCAGTGTGGTTGAAACCCGAACCTATACTTGGCCACTTTCGGTTAAGAAATCAACGGTTAGCAGCGCTGAATCTTGTCATATTGAGGCACTGAATTGCGGCCAAAAACGGAACGATTCGGCTAGAATACCGTGATTTCCCAGGCGGATGGGCAATTTGGCCCGCCACGCGCCGACGATTTAGTCATTGCGCAGGAATTCCGCGGGTTTGCGTCCCAGCGCCCGCCACACCCCGACATAGCCGAAGATCATCGTCGCAACCGTCGCCGCCGCCACCGTCACCAGCACCGGGGCCGGAAGGAACGTCCAGTGCGCCCGCATGATCTGGGTGATCACAGCCCAGGCCGCCGCGGTTCCGAGTACGGCGGCGATCCCGACCGTCGCCAGGCCCAGCATGCCGAACTCCATCAGATAGGCGCGCAGCATGTCGCGCCGGCGTGCGCCCAGCACCTTGAGCACGACCGCATCGTAAACCCGCCGCCGGTGTCCGGCCGCGACCGCGCCGGCCAGCACCAGCAGACCGGAAAGGATGGTAATGGCGCCGGTCGCGCGCACCGCGCCGCCGAGGCGCTGGAGCATCTGCGCGATCGTGTCGAGGGCGTCCTTGACGCGCACCGCCGAGACGTTGCCGAGCCGCCCGGTCACCGCTGCCATCACGGCGGCCTCGGCGCCGGGCGCCGCGCGTACGGTAGCGATGAATGTATGTGGCGCTTTTTCCAGTGTGCCGGGCGCGAAGATCACCGTGAAGTTCATGCCGAGATTCTGCCAGTCGATCTCGCGCAAGTTGGCGATCCTGGCAGTGACCTCGCGGCCCAGAATGTTGAACGTAATATTGTCGCCGACGCCGAGCCCCATGCCGGCTGCGATCTGCGCATCGAACGAGATGATCGGCGGCCCGTCATAGCCCGCATCCCACCAGCGCCCGGCGACGATGCGGGTGCCCGGCGGCGGCTTCGCCGCGTAGGTCAGGCCGCGCTCGTTGGCGACCGCCCAGCGCGCGCCTTGTGCGATACGCGCCCGGCTCACCGGCACGCCCGCGATCTTGACGATGCGCGCCCGCAAGGCCGGCATGCGAACCACCTTCTCAACCCCGGCGACGCTTTTGAGCGCCGCATCGAACTGGGCGATCTGGGTCGACTGGATGTCGATGAAGAAGTAGGTCGGCGCGGCGGCCGGCATGCGGTTGCGGATCTGGTTGGTGATGTTGCCCTGGATCAGCGCGATCGCGACCAGCACGGTGAGGCCGAGGCCGAGCGACAGCACCACGCTCGGCGCCGGTGTGCCCGGCCGGTGGAGGTTGGCGAGCGCAAGACGCAGGCGCGGCGCGCCGCCATTCCTTTGCGCTGCCCGGCTCGCGCGCGCGGCAATCACCGCCAGCAGCCGCCCGGCCAAGTGGAAAGTGATGAACGAAGCCGCCGCGGCGATCACATACCATGTCGCAAGCATGCGGCTGGGCGCGCTCCAGATCGCCAGCCCGGCGATCGCCAGTACCAGGGCGGCGGTCGCAAACACATACGACCAGCGCGGCAGGCGGCGTGTCCGCGCCACCACGTCACGGAAGAGGGCGGCGGCCTGGATCTCGCGCGCCCGCGCCAGCGGCCAGATCGAGAAGGCGAGCGCGGCCAGCGCGCCATATACCGCGGCGAAGACGAGCGGCCCGGCATAGATCCCCGTGCGCACCGGTACCGGAAACTGGTCGGCGACCACGCCGGAGAGGACGAAGGGCGCCGCCGCGCCGACGATAAGACCAATGGCGATGCCGAGCGCGGCGATCGCCGCCACTTGCATGAGATAGGTCGCGAAGATGAGGCGCCCCGGCGCACCCAGGCATTTCAGCGTGGCGATGGTGTCGCGGCGGCCGCCCAGATAAGCCCCGACGGCGTTGGCGATGCCGACCCCGCCGATCAGGAGTGCGGTCAGTCCGACGAAAGTCATATAGAGCGTGACCCGCGCCACGGTGCGGCGAAGGCCCGGCGCGGCGCCCGACGCATCGCGGATGCGCCAGGCAGCATCGGGAAAGCGCTGCCGCACGCGATCGACCCAGCCGCCGTGACCCGTGCCTTGCGGCAGCTTCACCCGGTAGTGGTAATAAACGAGGCTGCCCGGGCGCAGCAGGCCGGTCCTGGCCAGCGCGTCGGCCGATACGATGACGCGGGGGCCAAGGATGAAAACGCGCCCGCCCCGATCGGGCTCGCGGGCAATCGCCGCGCGGATGGCGAACTCGGCCTCGCCGATGCGGATACGCTCGCCGACCTTGAGCTTCAAGCGTTGCAGCAGATCGGCGCCGACCACGGCGCCCGGAACGCCGTTCCGCGGGGCGAGCGCGGCGCCGATCGACTGTTGTGGCTCAAGTGCGATCTGCCCATAGAGCGGATAGGCCGCGTCGACGGTCTTCAATTCGACCAGGATACGCGCGGATTTCGGCCCCGCCGCCGGGCGCGCCATTGCCCGCAGCTCGACCGAGGTCGAGACCGTGCCGCCGCGCCCTATGAAGGCGCGTTGGCCGGGTTTCGCCGGGCGGTGAACCGTGCGGAAGGCGACATCGCCGCCGAGGATAACCTTGCCGTCGGATTTGATGCCTTCTTCGACGGCGCGGGACAGCGCCCCGATCGCGGCGATCGCGGCAACGCCCAGCGCCAGGCAGGCAAGGAAGACGCGCCAGCCCTTCAGCCCCCCACGCAGCTCGCGCCGGGCCAACCGAAATGCGAGCCCAAAGGTCGTCATGGCGTCGTGGGCAAAGTGTGGAGGCCAGCGACAAAATATCCCCTCCCCCCTTGAGGGGGAGGGCCAGGGAGGGGGGAGTGTCCGAGGCGGACGCCGACAGTATCAGCCGCCTGGCGGCGGTTCCCCCCCACCCGGCGCGCATGCGCACGCCACCCTCCCCCTCCAGGGGGGAGGGTTATCTTTCCATCGGCTCGCACCGTCTTTGATTTACCCCGCATCGATGATCCGTCCGTCGGCGAGGCGGATGACGCGGTCGCAGCGTTGGGCCAGGGCCTCGTCGTGACTGATCAGCATAAGCGTGGTGCCAAGCTCGTCGTGCAGGCCGAACAACAGCTCCATCACCGCCTTGCCCGTATCGCGGTCGAGATTGCCCGTCGGCTCGTCGGCCATGATCAGGCGCGGCTTGATGGCGACCGCGCGGGCAAGCGCCACGCGCTGCTGCTCGCCGCCGGAAAGTTGGCCCGGATAGTGGCTGACCCGCGCGGCGAGGCCGACCGCGGCGAGGCCCTCGCGGGCGCGATCGAAGGCATCGCTCCGCCCGGCGAATTCCAGCGGGATGGCGACATTCTCCAGCGCCGTCATGGTGGGCACAAGATGGAAGTTCTGGAAGACGATGCCGATACGGTCGCGCCGAAAGCGCGCCAGCCCATCCTCGTCAAGCGTGCCCAGTGTCTCGCCGGCGATCGTGACGCTGCCGCTGCTCGGGCGTTCAAGCCCGCCGACGACCATCATCATCGTCGTCTTGCCCGAACCCGACGGGCCGACCACGCCGACCGCCTCGCCGGCGCCTATGCGCAGGTCGATGCCGCGCAGGATGTTGACCTCACCGGCGGCGCTCCCAAGTGTAAGCCGCACGTCGTCGAGCACGACCATGTCGGCTCCGGCGGTTTGATCGGTCGGTGAGGCAGGACTGGCGGAATCCATGAAATCCGAGCGGATTGTAGGGCTGGGCGGCAGGCGGGGGCGGTTTGTCGCCTCTATCCGATATGTACTAACGGCGCTGGTTTTCAATGCGGTCGTTTTTTCGGGCGCGGCAATCTGGGACGCTTCGGCGGCGGAGACCGCGCCCGTGCGCATCCTGGCCCTGGGCGACAGCCTGGTGGCGGGCTATGGCCTGCCGGCCGAGCAGGGCTTCGTGCCGCAGCTTCGGGCCGCGTTGGCGGCGCTCGGCGTGCGCGCTGAAATACAGCAGGGCGGCGTGTCGGGCGACACCACGGCGGGCGGCCGGGCGCGCCTGGCCTGGGCGCTGCAGGCCAAGCCGCATGTCGCCATCGTCGAGCTCGGCGGCAATGACGGCTTGCGCGGTCTTGATCCCGCCGACACCAAGGCGAACCTCGATGCCATCCTGCGCCGGCTCAAGGCGGCGAAAATCCCCGTGCTGCTCACCGGTATGCTGGCGCCGCCCAATCTTGGCCGCGAATACGGCGCTGACTTCAACGCGATCTTTCCGGCGCTGGCCAAGGCCCACGGCGTGATGCTTTATCCGTTTTTTCTCGACGGCGTGGCGGCCGACCCCCGGCTCAACCAGCGCGACGGCATCCACCCCAACGCCGCTGGGGTGAAGATTGTCGCCGCGCGCATCGCGCCGTACGTCAAGCGCCTCATAGCTGCCGCGCGCGACAATGAACAAGCGCGACAGGCTCGCTGACGCGAATCTCCTGATTCGTTTCTGTTGGGTCTTAGGGCCGGCCTTGTTATGACGGGGCCTGCGGCGGACGACTTGAAGCTCCCGGGAGATCCATGACCGATTTCGCATTCGCCGAGGCAGCCGATGCCGACGCGCCGACTCTCACGGCGCGCTGCGTCGAAAAGCTCGGGATCGCCGCGCAAGGCCACACGCTGGGCTTCGTCTATGCAACGCCCCAGATCGCGGGCGCGCTTGGCGAGATCGTGGCGGCGCTGCGCAAGGCGACCGGCATCGAGGACTGGGTCGGCACGATCGGCCTCGGTGTTTGCGCGACCGGGATCGAGCATTTCGAAAAACCCGCGCTCGCCGTGATGACGGCCAATCTGCCGGGCGGCGCGCACCGTATGATCCCGCTGATCAGCAAGCCCGAGGGCGCAAAGGACAATGCGGAGCCGGCCTTCGCGGCGGGGCTCGGCGTCGTGCATGGCGATCCCCGCAACCAGGCGACGCCGCAGATCGTGCGGGCGCTTGCCGCCGCGCGCGGCGTCTTTCTCGTTGGCGGGCTCAGTGCCTCCGACGGCGCCCAGCCGCAGGTCGCCGGCGCCATCGTCGATGGCGGCGTCTCCGGTGTGTTGATCGCCCAGGATGTTCCGGTCGCAGTGGGATTGAGCCAGGGCTGCTCGCCCGTCGGCACGCTCCATGAAGTTACCGAGGTCGAAGAGACAATCGTGGTCTCGCTCGACGGTCGCCCGGCGCTGGAAGTTCTGCTGGAGGATGTCGGCGTCGCCGAGGATGCCGATCCACGGCCCTGGCTGCAGAATATCCACGCAGCCAAGCTGATCCCAGGCACCGATACGGGCGATTATCTCGTGCGCAACCTGGTCGGGATCGAGCCCAAGGCCGGGCTTGTCGTGATCGGCGAGGCGGCCGAGGTGGGCGAAACGTTGCTCTTCGTGCGCCGCGATGCCGAGGCGGCGGCCAAGGACCTCCAGCGTATGCTGGGGGATTTGAAGCTGCGCGCCGGCGACGGGCCGCGCGGCGGGCTTTATTTCTCCTGCATCGCGCGCGGGCCCAATCTTTTCCAGCCGCCGGGCCACGAGCTGACGGCGATCCGCGAGGCGTTCGGCGAATTTCCCCTCGCCGGCTTCTTCGGCAACGGCGAGATTTCCCACGACCGCCTTTACGGCTATACCGGCGTCTTGGTGTTGTTTCTCTGATCCGACCGTCGGCGTAATCCGCTGGATCCGGCCCGATGCTTCGCCTGTTCGTCGCCATTGAATTGCCCGAGAGCCTTCGCGAGCGCCTGGCCTTGCTCTGCGGCGGTGTTCCGGGCGCGCGCTGGCTGTCGCCGGAGACCATGCATCTGACACTGCGCTTCATCGGCGACGTCCAGGAGGCGGCGCTCGGCGACATCGACGCCGCGCTCGCCGGCATCCACGTACCGGGATTTGAGATCATGCTCGACGGGATCGGCGTTTTCGGCAACGGCGCCCGGCCGCGCGCGATCTGGGCCGGAGTGGCCCGCAATCCGCCGCTCGAACACCTGCATGGCAAGATCGAATCGGCATTGGTGCGCACCGGCCTGCCGCCGGAAGGGCGTAAGTTCACGCCGCACGTTACCTTGGGCCGTGCCAAAGCCGCCAATCCGGGGCGCGTCGGTGACTTCGTGGCGGCGCATAATCCGTTTCAGGCGGGCCCGTTCAAAGCCTTGGGCTTCACGCTCTTCTCAAGCTTTCTCTCGCATTCGGGCGCCATCCACACGCCCGAAGCGGTCTATCGGCTTCAGCTTGCCTAGAGTTTCCTCTCCCGCAAGCGGGAGAGGGTTGTGCGGACCGGTCGCTCGATGCAGCGCATCAACACCCAAGCTTCCTCAGCGTCGCCTCGATGCCGCCGAGATAGCCGCCGCCGAAGAGGCGAACATGGACCAGCAGCGGATAGAGGTTGTAGAGCTCGCGCCGGACTTCGAAAAAGCCGGGCTTGAGCGGCCGGATCTCGCCATAGCGCTGAAAGAACGGCTTGCCGAAGGTCGAAAAAAGCGTTGCGAACGCCAGCTCGATCTCGGCGTCGGCGTAGTAGATCGCCGGATCGACGAAGCCGGCAATGCGGCCGTCCTTGGTGAGCACATTGCCGCCCCACATGTCGCCATGGATGAGGGATGGTACGGCCGGCTCATCGATCCATTCGTCCAGCCGGCCCGCCAACGTCTCGATCCGCGCCATCGTCGCGCCCGGCAGCCGCCCGGCCTCCAACGCCACGCGGGCCATGGCGAGTAACCGCTGGTCACAGAAGAAATCGCGCCACGATGGGCATTGCAAGTTCGGTTGATTTAGCGGCCCGATCAGCGTGTCGTGTTCGTGCCCAAATTTGAGCGCGCTGACGCCGTGCAGCGCGGCGAGCAGCTCGGCCGCGTGGCACTCGGCGTTCGCGGTGAGGCTGCCGGCCGTCTCGATGTACTCCATGACCAGCAGATCCGCTGCGCCATGGATCACCGCCGGCACCGGCAGCGCGGAGTTCGCGCGCAGGTAATCGAGCATGTAAGCCTCGAGCGCGAGATCGCCGCCGTCGCCAGCAAGCTTGGCGACGAGCCGCTCACCGTCGGCAAAATCTGCGCGATAGATCTCGGCGATGCAGCCACCGGACAGCGGCGCCAGCCGCACCGGCCGCCGGCCGATCGCCGCCTCGATACGGTCGGCTGCATCCATGGGTCTCCGCTCAGCCCCGGCCGAGGATCATGTCGGCGGCTTTCTCGGCGATCATGATGGTGGGTGCGTTGGTGTTGCCGCCGACGATCGTCGGCATGATCGAGGCGTCGACCACGCGCAATCCTTCAAGCCCGCACACCTTGAGCGTTTGATCGACCACGGCCTCGCCGTCGCTGCCCATGCGGCAGGTTCCCACGGGGTGATAAACCGTATCGGCGCGCTGGCGGATCATCGCCCGCACCGCCGCGTCGTCCCCGGCATCGACCGCGTAGAGCGGTTTCTTGCGCACATCGTCGAAGGCGGGCGCATCGAGGATGCGTTGCTGCAGCCGATAGGCCTCGACCATCACGTCGAGGTCTTCTTCCGCATCGAAATAGTTGGGATCGATCGCCGGCGGAGCCAGCGGGTCGGCCGAGGCGAGCGAAACGCTGCCC
Source organism: Alphaproteobacteria bacterium (assembly GCA_035527975.1). Lineage (GTDB taxonomy): Bacteria > Pseudomonadota > Alphaproteobacteria > JAPULJ01 > JAPULJ01 > DATKZM01. Next base: position 57,256 of record DATKZM010000060.1, on the reverse strand, counting down.
CGGCTCTTTGGTCGCAGCAGGCAGACATGGCAGCTATAGCCGTGGCCGAGATGCGTCTTGCGCGCATGGTCGTCGACGATGCCGACGACGAAGTGAAACTGGATGTTGGGGACATCGAGCGCCGGGTCGGTCTTCCAGAAGCCGCCGGCCTCGGCGTAGTTGGTGGTCATCATGCCGCGCCGGTGCTTGCGGAACTCCCGCATCGCGCCGAGCGTTCGCGGCGTGCCGCCCAGCGACAGCCCGAAGGCCTCGCGCGAGGCGGTCTTGCAGACATGGACGTAGTCGACATGGTCCTGCAGGTTTCGCCCGACCCCGGGCAGCGCATGACGCGGGTCGATCCCGTGCGCGCGCAGCTCTTCGGGCCGGCCGATCCCGGAAAGCTGCAGCAAATGCGGCGAGTTGAACGCCCCGCCCGAAAGGATCACCTCGCCCTCGGCGCGCGCCTCGTGATCGGCGCCGCCCTTGCGGTAGTCGACGCCCACCGCCCGCTTGCCCTCGAAGGCGATCCCCGTTGCCTGCGCGCCGGTGACGATGTCGAGGTTCGGGCGATCGGCGGCGGGATGCAGATAGGCGCGGGCCGCGCTCATGCGCTCGCCATCGATCTGGGTGAGTTGATAGAGCCCGAAGCCTTCCTGGCTGTCTCCGTTGAAGTCCTCGGTGATCGGCAGCTGCAACTGGCCGCACGCGTTAAGAAACCGCGCCGCGAAAGGATTGAGCGAACGCCCATCGGCGACGTTGAGCGGCCCGCCCTTGGCGTGCCGGGGCCCCTCGAGCCGCTCATTGTTCTCAGATTTCAGGAAATAGGGCAGCACGTCCTGCCAGCCCCAGCCGGCATTGCCGGCCGCCGCCCAGACGTCATAGTCCGAGGCGTCGCCACGGATATAGATCATCGCGTTGGTGGCGCTTGAGCCGCCCAGGGTCTTGCCCCGCGGCTGGTAGCCTTGCCGGCCGCCGAGCCCTGGCTGGGGCACGGTCTTGAAGGCCCAGTTGCGCTGCTTGAAGGCGACCATCAGCGGCAGGGCGGCGGGGATGCGCACCAGGAAGCTGTCATCGGGCTTGCCGGCCTCGAGCAGGCAGACGCGGGTTTGCGGGTCTTCGGAGAGCCGGCTGGCCAGCACGCAGCCGGCCGAGCCGGCGCCGACGATCACATAGTCGTACATAACGGGTGCTGGCATGGTCGGCGTTGGCATCGATTCCCTCCTCACCTTGCCGGCGTTGATTGCTTGCCGCCGCCGGTTAGTCGAGCATGAATTCCTGCTCGATCGCGTCGATCAGGCCGGCGGCAGCCGCCTCGGTCATGTCGAGCACCAGCTCGAACCCGCCGCCGCCGCCATAGTAGGGATCGGGCACGTCGCTCGCACCAAGATGCGGCGCGTAGTCGAGGAACATCGCGACCCGCGCATCGGACCCCCGCGGCGTCTGGCGGGTTAGGATGCGCGCATGGCCTCTATCCATGGCAAGGATGAGATCGAATTTCGCGAAGTCGTCCTCGCGGATGCGCCGCGCCCGCTGGCCCGAGATATCGACGCCGCGCCTTGCCGCCGCCTCGATGCTCCGCGCGTCGGGCGGCTCGCCCTCGTGATAGCCGTGGGTGCCGGCGGAATCGATGACGATCCGGTCGTCATGTCCGCGCCCGGCGACCAGCTTGCGCATGACGCCTTCGGCTGTCGGCGAGCGGCAGATATTTCCCGTGCAAACGAAAAGAACCGCGACCAAGCTTGTTTCCTTTCCCCGATAACGCCCGGGCGCTATCTCACGCCCGGGTCAGCCGCTATCATAAGCTGCAGGCGTGCACTTCAAAACCATGCGATCGGCGGGGAATGGCGGCCATGCGCAAGGACGGGCGGATCGTGATCCTGACCGGAGCGGGGATCTCCAAGGAGTCCGGGCTCGACACCTTCCGCGACGAGGACGGGTTGTGGTCCAAAGTGCGCATCGAAGACGTCGCCACCTACGAGGCCTATCAGCGCGATCCCAAGACCGTGCTCCAGTTTTATAATGACCGCCGCGCCGGCATGGTCGGAGGCAACATCCGCCCCAACTCCGCCCATGAAGCGCTGGCCCGGCTGGAACGCGAATGGCCCGACGAAGTGTTGCTGGTGACGCAGAATATCGACGATCTGCACGAGCGGGCGGGCTCGCAAAACCTCATCCACATGCATGGCGAGATGGCCAAGGCGCGCTGCGACCATTGCCAGGCGATCACCGAATGGGAAGGGACGTTGAGCGTCGAGCTCGGCTGCGCCGATTGCGGGCGGCCCGGCGGCATGCGTCCCCATGTCGTCTGGTTCGGCGAGATGCCGCTCGACATGAACCGCATCGAGCAGGCGCTGTGCACCTGCCATCTTTTCCTCTCCATCGGCACCTCGGGCAACGTCTATCCGGCGGCCGGCTTCGTTGACGAAGCGCGGTCGATGGTCGGCGCGCACACGGTCGAGCTCAACCTTGAGCCGTCCGAGGGCGCGACGGTTTTTGCCGACAAGCGCTATGGCCAGGCAACCGAGGTCGTGCCGTCCTTTGTTGACGAGCTGCTCACCAATGGCTGGCAGGTTCCGGCGGGTGGCGCCTGGTGAACACTAGCAAAACCGAGACCCTCGACGCGCTCCTGGCCCGCATCCGCGATTGCAGGGTATGTGAAGCGCATCTACCGCTGGGCCCGCGTCCGGTGCTGCGCGCCAGCGATACTGCGCGGATCCTCATCATCGGCCAGGCGCCCGGCACCAAGGTCCACGAAAGCGGCGTTCCCTGGGATGATCCCTCGGGCGACCGGCTGCGCGACTGGCTCGATGTCGACAAGGAGACCTTCTACGACGAGGCCCGCATCGCCATCGTGCCCTCGGGCTTTTGCTATCCGGGCCGTCACGAGCGCGGCGGCGATCTGCCGCCCCGGCCCGAATGCGCGCCGCTCTGGCATGAACCGCTGCTGACACGAATGCCGCAGATCGCGGTCACGCTTTTGGTCGGCCAGTACGCGCAGTGGCATTATCTCGGCAAGCGCCGCGAAAAGACGCTCACAGCAACGGTCAAGCGCTGGCGCGATTTCGGACCGGAATATTTCCCGACGCCGCACCCGAGCTGGCGCAGCGCCAACTGGCTCAAGAAGAACCCGTGGTTCGAGGCCGAGGCGTTGGCCGATCTGCGGGCGCGGGTTCACGCGCTGCTTTAGCGGCTCTGCCTGCCCGCAGCCGGCCGAGCCGCCACAGCAGCGCCAGCAGCGGTGGGCAGGTGGCTGCGAGCAAGCGCATCGCCCGCGCCTGGCCGCCCGCACCCGCTTCGTTGCGACCGCGCGTCACCGCCTTCCAAATCGCCTTGGCAATCGATTCCGCCGTGTAGTGTCGGAAGCCGGCGACATCCAGACGCGCCAGAAGCTTTGCGTCGACGCCGTTTCCGCCGGCCGCCAGCATCGGCGTCGCGGCGAAGGCCGGATAGACCGTGCTGACCGCCACGCCCGAAGGCCGCAGCTCGTCGCGCAGCGCCTGGCTCAGGCCTCGCAGCGCGTACTTGGTCGCCGAATAGACCGCCGCCTCGGGCATCGCCCGCAATCCCGAGATCGATGCCACATTGACGATGCGCGCCCCGGGCGTCGCCTTCAGCAAGGGCAGGCAGGCCTGTACACCCAGCGCCGCGCCGGTCAGGTTGACATCGACCATCGCGCGCAGCCTGTCCGCCGGCAAGTCCGCGAGCGGCCCCGCCGCCAACAGCCCGGCATTGTTGATCAGCGCATCGAGCCGACCGCCCGTTGCATTCCCGAATGCCTCGGCCGCGCGCGCCCAGGCTGCGTCGTCGCGCACATCGAGCGTGAGCGCCAATGCGCGCTCCGTGCCAAGGTCCCGGGCCAGTGCCGCGGCGCCCTCGGCATCGATATCGGCAAGGCCGACGAACCAGCCGCCATCAACGAACCGCCGCGCCGTCGCTGCCCCGATGCCCGAGGCCGCGCCCGTGATGAGCACTGTCCGTGTTGATACAGCCTTCACGTTCCCCGGTCCTTCCGCCGTTCCGCTTGGGCCGAGCTTAACGGGGAAGGCAGCGAGGAGCCAGTTGCCGCGCTGTCCGCCGCTCTGCATCGTCATTGCCGCATTCGCGGAGATGACGGGTTAAGGGGAAAACGTGGACGGCGCATTCCTATTCGTAGGGGCGGGTTTCAAACCCGCCCGCCACCGCCCGAGGGCGGGTTGAAAACCCGCCCCTACAATTACGGTCGGTGTCCCCGCACACACACATCGCCCTCTCAATGCTGCAGCCGGAACACATGGCTCACCCGCTCGGCCTTGTCGAAGCAGACATTGAGGCTGTCGAGATCGATCTTGAAGCCCGAGCAGAAGCCAAGGTTCCAGCGCTGACATTTATTGCCATCCTTGATCCCCTCGGAGCCGAAATCGGGTTTGCCGATCAGCTCGATGACCCGCGCCTTGCTGGCGCCGGGTCTGAGAAATCGGTTCCTCAAATCGCCGAACATGGCGCCGCGAATGCATTGCGCCTGCTTCTTGCCGATCGCCTCCGACGTCTTGCCCTGATGCGCCGTGTGCCAGCGCGCCTTGTCGAAACTGGCGCCGTAGAAGGGCGTCGTGTGCATGCCGACCGGCGTGAAGACGAGTACCAGCCCGACGATGATGGTCGCGATCGGAACCGCGATCACCGCACCCAGCAGAATGGCTTTGGCTTTGTTCGTCATGACGCGTTGCTGCCGACGGTTTTGAGGCTGCGCGGGATCGATCTCAGTTCTCCGGCACTACAATTCGGTGATCGTGCCCCTCGATATGGGGCACGTCCGGATCGAGCTCGTAATAGTCGCTTTTATCCTGGACCATGATGTTGACCACGGTGTGGAGCCCCGTGGGGGCGTCGAGCGCCCCGGCCATGATGCTCATATACGGCGCGTCTTCGGCCGACCAGAAGAGCGAGGAGCCGCAGAGCCGGCAGAAGCCGCGCTTGGCGTGTTCCGAGGAGCGGTACCAGGTGAGCGCGTCCTCTTCGAGCATCCTTATGTCCGCGCGCCGCGCCGCGGTCGCCGCGACGTGATGGCCCGACCAGCGCCGGCACTGCCCGCAATGGCAGGCGATCACCGGGCGCAGGGGGCCGGTGACCTCAAAGCGCACCGCGCCACAGAGACAGCCCCCGGTGGCGCGCGGCTTCGCGTTCGCGCTCATGCCATGAGCTCCGCACGCGCCTCGAACTCCTTCAGCGCTTCGGGATTGGCCAGCGCCTCGAGGTTCTTCACCGGCCGGCCGTGCACCACCTCGCGCACGGCGAGCTCGACGATCTTGCCCGACTTGGTGCGCGGAATGTCGTGCACCGCGAGGATACGCGCCGGCACATGGCGCGGCGTGGTGTTGGCGCGGATCTGCTTCTTGATCTTGCCCGTGAGCGCCTCGTCGAGCGCCTGGCCCTCGGCCAAGCGCACGAAGAGCACGATGCGGGTGTCGTTGTCCCAGTCCTGGCCGATTACCAGCGCTTCCACGATTTCCTCCATCTGCTCGACCTGACGGTAGATCTCTGCCGTGCCGATGCGCACCCCGCCCGAGTTGAGCGTCGCATCCGAGCGGCCATAGATCGTGTAGCCACCATGCGCGTTCGCTTCGATCCAGTCGCCATGGCACCAGACATTCTCGAACTTGTCGAAATAGGCGGCGCGGTATTTTTTGTCGCCCGGATCGTTCCAGAAGCCGACCGGCATCGAGGGGAAGGGCCGCGTGCAGACGAGCTCGCCCTGCTCTCCGCGCACCGGCGCGCCGGTCTCGTCGAACACGTCGATCGCCATGCCGAGGTTCGGCGCCTGGATTTCGCCGCGCCACACCGGCCCGAGGGGATTGGCGCCGACGAAGCAGCCGAGGATATCGGTGCCGCCGGAAACGCTGGCCAAGTGGATGTCGGACTTGACCTTCTCATAAACGTAGTCGAAGCCCTCGGCCACCAGCGGCGAGCCGGTCGAGCCCATCGTCCGGACGTGTTTGAGCGTGTGCGTCTTGATCGGCTCGATCCCGGCCTTGTTGCAGGCATCGATGAACTTCGCCGAGGTGCCGAAATACGTCATCTCGTTTGCTTGCGCGAAGTCGAACACGGCATTGCCATCGGGATAAAAGGGCGAACCGTCATAGAGCAGCAGCGTCGCTTGCGAGGCCAGCCCCGAGACCAGCCAGTTCCACATCATCCAGCCGCAGGTGGTGAACCAGAACAGCCGGTCGCCCGGCTTCACGTCGCAATGGAGCTGGTGCTCCTTCAGATGCGTCAGCAGGCTGCCGCCGATGCCGTGGACGATGCACTTGGGCACGCCCGTGGTGCCGCTGGAAAACATGATGTAGAGCGGCGCGTTGAAGGCCATCTGCGCAAAGTCGATCTCGCGCGCCGGAAAGTTGGCGGTGAAATCGGGCAGCGTCACGGCCTTGGGCACGCCGGAGACGTCGGGTTCTGCTTCGGCGTAGGGCACGACGATGATGTGCTCCAGGCTGGGGATGCGCTCGGCGATCGCCGGCAGCTTGTCGAGCGAGGGATGGGTCTTGCCGTTGTAGTGGTAGCCGTCGGCGGAGATCAGCACTTTGGGCTCGATCTGGCCGAAGCGGTCGGCCACCCCCTGGATGCCGAAATCGGGCGAGCAGGAGGAAAACACCGCGCCGATGCTCGCCGTCGCCAGCATGGCGACGATGGTCTCAGGCATGTTGGGCATGTAGGCGGCGACCCGGTCGCCGGGTTCAAGCCCGGCGCCGCGCAAGGCCTGGGCAAGGCGCGAGACGGCGTCATAAAGCTCGGCCCAGCTCATCTCCGCGCGCGCCTTGTCCTCGCCCTGGAATTTGATCGCGGGCGTGTCGCCCCGCCGCCGCAGCAGGTTTTCCGCGAAGTTGAGCCGCGCATCGGGAAAGAACCGCGCGCCCGGCATCTTGTCGCCGTCGACCAGGACGCGCGCGCCCCGCGTCTCGGCCGTCACGCCGCAGAAGTCCCAGACCGACAGCCAGAACGCCTCCATCTCGTCGATCGACCATTGCCACAGGCCGGCATAGTCGCGGCCGTGATCGACACCCCATTGCGCCTTCACGTGATCCACGAAACGGGCCAGGTTCGAGCTTTCGATGCGCGCCTCCGACGGCGTCCACAGCGGTTGGTTCACGGTTGTCTCTCCAGTAAATGCAGAGTGCAGTATGCGTATCCAGCCCGGCAATTCCACAACGGGGACGCAGCAAACATACCATTCCAAACACCCGCGCCCCGCGCATCGATACCCCGCCTGCGACCCGCTGGTTGGGCCGGGCCGGCGCGCCTATAGTCGGGCCCATGGGCGACAGCACGCAAAACACGGCGCAGCCGGTCGGGCCGGCGCGCGGAACGGCCGTGGGCGCGGCGTGGATGGTTGCGGCCTGCGCCTGCTTTGCCTCGATGGGCGGGCTTATTCGCTATGTCGCCAGCGAGGTCCATCCCTTCGAGATCGCATTCTTTCGCAATCTCTTCGGCTTCTTCGTCATGCTGCCCTGGCTGATGAAGGTCGGGATCGGCGGGCTCAAGACCAAGCGCATCGGTCTCTACACCGTGCGGAGCATTACCGGGATCGCGGCGCTCTTGAGCTGGTTCTGGGCGATTTCGGTGTTGCCGCTCGCCGACGCGACGGCGCTCAGTTTTACCTCCCCGCTCTTCGCCACGGTGCTGGCCGCGCTGGTGCTGTCGGAGGTGGTGCGGGCGCGGCGCTGGATCGCGCTTGGCATCGGCTTTGTCGGGACGATGATCATCCTGCGTCCCGGGCAGCAGTCGATCGGGCTCGCCGAAGCGATGGTGCTGTTTTCCGCCGCCATGATGGCCGCCACCGCCACTTCGATCAAAATGCTCTCGCGCACCGAATCGCCGAACGCCATCGTCCTCTACATGGTGATCTATCTGACCCCGATGGCGCTGATCCCGGCGCTCTTCGTCTGGCAGACGCCGAGCTGGGAGATGCTCGGCTGGCTCTTCGTGCTCGGCGCCGTGGCGACCGGCGGCCACCAATGCCTGACGCGCTCTTTCGCGGCGGCCGAAGCCTCGGCGGTGCTGCCCTTCGATTTCTCCCGCCTCATCTTCGCAGCGATCGTCGGCTACCTGTTCTTCGGTCAGGTCCCCGATCTGTGGAGCGGCGTAGGCGCGGCCGTCATCGTCGCCTCGTCGGTCTATATCGCCCATCGCGAGGCGAGGGTCGCCCGCTCAGAACGTCTTGCAGCGAAAACCGCAGCAGAACGCGACGGACGATAGGGTTCAGGCGGGCGCCAACAGGCTGGGACTGACAGGCTGGGACTGACAGGCGGGGACTAAGGTGAAACCCGACGCAAATGTAGGCGTCAGGCGTCGTCCTTGGCTGTTTCCGGCGGCGGGTCCCTGAGCAGCAGCGCGGCCGCGCGGGACTTGTGCTCGGCCGTGATGTGATGATGGACCAACTTGAGGACGCCATAGAGCACCGCGGCGTCGTCGGAATAGCCAAGCCCGGCAATGAAGTCGGGCACCAGATCGGTCGGCACCACGAAATAGGCCAGCGCCGCCAGGATCGAGGCCCTGACCTTGGCCGGCGCGGCAGGATCCATGGCGCAGAAATAGCCCGCCACCGCGTCCTGAAGAAACGGCACCTTGCCGGCGGTCCGGCGTACTTTCTGCCAGAAGCCGTGCTCGACAATGCGCTCGCGGTTGGCGACGACGCTGGGATGGACGATCAGATCGTTCATAGGTCTAGATATGGCCGTCCGTGCGCGCCGTGACAATGGTTCAGATGCCTGGGGCGAAGATGCCTGGCGCCCGGATGTGTGCGGCGTAAACGCGCGGAGGGCTTGCCTCACGGGGGTCATCTGATAAGAACGGACCAATCAAATTGACGTTTACGGAAACCAACAAGTTCGAAGGGGGAGTTCCAAAATGGATGTGAAGGGTCATTCTGCGATCGTCACCGGCGGCGGCTCGGGCCTGGGTGCGGAAACCGCGCGTTTTCTCGCCAAGGCGGGCGCCAAGGTCGCGATCTTCGACCGCAACATGGACGGCGCCAAGGCGGTTGCCGGCGAGATCGGCGGCGAAGCCATCGAGTGCGACGTTTCGTCGACGCCCTCGGTCGAGGCGGCGTTCGAAGCCTCCCGCGCGGCGGTCGGCGGCGCCCGCATCCTCGTCAACTGTGCCGGCATCGGCACCGCTGACCGGGTCGTCGACCGGGACGGCGTTCCGATGGACATGGCCAAGTTCGAGAAGGTGATCTCGGTCAATCTGCTGGGCTCGTTCAACTGCTTGCGCATGGCCGCCGCCGACATGACCAAGCTCGAGCCCCTGGCCGAGGGCGAGCGCGGCGTCATCATCTCCACCGCCTCGGTCGCGGCGTATGAAGGCCAGATCGGCCAGATCGCCTATGCGGCCTCCAAGGGCGGCGTGCTGGCGATGATGCTGCCGGCGGCGCGCGAGCTCAGCCGCCACGGCATCCGCGTGCTCACCATCGCGCCGGGCTTCATCCAGACGCCGCTGATGGACACGCTGCCGGAGAAGGTGCAGGACGTGCTGAAAGCGGTCCAGCAATTCCCCAACGACCGCTTCGGCCGCCCTGACGAATATGCGCGCCTGGCCATGCACATGATCGAGAACGTGATGCTGAACGGCGAATGCGTCCGCCTCGACGCCGCCGCCCGCATGCCTGCGCGGTAGAGGCATTCGCCTCCTCCGTTTTGGACCGCCACGCAAACCCTCTCCCCGTGGGGGAGAGGGTGGACGGCGAACACGTCTGAACAGCGCCGAACTATTTCCCCGCGCCCTTCCAGGCCGCGACACGGGCCTTGGCCTGGGCGCGCTGGGCGGGGGTGAGCTGGCGGTCGATTGACGGCACCATGCGTTTGGCGGCGGCGTTGCCGTTGCGCGCGGCGAGCGCGAACCATTTATACGCCTCCACGAAATCGAGCGTGGTGCCCTGGCCGACCATGGCGAGGCGTCCGAGATAGAGCTGCGCTGCGGCATGGTCGCGGCCGGCGGCGCGGCGGAACCAGGCAATCGCCGCGCGCGGGCTCTGCGTGACGCCGCGGCCGTGCAGATGGAGGAGCCCCAGCATATAGGCGGCGTCCGGGTCGCCGGCCTCCGCCAGCGGCGTCGCCTCGCGAATGACGGCGGCATAGTTCTCGCGGACCATCGCCGCATGCGCTTCGCGCAGCCCGGCGTCCGCGGACCCGGCAGACAGGCCCGCAAGCACGAGCCCAATCACGGCGGCCGGCAAACTTGAGAAAACTCTCGTCATGCGCCTATCCAGCGTCAGCCTTCACGAGCCGGCGATGGTGTCGATGAATTGCGCCAGCCTTATGTCGCGCTCGGAAAGCCCGCCCGCGTCATGGGTCGCCAGCGTCACCTCGACTTTGTTGTAGACGTTGAACCATTCGGGGTGATGGTCGTCGCGCTCGGCCTGCAGCGCCACGCGCGCCATGAAACCGAAGGCCTCGTTGAAGTCAGAGAACTGGAACGACCGCGTGATCGCATCGCGCCCCTCGACCTCGCCCCATGCCGGCAGTTTCGCCAGCGCCGCCGCGCGCGCCGCGCCCGTCAGTTTCGCCGCCATGTCCGCCTCCCCCAAGTTGCCCGGTCATCCTGCGATCAAGCTAGGCCCCATCTGCGATCATGGGAAGAGTGCCGAAAGGGTGGGTGCCGGTGCTTGGACTCACCTGTCCGCGGGATTATCTATCGGGTATGTCGAAAGGATGGTTTCCGCGATCGCTCTTACCCGCCGGCGAGCACAACGCGCCCGGTCTTGATGCCTTCGAGGCGATGGGTAGCGCCGCCTTCGCCGCCATCCCCGAGCGTCTGCGCGGGCTTCTGGGCGATGTCGTCATCCGGGTCGAGGATTTTCCCGACGCCGAGACGATGGCGGAGATGGAGCTGGCCAGTCCCTTCGATCTCCTCGGCCTCTATCGCGGGGTCTCGATCGGACACAAGACGGCGGCATTGCCCGGCGCGATCGACATGATTTTCCTGTACCGCCGGCCAATTCTCGACTACTGGGACCCGGGCGGTGAGGATCTCGCCGACGTCATCCGCCATGTCCTGATCCACGAGATCGGTCACCATTTCGGCCTTTCCGACGAGGATATGGAGCGGATCGAGGCGACCGGCTAACCGGCGGCGGCAAAAAATAAGAGAGAGGCGCGCGGGGGCGGTTTGCGCGCAGACGGATCATGGCGGAACAAAGCGGAACTAAGAGCGGCTCGCCCGCGCCCTTGCCGGCAGCGTTACCGGTGGAGGTCTTGCGGCGGGTTTGCGATCCCGCCACGATTCCCTTTGCGACAACCCGCGAGGCCGAGCCGCTCACGACCGTGATCGGTCAGGACCGCGCGGTCGCGGCGGTCGAGTTCGGCATCGGCATTCGGCGCGAGGGCTATAACCTCTTCGCGCTCGGGCCACCGGGGACCGGCAAACACACCCTCATCCACGACTACCTGACCCGCGCGGCAGCCGAAGAGCCGACACCGCCCGACTATGTCTACGTCAACAACTTCGATGATCCCCACAAGCCCCACGCGCTGAAGCTCCCGGCCGGCCGGGCGATGGCGCTTCACGACGCGCTGGAAGCGCTCGTTCGCGAACTGCGCACGGCGCTTCCGGGCGTCTTCGAGAGCGACGAATACGTCTCGCGCCGGCAGATGTTCGAGGGCGAGTTCAAACGCCGGCAGGAGGAGATGTTCGAGGGGCTGCAGGCCCGCGCGAAGGAAAAGGGCATTGCGCTGATGCGCACGCCGGTCGGCCTCATGTTCGCGCCCGTACGCGATGGCGAGGTGATCGAGCCGAAGGAATTCGAAAAGCTGCCGGAGGAGGAACAAGAACGCCTGAAGCACGACATCGAGGCGCTGCAGGAAGATCTCCGGAAATCGATGGAGCAGCTGCCGGCCTGGAGCAAGGAGTTGCGCGACAAGCTGCGCGAGCTCAACCGCGAGGTCACCCAATTCGCCGTCGGCCATCTGATCCAGGCAGTGCGCGAGGCCTTTGCCGACGCGCCTGCGGTGGTCGAATACCTCGACCGCGTCGAGGCCGACATCGTCGACAACGCCTTCGATTTCATTCGCTCGGTGATGGCCCAGGACTCTGGAGTGGGGAGCGCTGGAGGGGGCGGCGGCGCGCCCGGTACCCGCCCGCACGATGCGCCGGACGACGAGACGCTGTTCCGCCGCTACCGCGTCAACGTGCTGGTCGATAACCGCGAAGTGAAGGGCGCGCCGGTCATCTATGAGGATCATCCGGTGCTCGGCAATCTGATCGGCCGTATCGAGCACACCGCGCAGTTCGGCGCGCTGGTCACAGACTTCAACCTGATCAAGCCGGGCGCGCTGCACCGGGCCAATGGCGGCTATCTCATCATCGATGCGCGGCGCATTCTGATGCAGCCGCTCGCCTGGGAGGAGCTGAAGCGCACACTGCGCTCGGGCGAGATCCGCATCGAATCGGTTGGCCAGCTCTTGAGCGTCATCTCCACCGTCTCGCTCGATCCCGAGCCGATCGCCCTCGATATCAAGATCGTGCTGGTCGGTGACCGCCAGCTCTATCAGTTGCTATGCGCGCTCGACCCGGATTTCGACGGGCTCTTCAAGGTCCAGGCTGAATTCCAGCACGTCATGACGCGGACCGATGAGAGCGTTGGCGACTATGCCCGGCTGATCGCCACGCTCGCCGAGCGACACGAGCTGCGCGCCTTCGACCGCACCGCCGTGGCGCGCATCGTCGAGTATGGCCAACGCCTGGCCGACGACAACGAGCGCCTGTCGACCAGCTTCCGCGACATTCTGGATATCCTGCGCGAGACCGATTACTGGGCCGGCAAGAACGGCAATGGCACCGCAAGCGCTGCCGACGTGCAGCGCGCGATCGATACCAAGATCCATCGCGCCGACTGGGTGCGCGAGCTGATCCACGAGCAGATCACCCGCGGCACCGTGCTGATCGACGTCGATGGCGAGGCCGTCGGCCAGGTCAATGCCCTCTCGGTGCTCCAGCTCGGCAATTTCTCCTTCGGCAAGCCGAGCCGGATCACCGCGCGGGTGCGTCTTGGCAAGGGCGAGGTCGTCGATATCGAACGCCAGGTCGAGCTCGGCGGCGCGCTGCACTCCAAGGGCGTGCTGATCCTTTCCAGCTTCCTGGGCGCGCGCTATTGCGCCGAGCGCCCACTGGCGCTTTCCGCCAGCCTCGTCTTTGAGCAGTCATATGGCGGGGTAGACGGCGATTCGGCCTCCTCCACCGAGCTCTATGCGTTGCTTTCGGCGCTATCGGGCCTGCCGATCGACCAGTCCTTCGCGATCACCGGCTCGGTCAACCAACACGGCGAGGTGCAGGCGATCGGCGGGGTCAACCAGAAGATCGAGGGCTATTTCGATATCTGCTCGGCGCTGGGGCTCACCGGGCGCCAGGGCGTGCTGATCCCGGCCACCAACACCAAGCATCTGATGCTGCGCCATGACGTCGTCGAGGCGTGTGACGCCGGCCGATTTGCCGTCTATCCCATCGCCACGATCGACCGGGGCATCGCACTGCTGACCGGCGTGCAGGCCGGCCAGCGCGGGGCCGACGGGGCTTTCCCGGAGGGCAGTGTCAATGCGCGCGTTGAGGCGCGGCTCGAGGATTTCGCGGAAAAAGCCCGCGCCTTCGCCAAGGGCCGGCCGGACGCAGGCGACGAGGAGGAGGGCACATGACGCCGGCCGGCACGAAAAACGGCATCCGGCGTGTCGTGCTGGCGCTCGATCCCGGCGCCGACTACCGGGCGGCGCTCGTTGAGGCGATCGCGCTGGCGACCGCGTTACACGCCGAGTTGAACACGCTCTTCGTCGAGGATGTCGGCCTGCTGGGCGCGGCGCGGCATTCCTTCGTGCACCGCTACGCGCCAATGCGCGCGCGCTGGGAGCCCTTCGGCGAGAGCGAGATCGAGAGTGCCTTCAAGGATCTCGCCGGCCGGGTCCGTGCGGCGGTTGCCGAGGCGGCTGACCGCGGCCGGCTGCCTTGGAGCTTCACCGTCGTTCGCGGCGAAGTCGAGGCCGCGGCGCTGTCCGCCGCCCAGGATGCCGATCTGGTGGTGCTGGGCGCCGGGCAGGACGCGCCTCTCGCGGGCTTGCGCTCGCCCTCGCTGGCGCGGCTCGGCAAGCGCGCGCGCGAGCGCTCGGTGCTCTATGTGCGGCCCAGGGCGCCCGTGGCCCGGTTGCTCGTCGTGGCCTATGACGGTGCGCCCGGCGCCGACCGGGCGCTTGGCGTTGCGGCCCGGCTCGCGCATCCGAGCGAGCTCACCGTGGCGCTGATCGCGCCGGGCGCCAAGGCCGCCGGCAAGCTTGAAGAGCAGGCCAAAGACGTTCTCGGTGGCCAGGTCGCGGGGACCGCCTTCATCGCCCTGCCCAAGGCAAGCGCCGGCGATCTTTGCGGGCTTTCCACGCGGGTCGGTGCGGGCGCGCTGGTGCTCGGCGCGGACAACGCGCTTTTGCGCAGTGCCGCCGCGCGCAAGCGGTTGGATGAGACGACCTGCCGCGTGCTCGTGGTGCGCTGAGCCATGTCGGGGCGCTACTTCGAGGACTTCACGGTCGGCGAGGAGATGACGACCGGTGGGGTCACGCTGACCGAGGATGCGATTATCGATTTTGCCTATCGCTACGATCCCCAGCCGTTCCATGTCGACAAGGAGGCCGCCGCCGCCTCGCATTTCGGCGGTCTCATCGCCAGCAGCTGGCATACCCAGATCGTCGCCTTCCGCCAGGTCATCGACAGCGGCTTTCTCGGCAATGCCAGCATGGGCTCGCCGGGCTGCGACGAGCTTCGCTTCCTCAAGCCGGTGCGCCCGGGTGATACTGTGCGCACGCGGCTGTGCGTGCTCGACAAGCGCACCTCGCGGACCCGCGACGACCGCGGCTATGTCACCGTCGAGTTCGACATCCAGAATCAGAACGGCGATACGGTCATCACCTGGCGCGGCATCCAGATCATCGGCCGCAGGCCGAAAGATGTTTAATGGCCGCAGGCCGAAAGACATATAGCGCCCGCCGGCCGAAGGATGCGTAACGCCCGCCGGCCCAAAGACGCGTAACGACCACTAGGCGGACACAAGGGAGGCTCACGCCAATGCTCAAGATCCACAATCCGGCCAGCATCGCCCCGCCGGCCAGCATCTACAGCCACGCCATCGAGGTGCCGGCAGGCGCGCGCTGGCTCTATCTTGCCGGCCAGGTCGGCGCGAAGCCCGATGGTGTCATGGCCGAGGGATTTAAGGCCCAGTGCAAGCAGACCTGGGAAAACCTGATTGTCGTGCTCAACGCGGCGGGCATGGATATCCCCGACCTCGTGCGGGTCAACGGCTACATCACCGACAAGGCCGATGTCGCCGCCTTCCGCGAGGTCCGCATCCCGTATCTCGGCGAGACCCGGACGTCCTTCACGCTCGTCGTCGTCGCCGATCTTGCGAGCCCCGACTGGCTGGTCGAGATCGACGCCGTCGCGGCCAAGGTCTGAGAGCGCCCGGATGAACGATCGCCCAGCCAAGGCGAACACCGGTCTGCCGGCCATCCGCGCCGCGCTCGAGCACATCGAATCCTCGCGCATCCGCGAGGTCTCCGATATCGGCATGGCAATGGAAGGCGTCACGCCGCTCTGGTTCGGGGAGTCCGACATGACGACCCCCGATTTTGTGCGTGACGCCGCCACCGCCTCGCTCAATTCCGGCGAGACCTTTTATTCGAGCAATGCCGGCATTCCCGATCTGCGCCAAGCCCTTGCGCGTTACGAGAGCGGCCTGCGCGGCCGTGAGATCGGGGCCGAACGCATCGTTGTCACGATCTCGGGCATGACCGCGATCATGCTGGCGATGGAGACCTTCGTCGATGCCGGCGACAACGCCATCGTCCATACCCCGATCTGGCCCAACTGCATCCAGACCGTGCGCATCATGGGCGCCGAAGCGCGGCTCATCGAGCTCGAGCATGGGCCCGAGGGCTGGACGCTCGATCTCGATGCGCTCTTCGCCATGGCCGACGAGCGCACCCGCGCCATCTTCATCAACAGCCCCAGCAATCCGACCGGCTGGATGATGTCGGCCGACGACCAGGCGCGCCTGTTGGAATTTGCCCGCGCGCGCGGCATCTGGATCATCGCCGACGAAGTCTATACGCGCATCGCTTTCGAAACCGCGCGGGCGCCCTCTTTTCTCGATATCGCCCGGCCCGACGACCCGCTCGTGGTGGTCAACTCATTCTCCAAGAACTGGTGCATGACCGGCTGGCGGCTCGGCTGGATGGTGGCGCCGGAACCGCTGGTCGAGACCTTCACCAAGCTGGTCGAGTTCAACTTCTCCTGCGCGCCCGTTTTCATCCAGCGCGCCGGCATCGCGGCGATCGAGCAGGGCGAGGACTTTGTTGCCGAGACGCAAGCGCTCTACCGCCGCAACCGCGACATGGTCTATCAGCGCCTCGGCGGGATTAAGGGCGTCCACATGGCCAACCCGCCGGGCGCTTTCTACGCCTTCATCGCCGTCGACGGCATGGCTGACAGCCTCGCCGTCGCCAAGCGCATCTTGATGGAGCAGAAGGTTGGCCTGGCGCCGGGCTCGGCCTTCGGGCCGGGCGGCGAGGGCCATCTGCGCCTCTGTTTTGCGCTCCAGTCGGACAAGCTGTCCTCCGCGCTCGACCGCCTCGCCAAGTCGCTTGAGGACGGCGTGGTTTAGCTATTCCGCGCATTGGACCGAGTTCCTGGACCGAATTCCTGGGCCGATACCGGCAAAGCACCTGGTGATGGCGCGCACAGACCGATCAGTGACGGCACGCTACTGTCCATCCCAACACATGAGAGGCCAAGCCTCCCGCCTTGGACAGGAGACAGACCATGAAGACTTTCGCAACCAGCTTGATCGCCGCGGTCATACTCGCCGCTGCGACGTCATCGCCGGCTCTGGCCAACGGTACTCAGCAGAACGCACAGCTCCGATCGGGCAGTTCCTGCCTACCGAACGCCGTTAGCTGCAGGAAGGAATATCGTCCCCGTCACCCGCGGTGCTACACCGTGGCAGTTCGGCAAAATGGCACCATTCAGAAGAAACGCGTCTGCAGTTACTCCTGACCGGCTCCGCAACGCCAAAGCCGATGTAGGACGGAGTGACGTAACGCAGCTTCGGCTACGTACAGATTTTCCCCCTCCCCCCTTGAGGGGGAGGGAAGAACTCAACACTCAGAAGACCCAACTCGTTCTCTTCGATTGCTCTTCCCTCACATCATCACCTCGTCCTGCATGGCGGCTTCCTCTAGCAGCCAGTCGCGGAAGGCGATGATCTTGGGCCGGTCCTTGCTCGCCAGCGGGTAGACCACGAAATAGCTGAAGTTTGACGGCAGGCTGAACTCGAACGGCTTGACGAGCCAGCCCTCCTCGAGCTCGCGGGCGACCAGCCGCGAGCGGCCCAGCGCCACGCCCTCGCCGTCTATCGCCGCCTGGATCACCAGATTGGAGTGCATGTAGGTCGGCCCGCGCTCGGCGTCGATCCCCTCGATCCCCGCGGCCATCAACCAGTTGCTCCACGTCACCGTCATGTCGTCGTGCAGAAGCGTGTGACCGAAGAGGTCCTTGGGCTCGTGCAGCGGGTGTAGCCCCTCGACAAGTTTGGGACTGCAAACCGGGAAGATTTCCTCGGTGAAGAGTGGGATCGTCTCGGTTCCTGGCCAGGGACCGGTGCCGTAGCGGATCGAGAACTCCACATCGGAACGGGCGAAGTCGACCGGCGTGTCGGTGGTGGTGAGGCGCACGTCGATCTCCGGGTGGCGCGCCCGGAAACGCTTCAGGCGCTGCACCAGCCAGCCGGCCGCGAAACTGTCGGTCGTGCTCATGGTCAGCCGCTGTTCGGACTCCGCGCCCATCAGCCGTTCGGTGGCGGCGGCGATATCGTCGAAGGCGTCGCGCAACACCGGCAGGTAGTCCTGGCCTTCCTCGCTGAGACGCAAGCCGCGCCCCATGCGGTGGAAGAGCTTGAAGCCCAGCCAGTCCTCCAGCGCCTTGATCTGGTGGCTGACCGCGGCCTGGGTCACGAAGAGCTCCTCGGCGGCGCGGGTGAAGCTGAGGTGGCGGGCCGACGCTTCGAAGGCGCGGAGCGCGTTAAGCGGTGGCAGTTTGCGGCTCATCGAAGGCGTTGCCGATCTGTTAAGAGATAAGATTTTCTAATCGATAACATGAGAATCGATCGTTTGTCACTACCGCAAAATACCCTTATTTTCCTGATCATGAAAGCGATCAATGGGGAAACCCGCAGCACAGGAGGCGATCCAATGACCCATACACAAGCTAATACTTACGCTTTTCGCCACCATGCGCCGGTCCGTGCCGTGACGGGCTTAGGCGGCTTTGCCGCCCGCATCGTGGGTCTCGTTCTGCTGTGGCAGGAGCGTGCGCGCGGCCGCAAGGAGCTGCAGCGGCTTGATAACCATATGCTGAAGGATATCGGCCTCAACCGTATCGATGCTCTGCGCGAGGCCGACAAGCCTTTCTGGAAAAGCTAGGCAGGCGTCACCCAAGGCCAACGCCTCCGGTGAGCGGGCGTGGAGACCGGGCTGCCCTGCCACGGACCCCACGCCCGCGATGCGTTTTGGGTTCTCTCTCCGTCGTCATTCCCGCGAAAGCGGGAATCCAGAGATCGCTGGGCGCTGATGTTGCTGGCGTCCCTGGATCCCCGCTTTCGCGGGGATGACGTTCATCGGGGAAAAGGTGAAGCGCGAGGCGATTTACGCCGCCAAGCCCCCTACTCCATCGTAAGCACGATCTTGCCCGTCGTCTTGCGGGCTATCATGGCCTTCAGGGCGGTGGCCGCATCGGCGAGCTCGTAGGTCGCCGAGACATGCGGTTTCAGCTTGCCGGCTTCGTACCAGCCGAGCAGCTCATCGAAGGAGCGCCGGATCACCGCCGGGTTGCGCTTCATGTAGCCGCCCCAGAAGACGCCCACCGCCGAGCAGTTCTTGAGCAAGAGATAATTCGCCGGCGCTTCGGGAATGCGCCCGGCCGCAAAGCCGATCACCAGCAGCCGCCCCTCCCAGGCGATGCAGCGCAGCGAGGTGTCGAAGACGTCGCCGCCAACCGGATCGTAGATCACGTCGGCGCCCCGCTTGCCGGTGATCTCCAACACGCGCTCGCGGATGTCCTCGGTGGAATAGTCGATGCCGTGCTGCGCGCCATACTGCTTGGCCAGCGCCAGTTTCTCGGCGCTGCTTGCCGAGGCGATCACGGTCGCGCCCATCACGGTGCCGATTTCGACCGCCGTCAGCCCGACCCCGCCGGCGGCGCCATGCACCAGCAGCGTCTCGCCGGCCTCGAGGTGCGCGCGGTGCCGCAGGGCGACATGCGAGGTGCCGTAGGCGACCGGGAAGCCGGCCGCGTCCGCGTAAGGCATCGCATCGGGGATCGCAAAAACCCGCTCGGGCGTGGTGATCGCCTCTTCTGCAAAGCCGCCATGCCCCAGCATCGCCATGACCCGCGTGCCCGGCTCGAACCCGGTGACGCCGGGCCCGCATTCGATCACCTCGCCGGCGCCCTCCAGGCCCGGGCTGAACGGGAAGTCGGGCCGCTCCTGATACTTGCCCGCGATCATCAGCGTATCGGCAAAGTTGAGGCCCGCCGCCTTGATGGCGATGCGGAGCTGGCCCTCGCCGGGGCGCTTGGGTTCAACCGTCTGAAGCTTGAGCGTATCCGGCCCACCCCATTCCGTGCAGAGCATCGCCCGCATGCAGTCCCTCCCGTTCCTTCGTTAGACCTAAACGCCGTCGAGCCAGCCGCCAGCGGTCCTGATCGCTCCGGTCTCGATGCCGCGCCAGTTGGTAAGCCTGGGCTGCGCGATCGCCAGAAGGCGCGCCCAGGCGGCGTCGTCTAGGACGTCTAAATAGCGCAACAGCCCGGCCATCGCGACCTCCGAGGCGCGGGTCGCGCCGTCGTCGATCTTGAGCGCGATGCCGAAGGCGCCGCGCGGCCCGCGCGCCGGCACCGCGCCCATATAGACGCCTTCCGCCCCGGTCTTGACCAGCGCTGCGCCGCCGCTCCGCGAGATCATCTGCGTGTCGAACCGCCCGGAGCCGGCGACCATGAAGGGATGGGCGACCAGCGCATGGGCGATCCGCCGGGCCGCTTCGCCGCGCTTGGGCGGCAGCGTCTCGGGCGCCGCCAACCAGGCCATGGCGCGGGCGAGATTGCGCAAGGGCGCGGCATAAGTCGGGATGCTGCAGCCGTCGGTGCCTCTGGGTGCCTGCTCAAGATTGCAGCCGGTCATCTCGCTCAAAAGATCGCGGACCCGCATCTGCACCGGATGATCGGCGGACACATAGCCCTTGGTCGGCTCGCCCAGATGGCGCGCTGTGGTGAGCATGGCCGAATGCTTGCCCGAGCAGTTGTTGTGGAGCGCCAGTGGCGCCTGGTCAGCGGCGATCAGCGCTTCGGTGGCTTTTCGTCCAAGCGGGGAGTGAGCGCCGCATTCCAGGTCGTTGGGCCCGAGCCCGATCCGCGCAAGCCAGCCCCCGGCGAGCGTCACATGGGCGGGCTCGGCATTGTGCGAGGCGCAGGCCAGCGCGATCTCCTCGTCGCTTACCCGGAAGGCTTCGGCCGCGCCGGTTTCCAGCAGCGCCAGCGCCTGCAGGGGTTTGACCGCCGAGCGCGGATAGACCGGCCGCTCAATATCGCCCCACTGCGCCACCAGCGTACCGCCCGCGTCGACCACCGCGGCCGCGCCCCGATGCGCGCTCTCGACAATATCGCCGCGCCAGACTTCGACCAGCACTGGATTGGCCGCTGGCGCCCGGTCGTTCGCCGGAAACGCCGCGTGATTTGAGTTGGCCGGGGTTCGATCGTTCATGGCGCCTTCACCGTCGCTGTCTTGCAGCTTGCCTTACCGCCGGCCGTCGGTGCAAGGTCAGACCCATGCGCGGCTATTTCGGCATCGGGGTGGAACGCGTCAGCAAGGCGATGAATGTGGGCAGCCTGTTCCGCACGGCGCACGCGTTTGGCGCCAGCTTCGTCTTTTCCATCGTTTCCGTTTACGACCGCCACGAAGGCGGGTTGGCGGATACCTCCGATGCTGGGCGCAACCTGCCGCTTTATGAATTCGATGACGTGCGCGCGCTGGCGTTGCCGCGCGACTGTTCGCTGGTCGCAGTGGAGATAACCGAAGACGCAGCCGAGCTGCCGAGCTTCCGCCATCCACGTTGTGCGGCCTACGTCTTTGGCGCCGAGCGCGGCGGACTTACGCCCGAGTTCCTGGAGCTTGCCGATCACGTCGTCAAGATCCCGACACGCTTTTCGGTCAACCTGGCCGTTGCGGGCGCGATCATCATGTACGACCGTCTGCTCAGCTCGAACCGCTTCGCGCGGCGGCCGCTGCTCCCCGGCGGGCCGCCCGAGGAGGTCCGCCCACACGAATTCGGCGGGCCCATATGGATCAAGAAGGAGCGCCGCCGTGCCGCCGCAAGGGAGAAAAAGGCAAAAGATTCGGCAAAAGATTCGGCAGAAGATTCGCCAAGAGAGACGTAAGACAAGGAAGCAAACCGAGCCACGCCAAAGGGGCCATGAAACCAGCATCGACGATGATCGCGGCCGCCGCCGTCCTCCTGGCCGCGGTCAATGCCGCCGCCGAGACACGGTTGATCTCCAAGCACGCCGATTGGGACGCCACCTTGCGCACCGACGGCAAGCAGCGCATTTGCTACATCTCCAGCCTGCCCAAGAAATCGACCGGCAAGTACAAGACGCGCGGCGAGGTCAGCGTGATCGTCGCCCATTGGCCGGGGCGCAAGCGCTGGGCCGAGGTCACCGTCAATGCTGGCTACGCCTATAAGGCGAAATCGGAGGTGGTGATCCGCATCGCCGGCGCAGACCACCGGCTCTTCACCGCGGGCCAGCAGGCTTATGCCTATAAGGGCGAGGATGCCAAGCTCGTTGGCGCCATGCGCGGCGGCGCGTCGATGATCGTCGTCGGCGTCTCCAAGAAAGGCACCCAGACGGCCGACACCTATTCGCTGAAAGGCCTTTCCGCGGCCCTCAAGGCAATCGATACCCAATGCCGAGGCAAGGCGGGAAAGAGCAAGGCCGGAAAGAGCAAGGCCAAGAAGCGCAAGACAGCCGGCAAGCGCCGCAAGAAATAGCCCACACCTTGCCGGGGCGCGCCCTTTGCCTGGCGGACCCTTTGCCTAGTGGGACAGGGGCCCCTATATCTCCTCTCATGGATGCACCCGCTGAAACCGCCCTGCTTGAGAGCGATGCTCGCCTGAGCCTCATCGGCCTCGACCGCGATGAGATCACGGCCCTGGTAGCCGGGATGGACGAGCCGGCCTTTCGCGCGCGCCAGCTTTGGCACTGGGTCTATCATCGCGGCGCGCGGTCGTTCGACGACATGACCTCGCTCGCCAAGTCGTTCCGCGCCAAGCTCGCGGAGCGCTACGTGCTCGACCGGCCGCGGGCCAGCAGCGATCTCCTCTCCGAGGACGGCACGCGCAAATGGCTGCTCGCCTTCGACGATGGCCAGGAGGCCGAAAGCGTCCTCATCCCCGAGGAGGACCGCGGTACTTTGTGCGTCTCCAGCCAGGTCGGCTGCACGCTCAATTGCACGTTTTGCCATACCGGCACCCAGCGCCTGGTGCGCAACCTGGGCCCCCGCGAGATCGTCGGCCAGCTCATGCTGGCGCGCGACGCAGTGGGCGAATGGCCGACGACGGTCAACCAGCGCCAGATCACCAGCATCGTGATGATGGGCATGGGCGAGCCGCTCTACAATTACGACAACGTCGCCAAGGCGCTGCGCATCGTCATGGACCCCGACGGGCTCGCCATGTCGAGGAAACGCATCACGCTTTCGACCGCCGGCGTGGTGCCGATGATCGAGCGCTGCGGGCGCGAGCTCGACGTCAATCTCGCGGTCTCGCTGCACGCCGTTACCGACGAGATCCGCGACGCCATCGTGCCGCTCAACCGCAAATACCCGATTGCCGAGCTGCTTGCCGCCTGCCGCGCCTATCCAAGCCTCGGCAATGCGCGGCGCATCACCTTCGAGTACGTCATGCTGAAGGACGTGAACGATAGTGCTGGTGATGCGCGCGCGCTGGCCAAGCTGGTCCGCGACATCCCGGCCAAGATCAACCTGATCCCGTTCAACGCCTGGCCGGGCGCGCCTTACGAATGCTCCACGCCCGAGCGCATCGAGGCCTTCGTGCGCATTCTCCACGACGCGCATCTGGTGGCCATCACCCGGACCCCGCGTGGCCGCGATATCATGGCCGCCTGCGGCCAGCTGAAATCGGCGAGCGTGAAGCAGCGCAAGAGCGCCGTGTTGGCTGAGCAGCGCGCCTGATACAGAAACACCCAGCGTGTTTCAGCCCCCTCACCTTCCCACTGCGCCAACGTGCGGCGGGCCCCTCCCTCTCCCCTTGGGGGGAGGGCTAGGGTGAGCGGCTCAAACGCCGAAGGCGTTTGAGTGCATGGGTCTTCGGCTACATCACGCCGTAGGCGTTTAGTGAGGCGCGTTGGGGAGGGGCAAATTGACCGATAGCGATGACTTCGCCTGGCTCGACGCCGCCGCGCAGGCGGAACTGGTTGCCAGGGGCGAGGCGAGCCCGAGCGAGCTGCTCGATGCCGCGCTGGCCCGGGCCGAACGCCTCAACCCCGAGCTCAACGCCATCGTGCGCCCGATGGAGGATCAAGCGCGCGCGGCGATCGCGGCCGGCCTGCCGGACGGCCCATTCAAGGGCGTGCCGTTTCTGTTGAAGGATCTCGCGGCCGAATATGCCGGTGTCGCCATGTCGGAGGGCTCGCGCTTCCTGGGCGAACACAACGTCTCGGGCGACGACCAGGAGCTCACCCGCCGCTACAAGGCGGCCGGGCTGGTGATTTTCGGCAAGACCAACACGCCCGAATTCGGCCTGCTGCCGACCACCGAGCCGGAGCTCTTCGGGCCGACCCACAACCCTTGGGATCGGACCCGCACGCCCGGCGGGTCGAGCGGTGGGTCGGCGGCGGCGGTGGCCGCCGGGCTGGTCCCGGCCGCGCACGCCAATGACGGCGGTGGCTCGATCCGCATCCCGGCCTCGTGCTGCGGCGTCTTCGGGCTCAAGCCGAGCCGCGGGCGCAACAGCCTGGCACCGCATTATGGCGACGTCGCCGGCGGCATCGTCGCCGAGCATGTCGTCAGCCGCTCGGTGCGCGACAGCGCCGCCATCCTCGACGCAACGGCGGGCCCCGCGCCGGGCGATCCCTACTGGGCGCCGCAGCCGGCGCGGCCCTTCGCGGCCGAGGTCGGCGCCGATCCCGGCCGGCTCCGCATCGCGCTTTCGACCAGGCCGATCAACGGCGCGCCGGTGCATTCCGAATGCCTTGCCGCCGCCAAGGCTGCGGCCGAGCTCTGCGTTGCGCTCGGCCATGTCGTGGAGGAGGCGGCACCCGTCTTCGACCCCGCGCTCGGCGAGACCTTCTCGGCGATCTGGGTCGGCTTCCTGGGCTGGGCGGTCGATGACTGGTCGCGGCGCATGGGCCGCAAACCCAGCCAAGAGGATTTCGAGCCCTGGACCTGGCGCATGCTCGAGGTCTCACGCGCGCAGAGCACGGCCGAATACCTCCTCGCCGTCCAGGATGTGCAGGCGGCCGGCCGCGAGCTGGCGCGCTTCCTCGGCACCTACGATCTCATGCTGACGCCGACGGTGGCCCAGCCGCCGATGGCGCTGGGCAGCTTCGACTACGTCGACGGTAACAGGAAGCGCGCCCGCGAGGCGGTCTTCGCGCTCGCCGCCTTCACCCCGCTCGCCAACGTCACTGGCAACCCCGCCATGTCGGTGCCGCTCCACTGGACCGAAGACGGCCTGCCGGTGGGCGCCCATTTCATCGCCCGCGCAGGCGAAGAGGCGACGCTCTTCCGTCTCGCCGCGCAGCTCGAGGAGGCTCGGCCCTGGGCCGACAGGCGGCCGCCGCTTTCGGCCTGAGCGGCGCTCACAGAAACCGTTTCAGAATCCCGAATTTCCGCCGCGTCATCGGCGGGTAGCGGAACATAAGATCGGGACGGCTCCAGCGCGCGAGTACGGCTTTCTCGTGGCTGAAGGCGCGGAAGCCGAATTGGCCATGATAAGCCCCCGTCCCGCTTTCGCCGACGCCGCCAAAGGGCAGCGAGGGCACCGCCAGATGCAGCACGGTCTCGTTGACCGCCATGCCGCCGGCGCTGGTCTCCGCGATCACGCGCGCCGCCGCATCGCGGCTTTCGGTGAACAGATAAAGCGCCAGCGGCTTCGGCCGCGCGGTTACGAAGGCGATCGCCTCGTCAAGGTCGTTCACTGGAAGCACCGGCAGGATCGGCCCGAAGATCTCGTCGCGCATCACCGTGCTGTCCGGCGCAACATTGGTCAGCATAGTAGGTGCGATGTAGCGTGATTGTGCGTCGCTCTGCCCGCCCGTCACCGCCTGGCCATCTTGCAGCAGCAGCTCCAGGCGTTTGAAGTGGCGCTCGTTGACGATGCGCGCGAAGTCGTCGGAGGCGGCGGGATCGGGCCCATAGAAATCGGCCACTGCGCGTTTCAACGCCTCCAGCAGCGCAGCTTCTTTGCCGCGCTCGACCAGCACATAGTCGGGCGCCACGCAGGTCTGACCGGCATTGAGGAACTTGCCCCAAACGATACGCCGCGCCGCCACGTCGAGCCTGGCGTCATCGAGCACGATGCAAGGCGATTTGCCGCCGAGCTCCAACGTCACCGGCGTCAGGTGTTTGGCGGCCGCCGTCATCACGATGCGGCCGACAGTGGCATTGCCGGTATAGAAAATCTTGTCCCAGCGCTCGGCGAGCAGCGCCGTCGCCGTTTCGGCGCCGCCCTCGATCACTGTGAACGCGTCCGCGTCGAGATAGTCGGGCAGATGTTTTGCGATCGCGGCCGACGTATTGGCCGCAATCTCCGAGGATTTCAAAACCGCGCAGTTGCCGGCCGCGATCGCGCCGATCAGCGGCGACAGCGCCAGCATGAGCGGATAGTTCCAGGGCGCGATGATCAGCGCCACGCCGAGCGGCTCGGTGACCAGGCGCGAGCGTCCGGGCAGGGCGAAGAGCGGCGTCGGCACGCGGCGGGGACGCATCCACCTGGCAAGATGCCGGCGCGCGCGGCGCGCCTCGCCGCGCAGGAATTCGATCTCGGTGACATAAGCTTCGGTCGCGCTCTTGCCGAGATCAGCCTTGAGCGCGGTTGCGAAGTCGCCCTCATGGTCATCCAGCATCGCCTCCAGCGCGGCGAGCTGGCCACGCCGCCACGCAGCCGGCCGGGTCCGGCCCGCCGCGAAGCTCGCGCGCAGGCGCTCAACGCTCGCAGCTGCCGCAGGGTTGGAGAGCGGCTTGTTCATGGGTGTGAGCCTAGCGCGAGTTTGCTTTGTTCGCCAAGCTGTGTGGCCCGGCCGGTCCTTGGGTGCTAGTCGAAATCCTCGGCGAGCGCCGCCCGCACCGCCTCGGGCATCACCGCCATGTGGGCGTATTGCGGATGCTCGAAGCCGACGATGACTTGCGCGCCCTGCTCGGTGAAGGCTTTGATTGCCGACGGCGAAAATGGGAAATGGATGAATTGCACCGCGCTCGCCTTGCCGGCCGCCGACGTGCGGTCGACATCGGCTTCGGGCACCCCGCGTACGAGCTCGTCGCCGATCGTGATCGTCACCGTCTCTTCCACTCCGCCGAGCCGTGCCAGCGCGGAGGCCCGGCGCACCGGGTCGTCGATCTCGAACATCACCGTGGCCACCAACTCGCCGCCGTTCGGTATCAACGGATTGTAGGCCGCCAGTTCGCCCTCGATCTGCTCCTCGCCGCCGCGCTCGACGTAGAGCATCTCGTGGATCTGCTGGAGCATGGTGTCGTAGTTCTCGAAATAGAAAGTCGCGAACGGCCCCACCTCGAGGCGCCGGTTGCGTTTGATCGCGGTCAGCCGCTGGCGCCGCTCGGCGCGTTCGCGGCCATAGCGCTCCATGTCGATGATGTCTTCGAGGGCAATCGCGCGTTTCATGGTGTCCTTCATGCGTCCATCATGCTTCGACCTCGATCCCGTAGGCCTTGGCGAAGAGCTCGATCGGGTGGAGCGTGCGGCGCGGGGCGGTTTCTTCTTCGTCGAGGATCTCCATGCCCTGCAGGATGTGGGCCGCGGCGAGCGGGCATTCCGATGCAACGAAGCCCTTGGCCGCCTTGACCGCCTGGCGCGCCACCGGCTCGCCGACCTTGAGCGCGACCTCGAAGTTGTCTTTCATGATGCCCCAAGAGCCGCCATGGCCCGAGCACCGTTCGATCACCGCAACATCGGCATCGGGGATGAGGCGCATGAGTTCGGCCGCCTTCTGTCCCATGTTCTGGGCCCGCGCATGGCAGGCCAGGTGAAGCGTCACGCCCCCGTCCAGCGCGCCGAGGCCCTCGGCCAGCCCTTCCTTCTTGGCGACGTCGACGATGTATTCGCTGGCGTCGAAGGTCGCACCGCTCAGCGTCTTCACTGGCTGGTCATCGGGCAGGATGAGCGGCCATTCGAACTTCAGCATCAACGCGCAGGACGGCACCAGCGCGATCACGTCGTAGCCTTTTTCGATCCAGGGCCCAAGCGCGCCGGCAACGCTGCGCGCACTCTGCGCGACGGCTTCGATGTCGCCGTGTTCGAGCTGCGGCATGCCGCAGCAGCGCGGATAGACGATTTCGGTTTCGACGCCGTTCTTGGCCAGGATTTCCCGCATCGCAAGCCCGATGCCGGGGTTGTTGTAGTTGGCAAAACAGGTGGCGTAGAGCACCGCCTTGCGGCCTTTGGCGGGTGCATCCGTATCGACCCGCGGGGCTTCGCCCGCAAGGTCGAGCAGCGTCTTGCCATGATATTTTGGCAGATCGGCGTCCTTATGCACGCCTGCCACCGCCTGCAGCGCGCCGCGCATCAGGCCATTGCCGCGCTTGCTCGCCCAGTTCGCGAGCCCCGGCGCATGGCTGCAAAGCCTGCCGTTGCGGTCGGTCTTGGTGAGCTGCCTCTCCGAAAAAGAGATCTTGCCGGCTTTTGCCTGCGCCGCGCGCGCGCGCAGCATCAGATGCGGGAAGTCGAGGTTGAATTCGTGCGGCGGCACGTAAGGGCACTTGGTCATGAAGCAAAGATCGCACAGCGTGCAGGCGTCGACGACCGGCGTGAAGCCGGCGCTGTCGACGGAATCGAGCTCGCCGGTCTTGGATGTGTCGATCAAATCGAAGAGCCGCGGAAACGAATCGCAAAGATTGAAACAGCGCCGGCAGCCGTGGCAGATGTCGAACACCCGCCGGAGCTCGGCATCGAGCTTGGCCTCGTCGGTGAAATCGGGGTCCTGCCAGGGCACAGGATGCCGGACAGGCGCGTCCAGGCCGCCTTCACGCATGGGTCAACAGTCCTCTCACACC
Organism: Alphaproteobacteria bacterium; assembly: GCA_035527975.1. Classification (GTDB taxonomy): domain Bacteria; phylum Pseudomonadota; class Alphaproteobacteria; order JAPULJ01; family JAPULJ01; genus DATKZM01. The sequence goes on along the minus strand of DATKZM010000060.1, from coordinate 28,929 downwards.
GCCGCGTCGCTGCCCGGCGATTGTTCGCTTCGTCTATATTCCTGACACCTCCCCCTCCCTCTCATGAGGCGAAGGGGAAGTGACGTGCGGGTCCTGCCTAAAGGTCGTCAAGCGCCTTCTGGAACCGCCCGGCGTGTGATTTCTCGGCCTTGGCCAGGGTCTCGAACCAGTCCGCGATCTCGTCGAAACCCTCTTCGCGGGCGGCGCGCGCCATGCCGGGATACATGTCGGTATATTCGTGGGTCTCACCGGCGATCGCGGCTTTGAGGTTCAAGGATGTGTCGCCGATCGGCTCGCCAGTCGCCGGATCGCCAACCTCTTCCAGAAACTCCAGATGGCCGTGCGCATGGCCGGTTTCGCCTTCCGCGGTCGAGCGGAACACCGCCGCGACGTCGTTATAGCCCTCGATATCGGCCTTGGCGGCGAAATAGAGATAGCGGCGGTTTGCCTGGCTTTCGCCCGAGAAGGCGGCCTTGAGGTTGTCTTCGGTCTTCGTGCCCTTGAGTGCCATGATCTCCCTCCAGTTTTGGTCGGTGTTGAAACTGCCGATGGTCCCGCAGCCTGCCGGTCTGCCGCCGTCGTTCAGGCACAATATGAGCAATGCGGACGCGCCTGTCAATAGATTAGAAATATTCTAATCTATTTTATAACGTCAAGATTTCTTGGAAATTATTCTGGGGTACGTAGGCGAACAATGACGTCCACCCGGTCGATCTCGGTGCCGTCCGGCGCGTCGGGGATGACACTCATCGAGACCTGGTCGCCAGGGATGTCCTGCAGCGAGCCGCTGTCGGGAAAGAAGAAATGGTGGTGATCGCGCACATTGGTGTCGAAATAGGATCGACCCGGTTCGACCACGACCTCGCGCAGCAGGCCCGCTTGGGTAAACTGATGCAACGTGTTGTAGATCGTGGCCAGCGAGATCTTGAAGCCCGCTTCCTGGGTCTCCAGGTGGAGCGCTTCGGCGGTAATGTGTCGGTCGCCGCCATCGAGCAACAGGCGCGCGAGCGCCAGTCGTTGGCGGGTGGGCCTCAACCCGACGCCGCGCAAACGATCGATCGTCCCCGCAAAGGGGCGCTGTGCCGATTGCTTCGTCATACCTCCCCATATGGGCTCTTCCGGCCCCGACTTTAAGACCCCAATCCCGAATTAAGGTCGTATTTACAGTATCCTTTAACCAAGTTTGGAACAACTCGAAAAACCAGGGAAATCAACCAGCCAAGCGGATTTCGCCGCTATCTGGGCGGTGCGCACATGCCGACGATGTTATAGCCGCCATCGACATAATGCACCTCGCCGGTCACCCCGCCCGACAGGTCGGACAATAGATAAAGCCCCGCATTGCCGACTTCGTCGAGGCTTGGATTGCGGCGCAGCGGTGCGTTCTCCTGGGTCCATCGGTAGAGGTAACGCGCATCCTTCACCGCGGCGCCCGCCAGCGTGCGCATCGGTCCGGCGGAGATTGCGTTGACCCGGATGGCGTGCTCACCCAGATCGGCGGCGAGGTAGCGCACGCTTGCCTCGAGCGCCGCCTTGGCGACCCCCATAACGTTGTAGGACGGCATCACGCGCTGGGAGCCGTCATAGGTCAGCGTGACCAGGCTGCCCCCGTCGGCCATCAGCTCGGCGGCGCGGCGCGCGATCGTGGTCAGCGAGTAGCACGAGATCACCATCGTGCGCGCGAAGTTGTCCCGCGTCGTATTGACGTAGCGCCCCTGCAGCTCGGCCTTGTCGGAAAACGCGATGGAGTGGACGACGAAGTCGAGCCCGCCCCACTCGTCGCTGGCCCGGGCAAAGGCCGTGTCGAGGCTCGCCTCGTTCTCGACGTCACATTGGACAACGAAAGCGCCGCCCACGCTGGCGGCCAAGGGCTCGACCCGGCGCTGCAAGGCATCGCCCTGATAGGTAAAGCCAAGCGTCGCGCCGTGCGCCGCCAGGGTCCGTGCGATACCCCAGGCAATCGAATGGTCGTTGGCGACCCCCATCACGAGGCCACGCTTCCCGGCCATCAACGGCCCGGGCTCGGCCGCACCATCGGTTTTGGTCATCCATTGTCCGCCGTTCATGCGAAGGCCGCGCACTTTAGCGGAGTGGGGGCGATCGAGATAGGGGGAGGCTTTTCTGGCCGGAGCTGCGACAGATAGTCTTTACGCGGCGCTGCCGGGCTCGCGATCGCGATCGCGCTCGAGCACGCGCTCGGGCGGGAAGCGGACACTGACCGTCGTGCCGGCGTCGATCTTGCTTTCGACCGTCAGCTCGCCGCCATGCAGTTCCACGATCGCCTTGGTCAGCGGCAGCCCGAGCCCGGTGCCCTCGTGATTGCGCACCAGCGAGGCCTCGACCTGGGTGAAGGGCTCGAAGATCATGTCGAGGTCTTCCTCGGGTATGCCGATGCCGGTGTCGCGAACGCCGACCACCAGATATCCGTCCGGTTCCAGCGCCGTTGACACCGTGATCGTCCCGCCCGGCTCGGTGAACTTGACCGCGTTGGAGAGCAGGTTGAACAGCACCTGCTTGCAGGTGCGCTGATCCGCCCACAGGCACGGCGCGGGCGACGCAAGCGATATCGAGGTCTTGATGCCGCCGCTATCGGCGCGCTCGCGGATAATCTTTATCGAGGACTCGACGACCGCGTTGATATCTACGCGCTGTTCGTCGAGTACCAGCTTGCCGGCCTCGATCTTGGAGAGATCGAGCAGGTCGTTGATGATCTGCAGCAAATGATTGCCGCTCGAGCGGATGTCCTCGACATATTCGTGATAGCGCGCATTGCCGAGCGGACCCAGGAATTCGGCTTGCATCGCCTCGGAGAATCCAATGATGGCGTTGAGCGGCGTGCGCAGCTCGTGGCTCATATTGGCCAGGAACTCGCTTTTTGCGCGGTTGGCCATTTCAGCCTGGGCCATCGAGACCGCAAGATCGGCCTCGCGGCTTTTCAGCTCGGTAACGTCGGTGGAGATCGCAACCACGCCGCCTTCGGAGGTTCGCCGCTCGGTCGTACGCAGCCAACGGCCGTCGGTGTGACGGTGCACGGACGGCGTGCCGCCGTCCTTCTTGCGCATCGCCATGCGCCAGCGGACATAGTCTTCGGCCGGCACATCGAAGGCCCCCACGGCGCCGACCCGCACCCGCTCGCGGAACATGTCTTCCGCCGTCGTCGCGCCCGGCACAATCATCTCGGCCAGCTCGGGGTAGAATTGCCGGAACCGCTGATTGGCGACCACGAGCCGGTCGTACCGATCGAACAGAACGAAGGCGTCGGGAATATTCTCGATCGCATCGCGCAGGCGGGCCTCGGCCCGCTTCTGCTCGGTGATGTCGACCAGTGTGCACTGGACCGCGGGCCCGTCGTCCCAGTTGATCAGATTGGCCATCAACTGCACGGGGAACTCGCTGCGGTCCTTCTTGCGGCCGTAATACTCATAGACGCTCGGCAGGTCCTCGCCGGCCATCCGGGCCCGCGCGAAGGCCGTCACCTGCTCGATATAGTCCGGCGCCAGGAAGTCGGCGATGTGCATGCCGATCATGGACGAGACTTCGTAGCCGTGCATCTCGGCGGCTGCCTGATTGGCGAAGACCAACTCGCCGTTACGGTGGATCACGATGCCCTGGATCGAGCCCTCCACCAGCACGCGGAACCGCTCCTCGCTCTTTCTCAGCGCATCCTGGACACGCTTGGCTTCGGTGATCTCTCCGATCGAGCCGGTCATACGGTAGGCGCGGCCTTTCTCGTCGCGCTGGGCGATGCCGTGCTGGCGCGCCCAGCGCCAGGGACCATCGGATGTGCGAAAGCGGTACTCGCAGTCGAGACGGGCGCTCTTGCCCTTGAAATGGTCGGCCAGGGCCTGCCGGAAGCGCGGCAAGTCATCGGGATGGACGAACCCCAGGCCGTCCTCCGCAGTCAGAACGTCGTTCGGCTTTAGCGCCAGTAGGGCGAGGATGTACGGGGAATAGAAAACCTCGCCGCTGGCGATGTTGAGGTCGTAGATGCCTTCGTTGATCGCCTCCATGACCAGGTCATAGCGCTCCTCACTGGCGGCGAGCGCCGCCGCCATGCCGCGGCACTTCTGCTCGAGCGCGAGAATCGGCGACGTCTCGCCGGCCTTTGGGCCGGATCGAGCCGGCGCCTTGGCGCGGCGGGTCTTTGGGGCGGGTTTTTTGGGCATAGGGCGGCGGTCGGGTCGCAGCAATCCTTACATTTCGGCAGGCTGACGCTAACCTCAGAATGTGAATGATTGATTGAATTGTTGGTAATCCGGCGCGGCCGGTGCGAATTATGGTTAATATTGCCTAAGCATCTATTTCAGGCGGAAAAATGCCGGCCGTGTAGCCAATTGGGCTAATCGCCGACCTCTTCCGCCGAACACCCAAAGCGCAGCAAATTTCCGTGCGGATCGTGGACATAGAACTCTTTCATGCCCCAATCCTGCACCACGAATTCGCTAAGCCGCAAAACGTCCCGTGCAGCGAACTCCCCGTAAAGCAAGGGCACCTGGCCGCCTCGGATATAGCAGGAGGTATTCTCCGAGTGGATGGGATCGTCTGTGAGCCAGAAATGTATTTCCATTTCGTCACGCCGGACGATCAGATAGTCGCCGAACCTCTCGGCCGCGAAGCCGAGCTGCTCGACATAGAAACGGTGTGTTTCGTCAAGGTCGAGCGAAGCCAAGATGGGGATGCAACGCGCCGGGTCCGCAATCGGCGGCGCCATAAGAGCCTCTATCCGTCGAATTTGCGGAAGGCGAGCGCGGCGTTGGTGCCGCCGAAGCCGAAGGAATTCGACATCACGCAGTTGATCTCCGTGTTGTCGATGCGGGTCGTGACCAGCGGCATGTCGCCCACCGCCTCGTCGGGCTCATCCACATTGACCGAGGCGGCGATGAAGTTGTTCTCCATCATGATGAGGCTGTAGATCGCCTCATGCACGCCGGCCGCGCCCAGGGCGTGACCGGTCTGAGACTTGGTCGAGGTGAAGGGCGGGATCCGGTTGGCCTCGCGGAAGACCTCGCGCAGCGCCTCCAGCTCCTTCAGATCGCCCACCGTGGTGGCGGTCGCGTGGGCGTTGATATAGTCGACCGGCGCGCCGAGATCGGCCATGGCGAGCTTCATGCAGCGCACCGCGCCCTCGCCGGAAGGCTGAACCATGTCGAAACCATCGGAGGTGGCGCCGTAGCCGACCAGCTCGCCGTAGATCTTGGCGCCGCGGGCCTTTGCGCGTTCGAGCTCTTCGAGCACCACCACGCCGCCGCCGCCGGAAATCACGAAACCGTCGCGCTCGGCATCGAAGGGCCGCGAGGCCTGCTCCGGCGTGTCATTGTATTTCGACGACATGGCGGGCATGGCGTCGAAGAGCACCGAAAGCGTCCAGTGCAACTCCTCGCCGCCGCCGGCGAAGACGATATCCTGCTTGCCGAGCTGGATCAGCTCGGCGCCGTTGCCGATGCAATGGGCGCTGGTCGAGCAGGCCGACGAGATCGAATAACTCAGCCCCTTCGTCTTGAAGGCCGTGGAGAGGGTCGCGGAGTTGGTGCTCGACATGGTGCGCGGCACCATGAAGGGGCCGACCTTCCTGGAGCTGCCCTTCTCGCGCAGGAGATCGGCGGCCAGGACCTGGTTCTTGGTCGAGGGCCCACCCGAGCCCATGATGAGCCCGCTGCGCTCGCTCTGCACCTCGGCTTCGCTGAGCCCCGAATCGGTGATCGCTTCCTGCATGGCGACGTAGTTGTAGGCCGCGCCATCGCCCATGAAGCGGCGAAAACGCCGGTCGACAGCCTCGTCCGGATCGAGCTTCAGACTGCCATGGACGTGGCTGCGAAAGCCCATCTCGGCGTAGTCGGGCGCGTGGGTGATGCCGGATTTACCGCTCTTCAGCGCAGCGGTCACCTCGGCCTTGTTGTTGCCGATCGAGGAGACGATCCCGATACCGGTGATGACGACGCGGCGCATGGCGGCTCCTACGCCTCGCCCGCGTCGGTGAACAGCCCCACCCGCAGCCGCGTCGCTTCGTAGATCGGCTTGCCGTCGGCTTTCACGACACCGTCGGCGATGCCCAGCACGAGCTTGCGGCGGATCACGCGCGTGAAGTCTATGTGGTAGCTGACAAGTTTCGTAGTCGGCAGGATCATCTCGGCGAACTTGACCTCGCCCACGCCAAGCGCGCGGCCGCGGCCCGGCTCGCCGAGCCAGCCAAGATGAAAGCCACAAAGCTGCCACAGCGCGTCGAGACCCAGGCAGCCCGGCATTACCGGATCGCCTTCGAAGTGGCATTTGAAGAACCAGAGGTCCGGCGTAACGTCGAGCTCGGCGACAACCTCGCCCTTGCCGTTCGTACCGCCATCCTCGGTGATCGCCGTGATGCGGTCGAACATCAGCATCGGCGGCAGCGGCAGGCGCGCATTGCCCGGCCCGAACAGCTCGCCATGCCCGCAGCGCAGCAGGTCCTCATAGCCGAATTCATGCGTATCGGTCAGGCTGGCCACACCGGCGTTTCCGATTGCCCCCTCGGCGGGGTCGTCATTGCGGGGCGCGAACTCATCCATGGCCCGAGGTTCTCATGCCAATTCGCCACCCTGGGGCCTTTATAAGGATTTTTTCTGGCCGGGCGAGCGAATGCGATCCAACGCTTTGATCTCATTGGCACGCATATATGAACGGCGGCCGGCAAAAGCCAGCCCCACCGCGCATATTTGGGACAGGTTTCCTGGCTTGGCGACCTCGCAGGCGCTTCAGAGCCCGTCAGGGCCCGGTCAGACCTCGTCAGATGCCGGTCAGAACCCGTCAGAGCGCGGCGATCAGGCGGTCCGGCGCATCGGCGAAGACCGCATCGACGCCCCAGTCGAAAAGCGTGGCCATGCGCGCCGGATCGTTCACCGTATAGGCGGCGAGCACGAAACCGGCGGCCTTGACTGCGCGGGCCTGCGGTTTTTTGAGGTGTTGGTGGGCGCAATGGATGCTGGCGCAGCCGAGCCGGGACGCTTGCCAGCGCCAGCGCCGGGGCAGCGCCTTGGCCAGGTAGCCGCGCGGCCAGGGCACGTCCAGGGCCGCCAGCGCCGCCAGGATCTTGCGGTCGAAACTTGAAAGCAGCGGCGGCGGCAGGGTGTCCGGCCAGCGTGCCCGCAGCACCGCGGTAACCGCATTCACCAGCGCCGCTTGATGGCGGCGCGTCGGCTTGAGCTCGATATTCGCGCCGAGGCCAAGCTCGCCCAACAGGGCCACCGCGCGGGCCAGGGTCAGGATCCGTTCGCCCGCAAATTCGGGCGCGAACCAGCCTCCGGCATCGCGTTCGGCGAGGCTCGCATAGTCGCGCGCGGCGACGCGGCCCGTGCCGTCGGTCGTGCGATTGAGCGCGGCGTCATGGATCAGCACCGGCACGCCGTCGCGCGTCAGCCGCACGTCGAACTCGACCCAGGCGCAGCCGCGCGCCTTTGCCTGGCGGAAGCTCGCCTCGGTGTTTTCCGGCGCATACGCCATCGCACCCCGATGGCCGATCACCGGCGGCAGGGTGAGCTTGTCTGAATTGGACATGAGCGGCACTAACCCTCTCCCGCTTGCGGGAGAGGGTGGCCGCGCAGCGGCCGGGTGAGGGCCGCGGCGCTTGTGCAATGTGAGGAACCGGCCGCGTTGCAATGCGTCCGGAAGCCCTCACCCTCCCATTGCTGTTCGGCAGTGGGCCCCTCCCTCTCCCGCAAGCGGGAGAGGGAATGGACCATTAGGGTCGAAGCCGTCGCTTATCCTCGGGCGCGGCGCGGGCCGCCCCGATCGCCGCCACGGTCATCCCGGTCGCTGCGTTCACGGGTCGGCAGATCGAGCTCCTCGCCCGTCTCCTGATTGACGACGCGCATCGAGAGCTTGACCTTGCCGCGGTCGTCGATGCCGAGCACCTTGACCTTGACGCTGTCGCCCTCGTTGACGACGTCCGTCACCTTGCCGACGCGTTCCTGCGCCATCTCGGAGATGTGGACGAGACCGTCACGCGCGCCCATGAAGTTCACAAAGGCGCCGAAATCGACGACCTTCACGACCTTGCCGGTGTAGACCTTGCCGACTTCCGGTTCGGCGACGATCGACTGGATCCAGTCGATCGCGGCCTTGGAGGCCTCGTCGTCCACCGCGGCGACCTTGATCGTGCCGTCGTCCTCGATGTCGATCTTGGTGCCGGTCGCTTCGGTGATCTCGCGGATCACCTTGCCGCCGGTGCCGATCACGTCCCGGATCTTTTCCTTGTTGATCTGGATCGTGACGATGCGCGGTGCGTGCTCGGAGACCCCCTCGCGGGCGCCTTCGAGAGCCTTGGCCATCTCGCCGAGGATATGAAGCCGGCCGTCCTTGGCCTGCTCCAGCGCGGTCTGCATGATCTCCTTGGTGATGGACGTGATCTTGATGTCCATCTGCAGCGAGGTAATACCCTCCTGGGAGCCCGCCACCTTGAAGTCCATGTCGCCCAGATGGTCCTCGTCGCCGAGGATATCGGAGAGCACGGCGACGCCGTCATCCTCCTTGATCAGCCCCATCGCGATGCCCGCGACGGGCCGCTTCAGCGGCACGCCCGCATCCATCATCGAGAGCGAGGCGCCGCACACGGTTGCCATCGAGGACGACCCGTTCGACTCCGTGATCTCGGAGACGATGCGGATCGTGTAGGGAAAGTCTTCCTTGGTCGGCATCAGCGGGTTGATCGCCCGCCAGGCCAGCTTCCCGTGGCCGATCTCGCGCCGGCCGGCGCCCATGTAGCGGCCGGCCTCGCCGACCGAATAGGGCGGGAAGTTGTAGTGCAGCATGAAGTGCTGGCGATACTCGCCCGCCAACGCGTCCATGATCTGCTCGTCCTGACCGGTGCCGAGTGTGGTCACCGCCAGCGCCTGGGTCTCGCCGCGCGTGAACAGCGCCGAGCCATGCGCGCGCGGCAGCACGCCAACCTCGCAGACGATCGGACGCACCGTCTTGGTGTCGCGCCCATCGATGCGCTTGCCGGTCTTCAGGATATCGCGGCGGACGATGTCCTTCTCCAAATTCTTGAAGGCGCCGCCGACATGCGCACTGGCCTCCTCGTCATCGGCGAAGGCTTCCTTCACCGAATTCCTGACCGCGCCGACTTTTTCCTGGCGCTCCAGCTTGACCGTCTCCTTATAGGCCTCGCGCAGGTCCTTCTCGGCCATCTCCTCGACCTTCTTGGCGACCGCTTCGGCCGCCGGGTCGGGTGTGTACTCGTACCATTGCGGCTTGCCGGCTTCCTTGGCGAGGTCCTCGATCATTTCGATCACGGGCTGGTAGCCCTCATGGCCGAACATGACGGCGCCGAGCATGATTTCCTCGGAAAGCTCGCTGGCTTCGGACTCGACCATCAGCACGCCTTCCCTGGTGCCGGCGACGATAAGGTCGAGCGTGGAGTTCGCCATATCGTCGATCTGCGGGTTGAGCACGTATTCGCCGCCGATATAGCCGACCCGCGCGGCGCCGATCGGACCCAGGAACGGCGCGCCCGAAATGGACAGCGCCGCCGAGGTTCCCACCAGGGCGACGATATCGGGGTCGTTCTCAAGATCGTGGCTCAGCACGGTGCAGATGATCTGGGTTTCGTTCTTGAAGCCCTTCTTGAAGAGCGGCCGGATCGGCCGGTCGATCAGGCGCGAGGTCAGCGTTTCCTTTTCCGCCGGCCGGCCTTCGCGTTTGAAAAAGCCGCCCGGGATCTTGCCGGCGGCGAATGCCTTTTCCTGGTAGTGGACAGTGAGTGGGAAGAAGTCGAGGCCAACCCTCGGCTTGCGCTCGGCGACCGCTGTCGCCAGCACCGTCGACTCACCGTAATTGACGAGCACGGCCCCGTCGGCCTGCCGGGCCATGCGCCCGGTCTCCAGGGTCAGCTTGCGCCCACCCCATTGAAGTTCACGTTTCTTCACGTCGAACATATACCGTTTCCTTGTTTCCGCGCCCGGCGCGTTTTTCGTTCACTCGCGCGGGACGCCCGACCGGCTTCGTATCCGGTCCGCCGGGCCCCATGCCCGCCGGATTGCTTATGCGAACCAGATCCGCCGGGCTGAACCTCCCGGCAGCAAGAATGCGTGCGCGCTTAAACCACCCTGGTTCCCCCATGGAACCGGCGGCCGGCGATTGCATTCGAACGTATTGACTAAACAAGCAGATAAGCGCCATTCGAGCGGATCAGCGCCGCAGCTTCAGGCTCTTGATCAGCGCCTCGTAGCGGCTTTTGTCCTTGCGCTTCAGATAATCCAGCAGACGCCGCCGCTGACCGACCATGATCATCAAGCCCCGTTCGGAGTGAAAGTCCTTCTTATGCTCCTTCAGGTGCTCGGTCAGGTTGGAGACGCGCTCGGTGAGAATCGCGACCTGGACCTCCGGCGAGCCGGTGTCGTCCTTGCCGGTGGCGTGTTCCTTGATGACTTCCGCTTTGCGTTCCGCGGTGATCGACATCGTCCTACTCCCATTCGTTTATTGGTCGAGGCGCCCGGTGGTCAAGGCGTCTAGTGGTTGAGGACCCGCACCGGATGAACCATCCGTCCGTCGAGCCGGGTATACGCAATCAGCTTGCCGTCTTGGACGGCGCACAGGATCGTGCCGTCAGCAAGGTCCCTGATGCGTTCCCGGTTGGCGGTACGGATCACCGGAACGGGCTGGCCGCGCCGCAAGCGGTCGGCCTCGCTCGTGGTCAGGGCCAGTGCCGGGATGTCGTCCAGCACGGTCTCGACCTCAAGCAGGTGCCCGGAGGCGGCGGCACTATGCCCCAGGGCGGCAAAGTCTTCCAGCGAAATCGCTTGTTCCTCGGTGAAGGGCCCGACGCGGGTCCGCCGCAATGACGCGACATGCCCGACCGTCCCGAGCACGCGCGCGATATCGCGCGCCAAGGCCCGCATATAGGTGCCTTTGCCGCAGGTCACAAGGAATTCGGCGTGATCGCGGTCGATGAGGCGGGTCAGCGAGATCGCATCGATGCGGACCGGGCGGGCCTCGAGCACCGGGGTCTCGCCGCCGCCGCGGGCGATCGCGTAAGCGCGCCGACCCTCGACCTTGATGGCCGAGAAGGCTGGCGGAACCTGGATTACCGTCCCGGTGAAGGCGGGCAGCACCGCTTCGATCGCCGCCCGGTCGGGACGCAGCGCGCTCTCCTCGACGATCTTGCCTTCTGCGTCGTCGGTCGCCGTTGCCCGGCCCCAGCGCGCCGTGAAGCGATAGTCCTTGTCGGTGTCCACCAGATAGGTGATCGTCTTGGTCGCCTCGCCCAGGGCAACCGGCAGCACGCCCGTCGCCAGCGGGTCGAGCGTTCCGGCATGGCCGGCCTTGGCGGCATTGAGGGTACGGCGCACCGTGTTCACCGCGCCGGCGGCACTGATGCCGGCGGGTTTGTCGATGATGACCCAGCCGTCGATCGCCTCGCCGCGCCGTCTACGCCCCATCGTCGGAATTGTCCTTATCGGCTTCGGTTTGGCGCAGGATCGCCCGGATGCGCTCGGCCGCGGCGAAGGAGTGATCGACCTCGAAGGTCAGCGCCGGGGTGAATTTGAGGGTCACCTCCCGGGCCAGGCGGCCGCGCAGGAACGGCGCCGCACGTTGCAACGCCTCCACCACCGGGGCTTCCTCGCCGCCGCCCAACGGCATCACATAGGCGGTTGCGTTCTTGAGGTCGGGGCTCGCCCGTACTTCGGTGACGGTGATCGGCACGCCGGCCAGCTCCGGGTCGCGCAGCTCGCCGCGCGATAGCAGCTGGGCAAGCGCGTGGCGAAGCTCCTCGCCGACGCGAAGCTGACGCTGGCTCGGCGCCTTAGCGCGATCACGGCTCATGGTCTCAAATTTCCGATTGCATCATTCCCTCTCCCGCTTGCGGGAGAGGGAGGGGCCCATTGCCGCTAGGCAATGGGAGGGTGAGGGTTTCGGGCATCTAAGCAACGAGGCGCTTTTACGGTTCGGCGCCAACCGCCGTTGCCCTCACCCGACCGCTTCGCGGCCACCCTCTCCCGCAAGCGGGAGAGGGACATAAGCGCCACTCTCATCTTTCCCAAATCCGCCTACAGCGACCGCTCGATCTCCTCGATCTCGAAGCATTCGATGAGATCGCCGTCCTTGATGTCGTTGTAGTTCTCAAAGCCCATGCCGCACTCGTAGCCTTCCTTGACCTCGCGAACTTCGTCCTTGAAGCGCTTGAGGGTGGAAAGCTTGCCCACGTGAATCACAACGTCGTCGCGCAGCAGGCGCACCCGGGCGCCGCGCTTGACGGTGCCGTCCTTGATCATGCAGCCCGCGACATTGCCCACCTTGGTGATCGAGAAGACCTGACGGACCTCTGCGGTGCCCAGCATGGTCTCGCGCAGCTCCGGTGCCAGCATGCCCGAGAGCAACGCCTTCAGATCGTCGATCAGATCGTAGATGATCGAGTAGTAGCGGATGTCGACGCCGTCGCGCTTGGCAAGCTCGCGGGCTTGGACGTTGGCGCGCACGTTGAAGCCGACTACCATGCCGTTCGAGGCGCCGGCGAGCGCCACATCGGATTCGTTGATGCCGCCGACGCCGGAATGCAGGATGCCCACCGCAACCTCATCGGTGGCGAGCTTGTCCAGCGAGCCGATCACCGCTTCGATTGAGCCCTGCACGTCGCCCTTGATGACGACGGCAAGCTGCTTGACCTCGCCCTCGCCCATATCGGAGAACATCTCTTCCACGGTGCTGCGGCCGCCGCTTGCGGCCTGCCTGTCGCGGACTTGACGCTGGCGGTATTCGGCGATCTCACGCGCCTGGGCCTCGTTCTCGACCACGGAGAAATCATCGCCCGCCGAAGGCACGCCGTTGAGACCGAGGACTTCCACCGGCTCTGACGGCCCGGCCGTATCGGTGTTATTGCCGCGGTCGTCGATCAGCGCGCGCACGCGGCCCCACTCGCTTCCGGCGATCAGCGTGTCGCCGACCGCAATCGTGCCGCGATCGATCAGCACCGTGGCGACGGCGCCGCGGCCTTGTTCGAGCTTGGCCTCGACGACGACGCCGGTGGCGGGGCGATTGGGGTTGGCCTTGAGCTCGAGCAGCTCGGCCTGCAGCACGATCGCCTCTTCGAGCTTGTCGAGCCCGGTCTTTTCCTTGGCGGAGACCTCCACGGCGAGCACTTCGCCGCCCATGCTCTCGACCACGATCTCGTGGTTGAGTAGGTCTTGCGAAACCTTGGTCGGGTTGGCGCCGGGCATGTCGATCTTGTTGATCGCCACGATGATCGGCACCCCGGCCGCCTTGGCGTGGTTGATCGCCTCGATTGTTTGCGGCTGCACGCTGTCGTCGGCGGCAACCACCAGGATCACGATGTCGGTGACCTTGGCGCCGCGGGCGCGCATCGTGGTGAAGGCCTCGTGGCCCGGCGTGTCGAGGAAGGTGATCTTCTCGCCCGTGCTGAGGACGACCTGATAGGCGCCGATATGCTGGGTGATGCCGCCGGCTTCGCGGCCCGCCACGTCGGTTTCGCGCAGCGCGTCGAGCAGCGAGGTCTTACCGTGATCGACATGGCCCATCACCGTGACCACCGGCGCGCGCGGCACCAGCGATGTTTCCTCGTCGGGGCCACCCTCAATGCCGATCTCCACATCGGCCTCCGAGACGCGTTTCACCTTGTGGCCGAATTCCGCAGCGATCAGCTCGGCGGTGTCGGCGTCGATGGTCTGGGTCACCGTCGCCGTGATGCCTTCCCTCATCAGCGCCTTCACGACTTCGGCGCCGCGTTCGGCCATTCGGTTGGCAAATTCCTGGACAGTGATCGTTTCTGGGACGACGACCTCACGCACTACCTTTTTACGCTCCTGTTGCAGCTCGCGCGCGCGCTCCTTCTCACGCTCGCGGGCACGGCGCACAGAGGCAAGGCTGCGGACACGCTCGTTGCCCTCGCCCTGCTCGAGCGCCTGGTTGATGGTCAGCTTGCCGGCGCGCCGGCGCGGCTCGCCGCGCGGCGTCGGACGGGCCGGTCGCTTGGCGTCCGGCCGGCCGCGCTTGGCGCGCGCCTCCTCGGCGTCTTCCTCTTCGGTAATCGCCGGCGTTTCCTCGCGCGGCCGCACCGCGGGCTTGAAGGAAAGCGGTCGCGGGCTGGTCTTGCGAACCTCGTCCTCGGCCAGGCGGCGAGCGGCATCGTCGCCCTCGCTCACCATGTCAGGGGCGCCAGCGCCATCGCCAGGCGCGGCGTTCGCGGGCTCGGCGGCTTCGGCCGCCTCGTGGGCGGCGGTGACGGCCGCTTCGAGGTCTTCCGGTGCGATCGGCTCGCCGTCCTCGGTATGCAGCGCGTCCTGAAGCGCGCCCAGGCGCTTGGCGCGCTCGGCATCGGTCAGGCGCGGGGCATCGGCGCCAACCTCAACCGTCCCGGACTCCGACATCCCGGCCGGCGCGGGTGCGTCGGTAACCTCGGCCATGTGGCCGCTGGCGCCGCGCGCAAAGGTCCGCCTTTTCTTGACCTCCACGGCGACGGTCTTGGAGCGGCCGTGGCTGAAGCTCTGCTTCACCTGTCCGGTCGAGACCGTCTTCTTCAGCTCGAGCTTGCCCGGCCGATTGAGGGTAAGCGGCTTTTTCCCGCTGTCTTCCTTGGTATCGCTCATGCCGTCTCAAACTTTCTGCGTTCAGTCCACAACCAATGAAGCTCACTTCGACCGACGTTGCTTACCCCAACCGCCATCAAAAATTGGCCCGGCGCGGCCGGCGTGTTGGCCGAACCCTTCACCGCGCACCGCCATCGCGCAAGCCCGCGAGCCGCCCGGTTTCTCGGATCAGCGACTGCGCCAAGCGTCCCGGCGTCGCCGCCATATGGACAATATGGTCACGACCAACTGCGCGCCCAAGCTCCACTCCCTTGAGCACGTCTACCGTTTGCACGCCGCGCGCCACCCGCCGCAACTCCGCAGCATCGCGTCCGTCGCTTTCGGCGGCGGTCATCAGTATAGCCGCTTTATCCGCACGCAGCCACTCACGAACGCGCATCATGCCGGCCGAAAGTTGTCCGGCCCGGTTGAGCAGGCCAAGAAGCGCGATGCAGCGCTCGGCGAGCATGTGCTCCAGCCGCTCGACCAGATCGTCGGGGACCGTAACCGCGCGGCGCGCGGCGCGGCCGAACAGCTTCTTGGCGCAGGCGGTGTTGATCGCCTCGCGCGACGCCGTGATCCACAGCCCGCGTCCGGGCAATACTTCGGCCAGATCGGGGGTCAGCACGCCGTCGGGGGCGACGACGAAGCGGATAAGGCCGTCCTTGGTCTGCGGCTCGCGCGTGACGATGCAGCGGCGTAGCGACGACCCATCTGACGACCCATCCACCGGCGCGGCCGTGCCGGCGCCTGCCGCCGGCCCGCCGCCCTTCGGGCGCTTTGCCATCGGTTCGCCCTTCGGGCGTCTGGCCATCGGTTCGCCCTTTGGGCGCCTAGCCATCGTCGTTGCCGCTGTCATGCGTGTCAGCCCTGCTCCGCTCCGGCTTTTGCGTCCACGGCGGGGGCGGCCGCAGCGGGGGCGTCCGCAGCTGGGGCCTCCGGTGCCACGGCGGCCTCGCCGGCGGTCTCACCGTCTGCTGCTGCTTCCTCGGGGAACCAGTGGGCGCGCGCCGCCATGATGATGGCGTCGGCCTCCTCGGCGGAGAGCGGGCTCGGGCTGAGCAGCGCGTAGAGCTCGCGCGAGCGCAGCGCGTCGAGATTCTCCAGCGTCACCGCCTTGCCGGTTTCCTCATCCGGTTCGGGCTTGATCTCCAGCATGATGAAGCGCAGCTCGTCGCCGACCAGATCGGCCAGATCGTCCAGCGTCTTCACGCCGTGCTCGCCCAGCTTGACCAACATCTCCGGCGTGATGCCGTCGACCTCGCCGACCGCGTCCTCCACGCCCAGCTCCTTGCGGGCGGCGGTGAACTTGGCGTCGCGCTCGGAGAGATAGGTGCCGGCGCGAT
Source organism: Alphaproteobacteria bacterium (assembly GCA_035527975.1). Lineage (GTDB taxonomy): Bacteria > Pseudomonadota > Alphaproteobacteria > JAPULJ01 > JAPULJ01 > DATKZM01. Next base: position 13,037 of record DATKZM010000060.1, on the reverse strand, counting down.
CGCGCAGCGCATCGACCAGTTCGTCGTCGAACCCTTCGATCGCGAGCAGATCGTCTTTGGGCAGGAAGGCCACTTCCTCGACCGTAGAGAAACCTTCGGTTACCAGGATATGCGCGATCATGTCGTCGATATCGAGCGCCTCGATGAAGAGCTGCGAGCGCTGGTTGAATTCAGTCTGGCGGCGTTCGCTCTCCTCCGCCTCGGTCAGAATATCGATATGCCAGCCGGTGAGCTGCGAGGCCAGGCGCACATTCTGGCCGCGCCGCCCGATCGCCAGGCTGAGCTGTTCGTCGGGCACGATCACCTCCAGCGCGCCGGCATCCTCGTCGAGCACGACCTTGGTCACCTCGGCCGGGGCCAGTGCGTTGACCACGAAGGCGGCGGCGTCCTGCGACCACGGAATAATGTCGATCTTCTCGCCCTGCAGCTCGGCGACCACCGCCTGCACGCGCGAACCGCGCATGCCGACACAGGCGCCGACCGGATCGATGCTCGGATCCTTGGAGATCACCGCGATCTTGGCGCGCGAGCCGGGGTCGCGGGCGACCGCCTTGATCTCGATGATGTTGTCGTAGATCTCCGGCACTTCCTGGCCGAACAGCTTGGCCATGAACTGGGGATGGGTGCGCGAGAGGAAGATCTGCGGCCCCCGCGTCTCCTCGCGGACATCGGCGATATAGGCGCGCACGCGGTCGCCCTGGCGGAAGTTTTCGCGCGGGATCAGCTCCTCGCGGCGCAGCACGCCCTCGGCGCGACTGAGGTCCACCATGACGTTGCCGAATTCCACGCGCTTGACCAGGCCGTTGACGATCTCGCCGGTGCGGTCCTTGTACTCCTCGAACTGGCGCGAACGCTCGGCCTCGCGGACCTTCTGGACGATCACCTGTTTGGCGGTCTGGGCGGCGATGCGGCCGAAGTCGATCGGCGGCAGCGGCTCGATCAGATAATCGCCGAGCTCCAGCGACTTGTCGTAGCGCTTGACGTCGCCGATCAGGATCTGGGTCGCCTCGCTATCCTCGCCCTCCTCATCCTCCGGCTCCAAATAGGCCTCGACGACCCTGCGGTAGCGGAAGATGTGAATCTCGCCCGACTTGCGGTCGATGGTGGCGCGGATGTCGAGATCGTGACCGTATTTGGAGCGGCCGGCTTTCTGGATTGCCTGCTCCATGGCCTCCAGCACTTCTTCGCGCTCGATACTCTTCTCGCGCGCGACCGTGTCGGCCACCTGCAGGAGCTCGGGCCGCGCATAGGCGCCGCTGATCTCGTATTCCATTTCGGTTACTTCTGCCATCGCTCTCAGTTCCGTTCCTGTTGGGCAGCTTCCGCCGCTGCGAGCAATTCATCTGTCATGACCAGTTTGGCCCGGTCGATCGCGGCCAGCGGGATCACCGCCTCGCCGCCACTACCATCGCCGTTATCGAGCGCCAGGCGCACATCGTCGCCCTCCACGCCGATGAGGCGGCCGCGAAAGCGCTTGCGTCCTTCGATCGGTGTGCCCGTCTCGAGCTTGGCCTCGAAGCCGGCGAAACGCTCGAAGTCCTTCTTGCGGACGAGCGGCCGGTCGATACCCGGCGAGCTGACCTCGAGCGTGTAGGCGCTCTTGATGGGGTCCTCCACGTCGAGGATCGCGGAAACCACGCGCGAGATATTGGCGCAATCTTCGACGTTGATCGACATGCCGTCGGTCCGGTCGGCCATGATCTGCAAGGTCGGCGCATCGCCGCCGGTCAGCATCACCCGCACCAACTCGAAGCCGTTCGCTTCCAGCGACGGGCTCACCAGCTCCGCGATCTTGTTCGTGACGTCGTGCTGCGCCAAATCTGTCTTTCCCAATCCGATATCGTGCCCGATACCGTGTCCGATATTGTTGTCTTTCGGCGTGGAAATGCGCCGGTTCGTGCGCCGGAATGCGGCAATAAAAAAGAGCGGGCTTTTGGCCCACCCTTCGCTTTCGGCTCTTCCGTCCGGTTATTCCGGACGGCGGCCCTATGGGATTTCTTGGGACCTTATATAGACCTTCCGCCGGCCTTCGCAAGGAAAAGCCGCTCAGGCAAGCCCCGGGCCGGACGCTTGTGGCGGTGTTCAGGCCTCTCGTTTGCGCCGCCGCCGGATGAGCCTGAGATAGCATGGCCGGCGGCCGTCGCGGATCGCCTTGGCCTCGTAGCGCGTTTCGGGCCAGTCCTCGGGGCGTTCGAGCCAGTCGCGGGCGCGCCGCGCGGTCCAGATGAAATCGGGCGAGGCCAGGATGTGCTGCAGCATCCAGGTAAGGTAGCTGGGATCGTCGGTGGCCAGACGCAGCTCGGCGTCGTCGGCGAGCACGCGGGCCAGGCGGGCCAGTCCCGCAGCGCTTACCAGGCGCCGTTTCCAATGGCGCCGCTTGGGCCAGGGATCGGGAAACAGGACGAACGCGCGGGCGATCGATCGCGCCGGCAGCGCATCCAGCAGCGTTACCGCATCGGCGGCATGGATCCGGATGTTGGCGAGCCCCTCGCGCGCGATCGCCGAGAGCAGGACGCCGATCCCGGCCTCGTAGACCTCGGCGCCGATGAAGCCGATCCCGGGATGCTGGCCGGCCTGCCAGGCAAGATGCTCCCCCGCGCCGAAGCCGATCTCCAGCCAGGTTTCGCGTCCCGGTTCGCCCCACATCGTCGCAGGATCGAGGCTGGCGCGATCGATCGCGGCGGGATCGCGCCCGGCCGGCGGCGCGAACTCGATTTCCGGGAGCAGTTCGGCGAAAAGCTTGCGGCGGCCGGCACGCAGAGGACGGCCGCGCTTGCGGCCGAACGATTGGATGCGGGGCTCGCCTGGGTTGTCGCTCGCGCCTGTCATGCCTTGCCCTTCCAGCACGGTTCACGCATCACACCGGATCACTGCGACGCGATCGTGCTGTAGCGGACCATGCCTTGATCGCGGGCCGCGGCCAACACCGTCAAGCGGCGCGATCTGCACAAGCACAAGCGATCTGCACAAATACGTATGCGGCACGCCAAAAGCGTTCGGGCCGGCAATGCCGGCCCGAACGCTACACCCGAAATCTACTGGATCGGGGTGTGGTCAGCCCTTCTCGTCGGCCTTGGCGAGCGCCTTGGCCAACTCGAACACGCGCTTGCGCACCTTGTCGCTCCGTATCCGGTAGTAGGCCCGGACAAGCTCAAGCGTTTCGCGCTTGGCGAGTGTATCGGCCTCATAGACCGTCGCCTCGGCTTCGGAGAAGCCAAAGGGGCGCTTTCCGCCAGTCGCCGCGACTTCGGGCGACATATCGTCGAAGAAGAACGACACCGGCACGTCGAGCACCTTGGACAGCTCGAAGAGGCGCGAAGCGCCTATGCGGTTGGTGCCGCGTTCGTATTTCTGGACCTGCTGGAAGGTAAGTCCGATGGCCGCTCCCAGCTTTTCCTGGGACATGCCGAGCATTGTACGCCGCAGGCGCACCCGCGAGCCGACATGAACGTCAACAGGCCTTGGCCTGCCAATTTTCGGGTTTGAATCCACTCCGCTTCCCTGACTTGCAGCTGCTAACATTTTTCACCAATGCCTATCTGCCTGTTTTTCAACCGCTCGCCTTATAACATTTTTTCTACGGACTTGGAAAAAATCAGCATACAGACGATCTTCCACAGAAAATGCTGCGATTCCCGACGTTTTCCGTCCAAATATTGGTGCGACGCACGGCGAAGTTTATGCTGCTTCGGCCTGCGTCGCCTCTCGCGAGCGAGCTTGGCACCAATACGCGAGCAAAGCGGAAATAGCAAGCAGCAGCACCAACGCCCAATTGCCGACCGCGCTGAATATCGTGGTAGTGGCGAGTTTGCGCGGAAGCTTCGAATCGAGCACGCCCGTGCGGCCCAATCCCAGGCGCGCGATTTCGCGGCCATAGGGGTCGAAGACCCCGGAGATGCCGGTATTGGCCGCGCGCACCAGCGGCAATCCTTCCTCCACGGCGCGGAAGCGGGCGGCCGCCAGGTGCTGGTGCGGCCCGGCGCTTTTGCCGAACCAGGCGTCGTTGGTGATGTTGAGCAGCCAGTCGGGCCGCGGCGTTCCCGCGGCGACAACAGCGGCCGGGAAGATCGCCTCATAGCAGATCAACGGGCTTACCGGCGGCAGGCCGGGCAGCTTGAGGGTGACCGCGCCGGGCCCGCGCGAGAACTCGGTATCGCCGCCGGCGATCTTCTTGATCGGCAGATAGCGCCGCAGCGGGACGTATTCGCCGAACGGCACCAGGTGATGCTTGTCGTAGCTGCCGGCGATCCGTCCTTTGTCGTCGATCGCGTGCAGGCTGTTCCAGAACTTGAGCGGGCGTCCTGCCGCCCGCCGCACGGCGCCGGTGATGATAAGGCCGCCCCGGGGCGTTACCGCCGCGATCGCGGCGCGCGCGCGCCCGTCGATCGAGAGGAAAAACGGCGCGGCCGTCTCGGGCCAGATGACATGGGTGATCTTCGCCGCCCCCGCCGCCCCGGTGAGTTCAAGATGGCGTTCCAAATGGGCCATGCGCAAGGCGCCGCGCCATTTGTGGGTCTGCTCGATATTGGCCTGCACGATGCGCAGTCGCACGCCCGGAACGGCGCCCGGGTCGGGACCCAGCAAGCGAGCAAATCCGGCGACCATGAACAGGGCAAACACCGTGAAGCCGGCGGCAACCGGCCGCCAGCGCCCGGCGCCCCTCCAGCCCAGCACCGCCGGCATGGCGGCTGCCACGACGGTCACGAAGCCAAGCCCGTAGACGCCGATCGCCGAGGCAGGCTGCATGGTGACATGCGAGAACGCCCAGATCGAGCCGATCGGGTTCCAGGGAAACCCCGTCAGCACGAAGCCGCGCAACCATTCCGCGCCGCTCCAGGCGACGGCGAAGACCAGCACCGCGGCGATCCCGCGGGCCCGGCTCATATGCGCGGCCAGCGCCGCCAGCCCGATGAAGATGGCAAGCCCGGCCGCCAGCGACGGCACCGCGAATGGCGCCATCCAGCCGAACTTCTCCGGATCGGTGAGCAGCGCGTGGGTGACCCAGTAGAGCCCGGCGGCGAAATAGCCGAAACCGAAGGCCCACCCGGCGGCAAAGGCGCCGCGCCGGCTGGTCACGCCGCGCAGCAGCCACAGCAGTCCGGTGAGCGCCGGGACGACCATGGGCACGATATAGAGCGGCGGCAGGGCGCCGACCGCGAGCACGCCCAAAAGCGCCGCCAGCCCAAGCCGCGCGGCGCCGCGCCGGTGTTCAAGCCAACCGGCGACGCCGTCCAATCGGGACTGCGGGGCTGTTTCGCTCACTCGTGTCGCTGCCTGCTCCGCGCTTTTTGGTTTCACCTCGCGCCGCTCGGCATCCACGCGGCGTCCTCAGCCTGCGTGTTTGCGTGGCGGCAGGTTTCGGACGCGAAGCTTGCGGACCCGCCGGCGGTCGGCGTCGATCACTTCGAATTCCAGCCCGCCCGGATGCTTGACCAACTCGCCGCGGCCCGGAACCCGGCCCGCCAGTGCGACCACCAGGCCGCCCAGCGTGTCGATGTCGTCACGCTCCTCACGGCTGACCGTCGGCCCGTACTGCGCTTCGAAATCCTCGATGGTGACCCGCGCGTCGGCCAGCATCACGCCGCCGTCTTCGGGCGTCATCTGCGGTGCCTCGGTCTCGTCGAACTCATCTTCGATGTCGCCGACGATCTCTTCGACCAGATCCTCGATGGTGACGAGGCCGTCGATGCCGCCGAACTCGTCGACCACCAGCGCCATGTGGATCCGCGTCTCGCGCATCTGGGCGAGCAGTTCGAGCACCTTCATCGACGGTGCGGCGAACAGCACCTTGCGCAGGATCCTGGCCAGCCGGAATGGCCGCCGGCTGCCCTTTTGCGCCAGCACGTCCTTGATGTGGACCATGCCGGTGACGTCGTCGAGGTTACGGCGATAGACCGGCAGGCGTGAATGCGCGTCCGTGGTCATCAGGCGCACCACCGCGTCGAGCGCGGTCCTCTCCTCCACCGCGACGATGTCGACGCGCGGCACCATTACGTCCTCGACCGAAAGCTCGTGCAGCTTGAGGATGCGTTGAAGCAGGGCGCGCTCGTCGGCGTCGATGGTGCCGCCGGCGCCCTCGTGCTCCTCGATCACCGCGGCGATCGAATCGCGCAGATCCTCGCCATTGCGTTCACGCTTGACGCCGAGCCAGCTGCGCAGCGTATCGAACAGGGTCGACGGATCGCCGCCGTTCTCGCTTTTTGCCCGGCCGCCATTGGCCCTGCCGCCATTGGCCCTGCCGCCATTGGCCTTATCGCCGTTGGCCTTGTCGCCGTTGGCCTTGCCTGTGGTGGTCTTGCTCACGCTGGAAGTTGCCATGTCCGCCGCCCGCTATTCCGCAGCCCGGATCGCTGCGGCATAAGGATCGGCGATCCCGAGCCGGGCGAGCGCGCCGCGTTCCAGCGCTTCCATGACCTCGGCCTCGCGCTCGTCCTCATGATCGTGGCCCGCAAGATGCAGCACGCCGTGGATGACGAGATGGGCGAGATGGTGAGCCAGCGTCACGCCAGCGGCCTGCGCGTCGCGCGCGGCGGTTTCGTAGGCGACGACCACGTCGCCCAGCAGCACCGGGCCGGCCATGGCCTCGCCCTTATGCCGGTCATCGAGCTGGGGAAAGGAGAGCACGTCGGTTGCGCTGTCCTGGCCCCGATGGTCGCGGTTGAGTGTGCGGATGAAGGCATCGTCCGCCAGCACCAGCGAGATTTCCCCGGCGGGCAGGCCCGCCGCCACATATGCGGGCAGGCCCGCCGCCATATTTGCGGGCAGAGCCGCCGCCGCGTATGCGGCCTCGACCGCCCGCTCGCAGATCGCCTCGGCGTCGGGCAATGCCCTGGCCCAGGCAGGCGCGCGAATGTCGAGTGCGATCTCGGCCGCTGCGGTCACCGTCCGTAACGGCCCGTCATCGCTATCTTCGGCCATCTCCCTCTTTCTCCGCCGATTCGGCCTTGTCATATGCGCGCACTATGCGCGTAACCAACGGGTGGCGCACCACGTCGGCTTCTGTGAAATGGACGAAGTCGATCCCCTTCACCCCATCCAGGATTTTCATCGCCTCGCGCAATCCCGAAGTCGCGCCCTGGGGCAGATCGATCTGGCTCATGTCGCCCGTGATAACCATGCGCGCATGCTCGCCTAGTCTGGTTAACAACATCTTCATCTGCATCGCCGTCGTGTTCTGGGCTTCGTCCGCGATGATGAAGGCGTTGGCTAGCGTGCGCCCGCGCATGAAGGCAAGGGGCGCGATCTCAATCTCCCCCGATTCGAGCCGCTTCACCACCTGGTCGCTCGGCAGCATGTCGTAGAGCGCGTCGTAGAGCGGACGCAAATATGGGTCGATCTTGTCGCGCATGTCGCCCGGCAGGAAGCCGAGCCGCTCGCCGGCCTCGACCGCCGGACGCGACAGCACGATGCGGCCGACTCGGCCCTCGATCAGCATCGAGACGGCGCAGGCGACGGCAAGATAGGTCTTGCCGGTGCCGGCGGGGCCAAGCCCGAACACCATGTCGTGCTCCTGCATCGACCGCAGATAGGCGGCCTGCATCGGCGAGCGCGGCGATATCGTGCGCTTGCGTGTCTTCAGCGTCAGATCGCCGCCGGCGAAGGCAGCGAGATCCAGATCGTTGCCGGCGCGGTCGGCGTCGACGGCCAGGCGGATCGCGGCGTCGACATCCGCCGTCTCAACCTCCAGCCCCTGCTTCAAGCGCTCATAAAGTGCGCCGATGGCCGCCCGCGCCGCCGCCGCGGCCCAGGCATCGCCTCCCGTGATCGTCAGCTTGTTGCCCCGCGAGGACAGGCTCACCTCGAGCTCCTGCTCGATGCGCGCCAGATTGTGGTCGTGCTCGCCGAACAGCAACGGCAACAACCGGTTGTCGTCGAACTGGAGGTGGATCGGTCGGGCCGGCTTGGGTCGCGGCGCGGAGCTCAAGCGCACACCCCCTGGCCCGCCCGCCCGGCGTGTTCGCCCGCCGGCGCGCTGTTGCCGGCCAGGCTGCCTGCCAGGCTATTGGGCAGCGCCTTGGTGATGGTGACCTCGGCGACCGTGCCCATGATCGCACCGCCGCCGTCGACATGGCCGCCGTCGACTTGGCCGCCGACGTGAACCGCCTGCATATAAGGACTGCGTCCGACGATTTGCCCTGGTTGTTTGCCGGCGCGTTCGAAAAGAACGGGCAGGGTGCGCCCGACAGTGGCCGCGTTGAAGGCAGCCTGTTGCTGGCCCAGAAGGTTTTGCAGGATCTCCAGCCGCGCGGCCTTTTCGGTCTCGGGCAGTTGGTTTTCCAGTGTCGCCGCCGGCGTGCCGGGCCGGGGGCTGAACTTGAAGGAATAGGCTTGTGCGAAACCGGCCGCGCGAATCAACGCCAGCGTCGCCTCGAAATCGCGCTCGCTCTCGCCGGGGAAACCGACGATGAAGTCCGAGGAGACCGCGATGTCGGGCCGCGCCGCGCGCAGCCGGTCGATGATCGCGAGATACTGCTCGGCCCGGTGCCCGCGGTTCATCGCTTCCAGGATACGGTCGGACCCCGACTGCACCGGCAAATGAATGTAGGGCATCAGCGCCGCGACCTCGCCGTGGGCCGCGATCAGCTCCTCGTCCATATCGCGCGGATGCGAGGTCGTGTAGCGGATGCGCGCAAGCCCCTTGATCTTGTCGAGCGCCCGGATCAGCGCACCTAGCCCTGCCGTACCGCCATCTTGCCTGGCGCCATGATAGGCATTCACGTTCTGGCCGAGCAGGGTGATCTCGCGGGCGCCGGCCGCCACCAGCCGGCGCGCCTCGGCGCATATATCGGCGAGGGGACGCGAGAATTCAGCGCCCCGCGTGTAGGGGACGACGCAGAAACTGCAGAACTTGTCGCAGCCCTCCTGCACCGTGAGGAAGGCCGATGGGCCTGGCGCCGCGGTTTCCTCGGGCAGGTGGTCGAACTTGGCCTCGGCGGGAAATTCGGTGTCGAGCACCGGTCCCTCTCCGGCGGCCCGCCCATTGCCATTTGCCGCGCGGGTGGCGCGGGCCACCATCTCGGGCAGCCGGTGATAGGTCTGCGGGCCGAACACCATGTCGACCCAGGGCGCGCGGCGCATGATCTCGCCGCCTTCGGCCTGGGCGACGCAGCCCGCCACCGCGATGACGCAGGGTTTGCCGGCGTCTTCGCGCGCTTGCTTGATCGCCCGCAGCCGGCCGAGCTCGGAGAACACCTTCTCCGCCGCCTTCTCGCGGATATGGCAGGTGTTGAGGATCATCATGTCGGCGCCCTCGGGCACCTCGGTCATGCCATAGCCCAGCGGCGCCAGGACATCCGCCATCCGGGCGCTGTCATAGACATTCATCTGGCAGCCGTAGGTCTTTATGAAAAGCTTCTTCGACAATCCTTGTTGCCCTGCCCGGCGGCATTGCGCTCCCGTGGCTCGCTCCGCCGGTCTCCGCCGTTGCGCTACTCTGGCATTGCGCCGTTCTGGCACGCGTCCGCAAGCCGCTGGAAAGCCTAGCACCGCGCCGCCCCGAGTCAAGCCGCTCACCGCCGGCCAGATGGATCGGGGCGGCCACTCTTCCATATGGTCGGCGAATATGGTGAGCGCTAGGTTGCGCTTCCCGGGTCGCGAAAATTCCCGCCGCGGCGATCCATCACGCCGCCGTCACAAGCTCGCGGCTTTATCTTTCGCGCCGCCCACGCAAGCTCGCGGCTTTATCTTTCGCGACGCCGTCACAAACTCGCGGCTCTATCTTTCGCGCCGCCCACGCAAGCTCGCGGCTTTATCTTTCGCGCCGCCGTCACAAACTCGCGGCTTTATCTTTCGCGCCGCCGTCACAAACTCGCGGCTTTATCTTTTACGCCGCCGTCACAAGCTCGCGGCTTTGGGGGCGGCCGACGATGGCGCTGGACACGCCGCAGGCCACGGCATTCCAGCAGCGCTGCGCGAGGATCTTGCGCGAGCCGGCCTCGGCGACCGTCAGCGGCGGATGGAACTCGATGACGACGCGAAGCTTGCCCAGCGCGATCATCTGCCAGATATGCGAGGCCATCTCCATGTCGCCGAACCAGGTATAGAAGGGCCGGAAATGACGGCCGAGCGGGATGCCGTCCAGATGCGTATAGGCGATGGAGATCGGCTGCACCACGACCTGCTTGCCCCTGATCTCGATCTCGGCCGCCGACAGAAGCGCGCTCTTGAATGGCAGAACACCGTTGCCGTCGCTCGACGTGCCCTCGGGAAAGAGCACCAGATCGTGGCCCCGTTCCAGGCGCGCGACCATCTCGGCGCGCTGCTCGTGGACCTTGCGCGGGTTCCGCTCCACGAACACGGTGCGCTGCAATTTCGCCAGCACTCCGTAAAGCGGCCATTTCGCCACCTCGGCCTTGGCGACGAACGATACCGGCATCAACGCGCCCAACAGCGTGATATCGAGATAGGACGAATGGTTGACCGCGAACAGCACCGGATGATCGCGGCAGCGCTTGCCGAGCAGCTTGACGTCGATGCCGATGATCTCCATGCAGGTGCGGTGATAGGCCATCGGAAAGGTCGAGCGCAGCGGCGATTTCACCAACAGCAGTATCGCCTGCACCGGGATGCAGGCGAAGGTCCACAGGAGGTAGGCGGTCAGGCGCACGAAACCGCGCAACGGCGAGGCGACGCCGTTCATTTTGCGCCGTCTTCCTTGCTCTCGTGATCGCGCGTGTAGTGGCGGAAGTATTTGCCGGTCACCAGATCGGTCTTGACGATTATGCAGACATCGGTCGTGTTGAACTGCACGTCGACAACCGCGCCCTCACCGATGAAACCGCCGAGGCGCAGATAGCCCTTGATCAGCGGCGGCAGCGCGACCAGCGCCTTTTTGCGGTCGATCGCGTCGGCGTCCATCAGGTTCATGTCGACGAAGCGCTCCGGCAATGCGCGCGGCCGCAACTCCGGCGGGGCCATGTGGTGGTGGTGAAGATAGGCCAGCGGCAGCGCAAGCTCCTGGGGGTTGGTGCCGTGCAGGCTGGCGCAGCCGAACATGACGCCGATGTCGTGGTGGATCACATACTCCGCAAGGCCGCGCCACATCAGCGTCATGGTGGAGCGCGTGCGGTGTCCCTCGCCCACGCAGGAGCGGCCGAGCTCGAGGATGGGTCCCGGCCAGTTCAAGAGCGGCGTGATGTCGTACTCGTCTTCTGAGTAGAACTGGCCATGCTCCGCGGCGGCCTCGCGGCGGATCAGCCGGTAGGTCGCGACGACCGCCTCCGGGCCGTCGCCGATCGCGCGGTCGATCGCGATCAGGTGATCGGCGATCGGGTCGAAATCATCGAAGTCCTGGCGCCGCGCGGCCATCTCGGGCGTTGGTTTTGCCGCCATCTCGTCGTAGAAAATCTTGTAGCGCAGCGCCAGCGCGGCATCGATCTCCTCGCGCGTTTCGGCAAGCCGCACGGTCAGCTCGCCCGCATCGGCATCGACGATGCGTTGACCGGTGTCGTCTTTGGCAGTTTGGTTCAGCTTCATGCCGGGATCTGGCGCTCCGATGCTTGCAGATCGCTGCTCGATTGTCTTTGTCTCACACCACCGGACGTGACGGGCGGCGGTTCCATGCCCGCGGTCAGGGTCTTAGTTGTTCTCGGAAGTCTTGGTTCCGCCGCCGGCGATCGGCACTCCGTAAAGTTCGAGCCGATGGTCGACCAGCTTGAAGCCGAGCCGCTTGGCGATCTCGATCTGCAATTTCTCGATCTCTTCGTTCCGAAATTCGACAACCCGGCCCGATTGCACATCGATCAGATGATCGTGGTGGGCCTCCGGTATCTCTTCATAGCGCCCGCGTCCTTCGCGAAAGTCGTGGCGCTCGAGAATGCCGGCTTCCTCCAGCAGGCGAACGGTCCGGTATACGGTGGCGATTGAAATTCGGGAATCGATCTTGGTCGCCCGATTGTGGAGCGCTTCAACATCCGGGTGGTCCTCAGCGTCCGACAGCACGCGCGCAATCACGCGCCGCTGTTCGGTCATCTTGAGGCCCTTCTCATGGCAGAGCTTCTCCAGGCGAGACGGCATCGATTCCATCGGCGATGGCTGATATCAGGATCGTCAGTATATCGCAGTTGGCCCGCGATACCATCATGACGCACGCCAGTGCCGACCGGCCCAGGCCGACGCCGCGCCTGGTTAGGGCGCCGGGGTACGGCTGCGGGGCGCAATGCCGACGCCCAAGGACCGAACGCCGACGCCGAAGGTGTCTAGAGCACGACCGCGTCACAGTGATCTGGTGAGACGCGTGAATCGTGCTCTAAGAATATGAGTTAGATCGAGGGCCACGTCTCAGATCGAGGCGATCTGAGACGATCCTGATCTAGGTCTTCAGCGCCGCCGCCGGCCGCCTTTTGATCCGAGGCCGATCTCCTTGGCCAGGGCGCTGCGCCGGGCGGCGTAGTTGGGCGCGACCATCGGATAATCCGCCGCCAGGCCCCAGCGCTCGCGGTAGTCGTCCGGGCTCATGCCGTAGGCGGTCTTCAAATGCCGCTTCAGCATCTTCAGGCGGCGGCCGTCCTCCAGGCAGACGATATAATCGGGCGTTATCGAGCGGCCGATCGGCACCGCTGGTTCCGGTTTGGCCTTTTCGTTCGCCGCCGCGCTTTGGCCGGCCAACGCCGCATGGGTTTCGCTGATCAGCTTCGGCAGGTCCTCGACCGTGCATGTATTCTTTGAAACGAATGCCTTAACGATCTCAACGGTCCGTCGAATGAGTTTGGCTTGGTCGGGCGAATCAGTCATGGGAACTCCGTCCGGGATCAATCAATTCGCCAATCTATACACAAGATTATGCAATGACCAGTGGAGAATTGCAGAATATAATAAAGAGTTTCAATAAAATATGCGGCGGAATCTCCGGTACTTCCTCGGTTTACATAATGAACAGCTAGTATTAATAGTTAATTCAAGGCTTATCCCGTTGTCCCAGGTTTCGCTGGCATGAGGCTGGTTCCCGCCGCATGATGCGGCGGCATGGCCCGAAGATACGCTTCCTTGATCGAATTCCAGCGTCGGTTTCCGGACGAAGCGAGCTGCGCACTCTTCCT
>DATKZM010000059.1:0-93091 GCA_035527975.1 Alphaproteobacteria bacterium | reverse complement strand
CCCTCATCCTGAGAGTCTGGCCCGAAACTAATTGCATGTTATCAGGCTCTTGCCAGTTGTCGTATGAGGAGCTGGACGGCGGCGATGTAGATCCATGCCTGTTCGGTTGAGGGATATTTTTCGAAGTCCTTTGCGAGGCGTCGGCATCTTCCTAGCCAGGCGAAGGTGCGCTCCACGACCCAGCGTCGGGGCAGCAGCTGGAAGCCTTTGACGCCGGGGGGCCTCTGGACGATCTCGATGGTCCACGGTCCGCAATCGGCGACGGCGTTGAGGAGTTGCTCGCCGCGATAGACGCGGTCGGCGAAGATGTGGTGAAGCTTGGGAAAGCTGCGGCGCACCTCGTGGAGCAGCGGCACAGCGCCATGGCAGTCCTGGATATTGGCGGGATGAACGTTGACGATCAGGAGATGGCCGTCGGTGTCGGTGACGATGTGCCGCTTGCGTCCCTTGACCCGCTTGGCGGCGTCAAGTCCGCGCGGACCGCCGCTTTCGGTGGTTGCGGCGCTCTGGCTGTCGATGATGCCGGCGCTCGGACAAGCCGCCCGGTCCGCGGCCGCACGGGCCGCGGTCATGAGATGATGGTTGATCCGCGGCCAGGTGGCGTCGTCCCGCCAGGCATAGAAGTAGCGCTGCACGGTCGAGCGCGGCGGAAACTCTCCGGGCAGAAAGCGCCACGGACAGCCAGTGCGCAGAAGATACGAAATCGCGTTCACAACCTCGCGCAACGAGGTGCTCCGCGGTCGGCCTGTCGGCCGGCAGCCCGGCAGAAAGTGCTCCAGCTGCGCCCATTCCCCATCCGTCAGGTCGCTTGCGTAGCGCAGTCCCGCGCGCGCATACTTCGGACGAGTGATTTCAGTCCACATGTTGTGTCTCCGGTATTGCTTAAGCACAATTACCGAATCACAACTCACTGAAATCACTCAACTAGTTTCGGGCCAGACACTCAGGAGCGAGCGAGGCAGCGTCTCGAAGGACGCACGGTGGATCTACAGTGCGTCCTACCGCCTCACCGCTAGCGCGCTTCGGCCAATCGCGTGACCCGCTTCTCGTTGATCGGGAAGTGGATCAGCGCCGCGACCACACCCAAGGCGACCGCAAGCCACCACACCACGACATAGGAGCCGGTCGTGTCATAAAGTTTGCCGCCCAGCCAGACGCCCAGAAAGGCGCCGACTTGATGGCTGAAGAACACGAAGCCGAACAGCATTCCCATGTAGCGCGGCCCGAACATCTGTGCGACCAGGCCGCTGGTCAGCGGCACCGTCGACAGCCACATAAGCCCCATCACGCCGGCGAAGACCAAGGTCGTGACCACGGTCGGCGGGATCATGACGTACACCGCGATCGCCACTGCGCGGGTGAAGTAGAGCCCGCTCAGAAGATACTTCTTGCTGTATCTGTCGCCGAGTACGCCGGCCGTGAGCGAGCCGACGATGTTGAGCAGGCCAATAACGGCGATCGCCCAGGCGCCGACATAAGCATCCATTCCGGCGTCGGTGATGTAAGGCGGCAAATGGACCTGGATGAAGGTCACGTGAAAGCCGCAAACAAAGAAACCCATCACCAGCAAAAGGTAGCCCGAATGGGTGCCGGCCTCGCGGATCGCCGCGCCGATCGACTGATCCAGACCGACGCCGTCGAATTCCGACTTGCCGGCCAGCGCCATCGAAAGCGGAATGATCAAGAGCGGGAAGGCGCTGGCGATGATCAGCGCCATCTGCCAGTCGAACCGCGCGATCAGAAACTGGCTGATCGGCACGATCAGAAACTGCCCCATCGATCCTGCTGCAGTGCCGATGCCCAGCGCAGTTGAGCGCCGCTCTTCGGCCACCATGCGCCCGAAGGCAGCAAGCACGATCGAGAAGGACGCGCCAGCAAGGCCGAGGCCGAGCAGAAGTCCGGCGGAGAGGTAAAGCGTACCGGGCGTATCGGAGATCGCCATCAAGTAGACGGCGACCGCATAGAGGACGGCGCCGACGGAAAGCACGCGCGCATTGCCGTACTTGTCGGCGAGCAGGCCGGCGAAGGGTTGCGCCGCGCCCCAGACGAGCACCTGAATGGCGACCGCCAGCGAGAAGACCTCGCGGCCCCAGCCGAGCGACTTCGACATCGGATCGAGCCACAGCCCGAACCCAGCGCGGGTGCCGAAGCTGACGATCGAGATCAGGCAGCCGGCGAGGATGATGATGGTCGGCGTGCGCCAAGTCTTCAAAGCGTCTGTCATTGCGGCTCAATCCAGGAATTAAACATTATGGGCGACCTACGCCCCGGCGCGCGGGCTTTCAATCTTATGCACGTGCATGGCAGATGCGCGCAAGGTGCAGGCCCATTGGCGACACGCACCACCGGAGATGGACCTGGACCGGCCCAACGTCCATGATCCGGCCAGGCTGAGTGTTCGATATCACCGAAAGGCGCGACCCTTGACGATTCGCGAACCGGCACCGGCCGTGCCGTCGGCGACGATCCTCCTGGTCCGCGACGCGGCGGACGGCCTGGAAGTGTTCATGGTGGTCCGCCACCACGAAATCGATACCGCCTCGGGCGCATCGGTGTTTCCGGGCGGCAAGCTGGCGGCGGGTGACGGCGATCCGATCCTGCGGGCGCATTGCGACGGCGCCGACGGTCTGGACGATATCGGCCTGGCGCTGGCGATTGCCGCGATCCGCGAGAGCTTCGAGGAATGCGGCGTGCTGCTGGCGCGGCGCGAAGGCGAGAGCGGCCTGCTCGGCGCCGGGTCGGTCGCCGCCCTTCAGGATGCCCGCACGCCCTTCGAGACCGGCGCGCTGGCGATGGCCGATTTCGTGCGCGAACAGCGCTTGCGCCTAGCCTGCGATGCGCTGGTGCCCTTCGCGCGCTGGATCACGCCGGTGATCGTGCCCAAGCGCTTTGACACGCATTTCTACCTGACCGCCGCGCCGGCCGATCAGGCAGCGCTGCATGACGGCGGCGAGACGGTCGACTCAATCTGGATCCGTCCCGATGCGGCGCTGCGTGAGGCCAATGCCGGCGAGCGGCCCATCGTCTTTCCGACCCGGCTTAACCTGATGCTACTCGCCCAAGCGGTGAGCGTGGAGGCGGCGATCGTTGCCGCCCGGGCCCGCAAGGTGGTGGCCGTGCAGCCGGAAATCGAGGACCGGGGAACCGGCAAGGCGGTCTGCATTCCGGCCGAAGCGGGCTATCCGATCAACGAAGTACCGGTGGCGGTGGCGCGCGGCGCGGCCTGGCCGGACGGGCCCGTATCATGACGAAACCAAGCTTGGCGATTGATCGTACGGGGCGGAGGGGCTACCTCTAGCGCCGCTTGCGGGGGACCGGGTTGTCGGCGATCCCGCGCGATATCACATCTATGCTGAAGCGATACGGGACCTGACGACATGGCAAAACCACGCACGCTGTTCGACAAGATCTGGGACGGCCATCTGGTCGACCGGCAGGACGACGGCACTTGCCTCATCTATATCGACCGTCATCTCGTGCATGAGGTCACCAGCCCGCAGGCCTTCGAGGGGCTGCGCATGGCCGGGCGCAAGGTGCGCCGGCCTGACGCGACGTTGGCGGTCGCCGACCACAACGTGCCGACCTCCGACCGCGCCCTGGGGATCGAAGACGAGGATTCGCGGATCCAGGTCGAGGCCTTGCGCGACAACTGCGCCGAGTTCGGCGTGCCCTATTACGACATGGACGATGTGCGCCAGGGCATCGTCCACATCATCGGTCCCGAGCAGGGCTTCACGCTGCCCGGCGTGACCATGGCCTGCGGCGACTCGCATACGGCCACGCACGGCGCCTTCGGGGCCTTCGCGCTCGGCATCGGCACGTCGGAGGTCGAGCACGTGCTGGCCACCCAGACGCTGTTGATGCGGCCCTTCAAGAACATGCGTGTCACCGTCGATGGCGCGCTGCCGCTGGGCGTTACCGCCAAGGACATGATCCTCGCCATCATCGGCAGGATCGGCACCGCCGGGGGCACCGGCCATGTCATCGAATATGCCGGCGAGGCGGTGCGCGCACTCTCGATGGAAGGGCGCATGACGGTGTGCAACATGTCGATCGAGGGCGGCGCGCGCGCCGGCCTGGTGGCGCCCGACGAGACGACCTTCGACTATGTGAAGGGCCGGCCGATGGCGCCCAAGGGCGGCGCTTACGAACAGGCGGTGGCGTATTGGAAGACGCTGCCGAGCGATGAGGGCGCGACGTACGAGACCGAGGTGACCTTGAATGCGAACGACATCGTCCCGCAGGTTACCTGGGGAACCAGCCCCGAGGACGTGGCGCCGATCACCGGCGCGGTTCCCGATCCCGCCTCGTTCGACGATGCTGGCAAACGCGAACAGATCGTCCGGTCGCTCAAATACATGGGCCTCACACCGGGAACGCCGCTCAGGCAGGTCCCGATCGACAAGGTCTTCATCGGCTCGTGCACGAACGGCCGTATCGAGGATATCCGCGCCGCCGCCGAAGTCGCCAAGGGGCGCCATGTCGCCGAGGGCGTCTACGCCATGGTGGTGCCGGGATCGGGGCTGGTGAAGGCGCAGGCCGAGCAAGAAGGGCTCGACGCGGTGTTGCGTGAGGCGGGCTTCGACTGGCGCGAGCCGGGCTGCTCGATGTGCCTGGCGATGAATGCCGACCGCCTGGAGCCGGGCGAGCGATGCGCCTCGACGTCCAACCGGAACTTCGAAGGCCGGCAGGGGCGCGGCGGGCGCACCCACCTGGTCTCACCGGCGATGGCGGCGGCCGCAGCCGTCACCGGTACGCTGACGGATGTTCGGGATCTTTCGTAGGCGCGGTCGATCGCCGAACCCTAGCGCTGGCCGATATCGCTCTCGGTCACGAGCCTGGCCAGCTCGGGCACGTCTTTCAGCGTCGGCACCGTGACGCGTGACAGCGGGTCGCCGCCGGTCAGCAGGCGCGCGATGGTGGCCTTGTGCTCACCCAGCCGCAACGGCTCGTCGGGCTCGACGGTGACTTGCGCGAACTGCACCCACTGGCCATCCATCAGGACATAACTGCCGACCGTCGAATCGAGATCGATGACGTCGTAGAGCCCGTCGGACCGGCAGCGCACCTCGGCATGGTGGCGCGAGACCGTAACGTTGTTGAGGACGATGTCGTTCTCGCTCGACCGTCCGACGCGGTAGCATTCCATGGCCGCTCCGATCGTATCTGCGGGCCCTGATGAGGGCAGCAGACCGAGCCTGGAGCATGAGCGGCTAACAATTCATTAAGGATTTGAGGCCTTTTAGGCGACGATCGGCCAGTCGTCACGCCGATGTAGACGCGGCCGCATTGCGCTTCTTGACCATGTCGTTGGTCAGGAACGCGTCGACCAGCCACCAAAGGCCAAGCAGCGTGAGGGGAACCGTGCCGATGAACCAGCCGGCCGATCCTTCGCCCATCAGCATCAGTCCGACGCCGCCCAAGAGGAAGACCGATTGCACCGCCCCGGTGATGTAGGCGCCGAGATAAAAGCGGTGGGCGCCGAGGCCGCCGAGGAAAAACCACAGGAGATAGGCGACCAGTAGCGACTTTGCCCCGCCGCCTCCGGCGGGGGTGAGGGCAGATGGCGCGGCCGGTTCGCCCGCCGCGGCAGGCGCCGGCATGGGCGGCGCCTTGGCGACCGTCGGCGGCGGCGCCGCGCGGCGCTGTGGCTGGGACACCGGGCGCGAGGTTTCAGGTGGGCGAAAAGCGTCGGCCGGCAGCGCTTCGGGCGGCGGCGTTCCTGGCGGCGGCTGTGGGTTCGGCGTCCCCGCGGGTCCCTCCGAGCCAAGCTCGCGGCTGGCCTCGCGGCGGGTTTGCAGGGGTTTGGGCCCGCGTTCGGTGGTGCGATCGAAGGGATCGCGGTAGGCGGCCAAAAGCAGTGTCGGTGTGCTCTCGAACTCGCCGAGCCGGATCGTTTCGTCGGGACCGACGGTGGCGTGCTCGAACTGCACCCAGCGGCCTTCATGCAGCGCGAAGGTGCCGACGGAGGATTCTCTGTCGAAGATATCGAAACTGCCGTCGTCGTTTCTCTGCATCTCCGCGTGGTTGCGCGAGACCGAGGGATGATCGACCACCACGTCGTTCCCCTGTCCGCGTCCAATGCTGAGTCTTGCGGGAGTGGCCATGGTGTCTGCGCCCGGCGAGGCCTTTGTGGATGGAACGGATTGAATTGCGGCCGGGCGGATTCGATCACCGATCGCGGCTCCCGGCAAGGCCTTCGCTGCCACAGCCATGGCCGGATCGCATAAGTTACGCCGGTACACGGCGCGATTTGGACATCTTTCTTGCACGTCTGGAGCGGTGGCGTGGCACCGCCCGGCATGCTAACACCATGGGCTCGTTTCGCCGTTTGGCGACGTTATTCCGCTGATAATCCCGGGGTGCGGAGCATGGACAAATTCACCAGCCTCAGGGGCGTGGCCGCCCCATTGCCGATGATCAACGTCGATACCGACGCGATCATCCCCAAACAGTTCCTGAAGACGCTGACCCGCAAGGGTCTCGGCAAGCATCTTTTTACCGAGATGCGCTACGCGGACGATGGATCGGAGATCCCCGATTTCGTGCTCAACAAGGAGCCTTATCGGAAGGCCGCGATCCTGGTCGCGGGTGAGAATTTCGGCTGCGGGTCGTCACGCGAGCACGCGCCCTGGTCGCTGCTCGATTTCGGCATCCGCTGCGTTATCGCGCCGTCATTCGCCGATATTTTTTTCAACAACTGCCTCAAGAACGGCGTCCTGCCGATCGTGCTGCCGCAGGAGCAGATAGACGCGCTGATGGAAGACGCCGAAAAGGGCGCCAATGCGATCGTCACCGTCGATCTGGAGAGCCAGGAAATTACCCGGCCCGATGGACAGACCATTGCCTTCGAGGTCGACAGCTTCCGCAAGCATTGTTTGCTCAACGGGCTCGACGATGTCGGCCTGACGATGGAGAAGGCGGCCACCGTCGATACGTACGAAAATCGCCAAAAAGTCGAGCAACCCTGGCTCTACTGATCGGGCTGGGCGGACGGAATATGGGTCATCCGGGGGGATCGACCACGAGGGGGCGGGTCTTTGCCAGGATCGTCGATATCGAGAACGGCGACGAGGGCGCGCACCTTCACCAATAACCGAACAAGGGTAGCGGCGTATGGCTTCGAATCGAAAGTTACTCATCCTGCCGGGCGACGGTATCGGCCCGGAGGTGATGACACAAGTCCGGCGGGTGATCGACTGGCTCGGCAAGAAGCGGACCATAAGCTTCGACATTGAGGAGGATCTGGTCGGCGGCGCCTGCTACGACGCCCACGGCGTTTCGATCCGCGACGAGACCATGGAGGCTGCCTTCGCGGCCGACGCGGTGTTGTTCGGCGCGGCGGGCGGACCCAAATGGGACAACAAGGTGCCGCGTGAGCAGCGCCCCGAAGCGGGCTTGCTGCGTCTGCGCAAGGACCTCGACCTTTTTGCCAATCTGCGGCCCGCCCTCGTCTTCGAGGCGCTCGCCGATGCCTCGACGTTGAAGCGCGAGGTGGTCGAGGGGCTCGACATCATGATCCTCCGCGAGCTCACCAGCGGGGTCTATTTCGGCGAGCCGCGCGGCGTGGAGACCCTGCCCGACGGCACGCGCCGGGCCGTCGACACGCAGAGCTACACCGAGCCCGAGATCGAGCGCATCGTGCGGGTCGGCTTCGAGCTGGCGCGCAAGCGGCGCAACAAGGTGACCTCGACCGAGAAATCGAACGTCATGGAGACCGGCGCCTTCTGGCGCGAGATCGCCGGGCGTATTGCCAAGGACGAGTTCCCCGATGTCGAGTTCGAGCACATGCTGGCCGACAATTGCGGCATGCAGCTGGTGCGCAATCCCAAGCAGTTCGACGTGATCGTCACCGACAATCTGTTCGGCGACATGCTGTCGGATGTGGCGGCGATGCTGACCGGCTCGCTCGGCATGCTGCCATCGGCGAGCCTGGGCGCAGTCGACGAGACCACCGGCAAGCGCCATGCGCTCTACGAGCCGGTGCATGGCTCGGCCCCCGATATCACGGGCAAGAACCTCGCCAACCCGATCGCGACCTTGCTCTCATTCGCGATGGCGCTGCGCTATTCCTTCGATGCGCCGGAGGATGCCGATCTGGTCGAGCAGGCGGTGGACAATGTGCTCGCCAGCGGCATGCGTACCGCCGACATCATGCAGCCGGGCAAAGCCAGGGTCTCGACCGACGTGATGGGCGACACACTGCTTCGCGAGCTCGACAAGTTGGTGGGGTAAATCCCCTCTCCCGCAAGCGGGAGAGGGAGGGGCCCGCGGCCGCAGGCCGTGGGAGGGTGAGGGCTTCGGACATCGAAGCCGAACCCGGCGCTTTCCGAGAATTGCTTTGCTTGCGCGGCCCTCACCCGGCCCGCCCTCGCGGGCGTTCCACCCTCTCCCGCAAGCGGGCGAGGGGCTATCAGCTCGCTGCGCCCTCCATTTCCGCGATAGCGTCGGCGAGCGCGATCAGGCGTTGCGCGCCCTCGACATGGAGGTTCTCGATCAGCTTGCCGTCAACCACCACGACGCCCTTGCCTTGCGCCTGGGCATCCTCGAAGGCGGCGATGATCGCGTAAGCCTCGGCGACCTCGTGCTCGGCCGGACCGAAGATCTGGTTGGCGGCCTCGATCTGGCGCGGATGGATGAGCGTCTTGCCGTCGAAGCCGAGCTCGGCGCCCTGCCGGCAGGCCGTTGCCAGCCCCTCATTGTCTTCAAGGTTGAGATGAACGCCGTCGACGATGGCGATGCCGTGGGCGCGGGCGGCGAGCAGGCACAGGCCGAGGCTGGTCAGCATCGGCAGGCGTTCGGGCGTGTGCGCGGCATGCAAATCCTTGGCGAGATCGGAGGTGCCCATGACCAGGCAGTCCAGGCGCGGGCTGGCGCCGGCGATCGCCTCGGCGTGAAGAATGCCGAGCGGGGTCTCCATCATGCACCAGATCACCTGGTCGTCCGGCGCGCCGTTGGCCGCCATGATGGCCTCGGCCTGGCCGACCATCGCCGCATTTTCGACCTTGGGCAGCAGCACCGCGTCGGCGCCGGAGCCGGCTGCGGCGGCGATATCGTCCTCGCCCCAGGGCGTGTCGAGGCCGTTTGTCCGGATCGCCACCGCGCGCTTGCCGTAGGCGCCGGAGCCAGCCGCCTCGACGACCTGGGCACGCGCGGCTTCCTTGGCGTCGGGGGCGACGGCGTCCTCCAAATCAAGAATGAGGGCGTCGGCGGGCAGGCCTTGCGCTTTTTCCAGCGCGCGGGCGTTGGAGCCCGGCATATAAAGGACGCTGCGGCGCGGTCGGACGGCGTGGCCCATGGAAGGATCCTTTCGCTCGCGGCGGTGGGGCGGCGTGAGCCTTAAAACAACGCCGCCGCCGTGGCAAGCTGGCGAGACACTCTGAGTTCACCCTGAGCGAGCACCGGGCGGCGATGGCAATACTCTCGATCCAGTCGCATGTCGCCTATGGGCGGGTCGGGAACCGGCTCGCGGTGTTTGCGCTCGAGCGCCTGGGCCATGAGGTTTGGCCGATCAACACGGTCGACCTCAGCAACCATCCCGCCTATGGGGCGTATCGCGGGCGGGTCGTGCCGGCGGGCGAGGTCGCGGCGCTGATCGCGGGGATTGCCGAGCGCGGCGCGTTCTCACGCTGCGAGGCGGTGCTTTCGGGTTATCTCGGCGCGCCGGAGACCGGTCCGGTGGTTCTCGACGCGGTGGCGCAAGCCAAGGCGGCGAACCCGCAGGCGGTTTACTGCCTCGATCCGGTGATGGGTGACCGGCAGAGCGGTATCTATGTTGCCGAGGGATTGCTGGAATTTTTTCGCGGGCAGGCGCTGCCGCTCGCCGACATCGTGATCGGCAATGATTTCGAGATCGGGTTGCTCGCCGGGCACGCGGCGCGCTCATTCTCCAATCCGCGCGATGCGGCAACCGCGCTGCTCGCCAAAGGTCCGGCTGTCGTCGTGGCAACCGGCATCGCGGAGGGCGCGACCCTGGCAACGATGGCACTCAGCCATGAGGGTGCCTGGATCGTCCGCTCGCCGCGTGTGGCGGCGCCGTCTTATGGTGCCGGCGACCTCTTCAACGCCGTCTTCCTCGACCGTCTGCTCGCCACCGCCGATGTCGCTGCGGCGCTGGAACACACCGTCTCGGCGGTCTACGGGGTGTTCGCGGTGACGGCGCAGGTCGGCGGCGATGCCCTTGCGCTGGCCGCGGCCCAGGACGAGCTGATCGCGCCGAGCCGGCTATTTACGGCTGCGGTTCTTTGAAACCGGGTTGGGGGATGCCGGTTCAAGCGACGCGATATTGTGCGAGGTGAGTTTTGCGGCGGGCTTCACGGGACTTTTGGCCGCGCGCTTGGCGGCCGGCTTGCGCTTGCGGAGCTCCGCGCGCAGCGTTTTGACGACCGTCTCTATAACACCTGCCCAGTCGCCGGGCTCAGCTTGGCGGAAAAGCTGCATGGTCGGATACCAGGGGCTGTCGGCGCGCTCCAGCAACCAGCGCCAATCGGGCACGTAAGGCAGAAGTGTCCAGACCGGCTTGCCCAGCGCGCCGGCCAGATGCGCCACCGCGGTATCGACGCTGATGACGAGGTCGAGATTGGCGATGGCGGCAGCGGTATCGGCGAAATCGGCGGCCCGGCCCCCGAGCGGTGTGATGTTCATGCCCGTCGGCGGGTCGGCAAGCGCCGCCTCGGCGGGGCCCTTTTGCAGGCTGTAGAGCGCAACGCCGCGGATCTTCGCCAGTGGGGCCATATCCTCCAGGCTTATCGAGCGGTTCCGGTCGTTGTCGTGCTGCGGCCGGCCGGCCCAGACGAGACCGACCTTGAAGCCCCCGGCGCCGGTCCCATCGACGCGCGGCGCCCATTGCGCGATCAGCGCAGGGTGGGGATGGAGATAGGGGACGGTGGCCGGGATCGTCGCGGCATTGGTCTCAAAGATCGCGGGCAGGCTCATCAGCGAGACGACAAGGTCGTGGCCGCGCGGCAAGGGCATCCGTCGTGGCGGCTTCTCCAGCAGCCGGTCGACGCCCGGAAATCCGGAGAGCAGGCGCAGCATCGCCCGGTCGCAGGCCAAAGTGACGCTGGCGTCTTCGGCGCCCCGCCGCGAACGCAGCAGCGGCAGGTAGCGAACGAACTGGACGGTATCGCCCAGGCCCTGCTCGGCCTCGACCAACAGCGTGCGGTGGCCCAGCGGCTCACCCCGCCAGCGCGGGATGCCCGTGCGCAGCCCAGCCATCTTGGCGATGCTGGCGATTTCGATGCGCGCTTCGTAGAGCGGCCAGCCGGCTTCAAAGCCGCCAAGCGTGAGATGCGCCATGCCGGCATTGAACCGCGCGCGCGGATTGTCCGGGTCGGCCGACATCGAGCGTGCATGCGCGGCAAGCGCTTCGGCGTGACGGCCCAGCCGGCGCATCATCAGGCCCAGATTGTTCCAGCCGCCGCCATGGCCGGGATCCAGCGTGACGGCGCGGCGAAATCCTGCCGCCGCCCGCTCGGCGTCGCCAGCTTCCCTGTCGATCGTTGCAAGATTGTAGTGGGGCTCGGCCCAGTCGGGCTTGGCCGCGATCGCCTTGCCGTAAGCGTCACGCGCCGCGCCGTGCTGGCCGGCCGTCTGGCGCAGACAAGCGAGGTTGAAATGCGCCAGCGCGTAGTCGGGCTTGCATCGGGCCGCTGTCTCGTAGTGCTTGGCTGCGTCTTCGGTGTCGCCCAGCGCGCGCAGCAGATTGGCCAGGTTGTTGTGCGCCTCGGCGTATTCAGGGTCGCGGGCGGTCGCCGCGCTATAGGCCGCGATCGCCGCGTCGCGGTTGCCTTCGCGCGCCATCGCGCGGCCGCGCTCGAATTCGGCGCGCGCGGCCAGGGCCGCAGATACGGGAATGGTCGGCAGAGCGGTCATCGGTTGGGCGCTGCTGGCGAGCTTCTGGAAAAGTGCCGGTTAGCCTGCATCGCGGGCCGTCAGCATTCGGTTAAGAGCGGCGGCCGGCAGGGCCGCACCGGTGCGCTATCGCCGCTCGCTTTACAGGCCGCGCGGTTCGTGGCAAGGATCGCCCGGCATGGAGATCATCCTACTCTTCAAGGGGATTTTCGTCGGATTCCTCATCGCCGCGCCGGTAGGACCCGTCGGCATCCTGTGCGCCCAGCGGACCCTGCAGATCGGCCTGCTGGCCGGGCTCGTCTCGGGACTTGGGGCGGCCTTCGCCGATACCATCTTTGGCGCGGTGGCGGCGTTCGGGCTGACCTTCCTTGCCGAGTACCTGCTGGAGAACGAATCGCTTATGCGTCTGATCGGCGGCTTGCTTCTGGTGGGCATCGGCGTGGAGACGATGCTGAAGAAGCCGGTTCAGGTGCATGCCGACAAACTGCCGATGGCGCATCGTTACGCCGCCAGTTTCTTTCGCACCTTCATGCTGACGATCACCAACCCGATCACCATCATGGCGTTCGGTCCGGTCTTCGTCGCCGCCAACGCGGTGGTCGAGGAGGGCAATCTGGTGCAGGCCTGGGCGCTGATCGTCGGTGTGTTCTCGGGCTCGGCCTTGTGGTTCTCGATGCTGTGCGGCGGCGTCCATGTGGGCCGCCACCACATCAACGACCGCCGCATGCGCTGGATGAACCGGATTTCCGGCATCGTCATCGTCTTCTTCGGCGCCATGGCGGTGGCCAGCCTGACCCCGGTCGGCAAGCAGATCTTTGGCGAGAACAGCACCGCGGCGGTATTCAAACCGTCCATCGCCAAGCCGAAAGACGCGCCACCCCAAAGTGGTGCGACAACTGGCAGTGCAACGACCGGCGGCGCGGCGACAGGTAGTGCGACCACAGGCGGTGCGGCGGCGGGCGGTGCGACCACAGGCGGCGCGACAACTGGCGGTGCGACGACGGCTGCTCCGCCGAAGCCAGATGCAAAGACGCCGACGTCCGATTAGGTCGCCAACGTCGGACCGGGGCGAGGTTTCGCGATTGAAGCGCGACGGCCGGTCGTTCGCCGGCCTCGGCGTCAGGCCGCCTTGGCCAGGTAGCTTTCGATCAATGTCTCGGCGATCTGGACGGCGTTGAGCGCCGCGCCCTTGCGCAGATTGTCGGCGGCGATCCACAGGCCAAGGCCGTTCGCCACCGTCGGATCCTTGCGGATGCGCGAGACGAAAACCGGGTCGTCGCCGGCGCATTCGACCGGTGTCACATAGCCTTCGTCGGCGCGGTGATCGACCACCGAAATCCCTGGCGCCGCGCGCAGCGCCTCGCGCGCGGCGTCCTCGTCGATCGGGTTCTCGAATTCGATATGGACCGCCTCACCGTGGCCGATGAAGACCGGGACCCGCACACAGGTCGCAAAAACTTCGATCGCGGGATCGAGGATCTTCTTGGTCTCGACCGCCATCTTCCACTCTTCCTTGGTAGCGCCGTCATCCATGAAGCTGTCGATATGCGGGATGACGTTGAAGGCGATCTGTTTGGTGAACTTCTCATGCTGGATAGGCTCGTTGGCAAAGACCGCGCGGGTCTGCTCGAAGAGTTCGTTCATGCCGGCCTGGCCGGCGCCGCCGGCCGACTGGTAGGTCGCCACCGAAACGCGGCGGATCGTCGCCAGATCGTGCAGTGGCTTCAGCGCCACCACCATCTCGATGGTCGAGCAGTTGGGATTGGCGATGATGTTGCGCGCGGTGTAGCCGGCAATCGCCTCGGGATTGACCTCGGGCACGACGAGGGGAACGTCCACGTCCATGCGGAACTGCGAGGTGTTGTCGACGACCACGCAGCCGGCCGCCGCCGCGCGCGGCGCATACACCTTGGAAACGCTGCCGCCGGGCGAGAAGAGGCCGATATCGACGCCGGAGAAATCGAACTTCTCCAGATCCTCGACGACCAGATCCTCGCCGCCGAATTCCACCGTAGTGCCCGCCGAGCGGCTGGAGGCGACGGCATGCACCCGTTTTACCGGGAACTCGCGCTGGTCGAGGATTTCGAGCATTTCCTTGCCGACGGCGCCGGTGGCGCCCACGACGGCGATGACGTAACTCATGGCAGTCAACTTTCGCTTCTGACGTTAGCTTTGCTCGGGTCGTTTTCCCGGATTGTTTTCTGGGCGCCCGGACGGCTTATATTAAATTGATCGGGTTGCGAAACCTTCAAGTCCTTGGGGTCCCGGCGATGCCGGGCCTTGAGACAGGTGACTGGTAAACAGGCAACTGGCGGGAGGCGATCGATGGCGACGAAGATCGACAACTACGCCGATTTCTGGCCGTTCTATCTGGGTGAGCACCGGAAACCGACGACACGCGCGCTGCACTATTTCGGCACCTCCGCGGGGCTGACCTGCCTGGTGGCGGCGCTCGCGACGCAGGCCTGGTGGCTGCTGCTCGGCGCCTTCGTCTCCGGTTACCTCTTTGCCTGGATCGGACATTTCTTCGTTGAGAAGAACCGGCCCGCGACCTTCACCTATCCTTTCTGGTCATTCATTTCCGATTTCCGGATGTTCGGCACCTGGATTGCCGGGCGCATGGGCGCCGAGCTCGAGCGCCATCAACTGCGTTAAGCCGACCGGTTGAGATACCCAAACGAAAAAGCCCCGCGGAGATCGCTCGCCGCGGGGCTCCATCGCGTTTCGGGATGCGAATTACTTTTTGACGCTCGACGCGGTTTGTTTGACCGTTGTCTGGGGCCCGGTCTTGGTGACCGTGGTCTGGGCAGACTTGTGGCTGGCATGCCCGCCGCAGGCCAGTGCCGGGGCGGTGAATGCCGCGACGACAGCGGCCAGGACCGAAATTTTGATGACTCGCATTGTGGTGCGCTCCTGTTGAGAACGATCCAACGTGGCTCACTCTAGATCAAGATCATCTCAGATTGCAATAATCTAAGACGTGAATCTTGATCTATCATATATATTTAGAGCACGATTCACGCGTCACACTAGGTCACTGAGACGCGATCGTGCTCTAGGGCGGATCGTTCAGGCCGTCAATGGCGCGGGCAAAACCAACCCCGCGGCGCGTTGGCGCCGCGGGGTTCATCTGAAAACACGCGGACGCTTATTTCTGCGTCGACGACGCGGTCTGCTTGACCGTGGTCTGCGGACCGGACTTGGTCACCGTGGTTTGCGCCGTCTTGGCGCTCTTGTAGCCACCACAGCCGCCGCCAGCACCGCCGGCATAGGCGGGCGCGGACAGGGCCACAACCGCGATTGCCAGAACGGACATCTTTACGATACGCATCGGCGAATTCCCTTCATGAGAGATGCTAGCCCCGAAACGCTAGCCGCCGCCGTTCACCGGGTCAACCGCCCTCACGGTGAAGTGATACACTTTTTCGGTTCTTACTCCGCGGTATGCGCGAAGGCGCTTGGCGGCACCAGCACGCTGGCGCTCGCGCCCGGCGGCTGCCAGTAGAGCTCGAGGGTCGCGGTGCCCTTGCGCTGGAAGTACCAGATCAGCATCGGGTACCAGCCCGGCTGGTCGATGCGCACCGGGATCGGATCGGACATCTCATCGGAGTGGACCACGGGATCTTCGAAGAGCAGCTTGCCGCTCAGATAAAGCTGCACGCCGTCGTTTGAATGGACCTTGAGTTGGTAGACGCCCGGCTTGTCGAATTTGATGAAGCCGTAGATCTTGGCGCCGACGCCGATATTCCGGTCGGTGGTCAGTACCTTGCCGTAGCCGGTGTGGTAGTTGAGCTGCGGTAGCGGCTTGCCGACATCGCCCTTGCGCGGTTCGGCATAGCGACGAAGCTGACGCATGTTGCGGACCAGCGAGAAGTGGTAGTTGACGCCAAGCCCCGGCTTCAGCGCCGCTTCCTTCGGCTGGGGCGAGGCCGGACTGACGGCTTGCTGGGCGGTCGCGCCGTGCGGGATTGCCAGAAGTGCCAGCGCGACCGTTGCCGCCGCCGCGGCCGCGCGGCCGTTGTCATAGAAAAATTGCAGCATATTGCTATTCCTCAACGTCGGTGGACCCTATCCCCTAGGCTGGGGCGACTTTGTGCGCCCTTCTGAAAACGGCAAAAGATAGCCGTCCGGGGCGGGCGGTGCCAGTGCGAGTTACACTTGTGTTACGTGCGCGTGCGGGCGAAGCACTATATTGACGACCAAGTTGACGCCAATTTTGACGCCAATTTTGACGCCGAATTTGACGTAATGGCGTTGCGGTTGCTATTCCGCGCCGGTATTCCTCGAAGAAAATGGGCCATCCATGACTATTCCGACGAACGCAGCCGGCAACGCCTCGCCGAAGACCGTGCCTGGCAATTATTTCGAGAACTTCGCCGTGGGGCAGGCGCTGGCGCATGCGACGCCGCGCACGGTCACGGCGGGCGATACCGCGCTCTATACCGCGCTGTACGGGTCGCGCTTCGCGCTGCAGAGCGCCGATACCTTCGCCCAGACGCTGGGGCTGGCGCGCGCGCCGGTCGACGACCTGCTGGCATTCCATATCGTCTTCGGCAAGACGGTGCCCGACATCTCGCTGAACGCGGTCGCAAATCTGGGTTACGCGGCGTGCCGGTTCGGCGCGCCGGTTTTTCCAGGGGACACGATCACCGCGCGCTCCACGGTGACGGGCCTGAAAGAGAACTCCAGCGGCAAGACCGGGGTGGTTTACGTGAACTCGGTCGGGCACAACCAGGACGGCGCGGTGGTGCTCGACTATGTACGCTGGGTGATGGTCAACAAGCGCGATGCCGGCGCCCCGGCGCCGGCGCCCGTCGAGCCGGATTTGCCGGAGGCCGTAGCGGCGGGCGATCTTGCTGTACCCGACGGGCTATCGTTCGCGGACTATGACGACGCGTTGGCCGGATCTGCGGCGCGCTGGGATGATTATGCGCCGGGCGAGCGTATCGACCATGTCGACGCGATGACGGTCGAGGAAGCTGAGCACATGCTGGCGACGCGGCTCTATCAGAACACCGCAAAGGTTCATTTCAATCAGCACGCCGCGGGCGATACCCGGTTCGGCCGGCGCATCGTCTATGGCGGACACGTGATCAGCCATGCGCGGGCGCTGTCGTTCAATGGCCTTGCGAATGCGTGCAAGATACTGGCGATCAATGGCGGCCGGCATGTGGCGCCGCTCTTCGCCGGCGATACGATCTATGCCTGGTCGGAGGTGCTGGAGCGGATCGCCCTGCCGGGACGCAACGATGCCGGTGCGCTGCGCCTGCGCACGATCGCGACCAAGGACAGTCCTTGCGCCGAATTCCCACACAAGACGGACGATGGAAAATACGATCCGGCGGTCGTGCTCGACTTCGACTACACGGTCCTGATGCCGCGCCGATAGCCGCGCCTAGCGCCTCTACTCCGCCGCTTGCGGCGTGCGCTTGGCGCCAGGACGGGCGTCCTTGTTGGCCCAGTAGTCGGGCGAGGTCCGCATCACGGCGAGCTTTTCGGGCGTCTCGGTGCCGGGCGCCATCGAGGCGTCGGTGCCCGACAGCACCTGGTGGTGATCGATGTTGAGCGTGCGCAGCCAGCGCTGCTGGCCCATCGTGATGGCGATGAAATAGCCGAGCTCGACGATCTCGGGCTCCGCGTAATGCTCATTCAACTTCGCCCACAGCGCATCGCCGGCTTCAAGGTCCCAAACGATCGCCTCGGCGTAGCGCAGCGCCGCCTTCTGGCGGTCGTCATAGTGGGTCGATTTCTCGAAGTTGATCAGATCGAAGTAATCGTCCTCGACCAACCCCTTCTCGCGCGACTGGATCGAGCGCTGGTTGCCGCAGAACTCGCACTTGACCGAATGCGAGACATAGACCCGGCACAGCTCCTTGATCGTGTGGTCCATGACACCGTTGTGGAAGACGTCGCGCCAGGTTCTGGCAAAGGACCAGAAGGCGGCCGGCACATGGGCGCGGATCGCCTGGCTTTCGGGACGCGGCGTGCCCATGGTGCGACAGCGTTCGAACTCGGCGCGCATCTCATCGTCGACGTTCGCGGGGTCCACATAGCTGATGCGTTGCTTGCCCATGGCGATCTGCTCCTAGTCGGTGGTCGGTGCCCGAACCTGTGGCTGTCCTGACCGGGTGTCGAGATCGAGGATTGCAATCGATTGCCACGATCATGGCAGGACCGGCGTCGGCGGGTCAATGCGCATACATGTATTTGCAAGCGCGTGCTCGCCAGCGTGTGTTCGCAAGACAGTTGCGAAAATCCGCACGATTCCCTGGATCGCGGCATCTCTTGAAAGATCACGGAGTACAATAGAATGAGGCGTCAGGGGCGCGACCGGGGGGTCGGCGCTGCGGTGTCCGGCGGAGACACACACCCTGACGCCTCTGGGTTCATTCGACCCGGCCGTGAAGCACGTGCCGATCAACCCTTCGGTTCGCGTGAAGCTACGTGGTAGTGCCTTTTCACCCCGACAATTTCGCGCCCGTCCCAGGCAGATCCGGCGCGCCGCGGTTACTGCGGCCAGCCCCCGAAAGGACCGTTTCCCACGGTGCCGCCTGTTGATCGGTGCCTGCTTTTCGGCTGTCCACCCTTGCGGGTCTTCCTCCGGTCCACCGGCTCCCAGGCAGCGAGGCCTTCGTCTAGTCCGCGAACGAACCTTAGATTGCCCCCCGAGACTTCCTTCTCCCCCATCCGGCAAAGTCTTGCGACCCTGCCCTCCGGTACAGATCAGAACGCCCCGAACGCCCCTGCGTACCGAGGACTATATTCGATGTGTCTTTGCTTCCTTGCAATAAAAAAATAGAGAAAGAATCAAATTTCTTGTGAATAAAACAATAATTCTCCCACATTTCCTTCACAATCTATCCACAGACTTATTCACAACTTGATGTATGCAAGTGAAAAGACGTAGTTCTACTATCTGCGCTTTCTGCCCTTTGTCCAATGGGTTGCGTGAGGATATTCGCCCGTGCCATGGCAATCCACACAAGGCAGGCAGGCGTGTCGGCGCGGGCCGCGACGGGAGGCGGCGTTGACTGCCCCGCGTCCAAGGTCTAAAGGTGATTCCCCGAGCCGCTTTCGGCGAAGCCGCGCGGAAAAAGGGGGAATACCGGGCTATGACGACACGCGACCGTCCGCTGTCGCCGCATCTTCAGATCTATCGCTGGCAGTGGACCATGCTGCTGTCGATTGTGCATCGCCTAACCGGTGTGGCGCTGTCCGTCGGCACGCTGCTGCTGGTGTGGTGGTTGGTCGCCGTGGCCGCCGGGCCGGAGACATACGCGGCGGTGCAGGGGTTCATCAGCCACTGGTTCGGCCGCCTGGTCCTCTTCGGGTTCACTTGGGCGCTCTTTTATCATTTGGCGAACGGCATCCGGCATCTCTTCTGGGACGCCGGGCGCGGCTATGCGCTGGCGACCGGCTATGCCAGCGCCTGGGTCGTGGTGCTCGCCTCGCTGGCGCTGACCGGCCTTGCCTGGCTGGCCGGCTACGGGATCATTTGAGGGAGGCGCGGGATATGAGCTATCGCAGCCCCCTGGCCCGCGCGCGCGGCTTGGGCTCGGCCCGCGAGGGCGCCGGCCACTGGTGGGCCCAGCGCCTGACCGCGGTGGCGCTGGTGCCGCTCTGCCTCTGGTTCGTCATCGGGCTCTTGGAGGTGATCGGCGAGGGCTATGAGGCCGCCGCGGATTGGATCAGCCTGACGGAGAATGCCGCCTTGCTGGTGCTCTTTGTCGTCGCTGCCTTTCATCATGCCCAGCTCGGGCTGCAGGTGGTGATCGAGGATTATGTGCACCATGAGGGGCTCAAGATCGCCGGCATCATAATCGTCAAATTCGCCGCGATCCTGCTAGGGTTCTCGGCCATTTTTGCTGTGCTCTCGATAAGTTTCGGAGGCTGAGGCCGATGGCTGAGAAATCGTCGAACGGATCGGCCAAGGCGGCGCCCGCGATCAACGGCGACGCCTACCCGATCACCGAGCATGAGTATGACGTGTTGGTGATCGGCGCCGGCGGGGCGGGGCTGCGCGCGACCTTCGGGCTCGCCCAGCACGGCCTGCGCACGGCCTGCATCACCAAGGTCTTTCCCACGCGCAGTCATACGGTGGCCGCGCAGGGCGGCATTTCCGCGGCGCTCGGCAATATGGGCGCGGACGATTGGCGCTGGCACATGTACGACACCGTCAAGGGCTCGGACTGGCTGGGCGACCAGGACGCGATCGAATACATGTGCAAGGAAGCCGTGCCGGCGATCGTCGAGCTGGAGCATTTCGGCGTGCCGTTCTCGCGCACCGCCGAAGGCAAGATCTACCAGCGCCCCTTCGGCGGTATGACCACCAATTACGGCGAGGGCACGGCCCAGCGTACGGCGGCCGCGGCCGACCGTACGGGTCACGCCATCCTGCACACGCTCTACCAGCAGAGCCTCAAGCACCAGGCCGAGTTCTTCGTGGAGTATTTCGCCCTCGATCTCATCATGGATGACGAGGGCGCCTGTCTGGGCGCCACCGCGTGGAACCTCGACGATGGCTCGATCCATCGCTTCCGCGCGCATCAGACGCTGATCGCCACCGGCGGCTATGGCCGGGCGTATTTCTCGTGCACCGGCGCGCATACACAGACCGGCGACGGCAACGCCATGGTGCTGCGCGCCGGGCTGCCGCTGCAGGATATGGAATTCGTGCAGTTCCACCCGACCGGGATCTACGGCGCCGGCATGCTGATCACCGAAGGCGCGCGCGGCGAGGGCGGCTATCTCACCAATTCCGAGGGCGAGAAGTTCATGGAGCGCTACGCGCCCTCGGCCAAGGATTTGGCGAGCCGCGATGTGGTCAGCCGCTCGATGACCGTCGAGATCCGCGAGGGCCGCGGCGTCGGCGCCGAGAACGACCACATTCATCTGCATCTGGAGCATCTCGACCCGGCGCTGCTACACGAGCGTCTGCCGGGCATCTCGGAGACCGCCAAGATATTCGCCAATGTCGACGTGACCAAGGAGCCGATCCCGGTGCTGCCGACCTGCCACTACAACATGGGCGGCATCCCGGCGCTCTATACGGGCGAGGCGGTGACGGTGAAGGGCGGCGATGCGTCAAGCGTCGTGCCCGGGCTGATGGCGATCGGCGAGGCGGCTTGCGTCTCCGTGCACGGGGCCAACCGGCTGGGCTCGAACTCGCTGCTCGATCTGGTGGTGTTCGGGCGCGCCGCAGCCGACCGCTGCGCCGAGATCGTGACCGCCGGTGAGAAACACAAGCCGCTCGCCAATGGCAACGCCGAAGCCGGGATCGCGCGGCTCGATCGCGCCCGCCATGCTGATGGCGATGTGCCCACGGCGGCACTGCGCCTTGAGATGCAGCGGGTGATGCAGAACCATTGCGCCGTCTTCCGCGAGGAAGCTTCGCTGAAAGAAGGCGCCGACAAGCTCAAGCAAGCCTGGTCCAAGCGCGACAAGCTCAAGGTCGCCGACCGCTCGATGATCTGGAACTCCGATCTTGTCGAGACGCTGGAGCTCGACAATCTGATGGCCCAGTCGCAGGTGACCATCAACGGCGCGCTCAACCGCCGCGAAAGCCGGGGCGCCCAGGCGCGCGAGGACTATCCCGACCGCGACGACGAGAACTGGATGAAGCACACGCTCGCCTGGTGCGACGACAAGGGCACGGTGAAGATCGACTACCGGCCGGTGACGCTGCAGCCGATGACCAACGAAGTGCAGTCCTTCCCGCCCAAGGCGCGGGTTTACTGATGACAGTGGCCGCCCTCGTGCTTCGAGAGGCTCAGCATGAGGGTCTTGTGTCTGGATGGTTGAGTAGTGTGCAGGCTCAATTGGAGGACCTCATCCTGAGCCTGTCGAAGGACGAGGTCCGGGCGGGCGCACGTTTGGTCGCTGACATATAAGGAGCGGACGTTTAGGCATGGTCGAATTCACGCTGCCGAAGAACTCGAAGATCAAGAAGGGCAAGCATTGGCCGGCGCCGAACGGGGCGACGAACACCAGGACCTTCTTGGTCTACCGCTACGATCCGGACTCAGGCGAAAACCCGCGCCTCGACAGCTTCGACGTCGACCTCGACACCTGCGGGCCGATGGTCCTCGACGCGCTCATCAAGATCAAGAACGAGATGGACGCGTCGCTGGCCTTCCGGCGCTCCTGCCGCGAGGGGGTGTGTGGGTCGTGCTCCTTCAACATCGACGGCGTCAACACGCTCGCCTGCACGAGCTACATCCCCGAGGGCAGCCGCGCGGTGAAGGTCTACCCGCTGCCGCACATGCCGGTGGTGAAGGACCTGATCCCTGACCTCTCGATTCCCTACGCCCAGCTCACCTCGATCGAGCCGTGGCTGAAGACCGACAGCGCCCCGCCGACGCGCGAGCGCCTGCAAAGCCCCGAGGAGCGCGAGAAGCTCGACGGCTTGTGGGAGTGCGTCCTGTGTTTTTGCTGCACCACGAGCTGCCCCAGCTATTGGTGGAACGGCGAGCGCTATCTGGGGCCGGCGGTGCTGTTGCAGGCCTATCGCTGGATCGCCGACAGCCGCGACGAGTATACGGGCGAGCGCCTCGATGCGCTGGAGGACCCGTTCAAGCTCTACCGCTGCCACACGATCATGAACTGCTCGAACACCTGCCCCAAGCATCTCAATCCCGCCAAGGCGATCGGCGAGATCAAGAAATTGATGGTGGCGCGGCGATCCTAAGCGATCGCGAGGTTGGGGAATATTTGTAGGGGCGGGTTTCAAACCCGCCCGTTTTTTCACCACAGAGACACAGAGGCACAGAGAAATGCGGCCGTGCCGTGGTCGCACCTCTCGCCGTCATTCCCGCGAAAGCGGGAATCCATTCGAACGCTGCCATAGATCCCCGCTTTCGCGGGGATGACGAATGAGGATGAGGACGCGCGCCGAACCCGCTCTGCGCCTCTGTGTCTCTGTGGTTTTCCTTCCGGCCGGCGGGCGGGTTTGAAACCCGCCCCTACAAATACCCGACGGCCAGTAACATGCCTCGCCCACCTCAGCCCGCTGCCGCCTCCGGATAATGGCGGCGGACGTTGTCGGGATAGCTGCGCGAGAAATAATTCCAAAGCTGATCGCCGTAGATGTCCGGGTGGTCCGGGCTTGCCATGGCAGCGACCCCGGCTTGCGTCTCGTCGCTCTGCGCCATGAAGCCGGCATTGGCATGGCGCGGGCTCGCAGCCACGGCCTCCGTAAATCGCCGGTCAAGCTTGAGCGGC
Source organism: Alphaproteobacteria bacterium (assembly GCA_035527975.1). Classification (GTDB taxonomy): domain Bacteria; phylum Pseudomonadota; class Alphaproteobacteria; order JAPULJ01; family JAPULJ01; genus DATKZM01. The sequence goes on along the minus strand of DATKZM010000059.1, from coordinate 70,018 downwards.
GCGAGCGGCATGTCGAGCGCCGGTCCGTGGAAATAGGCTGCCGATTGGCGCGGCGCGTTGGTGCGGACGCGGTGCGGGGTCGCTATGAAATAGTTGCCTGTCATCGCCTGCAGGATCTCGCCGAGGTTGATGACGAAGCTGCCCGGGATGATCGGCACGGGGATCCAGTCGCCGTGGGCATTCTCGACTTCCAGGCCCGGCGTGTCGCCTGGCGCCAGCACGGTCAGAAAACCCGCGTCGTGATGCGCGTTGACGCCGAACTGGCCCGGCGGCGTTGCAGGATAATTGATCAACTTGGTGAGCGACATGCGCTCCTCGCCGAAGATCCGTTCGAAATGATCGGGTTCGAGGCCGAGCCCCATGGCGAGGATCTGCATCAACTCGCCGGCCAGCCCGCCGAGATCGGTGAACCAGCGCTCCAGCGTGGGGCGGAAGCCGGGAAGGACGTCGCCGGGCGGCCATTGGTTGGGGCCGAGCAGGCGATTGTAGAGCGGCGTGACGTCGGGCGCGCGCGCCGGGTGCTCGGTCCACAGATCGATCTGCTCGCGGATGTCGGGTTGGTTGTTGGTGTACTCCGCGCCTTCGGGCTCCCAGCCGCGAAAGTGCCGGGACTTTCGTTTGTCAATGAGCAGTTTTTGCTCCAGCGGCAGATCGAAGAAGCGTCTGGAAATCGCAAACGTGTCGTCGACGACCGCGCGGTCGACGCCGTGATTGGTGACGATGAAAAAGCCGACATTGTGACAGATCTCGCGCAGCGTTTCGGCCAGCCCGGCACGGTCTTCAGCCGATCCGCGCCAGTGCGAAAGATCGACCACGGGAATTTCCGTAAACGCCCCGTCGCGCGTGTCTGCATTCAGATCGTTGATTGCCAGTTCCATTGTCCGCTCGTCCGCCGCTGCGCGCGCCCATTGAGCCAACAGGCGCCATATACCGTATCATGTGATTTGTGAAACGGTACCCCGAAGGCCAACGGCGCTTGCGACCCGCTTGGGCGTTGGACCGGAAAGGCATGAGCCCATGTACATTCCCAAACCCTTCGCCGAGACCGACCGCGCTAGGCTCTTCGAACTGATCGAGGCGCATGCCTTCGGCCTGCTGATGAGCGTCGAGGACGGGCTGCCGGTCGGCTCGCACATCCCCTTCGTGCTCGACCGGGCGAGCGGCGAGAACGGGACGCTGCAGGGCCATCTCGCCCGCGCCAACCCGCAATGGCACGGCTTTGACGGTAGGACCGAGGTGCTGTGCGTCTTCCAGGGTCCGCACGCTTATGTTTCGCCCGGCTGGTACGATCCCGCCAACCCGGCTGTGCCGACCTGGAATTATGCTGCGATCCATGCCTATGGCGTGCCGCGTATCATCGACGATCCGGCGCATCTGCGCGCCCAGCAGGAGGCGTTGGTCGCACGCTTCGAGGCGGGGCGGGCCGATCCATGGTCGTTGGCGAGCCAGCGCGAGGATTACATCGAGGGGATGCTGAAGGGCATCGTCGCCTTCGAGATCCCGCTGGCGCGGCTTGAGGGCAAGTTCAAGCTCAGCCAGAACCAACCCGAAGCCAACCGCCGCGGCGCCATCCGGGGACTGCGCAAGGAGGCGGGCGATCCGGACAGCCGCGCGGTTGCTGCGTTGATGGCGACGCGGGAGGGCATCGACTGAGTGTCGCGACGGCTCGGCAGGCGCGGGTCAGGGCTTGCGGCACCAGAACTGATACATGCGCGCGAAGGTGCGCGGGTTCTCCAGCTCGAAGGCGTGCCATTTGGTGAGCGATGCCGTCGCGCCGGGCTCCGGGTTCGCTGTCTTGAACCTTCGAAAGGCGTCGAGATCGCCAAGCTCGAAGCCCAGGAACTCCAACCCGAGCGTTGCCAGAGCCGCTTCGATCTGCGGCAGCGTGAAGCGATGTTCCTGGACGTGGAATATCAGATCGCGGCACATGCTGAGCCCGTAGAAATCGATTAGTCCGGCGAGTTCGGCCATCACCGCATTGCCATCCCCGGCCATCTGCCGGATGTCCTCGCGGCAGCGGCGTATGTCCTCGGGCGTGCCGGCGTAGCCCTTTTTGGCGATCAGCGCGCGGGCGGCGACCACCGGCTCTCGCGCCAACTCGCTATAGAGCGCGATCTTCATGAAGCCGCCGGGACGCAGGCGGTCGACAAGCACCTTCCAGCCGGCCAAGGGATCTCCCAAATGATGGAGGACGCCCGAGCTCTCCACCAGATCGAAGCGGCGGTCCAGGCGGCCAAGCTCCATGATGTCGGCTTGCGCGAATTCGATGTTTGTGAAGCCAAGCGCGCGGGTTTGCCGCGCCGCATAGCCGAGGCTGGCGAGGCTGAGATCGACAGCAAGGACCCGTGCACCCGCAAAGATCGCGGCGGCGGTGAGCGCGTGCCGGCCGGTGCCGCAGCCGGCGACCAGAATCTCCGGCGCATCGATGGGATCGAACGCGCCCATGTCGAAGTGAAGCGGCGGGCCTTGCAGGACGTCCTGGATGCTTCGGGGGGTGCTTTCAAGCGTGGTTTTGGTCCAGCGCGGATAAGGGTTTTCCTCGTATTGCGCGCGAACCGATATGGAGACCGCATTTTCGATCGGCGTCAGGCACGGCAGCTGGCCGGCGAGTGCTTTTTCTTCGCGGGGCTCGGCGATCTGCCGACGAATGACCTCCAGCATATCGCCGGGCCAGTCCTGGTGGAGCAGGTCGTCCGCCCAAGACTGTTGGTAAAGCGGCCGGTATGCGCCGAGCGCGGCGACCAGGGCTGGCGGCACGGCGTGTCCGTCCGTCAGCAGCGTTCCGATCCGATTTTGAATATCTTCGACGGCCGCCGTTTCCTCAGCGGTTTCGCTGAAGACGTATTCATTGGTGAAACAGTGAAGCGCCAAAGCCGCCAGAAAAGGCAGGGCTCTATCGATGCCCGCGTCGGTGTTTGCATCGGTCTCTGGGGCGGCGTCCCTGTCCTCACCGGCAAGTGTCAGGATGAGATCGTGGCGGATTTGCGTGAGCCACGCCTCCAGCTCCTGATCGTTGATGACACTGAGCGCCAGCAAGCGAAGCAGAAGGGGAATGCCCGATAACCGCGCGGCTAGTTCGATAGCCGTGTTCGCTGCATCGCCATTCGTGTGGCCCGTCAGCGCGAGAATCCGGGCAGTTTCCGGATGACTTTGAAGCGCGCTCAGGATTGGCCGGGCGATCAGGTTCGGGCTGACCATGGGGCGCTCGAGGAGCTGCAGAAGAATCTGGAATGCGTCGTCGTCGGCGCTCGTGAAACGGATCGCCTCCAAACTGATCGCCAGGCCGTTCCAGAACGGATCGAAATCGGGTTTGAGGACGACCGCAGTCCCGCAGTGGGCAAAAGCGTCGTTCGGCCGCCCGATGCTGCGAAATATGGCGCCGAGATTGGCGTGGGCATCGGCGTAATCGGGGGCAAGGGCGAGCGTCTTCTGGTAGCTGGCGGCCGCCTCGTCCAAACGCCCCGCCTGATGCAGAACGAACGCCAGCTTGAAATGCGCGTCGACGTAGTCGGGTCGTGCGGAAATGGCCTTGCGATAGCCGGCGATTGCCTCGTCGAGCCGCCCGAAATGGGCCGATACGCCCGCCAGGTTGTAGTGAGCGTCCGGGAAGTCAGGCTTGAGGGCGATGGCTTTTCTATAGCTTGCGGCGGCTGCTTCCAGCCGGCCCATTTCGCCGAACACACTGCCGAGGTTGTTGTGATACATCGGCTGATTGCGGTCGCTGTCGATGGCTTTCGATATCAGCTCCATGGCTGCGGCCTGGTCGCCCGACTGTTTTGCCAGCACCCCCAACAAATGATTGGCGTCGGCGTGGCTGGGCTTGGAGTGGAGAATCTGGCGATAGATTGCTTCGGCCTCGGGCGCCCGCCCGGCCATCTGCAGCTGGAGACCCTTTTGAATGAGCTGGGTGTTGTAGTCCGCCGGGGCGCCGCGGGCGGTGGCTCCAGCAGGTCTGGGCGGCTGGCCGCGTGTCTTCAGCGCCGCCTTCCTCGACAGTTTCTTTTGCTGGCGTTTAGCGGCTCGGTTCATCGGTGGCGCTCGACTTTGCGGATTTGCCAGGAAGGCCAGATGGCCCATCCGGCCCGGCGCGCGGCGGACGCGCACGCTCTGGGATACCCGCAATTAGTGGAAAATTTACTAAGTTCGGACGGCTCGCATGGCATTGCCGGGGAGCGGCTGATCAGATGTCCGCCGCGACCGCAACTGCGTGCCGGTTTGCCATCGATTTGCCTCCCGCGACGAACATCTCTTCCAGGATTGCGGCGAGCCGGTCGATCGCGGGGGCCGGCGGCGCGCCCGGCGCTCGTGCGAGGGTGATGACCAGTTCTGGAAGCGGCGGGAGCGCATGATTTGCCGCGACCTGTGCCAGGCCCGGTTCGAGCGCGCGTTCGCCGCGAGCAGTGACGCCGAGCCCGGCGCGCACGGCGGCGCGCAGGCCGGCGAGGCTGGGGCTCGTTGGGACGATGCGATAGGGCAGGCGCGCGGCTTAACGGTATCTTGACCATCCAACCGATAGATTCCGCACCGTCTTGCTGCCTATGCGAAAATGTCCAGATTGGCACCCCGATTGACGCTTGCTCGTTACAGGAAAATGCAACAATTGGTTCTCGGCCTGTTGGTTGCCTACCTTTGCATTGCAGTCGCGGGCGGCGTGCAGTCACCGAAGGGCGAGATCTTTCCGTTCTTCAACTGGTCGCTATTCACCTATGTGAGCGACCATCGTCAGTTGATCGAAATCGAGATTCTGGCGATCAACGGCGTTCGCCTGGATGCACCCACCCGCTTCCACGATCTGCCGAAGCAATTCGCGGGCGCGCGGAACAAGTCGGTAAGCATCCTGAAACTCGCCTCGCGAATGGCGGCCGCTCACATTGATGGTGACCAGGCGCGGTTCCGGTCGCTCCGCAAGGTTCTGGAGGCGACCTATCTCGCTGAGGCGGAGCGCCTCAAATACCGCCTCGTTGCCAATCGCTACCATCCGATCGAGCGGTGGCGGGACGGCTCCATCAGGTCAACCATTGTGATCGGCGAATACACCGTGGATCGGTCGTCGTGATCGGCGCTCGTTCGCTTAGGGCCTGGCGCAGGGTGCTCCAAGGCACGCAGCACGAGCGGCGCCTTCCCCCGCTACGCTGCGCACGAAACGATATATACGGCCGCGTTCTGGATCGTGCGGTTTTACTACATCATCAATCTGTTCCTGGTTTACCGCCAATTGAGCACGCTGCGCGGCCTCGGGCTCTCGAGCAGCTCACTCGACGCCCTGTGGCCCGTGTTCTGGATCGAATCGGTGGGTTTGGAAAGGAGCTCGCTCCTTATCCTGCATTTGTCGATGATGGCAGGGCTTCTCGGGGTCTTGTTTTGGCACCACCGTTGGGTACGCATCCTGGCGGTCGTGGCCCAGCTTTTCGTCGGCGCGTTCGCCAACTCGTTCGGCGCGATGAACCACGGCTATCACGAGTGGCTGTGGGTTGGCGCCTGCTTGGTCTTTCTGCCGAGCGGGCGCATGCACGAGATCGGGTCGAGCCGGGCCGGCCGAATGTCGTTCCTGATGGTCTTTTCCATGGCTCAGGGGTTGATCCTGCTGTTCTACAGCCTGTCCGGCGCCTACAAGGTCGCCGCCGCGCTGGCTGCGCTCGGAGCGGGGGAGGTCGGCGGATTCTCGCCGCAGGCCATGGCGCTAACGCTGGCCAATCGCATGACCCAGGCAGACAGCACGGCGATCTGGGCGCCGTTCATCATCGAGAACTACTGGCTCGGCTGGCCGCTCTATCTCGGCGTCTATTTCATCGAGTTCGTCGCTCTCTTCGTGTTTCTCCGACCGGCACTGCACCGCCTCTGGGGCCTGATGCTGATCGCCTTCCATTTCGGCACCTTTCTGTTCATGGACATCCAGTTCTCAACCCATGTCCTGATCAACACGATGCTGTTCGTCTTCTCGCCCTTCGCCCCGGCTAAGCTCGACTTGCGACTCATGCTTCGCCAGATACCGATCTGCGGCATGCTGTTCGCTCGGCTGCTGCCGGTTCGCACTCCGACGCCGCGTGGCCGAGGACACGACTTGCCCATACCGAACATCTAGCTTCGGAATCCCGCCGTTTCAGTATCCCAGCGGCTTTCGGCCGAGCAGCCGGAGGGCAAGGTTGCGCCCGGAGCGAAGCGCGGGATAAGCGACCCGTGCCAGCCGCGGCGACTTGAAGAGCAGATAATTCACCCGGTTGAAGACACCCGAGCGCGAGCTCATCAATGCTAGGCGGTTGAGGCAGGCGTCGCCGTGATAGAGCACGCCTCCGATCTCGAGGACCATGCGATCGTCGAGGCGGAGCCCCTGCCGGCGTGCGCGGTCGACTTCCGCGCCGCCGTCACGGGCGTCGACCAGCCGGAGCGTGCCGACCGCCTGTCTGAGGCGTACGTAGCGCGCATAGCGGCTGCAGAACGGGCAGTCGCCATCATAGATTAGGGTGGCTTGGTCCGTCATCGCATGGTGCCGATCTCGTCGTTGCACGGCAGGGGGCGCGGACCCCCAGGCGGTCGAGCTGACCGAGGCCACGGCCGATGCGTCCACCGATCGCGATTATGGTCGATCGACCTTCAAATTCTTTGTTAACGGCAGCCGCGCGTGAGGCGGGGCCTCAGGCGGCGGGACGGGGCGCGGGGGCCTATTCGAGCGCGATCTTGCCGTCGATGACGTGATCGAGGCCGCCGCCGATCCGGATCGTCGCCGTCGCCTCGAGCGTCTCCTTGCCGCTGAGGCGGCCGCTCTCGAGCGCCAGGTCGGTCGGCGTCGCCGGGTCGACGGCGTGATGGCGCAGCACCGGGGCGAGCACCCGATGGCTGGCCGTTTCGAAGGCTTTCGTGAAGGCGGCCTAGTCGGGGCCGGGCCCCACATGCCGTGGATCATCAGGAGCGTGGCAATGTGCCGCAGCAGGTCGATGTCAAAATCAGGAATCATTCATTGATTCTTACAATGTATTATGAAGTTCAATCAATTTTTCGAATGTCATTTATGTCGCTACTGTGGCCCCACGCTGTGTGTGGACGCGAAAGAGGGAGACGAAACTATGATCACCGCAATCGTCCGCTTCAAAATGCCCGAGGGGACCACGCTGGAAGAAGCGACCAAGCTGTTTGAAAGCTCGGCGCCCAACTATCGCGGGCTCGATGGGCTGGTCCGCAAGTACTACCTCTTCGGCGAGGGTGCGAGCGCCGGCGGCGCGTATCTTTGGGAAACGCGCGCGGCTGCCGATAAGGTCTATACCGACGACTGGAAGGCGATGATGAAGGAGCGCTACGGCATGGTGCCGACGGTGGAGTATTTCGAATCGCCCGTGATCGTCGACAATGCGGCCGATCAGGTCAGCGCCGCTGCCGAATAGCCGTTTTTTCGACTTTCGTCGAAGCGGGTCGGTCCCGAAAAACATCGAATCTGTTCTGACCGGCCCGCGCCTCGATCCAGTCGAGGCAGCGCCGGACGGTCTCGCGCCACTTGGATTCGCCCTGGATCCAATGGGCGTTCTCCGGCAGCTCGGCGTATTCGCCGCCCGCTGCCGCATAGCGCCGCGCGGTAGCACGCACGCAGGCTGCCGGAACCGGGGTGATTGGCAGCTGGGTCAGGCAAAACGCGCACCACGTGCGCTTTTTTGGTTTGTGTCCAGCGGACTGCGATCATAAAATCGGCGCGGCGCCGAGCGCCGCTGGCAAAGCGCTGCCGACAGAGCGTAGTTGAATGGGTTGAGGGGGCCCGGACAAGCCGATGGCGAAAAAGATCAGATCGAAAGACAAGTACGCACTCGAAAGCGGCGCGCTGGGAAACGGGGTGATGAGCCCCGCCGCCTTCAGGCACTGGCGCAAATCGCTGAAGATGTCCCAGAAGGCCGCCGCCGAAGCGCTGGGCTTGAAGCGCCGTGTGGTGCAATACTACGAGAAAGGTGAGCGCGGCGGCATGCCGGTGGTGGTCCCGAAAACAGTCCGGCTGGCTTGCTACGCGCTGACTGCCGGACAGCAGGACTATCCGGGGCCCGAGGAAAGCTGATCTGCCTGTGCGCGAATGCGGGCAAGGGCTTCGCGGGGCCGGCGGGCGTGACGGGGAGGTGATCCGGCCATGAAGCTCAGCAAAGACCAGAAGGCGGCGTTTGAAGAACGCGGATACCTGATGCTGCCCGATCTCTTCGCCGCATCGGAGATCGATGTGTTGCGGCGCGCGGCGACGGAGGTCTACGCAATGAACCGCCAGGAGGTGGTTCGCGAGAAGGACGGCGCCACCGCGCGCACCGCCTTCGCCGCGCATACCTATCACGAGACGTTTCGTCGTTTGGGCCGCCATCCGCGCCTGGTCGAGCCGGTGCGCCAGCTGCTCGACGGGCCGGTCTACATGCATCAGTACAAAGTCAACGCCAAGGCCGCCTTCGACGGCGATGTCTGGCAGTGGCATCAGGACTACGGCACCTGGGCGCGCGACGATGCGATGCCCGAGCCGCGGGCGATGAACATCGCCGTCTTCGTCGACGAGGTAACCGAGTTCAACGGCCCGCTCTGGCTCATTCCCGGATCGCACGCGGAGGGCGTCTACGAAGCCGGCCACGACCTGGAGACGACGAGCTATCCCCTTTGGACGCTCGACAAGGAGACGGTGGCGCGGCTGGTCGAACGTGGCGGGATCTATTCGGCCAAGGGATCGGCCGGCTCGATGCTGATGTTCCACGGCACTCTGGTGCATGGCAGCCCGCCCAACATGTTGCCCTTCCCGCGCACCATCGTCTATCTCTCGCTTTGCCATGTCGACAATCACATTCGGCAGTTCAATCGCCCGGAATGGATCGCCCACCGCGATTTCGCGCCGATCGAATGCATCGGCGATGATTGTTTGCTGGAGCTGGCGGCGCAGGCGGCGGAGTAAGGGCGGGTCACCCATGAACCTCCACAGGCTCCTGCAGGCGCGCGGCGCAGCCGACAAGCCCGTCCGGGTGGGCGTGATCGGTTGCGGCAAGTTCGCTTCGATGTATCTGGCGCAAGTGCCGCGCATCCCGGGCATGCATGTCGCCGCGATTGCCGATATCGATCCGGGCCGCGCCCGCGACAATCTGGATCGCATCGGCTGGCCGACCGAGCGCGTCGGCATGCGCAATCTTTCAAAGGCGCTGAAGTCGGGCGGCACCTGGCTTACCGCCGATGCGGGCAAGCTCTTCGAAGCCGATGAGATCGACGTCATCGTCGAGGCGACCGGCGATCCGGCCGCCGGCATTGCCCATGCGCTCAATGCCGCCGACGCCGGCAAGCACATCATCATGGTCAATGTCGAGGCCGACGCGGTGGCGGGGCCTTATCTCGCAGCCAAAGTGCAGGCGGCCGGCGGCGTCTACTCGCTGGCTTACGGCGACCAGCCAGCGCTGATCTGCGAGCTTGTCGACTGGGCGCGGGCGAGCGGCTTTGCGGTGACGGCCGCCGGGCGCGGCCACAAATGGCTACCCGAATACCGGACTTACACGCCGGACAATGTCTGGGACGGCTACGGGCTCAGCGCCGCGCAGGCCGCAGAAGGCGGCATGAACCCGCGCATGTTCACCTCCTTCCTCGACGGCACCAAGCCCGCGATCGAGAGCACCGCCGTGGCCAACGCGACCGGGCTGACACCGGCACCGGGGGGCCTGTCTTATCCGCCCTGCGCGATCGACGATCTGCCGGAGGTCTTGCGGCCGGCGGATGAAGGCGGCGTGCTGCACCACAAGGGCCAGATCGAGGTCGTCTCCTCGCTCAAGCCCGATGGGACGCCGATCGACCATGACATTCGCTGGGGCGTCTTCGCGGTTTTCGAGGCGGGCGATGAGTATGTGCGCCGGTGCTTTTCCGAATACGGCCTCAAGACCGATGCGAGCGGGCGCTATGCGGTGAGCTATAAGCGCTGGCACCTGATCGGGCTCGAGCTCGGCATCTCGGTCGCCTCGGTTGCGCTGCGCGGCGAGCCGACGGGGGTGGCGACCGGCTTCCGGGCGGACGCGGTCGCGATGGCCAAGCGCGACTTGAAGGCCGGTGAGACGCTTGACGGCGAAGGCGGCTACACGGTCTCGGGCACGCTCATGACAGCCGAGCACTCGCTCGCTGACGGGGCGTTGCCGATCGGCCTCGCGCACAATATTGTGCTGAATGCCGATGTGCCGGCGGGCGCGGTTCTGCGCAAATCCGACGTGGCGCTCAACGCGAACAGCCTTGCCGTCATCGCGCGCGAGGAAATGGAGCGTGCCTTCGCGCCCCCGGACAAGACCGGGCAAGCATCTGAAGGAAAGGCGGCGGCCGAATGAGCGGGGTCCTGTTGGTCACCGGCGCCGGCCGGGGCATCGGCGCGGCGGTGGCGCGGCTGGGCGCCGCGCGCGGCTACGCCGTCGCGGTCAATTATGCGCGCGATACGGCGAGCGCCGAGGCTGTGGTGAAGGAAATCGAGGCGGCCGGCGGCCGCGCGGTGCGGGTGCAGGCCGATGTAAGCGACGCCGAGGCGGTCGCCAAGCTCTTCGATAGCGTCGAGGCCGGGCTCGGGCCGGTCACCGCGCTGGTCAACAGTGCCGGCATCACCGGGCAGATATCAAGGATCGCCGATGTCGATCCGGCGGCGATGGCCAAGGTCGTCGATGTCAACGTAAACGGCGTGCTCTATTGCCTGCGCGAGGCGGCGCGGCGCATGTCGACCGCGCGCGGCGGGGCGGGCGGTGCGATCGTCAATATCTCGTCTTCGGCCGCCAATATCGGCAGCCCGGGCGAATGGGTTTGGTACGCGGCCTCCAAGGCGGCGGTTGATACCGCCACGCTCGGCCTCGCCCGCGAGCTGGCCGGCGAAGGCGTGCGCGTCAACTCGGTGGCGCCGGGTCTGGTCGATACCGGCATCCATGCGGCGGGCGGCGCGCCCGACCGGGTCGAGCGGATGGGGCCGCTGATCCCGCTCGGCCGCGCCGGGACGCCAGAGGAAATCGCCGAGACGGTGCTGTTCCTGCTGTCGGACGCGGCGTCCTACGTGACCGGCGAGGTGCTGCGGGTCGCCGGCGGGCGGTAAAGAGTCAGCGGGAAGCTCATCCTTCGACAGGCTCAGGATGAGGTCGGATTTCCTCCGCCGGCAACACTTACTTGGGCAGTCAACCCCGCTCCTCACGCTGAGCTTGTCGAAGCATGACGGTCTCGCGATCCGGCTTCGCCGCTAACCCTCCACCGCGATCCCAAACACCTGGCGCATCGCCTTGTAGCCCTCCTGCGCCGCCGACCAGTGACGGCCACCGATCATGCCGCCATCGACGAGGATGTCGGCGCCGTTGATGAACGAGGATTCGTCGCTCGCCAGGAACACTGCCGCATTGGCGATGTCGTCGGGCAGGCCGGCGCGTTGGATCGGCTGCGCTTGGGCGAAGGCGCCCTCCATCAGTTTGGCGGTTTGCTCGGCCGCTTCGGTTTCCAGCCCCATCGCCTTGCCGAAGATGCCGGTGGCGATTGCGCCGGGGGAGATCGAGTTGACGCGCACGCCGACCTCGCCGAGCTCCATGGCGACACAGCGCGAAAGATGGATCACGGCGGACTTGGCGGCCGCGTAGATCACTGACGACGACCAGCCGGCCTGGTGCCCGGCGATGCTGCCATTGTTGATGATCGAGCCGGCGCCATGCTTTTTCATCACCGGTGCGGCGTGCTTCATGCCGAGCAGGACGCCGCCGAACAGCACCGACATTGCTTGTTCGCTCGCCTCAAGGGAAATGCCTTCGATGCCGCCCGTCGGCGCCGGACAGCCGGCATTGTTGAAGAGCACGTCGAGCCGGCCATAGGCGGCGATGGTCTTGGCGATCAAGGCCTCGACATCATCCTCGCGCGATACGTCGGTACGGATAAACCGCGCATCGCCTCCAATCGCTTCGGCGATTGCCTGGCCTTCCGCTTCGCGCCGCGCGGCGATGATGACTTTGGCGCCTTCTTCGGCAAAACGCTCTGCGGTGCGTTTGCCGATGCCGCTGGTGCCGCCGGTGACGATGGCGACCTTGCCGTCGAGCCTGGCCATGATCCGTCCTTTCGCGTGCGTGAGACCGAGCCCCGTTCTAGCGGATCGTCAGGCCTAGGCAAATCCGCGCAGTGGGCGGCAGGTCACGCACGGGATTTTTCGATTGCGGCGGCAGAACGGCTCTTGCGGGACAGAAAATCGGGGCCAAGTGTCCCGGACCATGGTGACGCGACTGGCATCGATCACGGCCCTCCTCACGGGCACGCTCGTCTTCATGCTCGGCAATGGCTTGCTGGGCACGCTGGTGGCTGTGCGCCTCGACAAGGCCGGCCATGACACGGTGATCGCGGGCGCGGTAATGGCGGCGTATTTCGTCGGCCTCATCGCGGGCTGCCTGCGTGCCGGGACGGTCGTCTCGGCGGTTGGCCATATCAGGGCCTTTGCGGTCTTCGCGGGATCGTCGGCGGCGCTGGCGGCGACCTTCACGCTGGTCTCCGATCCCATAGCTTGGGCGCTTTTGCGATTTCTTGGCGGCTTTGCCATCGCCGGGCTCTTCATGGTCATCGAGAGCTGGCTGAACGACGCCACCGAGAATGAGTGGCGCGGCCGCATCCTCTCGACCTACATGGTTGTCGTCTATCTCTCGCTCGGCGTCGGCCAGCTCCTGCTCGGGCTCTACCCGGTGGACGGCCCCAAGCTCTTCACCTTGGTCTCGATGCTGTTCGCGTTGTCGCTCATTCCCGTGTCGATGACACGCCAGGTCGCACCGGTGATCCCGGAAACCGAGATCATGGGCTTGCGCGCGCTGTTCGCCATTTCGCCACTGGGCGCGGTTGGCAGCGCCGCGGCGGGGCTTCTGCTCGGCGCCTTCTACGGGCTGGCGCCCATTTTTGCCCAGCGGGTCGGCCTCGATGTTGGCGGTGTCTCCCTTCTGATGGCGGCCGCGATCGTCGGCGGCCTGGTGGTGCAGTTTCCGGTCGGCGCACTTGGCGACCGCTTCGACCGACGCAAGGTCCTGACGGCCGCCTTGTGGGTTGTCTGCGCCTCGGCCGTCGCCGTTTCTTTTGCCTCCCTGTCGGGCAGCTTGTGGTTGATCGGGGTTAGTGCGGCCGGGCTTTGCTGCGCCTTCGTGATCTATCCGTTGGCCGTCGGCCACGCCAATGACCGGGTGCATGGCGGCAGCCGTATAGCCATTGCCGGGGGGCTGCTCTTGACCTACAGCTCTGCGGCAGCGCTGGGACCATTACTGGCGGCGGGTGCGATGAACCTTGCCGGTCCCTACGGCCTGTTCATCTATTTGGCCGCGGTGGCGGCGTTGACCGGGGGCTTTGCCCTCCATCGCATGCGCGCCAAATCGGCGGTGCCGGCCGACGAGCAAGGCGCCGCGCAATACATGCCGCGAACCTCGCCAGTGGCGCCGGTCCTCGACCCTAGCGTCGAGGAAGAGCTGGAGATCGCCGACATCCGGGCCGGTTGACGAGGCTTCGCCCGCATCGACATCAGGGCCGTTTGCGACCGGTGATCATGGCGCGCGGCAGGTTCTCGCGGTGGATCAGGCTCGCCAACACGACGCCGCCGATATGCAGGAAGATCAAGAACAGGGTGAAGTTGGCGAAGACCTCGTGGACTTCCTCCCAGAACTCATCCTTGCGCCTGCGCTGGCCGGATCGTTTGTTGTCGTCGTCATTCTCGTCGGCGCGGGCGGAGGGGATCGCCAGCACGATAGGCGCGGCATTTCCCGCGAAGAGCGGCGCGAGCGGCCCTTTGCGCTCCGCGCCGTAAGCCAGCAGGCCGGTTGCGACCGCCAATAACAGGCTCACGAGCAGGGCATAGACCATGAACGCGCCGGCCGGGCTGTGGCCGAGATGGCGTTCGGCGCGGAAGGTGAGAAGCGCGACGAGGTAGCGCAGCGCCGCGCGGGGCCCGTAGGCGAAGTCGCTGAAGCGGGCATGCCGGGTGCCAATGAAGCCCCAGCCAACGCGCAGCAGGACCAGCGCCCCGACCACGTAGCCCGCCCAGACATGGACGGTCATGGCGTCGTCCTCGGTGAAGTAGGCGACGAAGTAAGCGACCACCAGGCTCCAGTGGAACAGGCGCACGAACGGATCCCACACGCGGATCCAGGTCGGTGCCGCGGGTATGACGTCTTGGGTCTTAGTCTCGGTCATGCGTTCGGCCTTCCCATATGTCGCGCATTCAAGAGGGCCGATGAGGGTGTCTATCAGATGGCGTTCGGCGGCGGCGCTGTCAGCTGCGGCGTGTTGTCCAGCGCAACCATCGCCTCGTGGGTGCGAAGAAAGACACCGCCGGTCGTTGACGCAGGGCCGGAACCGGGTATCTCTTGGCGCTTCTTTAAGGACGAGCGCGCCACTCTCTCTCGCATGACCGACGGACCCCTTGCCGCCTATCGCGCTCTTTGCCGCGCGCAGACCATCATGGGCGATCCCGCCCAGGAACTGGCGGCGGAGAAACTGCAAAGCCTGCACAACGCGCTTAGGGACTACGAGCCCTCGGCCGGCGGCTGGGCCGAGCGTTTCGGCCTGGCCAGGCGCGCCGAGCCGCCGCTGGGGCTGTACATCTGCGGGCCGGTCGGTCGCGGCAAGTCGATGCTGATGGATCTCTTTTTCCAGACGGCGCCGCTGGAAAAGAAACGCCGGGCGCATTTCCACGAGTTCATGCTCGACGTCCATGCGCGGCTGCACAAAATCCGTGAAGACGCCAAGGGCAAGCCGCGCGAGGCCGATCTCATTGCGCCGCTTGCCCGAGGGATCGCGGAGGAGACCTGGCTGCTCTGTTTCGATGAGTTCCAGGTCACCAACATCGCCGATGCGATGATCCTGGGGCGGCTCTTCGAAGCGTTGTTTGCGGCGGGGCTGGTGGTCGTCGCGACCTCGAACGATGCGCCCGACGCGCTCTATGCCGGCGGCCTCCAGCGCGACCGTTTTGAGCCTTTCATTGCGCTGATCAAGGAAAAGCTCGATCTGCTGGTGCTCGACGGCGGCACCGACTACCGCCTGGAACGGATCGCCGGCCGGCCGGTCTATCATGCCCCGCTGGGTGCCCAGGCGACGGCGGCGCTCGACCGGGCCTTTCGCGATCTGACCGATCTGGAGGCGGGCCCGCAGGCAGAACTGGACGTGCAGGGCCGCAGGGTGCCCGTGCCCCAGGCCGCGCGCGGTGTTGCCCGCTTCGCCTTCGCCGATCTTTGCGAGAAGCCCCTGGGCGCGGCCGACTACATCGCCATCGCCAAGCATTTTCACACCGTGCTGCTCGACGGTATTCCCAAGCTCACCCCCGAGCAGCGCAACGAGGCGCGGCGCTTTGCCACGCTGATCGACGCGCTCTACGAGGCCAAGGTGCGGCTCATCTGCTCGGCCGCCGCGGCGCCGGACGAGCTTTACATCAAAGGCAGCCACGCAAAGGAATTCGAGCGCACCGCCTCGCGGCTCTTTGAGATGCAGAGCGCCGATTACCTGGCGGCATGACGGGACAGCATGTTGTCTGGTAGACTTTGGTCCAGAAAGCCAAGGGAGGCCGGCCATGAACATCGTCGTCAAAGAAACCAGCCGCAAGCCCGATCACATCAGCGACACCGAATGGGCGCTGCGCCTCGACCTGGCGGCGTGCTACCGGCTGGTCGAGCACTACGGCATGACCCAGCTCGTCTACAATCACATCACCGCCAAGGTGCCGGGGCCGGACAAGCATTTCCTGATCAACGAATACGGCCTGATGTATGACGAGATCACTGCGTCCAACCTGGTGAAGGTGGATCTGGCGGGGAATATCGTCGACGGCACGGCGGGCACGCGCGAGATCAATCCGGCCGGCTACGTCATCCATTCCTGCATCCACAGCGCGCGCGACGACGTGCATTGCGTGCTGCACACCCATAGCCGCGCCGGCGTGGCGGTGTCGTGCCTCAAGGAGGGGCTGCTGCCGATGGAGCAGACCGGGATGCTGTTTGAGGGCCGCGTCGCCTATCACGACTATGAGGGGATCGCGGTCGACGAGGACGAGCAGGCGCGTCTTCTTGCCGATATGGGCGCGCACAACATCATGATCCTGCGAAATCACGGGCTGCTGGCCTGCGGACGTACGGTCTCCGAGACGTTCCGGGCGATCTATTACCTGGAATTTGCCTGCCGCAACCAGATCGACGTGATGGCGACCGGGCGCGAAATCAACATGCCGTCAAAGGCGGTGCGCGATCATACGGCCGAGCAGTTCAACGGTGGGCAGGCCGGGATCGGCGACGGCAAGGGCAACACCCGCGAATGGCCCGCGCTGCTGCGCATGCTCGACCGCAAGGACCCCAGCTGGCGGAGCTGAAGGACTAATATCACTGAGATTTGGTATAACCCGCCACCTGATGCAAATGCACGTCTGTCTGCAGGAAGCGGGCCGGGCGCTCAGGCGTCTTCGGGCCAGCGTGGGCGGCGCATCGTGAAGAAGTCGTCGACCAACGCGTAATCCATATAGCCGAGCCGGGCGATCGCCTTCAGCTTGCGCGGATCGATCAGGCCGTCGGTCAGCACCGCCTCGTCGATATGGATGCCGATCACCTCGGCGACCACCATGATGTTGGGATGGTAGTCGGGCAGTTCTTTCAGGCGCACGCTCTGCAGGTATTTGCATTCGAGGTGGATCGGGCTTTCCTTGACGCGCGGCGGCTTGACGAGCTCGGAGGGCGCTTTGGTGAGCCCGGCGTATTCGAACTCGTCATGGTCGGGCGGGCTCTCGATCGAGCTCCTGTTCATCGCCTCGCGCAGCTCCCAGGTGGCGATGTTGGCGACGAACTCGCCGGTCGCCTCGACATTGGCGACGCTGTCCTTGCGCGGCGCGGCGTCCTTTTTTTTGCCCGCACCGGGCCCGCCGGAGAAGATCACCTGCGGCGGCGAATAGGAGACCGCATTGAAAAAGGAATAGGGCGCGAGGTTCACGGTGCCGTCGGCCGCCAGCGAAGAGATCCAGCCGATCGGCCGCGGCGCCACGATCGCGTTGAACGGATTGTGCGGCAGTCCGTGGCCGTCCTGGGGGCGGTAGAACATGGGGGCGTGCTTCGATTGTGCTGGGAGGTTTCGTGGGCCGGAAGCTTAAGCGGCGGCGCGACCGCATGCAATCGCTGGACATCCGCAATGATCGCGGTTCGTCACATCACCTTATCCCCGGTATTGCTCCAACCCCCACCCCTTGCTCCTCCCCCCAAATCGCGCTAGGTACGCGCGACGCGGTCGGCACGGGATGCCGGCCGTGAATACGCGGGAATTCGCAAGCCTTTCGGCGCCCCGCGCCTCTCGGGGGAGATCAATGGCAAGGAACAAAATCGCGCTCATCGGCGCCGGCCAGATCGGCGGCACGCTGGCGATGCTCGCCGGATTGAAAGAACTCGGCGACGTCGTGCTGTTCGACATCGTCGACGGCGTTCCGCAAGGCAAGGCACTCGATATCGCCGAGGCCACTCCGGTCGAAGGCTTTGATGCCAAATTCCTTGGCGCCAGCGACTATTCGGCGATCGAAGGCGCTGATGTAATCATCGTGACCGCGGGCGTGCCGCGTAAACCCGGCATGAGCCGCGACGATCTCATCGGCATCAACACCAAGGTCATGAAGGCCGTGGGCGAGGGCATCGTCAAGCACGCGCCGGGCGCCTTCGTGATCTGCATCACCAACCCGCTTGACGCCATGGTCTGGGTGCTGCGCGAGGTGACCGGCTTGCCCCATCACATGGTGGTCGGTATGGCCGGCGTGCTCGACAGCGCGCGGTTCAGCTACTTCCTGGCTGAGGAATTCGGTGTTTCGGTCGAGGACGTGACCGCCTTCGTGCTCGGCGGACATGGCGATACGATGGTGCCGCTGCCGCGCTACTCGACGGTTGCCGGCATTCCGCTGCCTGATCTGGTGAAGATGGGCTGGACCACGCAAGCCAAACTCGAAGAGATCATCCAGCGCACCCGCGACGGCGGCGCTGAGATCGTCGGGCTCTTGAAGACCGGCTCGGCGTTCTACGCGCCGGCCTCCGCGGGCATCGCGATGGCGGAAGCATTCCTGCGGGACAAGAAGCGCGTGATGCCGTGCGCCGCCTGGCTCGACGGCCAGTTCGGGGTCAAGGACATGTATGTCGGCGTGCCTGTCGTGCTCGGTGCGGGCGGGGTCGAGCGCATCGTCGAGATCGAGCTCGAGCCGGATGAAAAGCAGCAGTTCGATGCTTCGGTCGCGGCCGTGAAGGGCCTCGTCGACGCCGCCAAGGGCATGATCTGAGCCATGATCTGAGCGGGCGCCGCCTTATCCGCCATTCCGGGAATTCGCTGCATGAACATCCATGAATACCAGGCCAAGGAGCTGCTGCGCTCGTACGGCGTTGCCGTGCCCAGGGGCGGGGTCGCCTACACGCCGGCGGAGGCCGGGAAGGTGGCCAAGGAGCTGGGCGGACCGGTCTGGGTGGTGAAGTCTCAGATCCATGCCGGGGGGCGCGGCGCGGGGCGCTTCAAGGACGATCCGGGCGGCAAGGGCGGTGTTCGGGTGGTCAAATCATTGGCCGATGTGAAGGAGAGCGCGCAGGCCATGCTCGGCCATGTGCTGGTGACCAAGCAGACCGGCCCGGCGGGCAAGGAAGTCAAGCGCATCTATGTCGAGGATGGCTGCGACATCGCCCGCGAGCTGTACCTCTCGCTGCTGGTCGACCGGGGAAGTTCGCGCGTCACCATCATGGCCTCGACCGAAGGCGGCATGGAGATCGAGGAGGTTGCCGCCAAGCATCCGGAAAAGATCGTCAAGGTGGCGATCGACCCGGCGGTCGGCATGCAGGGATTTTATGCGCGGCGCATCGCCTACGGCCTCGGGCTGGAGGGCGATCAGGTCAAATCCTGCATCAAGTTCCTTGCCGCCATGTACAAGGCGTTCATCGGGCTCGACGCGAGCATGGTCGAAATCAACCCGCTGGTCGTCACCGGTGCAGGCGAGGTGTTGGCGCTCGATGCCAAGATGAACTTCGACGACAACGCGCTTTACCGCCACGAGAACCTCGCCGAGCTGCGCGACGAGGACGAGGAAGACCCGTCCGAGACCGAAGCGGCAAAGCACGAGCTCAACTATATCAAGCTCGACGGCTCGATCGGCTGCATGGTCAACGGCGCGGGCCTCGCCATGGCGACGATGGACATCATCAAGCTCTATGGCGGCGATCCGGCCAACTTCCTCGATGTCGGCGGCGGCGCCACCAAGGAACGCGTGACCACGGCATTCAAGATCATCCTCTCCGATCCCAACGTCGAGGGCATCCTGGTCAACATCTTCGGTGGCATCATGCGCTGCGATGTGATCGCCGAAGGCGTGGTCGCGGCGGCGCGCGAGGTCAGCCTGCACGTGCCCCTGGTGGTGCGCCTGGAAGGCACCAATGTCGAGCTTGGCAAGAAGATCCTCGCCGAATCGGGGCTGCCGATCGTCTCCGGCGACGATCTGGGGGATGCCGCGGAAAAAATTGTCAAAGCCGTGAAGGAGGCGGCGTGATGGCGGTCCTGGTCGACGAGAATACCAAAGTCATCTGCCAGGGCTTCACCGGCTCGCAAGGCACGTTCCATTCCGAGCAGGCAATCGCCTACGGCACCAAGATGGTCGGCGGCGTGACGCCCGGCAAAGGCGGCGCCATCCATCTCGATCTGCCGGTCTTCGACACGGTTGCCGAGGCGGTGGACAAGACCGGCGCGAGCGCAAGCGTGATCTATGTGCCGCCGCCGTTCGCCGCCGATGCCATCCTGGAGGCGATCGATGCGGGCGTCGCGCTGGTCGTCTGCATCACCGAGGGTATTCCGGTGCTCGACATGGTGGGCGTGAAACGCGCGCTCGATGGTGGCAAAACGCGGCTGGTCGGCCCCAACTGTCCCGGGGTCATCACGCCAGAGGCCTGCAAGATCGGCATCATGCCCGGGCACATCCACAAACGCGGCGCCATCGGCATCGTCTCGCGCTCGGGCACGCTGACTTACGAGGCGGTGGCCCAGACGACGGCAGCCGGTCTGGGCCAGACGACGTGCATCGGTATCGGCGGCGATCCGGTCAACGGCACCAATTTCATCGACTGTCTCGATCTCTTTCTTGGCGACGAGGCGACCCAAGGCATCGTCATGATCGGTGAGATCGGCGGCACCGCCGAGGAAGAGGCCGCCGAGTTCATCAAGAAGTCTAAGACCAAGAAGCCGATTGTCGGCTTCATAGCGGGCGTGACCGCCCCGCCGGGCCGCCGCATGGGTCATGCGGGCGCGATTATTTCCGGTGGCCAGGGCACGGCGGAGTCCAAGATCGAGGCCATGAAAAGCGCCGGCATCGCGGTCTCCGATTCGCCTGCGTCGCTGGGCCAGACGATGCTGAAAGTCATTAAGCATTAACCATGATTGTGCTAGGCGTTTGAGCGCTTAGATACCGTACTGGACACCTCAATCTGGAACCGGCTGCGGCGGGTATCTCGTCGCGCGTCAATAAACGAGTCTGCCTCATGGTTCATCGCCTGGACGCGACCTCCTTCCTGTCCGGCCCAAACGCGCCTTTCGTCGCCGAGCTTTATGCCAAGTTCCTCGCCGACCCCGGCAGCGTGGATGCAAGCTGGTCGGTGTTTTTCGGCGGGCTGGGCGACGATGCGCGGGCCGCGCTGATGGACTATGCCGGGGCAAGCTGGGCGCCGCGCCGCACCAGCGTGATCGGCAATGGCGGCGCCAACGGGGGCCTTGGCGGAAACGGCAGCAATGGCGCCGCGGCCGCGGCTGCGCCGGCGATACCGCCGGCATCCGGCGCACCTTCGATCACTGACGCGGATGTGCGTGCGGCGACCACCGATTCGATCCGGGCGCTGATGATGATCCGCGCCTACCGCGTGCGCGGGCATTTGGAGGCGAACCTCGACCCGCTGGGGTTGGCTAAGCGCGAGCCGCATCCCGAGCTCGACTACAAAAGCTATGGCTTCACCGATGCCGACCTCGGCCGCGAGATTTTTATCGACAACGTGCTCGGTCTTGAGTCTGCGCCCCTGCGCGTGATCGTGGCGGCGGTGCGCGAGACCTATTGCGGCAATATCGGCGTGGAGTACATGCATATCCAGGACCCGGGCAAGAAGGCCTGGATCCAGGAACGGATCGAGTCGAAGCACAATCACACTGAATTCACCAATACCGGCAAGCGCGCCATCCTGGAGCGCCTGACTGCGTCCGAGGCGTTCGAGAACTTCCTCGACAAGAAGCACACCGGCACCAAGCGGTTCGGGCTCGACGGCGGTGAGGCGCTGATACCGGCGCTGGAACAGATCATCAAGCGCGGCGGCCAGCTCGGTATCGAGGAGATCGTCATCGGCATGCCCCATCGCGGGCGCCTCAACGTGCTGGCCAACACGATGAGCAAGCCCTACCAGGCGATCTTCTCCGAGTTCCAAGGCGCCTCGGCCAATCCCGAGGACGTCCAGGGCTCGGGCGATGTGAAGTACCACCTGGGTACATCCTCGGACCGTGCCTTCGATGGCAATGCGGTGCATCTGTCGCTGACCGCCAACCCCTCGCATCTGGAAGCGGTCGATCCGGTGGTGCTGGGCAAGGTCCGGGCCAAGCAGACCCAGCTCGGCAAGGGTGGGCGTACGAAAGTGATGGGCCTGATGATGCACGGCGATGCGGCTTTCGCCGGCCAAGGGTTGGTCGCCGAGACGCTCGATCTGTCCGAGCTCACCGACTACCAGACCGGCGGCACGATCCACGTGATCGTCAACAACCAGATCGGCTTCACCACCAATCCGGTGTTCTCGCGATCCGGTCCCTATTGCTCGGAAATGGCCAAGATCATTCAGGCGCCGATCCTGCATGTGAACGGCGACGATCCCGAGGCGGTCGTGCATGCCGCGCGCATCGCCATCGAGTTCCGCCAGGAATTCAAGTCGGACGCGGTGATCGACATGTTCTGCTATCGCCGTTTCGGCCACAACGAGGGCGACGAGCCCGCGTTCACACAGCCCTTGATGTACGCCAAGATCGCCCAGCATCCAACGGTACGGTCGATTTACGCCGACCAGCTCATCGCCGAGGGCGTGGTCACCAAGGAGGAAGCCGACGGCGTCGTCGCTCATATTCACGATCAACTCGAAACCGACTTCGAGGCCGCGTCGTCCTACAAGCCCAACAAGGCCGACTGGCTGGAAGGCGCCTGGACCGGGCTGGAAGCCAAGCGCGGCGAGTATATTCGCGGCGAAACGGCGGTGCCGAGCAAGACACTGAAATCAATCGGCGAAAAGATCACGGCGATCCCGGACGACTTCACCGCCAACCCCAAGATCATCCGTCAGTTCAAGGCCAAGCGCGCGCGTGTCGAGGCCGGCGACGGTATCGACTGGGCGACCGCCGAGGCATTGGCGTTCGGCTCGCTGCTGGCGGAGGGCACCCCGATCCGGCTTTCCGGCCAGGACTGCCAACGCGGCACCTTCTCGCAGCGCCATGCCGTGCTGACCGACCAGAAAAACGAAGCCAAATACACGCCGCTGGCCAATCTGGCGCCCGATCAGGCCGATCTTGAAATCATCGACAGCCCGCTTGCCGAGCTATCGGTACTGGGTTTCGAGTACGGCTACTCGCTCGCCGAGCCGCACGCGCTGGTGATGTGGGAGGCCCAGTTCGGCGACTTCGTGAACGGCGCCCAGATCATCATCGACCAGTTCATCGCCTCGGGCGAATCGAAGTGGCTGCGGCTGTCGGGCCTCGTCATGCTGCTGCCCCATGGCTACGAGGGCCAGGGCCCGGAGCATTCCTCCGCGCGGCCCGAGCGTTTCCTGCAGCTCTGCGGCGAGGATAATATTCAGGTCGCCAATTGCTCCACGCCGGCCAGCTACTTCCACATTCTGCGCCGCCAGGTGCGCCGGAAGTATCGCAAGCCGCTGATCATCATGACGCCGAAGTCGCTGCTGCGCCACAAGCTCGCGGTCTCCAAGCTTGGGGATATGGCCGAGGGCACGTCGTTTCACCGGGTTCTGTGGGACGACGGCACGGTGGCGGCCGACGACAAGATCAAGCGCGTCGTCCTATGCACGGGCAAGGTCTATTACGATCTCCACGAGGAGCGCCAGAAGCGCGGCATCAAGGATGTCTACATCCTGCGCCTGGAGCAGCTTTACTCGTTCCCCTATGAGGCGCTGACCGACGAATTGGGGCGCTTCATGGCGGCAAAATCGGTGGTGTGGTGTCAGGAAGAGCCGGAGAACATGGGCGCCTGGAACTTCGTCGACCGCAAAATCGAAGCGGTGCTGGGTTCGCTCGGACACCAAGTCTCTCGGCCGATCTATGTCGGGCGGTCCGAAGCCGCCTCGCCGGCGACCGGGCTCTTTGCCCGGCATCAACGCGAGCAAAAGGCGCTGGTCGATGCGGCGTTGACCCATGACTGACCCACAAATGATTGGGCGCCGCCGCTAACGCTAGCTAAGGAGGCCACACGATGGCCCTCGAAATTCTCGTCCCCACATTGGGCGAATCGGTCACCGAGGCAACGGTGGCGAAATGGTTCAAGGCCGTCGGAGAGGCGGTCGCCGCCGACGAGCCGTTGCTCGAACTCGAGACCGACAAGGTGACGTTGGAGGTGAACGCCGCCTCTGCCGGCGTGCTGAGCGAGATCCTTGCCAATGAAGGAGCCGAAGTCGAGGTCGGCGCCCTGCTTGGACGCATAGACGAGAACGGCACGTCGGCAAAACCAAAGTCAAACGGAGGAACCCCCGCCGCCAAGAGCAACGGCGGCGATGCACCGGCCACCGCGCCGGCTACGGCCGCCGCGTCTTCGGGCGAGGCGGTCTCGGTCGTTGTGCCGACACTGGGCGAATCGGTTACAGAAGCCACGGTCGCCAAGTGGTTCAAGGCGGTCGGCGAGGCGGTCAATGAGGACGAGGCGCTGCTGGAACTTGAGACCGACAAGGTAACGCTCGAGGTGAACGCACCGGCGGCCGGAACCTTGGCCGAAATTACCGCCGAGGAAGGCGCGACGGTCGAGGTCGGTGCGCTTCTGGGCAAGCTCGCGGCGGGCGCCGTTGCCGCCATGGCAAAGGCGCCGGAGGCAAAGGCCGCGGCGCCTGTTCCGGCGCAAACCTCCGGCGACGATGTCATGCCGATGCCGCCTTCGGTGCAGAAGCTGGTCGCCGAACACGGCCTCGATCCGGCCCAGATCGCCGCAACCGGCAAGGGCGGACGGCTCACCAAGGGCGATGTGCTCGCCTTCATCGAAAAGGGCGGGGCGGCGGCTTCCGCTCCTGCTCCTGCGACCGCACCAGCAGCGAAGCCGGCTGCACCGTCAGTCCCCTTCGCTCCCGATGCGCGCGGCCCGGATTCGCGAGGCGAGGAGCGTGTGCGGATGACCCGCCTGCGCCAACGCATCGCCGAGCGCCTCAAGGAAGCGCAGAACACGGCGGCGATGCTGACGACCTTCAACGAGGTCGACATGGGCGCGGTGATGGAGCTGCGCAGCCGCTACAAGGAAACCTTCGAGAAAAAGCACGGCACCAAACTCGGCTTCATGTCGTTCTTTGCCAAGGCCTGTGTGCTTGCGCTAAAGGAATTGCCGGCGGTCAACGCCCAGATCGAGGGCGACGAAATCATCTACAAGAATTACTACGACATCGGCGTCGCGGTCGGCACCGAGCAGGGCCTCGTCGTGCCCGTGGTGCGCGACGTCGACAAGAAATCTTTTGCCGAGATCGAAGCGACGATCACCGATCTTGGCTTGCGTGCGCGCGACGGCAAGCTGACCATGGACGAGCTGACTGGCGGCACCTACACCATCACCAATGGCGGCATCTATGGCTCGCTGATGTCGACGCCGATTTTGAATCCCCCGCAATCGGGTATCCTCGGCATGCACAAGATCCAGCCACGGCCCATGGCGGTGGGCGACAAGGTGGAAGTGCGGCCGATGATGTATCTGGCGATGTCCTACGATCACCGCATCGTCGACGGCCGCGAGGCGGTGACCTTCCTGGTGCGCGTCAAGGAAGCGATCGAGGACCCACAACGCATTCTGCTCGATATGTGAGCCTGCCCCGCGCGGAGGCGACTAGGACCATGACCCGCATTCTCCTGATCCAGGGCCCGAATATGAGCTATCTCGGCCAGCGCGAGCCCGAGATCTATGGCACTACGACGGCCGCCGAGCTCGACGCGATGGTCACAGCGCATGCCAAGCAGCACGGCTACACGCTCGACATTTTCTATACCCATATCGAGGGCGAGGCGGTCGGCCGCATCTATCAGGCGCTCGATGAGGGCGCCGATGTGCTGGTGATGAACCCGGCGGGGATGACCTATGCCGGCTACGCCATGCGCGACTGCCTGCGCGCCGTGGCGCCGAGGCTGCCTTACATCGAAGTGCATGTCAGTAATAACGGCGCGCGCGGTATCCATTCGATCCCCGGCGAGGCGGCGGCCGGCGTGATCGCCGGCTTCGGGGTGAAATCCTACTTGCTGGCGTTGGAAGCCGCGCTGGAGCTTGCCGGGCGGAAGCGCGGCTAGTGTTGGTGTCAGCACGACACTGAAACGCCAATTGCTCGAACGAATCCCGAGGACTTGTTTCGTCACTGGCAAGCGGTTGCGGCAGTCCCTCTCCCGCAAGCGGGAGAGGGACCAACGATGGCATCAGGTATTAGTATGTCGGCCGGCGGCGGCGCGCGAGCTCCCGGCGCTCGGTGAGTTGTTGCGTTTCGTCCGCGCGCACCGGCGACCACAACCAAGGGGGATAAATCCATGGATGTCGTGTTCGAGAAGGTGATGCCGCCCAAGACCGGCCTGGCGGTGGAGATCAAGGCCGGCCAGCATCTGCGCGTGACCGACCTGGAAGGCCAGCAGGTCGTCGACATGGCGGTGTTCAATGCCGCCAATACGCGCGAGAAGCTCTCGACCTCCTATTCACGCACCCGCTACGTGCCCAAGCCGGGCCAGGCTTACGTGCCGCGTGACAAGCTGGTCGAGGGCGACACGCTGCTGTCGACCATCTGCCGGCCGATGATGACGATCTTCAAGGAAACCCCCGAGCCCAAGGGCGTGCACGACGTCCACAACCGGATGTGCAACCGCTTCATGTACGAATCATACGGCATCGGGGCGCTCGACGGCTGCCATGAGAACATCGCCAACGCGCTGGCGCCCTACGACATCCTGCCCGAGGACATCCCGGACACGATGGACCTCTTCATGAACTACCATCACGACTGCGCGGGCGGCCATTGGGTGATCGACTACCCGGTCTCCAAGCCCGGCGATTACATCGAGTTCGAGGCGCTGATCGATTGCCTGGTCGGGCTCTCCAACTGCCCGATGGACGTGCTGGCGCCGTGCAATGCTTACAACTGCACGCCGGTCAAGATAGAGGTGCGCGGCTGAGTGCGGGGGGGGGCAGCGTGCCGAGCGAAGATTGATCAATATCCGCAAAGGCTTATGCTTGGACCTCTTGGGGGGTCCGTTCTTAACGAATTGAAATATAAGGTGAATTCGTCTCGGTTCTTGCCTTGATGGTGCAACCTGTTCTGACTTGCGCTAGTAAGTCGGCCGGCGCGGACTTCTGCGGCGCTGTGGTACCAGACAGACGATCTTGGCGATCGACAGACGACTGCGCAGTGCGCGCGCGAAATCGGCAAAGCCGGTTCCGGGGATGGCGCCGGTTTTTTGGCCATCGCCGCGCCTGATGCGGGCGCGGGCGAGCGCTGCGCGCATCGAAACGGCAGCGGTCGTGTAGACCCGGCCACGCCGTACCGTGCCCGCCACGGTCACCCCGATCACCCGTCCTTGGGCATCGAAGGCTGGCCCGCCGCTGATGCCGCCAAGGCCTTCGTAAGTATCGGGTATGCGCACCCGTTCGACCCAGGCGACAATGGGCTCGGCAGTGCTGTATCGCCCGTGCACGCGCATGACCCTCCGGCCGATCAGCCGCGATTTGACGTCGCCCGGCCGGCCTTTGGGAAAGCCGAAATGATAGCCGGTCTGCCCGACCCGCAGCGTGTCCCAGGCGAAGGCAAAAGCCGGCGCGCCGCGATCGGTGGTGACGAAGGCGATGTCGGCGGAGGGATGGACGTAGACGCGCTTCACCAGCATGCCGCGCCGCGCGCCGGTCAGTATGTAGGCCTTGGGGCAGCTATCGACGACATGGCGCGCGGTCATCCAGAGCCCGCGCGAATCGATCGAGAAAGCGGTGCCCGACGATGAACTTACCCGCGCCGGGATCTCAATCCGGATCGAGGGGTCGCCGGGCGAGGCCGGCCGCAACGCCCGCCCGCCGCCTTCATTGCCGCCGCGGCCTCTGGCGCCGCCGTCCTTGCCGGAATCGGGTTCGCCCCAGCCCGGGGCGCGGCCGCCATCGGGCCGCTGCCAGTCACCGTCAGGGGCGCGCGCGGGCTGGCGGGCAGGCCGACGCCGTGCGCGCCCCTGGCCCGCATCGGCGCGTGGATTGGGGCTGGCCCCGGGCCCCGGTGCCGGCTGCCGGGGAGATGCATCGTCGGTGCCCAGATATCGCGCGCCCAGCGACGCCAGCACGATAAGCACGATGGCCGCGAGGACGAGGCGTTGCATGATGCCGTGCCGGCCTTTTCCCTCAGACCGAGACCGCCGCCGCGACGATGGCGGCGACCGCGAGCTTGGCCGCGCTCAGTACCACCGCGGCGCCAATCTCGCCCGCCTCGATACGCGCGGGCAGGCCGCTCAGGATGAGGTCGAGCACTTTGAAAGTGATCATCTGCAGGATCAGCGTGATCACGCCCCAGAACAGAATGTCCCAGTGGCTAACCGCGCCGGGGATGCAGGCGGCGACCGGGATGCCGAGACCGAGGATGATGCCGCCAAGCGCGATGCCGGCCGCGGTATTGCCCTCGCGGACCAGCTTCAAGTCCTCCCAGGGCGTCATCCAGACGTAGATCACCGTGCCGATGATGAGGATCGCCAGCGCGATCGAGACGTGAAGCAGCAATACCGGCGCCCCGGCGAGAACGCTTTGCCAGACAGCTTCCATCGCAATCCTCCTCGGAATGATCTCGCGACCTTAGCCCGCGGTCCCAGACACGAACATGCAGACAAGAACATATTGAGCGCCGCAGCGTTTGCCTATCGCTTGAACGTCAAAATGCGTCCCCATGATTTGCGCTGTATGCACGCCATGGGATTTTTTGCTGCGCGCGCCTTTAGGATCGTGCAGTTTTTGTGTGATACGCCCATATAGGCTGGAGAGCGTGTCGGCAGCGCCCCGCGCCAATTGGCGTCCACCTACATGCGCCAAGCGGCGCGCGAACGCATAAAGGAACGATATGGCGGAGAGCTACGATTTGATCGTGATCGGCGCGGGCCCAGGCGGCTACGTCGCGGCAATTCGGGCAGCACAGCTCGGCCTGAAGACGGCGTGCGTGGAAAAGCGCGGCAGTCTGGGCGGCACCTGCCTCAATGTCGGCTGCATCCCGTCGAAGGCGCTGCTGGAATCCTCGCACCTTTTCGCCCAGGCAAGCCACGACTTCGCAAAACACGGCATCAAGATCTCCAAGATCGAGCTTGATCTCAAGGCGATGATGGCGCGCAAAGACAAGGTTGTCAGCCAGCTCACCGGCGGCATCGAGTTCCTCTTCAAGAAGAACAAGATCGACTACGTGAAGGGCGCCGGCGCGGTCACGGCGCCCGGCGAGGTCACGGTCGACGCCAAGAAGAAGCTCGCCGCCAAGCACATCCTGATCGCCACCGGCTCCGACGTGATGCCGCTGCCGGGGGTGGAGATCGACGAAAAGCGGATCGTCTCATCGACCGGCGCGCTGGAGCTCAGCGAAGTGCCGAAGTCGCTGGTGGTCGTCGGCGCGGGCTATATCGGCCTGGAGATGGGCTCGGTCTGGGCGCGCCTCGGCGCCAAGGTTACGGTGGTCGAATTCCTCGACCGCATCTGCCCCGGCATGGACGGCGAGACCGCCAAGATGCTGCAGCGCCTGCTTGCCCGCCAGGGCCTCGACTTCAAGCTGGGCTCCAAGGTGACCAGCGCCAAGGCGAACAAGACCGGTGTCTCGCTCACCGTCGAGCCCGCCAAGGCGGGCGGCGCGGCGGAGACGCTGAAGGCCGATATCGTGCTGGTTGCGATCGGCCGGCGGCCTTACACCGAGGGTCTTGGGCTCGATGCGCTGGGCGTAGCGATGGACAATCGCGGCTTCATCCAGGTCGACAAGAACTACCGGACCAATGTCGAGGGCATCTTCGCCATCGGCGATGCGATCCCCGGCCCGATGCTGGCGCACAAGGCCGAAGAGGAGGGCATCGCCGCCGCCGAGATCATGGCCGGCCAGCACGGCCATGTGAATTACGACACGGTTCCGGGCGTGGTCTACACCTGGCCCGAGGTCGCCACCGTGGGCAAGACCGAAGAGGAGCTGAAGGAGGCCGGCGTCGACTACAAGATCGGCAAATTTCCCTTCGCCGCGAACAGCCGCGCCAAGGCCAATGACGATACCGACGGCTTCGTGAAGATCCTCGCCGATGCCAAGTCGGACTGGGTGCTGGGGGCGCACATCATCGGGCCCGACGCCGGCACGCTGATCCACGAAGCGGTGATGGCAATGGAGTTCGGCGGCGCGGCCGAGGACATCGCGCGCGCCTTCCACGCCCACCCGACCCTCAACGAGGCGGTCAAGGAAGCCGCGCTCGCGGTCGAGGGTCGCCCGATCCACATCTAGCATCATATCTGGAACCACATATCTCAATCATATGGCGACGGGCGACACTGCAACGGGCGAAGACAAGACCGGGACCACCACCGGCCCCGGCGCAAACCGCGCGCGGCCAAAGCCAAGCCCCGATGCGCGGAAGGCCGCGCGCTTGCGTCGTCGCAACCGCACGAAAAACACAACATGGAAGCGTTTTCTGCTGCGCTTGACGGGGTGGATGTTCATCTTCCTCGGTATTCTCGGCATCTTCCTGCCGATCCTCCAGGGCATCCTCTTCCTGCTCGTCGGCATGTATATCCTCGGCCGGGTCAGCCCGCGCACGCGGATGTGGCGCATGCGGTTCCGCCGCAAGGCGCGCGACCGCTATCCTTCCTGGACCGGCAAGTTCGAGGAGGCCGAGGTCAAGGCCAAGTACTGGGTCAACAAGATCCTCAAGAACAACCGCAAGAAGGCCTGAGCCGGGCACGCTGATGGCCCGGCCATTCCGCAAGCTGCTGCGCCGCATCGGCCTCGACTATGTCAAGGCGCCGATTGCCCATTGGCAACGCATCGCCGCGATGCTCGACGATGCTGGCGTCACCGTGCTGCTCGATGTCGGCGCCAATGAGGGCCAGTATGTCGGCTATCTGCGTGCTGCCGGCTGGTCAGGCCGGGTGGTTTCGTTCGAGCCGGTCGCGGCCGCTCACGCAAAACTCACGGCCAATGCCGCGCGCGATGCGGACTGGCAGGTGGCGCCGGCGATGGCGTTGGGCGCGGCCGACGGTCAGGCCGAGATCACCGTCTCGAAGGAGACCGATATGAGCTCGCTGCTGCCGCTCAGGGACGAGATCCTGCGCGTCTCGCCGAGCTCGGCGGCCGCCGGCACGGAGATAGTCGCGGTGCGGACGCTTGACAGAGTGTTCGCAGATTATATCGGCGCGGATGATCGCGCCTTCCTCAAGATCGACACGCAAGGCTACGAGCGCGCGGTGCTCGACGGCGCGGCGGCAACCTTGCCGCGGCTGGCGGGGCTTCAGGTCGAGCTCTCGCTGACGCCGCTTTACCAGGGTGAGGGCGACTGGCGGGCGCTGGTCGACCGCATCGAGGCGGCGGGCTTTGCGCTCAGCTTCGTGCTGCCAGGTTATTACGACCGGCACCTGAAACGGATGCTGCAGTTCGACGGGGTATTCATGCGGCGCGGCAAGCTGGACAAACCACGGTGATCAAACCCGTTCGCCTGATCGCCTTGATGTGTGCGGTCGAAGTCCTGGCGATGATGGGGATTTCCAGCTTTGCGGCGCTGTTGCCCAGCCTTGCCGCCGAATGGCAGCTCAGCAACACTGATGCCGGCTGGATCGGCGGGATTTATTTTGCCGGCTACGTGCTCATGGTGCCGGTGCTGACCAGCCTCACCGACCGGGTCGATGCGCGCCTCATCTTCCTGACGGGGGCCGCGATAGGCGGCATTGGCGCGGCGGGTTTCGCGCTCTTCGCCGACGGTTTCTGGACGGCGGCGTTCTGGCGGATGCTGACGGGGATTGGTCTTGCCGGCACTTACATGCCGGGACTGCGGGCGCTGACCGACCGCTTGAAGGGCGAGGCGCAGTCGCGCGCGGTTGCGTTCTACACGGCAAGTTTCGGGATCGGCATGAGCCTGTCCTATCTCCTCGCTGGTGAGGTCGCGCGCTCTTTCGACTGGCGGAGCGTCTTCCTGGCGGCGGCGGCCTGTTCGAGCGTGGCCTTCGTGATGGCGGCGGTCGTGCTGGGGCGACACGAGGCCGAGGCGCCGGGCAGGCCCGACACGCATCTGCTGGATTTTCGGCCCGTGTTTCGCAACCGCGAGGCGATGGGCTATGTGCTCGGATACACCGCTCACGTCTGGGAGCTTTTCGGCTTGCGAGCCTGGATCGTTGCCTTCCTCGTCTTCAGCGCCAGTGTGCAGGCCGACCCCAACGTCTGGCTGCCGCCGACCGTGGTAGCGACTGTCTTTATGCTGGTTGGCACGCCGGCGAGCATTTTCGGCAACGAGCTTGCCATGCGCTTTGGCCGGCGGCGGGTGATCGCGACGATCATGATCGTCTGCGCGGTCTTCGGAACTGGGCTCGGCTTTTCCGGCGCGCTCGACTATTCGCTGGTGGTGGAGATGGCGCTCGTCTACGCGGCGCTTCTGATGGGCGATTCGGCTTCGTTGACCGCCGGCATGGTCGAGGCGGCCGAGCCTGCCTATCGCGGCGCCACAATGGCGGTGCATTCGACCATCGGCTTCGTCGGCGCCGCCGCTGCACCGCCGGTCTTCGGGCTGATCCTCGATCTTGCGGGCGGGCGCGCGGTTGCCACGGCCTGGGGCTTTGCCTTCGTCTCCCTGGGGGCGGTGGCCGTGCTGGGGCCTTTCGCGCTGACGATGGGCGCGCGGGCGGCGCAGGCGCGGATGGCGGGGACAAGCCGGTCGGCCTGAAGCTCAGCCGGAGAAGGCTTTCCTGAGCGCCGAAGCACCGTCGTTCAGACCCACCGCGGCGCGATCGACCAATGCGCCCATGCGCATGAAGCCGTGCACCATGCCGTCATAGCGGATCGTCTCGGTCGGCACGCCCGCCGCTTTGAGCGCATCGGCATAAGCCTCGCCCTCGTCGCGGAGCGGATCGAACTCGGCGGTCTGGACCAAGGCGGGTGGCAGGCCGGCAAGGTCGCTCGCAAGCCCTGGAGACGCGCGCGGGTCGCGCGCCTCGCTTGCGTCGGTCACATACTGCTTGAGCGTCCAGTCGATCGCCGCCTTGGTCAGCAGAAAGCCCTCGGCGTTCTCGCGCAGCGACGCATTGTCTGCGGTGAAGTCGACGGCAGGATAGATCAGCCATTGCAACGCCAGCTTGGGTCCGCCCCCGTTGCGCGCCGCCTGGGCCACCGCCGCGGCGAGGTTGCCGCCGGCGCTGTCGCCGCCGACGGCCAGCCGCGCGGGATCGCCGCCGATCTCGCGCCCATGTTCGGCGCACCAGCGCGTTGCAGCGATGCAGTCCTCGAGCCCGGCCGGGAATTTGTGCTCCGGCGCCAGGCGGTAGTCGACGGCGACGACGAGGCAGCCTGCCTGGTGGGCGATGATCCGGCACATCGCGTCATGGCTCTCAAGATCGCCGAAGGCCCAGCCGCCGCCGTGGAAATAGACAAGTACCGGCAGCACGCCGTCCGCCTCGGGCGTGTAGACACGTACCGGCACATCGCCGCTGGGCCCGGGGATCGCTCGATCCTCAACTTTCTTGAGAGCGGGCGCCTGCGGTGCGAAAATCGCGGTGCTCGCCGCTAAGAGCGCGCGGGCTTCGTCGGGCGTTCGCGCATCGAAGACCGAGCCGCGTTCGGCTGCGGCGTGGACGATGGCCTGGCATTGGGGGTCGAGCGGCACGCGATCTGCCTTAGCCGCGGTGGGCGCGTGGATGCGCCCGGTCGTAGACGGCGAGCAGTGCATCGGCATCGACATCGGTATAGCGCTGCGTCGTCGAGAGCGAGGCGTGGCCGAGCAATTCCTGGATCGCGCGAAGGTCGCCGCCGGCCGCGAGCAAATGCGTCGCGAAGCTGTGCCGGAGCGCGTGCGGGGTCGCCGAGGCGGGCAGGTCGAGCCGCGACCGCAGCTTGGCCATCAGCCCCTGGACGGTACGGGCGCCCAGACGTCCGCCCCGCGCACCGACAAATAATGCGCCGTCGCGTGTCAGCGGATACGGGCACACGGCAATATAGGCATCGATCGCCTCGTGGACCGCCGGCAGCACGGGGACGATACGCTCCTTGCCGCCCTTGCCGCGGATCATCATGGCCTCGCCGCTTGGGCGTTGGCCGAAATTGAGGGCCAGCGCCTCGTCAATGCGCAGGCCGCAGCCATAGAGCAGCACGAGCACCGCCGCGTCGCGCTTGCCGATCCAGGCGGCGCCGGCGATCTGGGCGCCGTGCTCGAGCGTCGCGGCGGCCTCGCTTTCGGTCAGGGGTTTGGGCACGGCATGCGGCAGCTTCGGGCCGCGCAGCTGACGGATGGCGGCATTTTCGGCCAGGCCCGCGCGTTCTATGTAGCGGAAGAAGCTGCGCACCGAGGACAGCGCGCGGGCGGTCGAGGTCTTGCGGTAGCCTTCGCCGGTGCGCATGGCGAGCCAGGCCCGAAAGTCGGCGAGCTTGAGCGCGGACAAGACGCCCAGCGTCGGCGCCTCGCCAAAGTGGCCGATAAGAAAATCGAGGAAAGCGGTCAGGTCACGAAGGTAAGCGCGCGTCGTAAGGTCGGCGGCGCGGCGCTCGGCTTCGAGCCAGCGGCGCCATTCCTCGATCGCCCGTGTCAGCGCGGCTGCGCCGTCGTTCAGCTTGGCAGGTTGAGCCATGTGCGCAGGATGGCTTCGACAACGCGCGCCAGGAAGTCGAGCAACTCGGTGCTTTCGCCGTCCTGGAAGCGCGCCGCGTCGCGCGAGCCCAGCGCCAGCAGCCCCGCCGGCGCCAGCGCGCTGATCCGCAAGCGCATCAGCGCGTCCGACTGCACCAGCCCCGCCGCCTGACGGAAGATCCGCCGATCACCGGCGGCGGAGGCGCCGAGCACAACGTCGTTGCTGGCACCCATGACGGCGTCGATTGTGCCGGGGCGTAGGACGCGCACGCCGCCGCGGGTGACGCCGGGGACGTTTGCCTCCTCGGTCTCGACACAAAGCGCGACCGCATCGACATCGAGGCGCATCGACAGATCGGTTGTCAGTGTCTGGATAACCTCCTCGAAGCTGCGCGCCGACAACAGGTCGATGACCGCCTCGTTGATCCGGCTCTGGCGGATGCGGTGGGCGCGGTTGGCGCCGATCAGCACGCGCTGGTTCTTCTTCAGCCGCGCCACTTCGGTGCGCAGGCGTTCGATCATGAACTGCTGCAGATCGACAACGCCATCGCCCTTACGGCGCGCCGGCGGGGTCAGAACCCGCATCAGATCGGGGCGTTCGGACAAAAAGTCCGGATGCCGGCGGAGATACTCCGCGACGTCGTCTTCCGCGATCTGCCGCGCGGTCGGTGTTGCAGCGCTACTGGGTCCCGTCACGGCTTTGCTTTTCCGCCGATGGTTCAAGGATCGATTGCCCGGTCTTTTCCCAATCCGCCGTGAAGGCCGCAAGGCCCTGGTCGGTCAGCGGATGAGCAAACAGTTTGCGGATAACATCGGGCGGAAGTGTGGCAACGTGCGCGCCCATCTTCGCCGCTTCCACCAAATGCATCGGATGGCGGATCGAGGCGACGAGGACTTCCGTCTCGATCGCTGGATAATTCTCGTAGATATCCACGATATCGGCGATCAGCGCCATGCCGTCGGTGCCGATATCGTCGAGCCGGCCGACGAAGGGCGAGACGTAAGTGGCGCCGGCCTTCGCGGCGAGGATTGCCTGCGCCGCCGAAAAGCAGAGCGTGACATTCACCTTCGTGCCGTCGACGCTGAGCGCCTTGCAGGTCTTCAGCCCGTCCATGGTGAGCGGCACCTTGACCACCACATTGCCCGCGATGCGCGAAAGCTTCTGGCCCTCGCGCAGCATCGTGTGAAAGTCGGTCGCCGCAACCTCGGCGCTGACGTCGCCGGGCACGATCCGGCAGATTTCCTCGACGACCTCGAGAAAATCGCCGCCCGATTTGGCGATCAGCGTCGGGTTGGTCGTTACGCCATCGAGCAGGCCCGTCGCGGCGAGCTCGCGGATTTCGTTCAGGTCGGCCGTATCGATGAAGAACTTCATTGCTGCTGCTTCACTCTTCCATATCCCGTATCTGGCAATTCCTGGACTCGGTGCCTGGCCGACGGGCGTTTCTGGCCGCGCACGCGCGGCTTCGCTAGTTTATACCGCATGGCCGTTCCCCATACCACCCGATCTCCGACCGCAGATGTCGGCGAAGCCGTGCAAGACGGCAGCGAAACCGAATCGCTTGCCCGGGCGAGCGTGCTTTTGCCGTTGCCGCTATGGGGCGCCTACGACTACCGCTTGCCGCCAGGCGAGCCGCTGCCGCCAGGCACATTCGTCGAAGCGCCGCTCGGTGGCCGCAAGGTACTGGGTGTTGTCTGGGGCGCGCCCGAAGGCGGCGTCGACGAAGCCAAGTTGCGCGACGTAAGCGCGTTGCCCGAGGCGCCGTTGCTGCCCGAGGTTTCGCGCGCCTTCGTCGATTGGGTGGCGCGCTACACGGTGCAGCCGCCGGGCGCGGTGCTGCGCATGGTAATGAGCGTGACCGAAGCGCTCGATCCGCCGCGGCCGATCACTGCCTATATGCGCAGCGAGATCGATCCCGAGGAGGCCGGCATTCGGCTGACGCCCGCGCGCCGGCGGGTGCTGGCGGTGCTGACGGACGCCCCGCCCCGCCCCGCATCGGAGCTTGCCCGCGAGGCCGGGGTGACGCCGGGCGTGGTGAAGGGGCTGGTCGCGGCGGGACTGCTCATCGTCGTCCTGCTGCGGCCGGCGCCGCCGCCCCAGCCTGACCCAAATCGGCCCGGCCCCACCCTTTCGGCCGACCAGGCGATGGCGGCGGCGGAATTGATCGACGATCTGCGCGCTGGCGGCTTCAACGTCAGCCTGGTCGACGGGGTGACGGGCTCGGGCAAGACGGAGGTCTATTTCGAGGCAATCGCCGAGGCTCTGACCGCCGGGCGGCAGGTCGCCGTGATGCTGCCGGAGATCGCCATGAGCGCGCAGTGGTTCGCGCGTTTTACCGAGCGGTTCGGCGCGGCGCCCGCGACCTGGCATTCGGAGATGTCGCGGCCCGAACGGCGGCGGGTCTGGCGCGCCGTTGCCGAGGGCAAGGTGAAGGTCGTGGTCGGCGCGCGTTCGGCGCTTTTCCTGCCTTACGCCGATCTCGGCCTGATCGTCATCGACGAAGAACATGATACCTCGTTCAAGCAGGAGGACGGCGTCGTCTACCACGCCCGCGACATGGCCGTGGTGCGTGCGCAGTTGGGCGAGATCCCGATCGTCCTGGTCTCCGCCACCCCGTCGCTGGAGACGGTGGCGAATGTCGATGCCGGACGATATCGCCGCCTCCATCTTCCAGAACGGCACGGGGTCGCGGAGTTGCCGGTAGTGACCCTGGTCGACATGCGGCGCACGCCGCCGCCGCGCGGCAAATGGCTGTCGCCGGCGCTGACCGAGGCGCTCAGCGAAACGCTGGCGGCGGGCGAGCAGGCGATGTTGTTCCTGAACCGGCGGGGCTATGCGCCGCTCACGCTCTGCCGCGCCTGCGGGCATCGCATCGAATGCCCGCGCTGCACTGCCTGGCTGGTCGAGCACCGTCTCGCCGGACGGCTCGCATGCCACCATTGCGGCCATTCGATGCGGCCGCCGCCCCAGTGCCCGGAATGTGAGGCCGAGGGCACGCTGGTCGCCTGCGGTCCCGGGGTCGAGCGGGTCGCCGAGGAGGCTGCGGCACTCTTCCCTGAGGCGGTCGTCACCGTGGTGGCGAGCGACACGATCCGAGGACCGGAGGCCGCGGCCGAGTTGGTGCGCAAGATCCAGGACCAGGAGATCGACATCCTGATCGGCACGCAGATCATGGCCAAGGGCCATCACTTCCCGATGCTGACCCTGGTCGGCGTGGTCGATGCGGATCTGGGGCTCGCCGGCGGCGATCCGCGGGCGGCCGAGCGCACCTTTCAGCTGCTGTTGCAGGTCGCCGGCCGCGCCGGCCGCGCCGAGCGGCCGGGCCGGGTGCTCTTGCAGACCTACATGCCCGAGCACGGTGTGATGCGGGCGATGGCCGCAGGCGACCGCGAACGCTTCATTGCCGAAGAGAAGGCGGCGCGGCAGGCCGCGCACCTTCCGCCGTACGGACGCCTGGCCGCGCTGGTGATTTCCGGGCCGAATGCCGCGCGCGTGGAGGATACGGCGCGCCTGCTGGCGCGCAAATCGCCGCGTGTCGACGGCATCCAGGTGCTGGGGCCCGCGCCCGCGCCCCTGGCCACGTTGCGCGGACGGCATCGGCAACGTTTTCTCGTCAAGGCTGGGCGCGATGTGCGGCTGCAACCATACGTCCGGCAGTGGCTCTCGGCAGTAAAAGTGCCGTCGGGTGTGCGCATCAAAGTCGATATCGACCCGTATAATTTTCTCTAAGATCGTATTTGAGATTGCGTTCAGCGCTGATTCGGAATGAACGTCGGCGTATAACCCAAAGGCGTCATTCCCGCAAAAGCGGGAATCCGGAGATCGAATGCGCCAATCTTTCCGGCTTCCCTGGGCTCCCGCTCATGAGCCCGTCGAAGGGCGCGGGAGTGACGGCGGGGATAGGGGATGGCGCGGAGCGCGATGGCTCGCAGCGGGCCAACGATATGCTAATCTCCGTGGTCGGGGAGGATGTCCGCCATGTCGGGATCGCTGTCGCTGTCCTGGTGGTTGTTCGTGCCGCTTATCGTGCTCGCGGCGCTCGGGCTATGGGGGTTCGTGTTGCTGCCGTTGGGGCGGGCGGCGCTGCGTGCGCGCCGGCGCAAGGTCGTGGCGGCGCTCAATCCCAAGCTCCAGTTGGAGATGCCGCCATTCCAGCTGACGCGGCGCGAATTCCTGGCCGACCGGCTGGCCAACGATCCCAAGATCGTCGAGCTCGCGGAGGAGACGGCCGAAGCGCGCGGCGTGCCGATCGGGACGGTGCGCGCCGAGGTTGCGGCCTACGCCCATGAGATCGTGCCGGCGTTCAACCCCTACTTCTATTTTCGGTTCGGCTACCTGGCGGCGCGGACCTTCATGCGATCGCTCTACCGCGTGCGGCTCGGCTATCAGGACGGCGCGGCGCTGGCGAATGTGGGCTCGGACCACAGCGCCGTCTTTTTCATCAACCACCGCAGCAACATCGACTATGTGCTGGTGAGCTATCTGGCCGCCGGCAACACGACGCTTTCGTTTGGCGTCGGCGAATGGGCGCGGCACTGGCCGTTCCAGCAGCTGATGCGCAGCGCCGGCGCTTACTTCGTGCGGCGCGATTCCAATGATCCTCTCTACCGGCGGCTCTTGGAGCGCTATGTCCAACTCGCGACCGAGGCGCGGGTGACCCAAGCCGTCTTCCCCGAAGGCGCGCTGTCGCGCGACGGCAGGTTGCAGCCGGCCAAGCTGGGCCTGCTCGACTATATGACCAATACATTCGACAAAGACGGTGCGCGCGACATCATCTTCATGCCGATCGGCGTCAATTACGACCGCGTGCCCGAGGAATGGAACCTGGTCACCGACCGCGACGTCGCATTGAAGAATAAGGGCGATGGCTTTGTGCTGCGGCTGTCCCTCATGTTCATCGCCGAGATCCTGTGGATCAAGCTGCGCGGGCGGCGGAGCCCCTTCGGTTACGCGGTCGCCAACTTCGCCACGCCGGTGTCCCTCAAAGCATGGCTCGCCCAGCATGACGTCGATTTGCGCGCCCTTCCCAAAGCCGAGCGGTTTCGCTGGGTTGCCCGGCTGGGCGACGATCTGATGGCCGGGGTCGCCGCGGCGATCCCGGTGTTGCCGAGCGGGCTGATTGCCGCGGTTCTGACCGAGACGCCGAAGCAGGCGGTGCCGGCAGCCGAAATCAAGAAACGCGCACTCAAACGCGCGGCGCGGCTGGAGGCGGCCGGTGCGCACGTCTATAGTCCGCGCCGTGGCGCCGAGGCCGCGATCGACGAGGGACTGCGCATGTTGACCGCCCGCAGGCTGATCCGGTTGGATGCCGACGGCTATCGCCCGGTCGCCGCCAAGCTGGCGCTGCTGCGCGTCTATGCGAACGCGATCGCCCATCTCGACCAGCACACCGGCAAGGCCGCCGCCCAATGAACGACATATCGGCGACCAAGCGCCGAGATCTCGTGGTGCTCATTCATGGTCTCGGCCGCTCATCGATCGTCTTCTGGCGCATGAAATCGTATCTCCGGCGCGCCGGATTTGACGTTGCGACGTACAACTACCCAAGCACCAGACATGGGGTGGCGACGCTGACGAAGATGCTGATCGGCGACCTCGGGCGTTGGGCCGACGGCGGCCGCAAGGTCCACATGGTCGGGCATTCGATGGGCGGGATACTGATCCGCGGCGCGCTCTTGGACCGGCCGCCATTCGAGCTTGGCCGCATCGTCATGATCGGCTCGCCGAACAAGGGCGCGGGCGTGCTCAGCCATTTCGGTCACCGGCCGCTCACGAGCTGGTATTTCGGCCCGGCGGCCGGCGATCTCGTCATCGGCTCGCCTTATCTGGCGACGCTCGGCGTGCCAAAGGCGGAGATCGGCGTGATCGCGGGGACGACACGCTGGCACCTTCTCAATCCGATTGCCTATGTAAACCGCGTCCTCGCTCCCGACGTGCCCAATGACGGCACGGTCGAGGTTGAGAACACTTATCTGGAGGGTATGGCGGACTTCATCGCCCTGCCGGCCAATCACACCATCATGTGCCAGCACCCGCGGGTGATGCATCAGGTGGTGGCCTTCCTGAAGGACGGTGGCTTCGATCACGGCCACCGCTATGAGGTGGCCTCGGCGCGCGCGCGAAAAACGGTTAGTTGAGTGCCCCGCATTTAGCTGCGATCGCCGGCTGGATCGCGGTGAACTTCTCGCGCAGCGCCGGTGGCATGGCGGTCTGCCAGTCGCGTTTGCGGATCGCCGCGGTGAGTTCGACAAAGTCCTGGCCTGACATCCGGTCGCTCAGCGCATCGGCCCAGCACTTGCAGCGGGCCTGCGAGCCGATATGCAGCGAGCAGCTGCGCACAAAATCGGACGAAGAGGCGCCGCCCAACGGCCCCAGCAACAGGACCACCACGACGATTGCGATCAACACCAGCCCGCCGCCGCCCGCCGCGGCCGGGACCACCCATCGAGGCAAGGCCGAGGCGCTGACGACGGCGGCGCGTTCGGCGGTCGCCGCGGCCGGCTCCTTGGTGTCGGTGGAGGCCGCGTAGCGCTCGCGGCGCGGGTCGTCCGCCTCGACATCGGTCAGCGATGTGCCGCCCAGGGCCACCAACTCGTCAGGCGTCCCCACGCGCTTGCCCAGGCGGATCGGCTGGTCGTGCTCCACGGTCCCTTCGTGAACCATCTCCCAGCCATCGGGGCCCTGCACCATGGTGCCGTTGCTGCTGCCCAAATCGCGGACCGCGAAGCGACCGTCCGGCAATGAGGTGAGCTCGGCATGGATGCGCGAGATCGACGCATCGTCGATCACAATGTCGTTCTCGCTGCCGCGACCGATCTTGTAGCTTGTCATCGAGCCTTAGCGTTTCTTGGTTTTGGCGGTCGAGCCCTTGGCCTTCTTGCCGGAAGTTTTCTTGCCGGGAGCTTTCCTGTCCGGCGATTTCTTCTCGGTCGCTTTGGTTCCGGGCGCGGTGCTGCCGCCCGCAGTACTTCCACCCACAGTACTTCCGCCCGCCGGGCCGTCGGCACCGGGGATGACCCCGTCTTTGTCGAGCTTGAGCACCCAGGCATCGTTGCCGCCGGCGCCGCGCGAGCTCGTATTGCCGGCGATGACGATGCTGCCGTCGCGCAGCGCCAGCACGCCGACGCCGTTGTCGAGCCCGGTGCCGCCGAAAGTCTTGTCCCATTCGTGGCGGCCGGCACTGTTGATCTTCATGACCCAGAGGTCGCGGCCGCCCGAGCCTTTCGATTCGGTGAAGCCGGAGAGGATGAAGCCGTCGGAGGCGCGCACCATACTGTCAACGCTGTCGACCTTGCGGCCGCCATAGGCAAAGGCCCATTTGCGCTTGCCTTTTGCGGTGAGCCCAAAGATGTAAGCGTCGCCCTTGCCGCCGCCGCTGGCGCTGCGCGAGGCGCTGGTCGCGGCAACCAGGAAAGTGCCTCGGCGGCTGGCGAAAACGGCGCTGGCGTAGTCGACGGCGCGCCCGCGCGTGGCGAACTGCCAGACCACCTTGCGCGTCTTGGAAACCCGCGCCAGCCAGATGTCGGAGCCGCGCTTGGGGCGCGCATGACTGCCGGCGACGATGAAACCGCCCTCGGCGGTCTGTTCGATTGCCCGGATCAGATAGTCGCCGGCGGCATTGCCGACGGTCATATCCCATTGCTGCTTGCCGTTGGCATCGAGCTTGACGAGCCAGCCGCGCGCGCTGGCGTTCTTGGTCTTGGAGCGCGTCTCCCCGGCGACCACGAAGCCGCCGTCGCGCAGCGACACGGCACCCCGGGCGATGTCGGCGGCGGCGCCGCCAAGCACCGTTTCCCACAACACCGCGCCAGTGGGATCGAGCCGCAGGATCCAGAAGTCCCAATCGCCCTTGCCCTTCGACTTGGTGCGGCCGACGGCGAGGTAGTTGCCGTCATTGGTGCGAATGAGGCCCTCGATGCGGTCGTCCTGGGCGCCGCCGTAAGTGATCTCGCTGACCTTGTAGCCGTCCTTGTCGATCAGCACCGCCCAGCCGTCCTCGCCGCCCTTGCCGGCCGACGTGGTGTATCCGGCGACGATGAAACCCTGGCTGGCGGTGATATGGATGGCGTTGGCGTGGTCGTCCTTGGCGCCGCCGAACGTCGCCGACCAATAGGCGCGCGGCACCTTCTCGATGGGCCCCTGCTTGGTCGCACCGGCGGTCGCCTTGGAGCCAAAAATTTTGTCCTTGTACTGGATCGCCGCGAAGGTGCCCGCCCCGGCGAGCAACACCACGGCGCCGCCGATCGCCGACCAGGTGACCCAGCCGTGACGCCGGCGGCGGCGCAGCGGAGCGGCGGGTGGTGGCGGCGGTGCCCCATCGGCCGGGCCGTCCTGGGTCTGCTTTTCGGTGAAATAGTCCTGGTATGAGCGCACGCCCGGACCGGTATCGGCATGCGCATCAGGGGTCGAGGCATCGATCGGCGGCAGATCGGTCTGGGTCGGAGCCGCATCGCTCACGGGGATATGCCCGGCGTTGAGCGAGCCTGGATCGATATTTGCCGCCGCGGCCGGTGCATTCGCGGTAGGCGGCGGAGCCGGTTGTAGAGGCTTGGGGTCGGTCGGCGGGGCGTCCAGTTCGGCCGCATGAACTTGGGCGGCTTGAGCAGCAGGCGCGGGACCTGCCGGCGCCGGCGCCGGGCCGGGATCGGCGTCGGTCGTGCCCGGATCGAGCCCGCCTTCAGGAGCACCGATCAGCGCGGCGACGGTGGTCGCCGTGCCGCCGATCATGATGCGCTCCATCTCGGTCACGTAAGCCTGCTGGACCTGAACCCACTCCTCGTCGTCGCCCTGAACGTAGACACCGTTGGTGCTGCCCAGATCGACCAGCTGGACCTTGCCGTCATCCTCGATGCGCAATTCGGCGTGATGGCGCGACACGGAATGGTCGCGGATCACGATGTCATTGTCGTTCGAGCGGCCGATCGAATAAGTCTGCATTGGCTCGGACCTTCGGACGATTTTGCGGTTTCGCGGAAACTGACGGGGCGAGCTGATTTGTACTATAGCCGCATGACGGGGCGGGCCCAAGTTCGCGAGGTGGCATCATGCACGGAAATTTACCGGAACCGGCATGGCCCTTGAATTGTCCGGCAGGCGCCGCGAAATTATCCCCGACTTTGCCACTCTGGGCCGCTCTGTGCCGCGCTCAATGCCGCCGCCGCGCCCATCCGCCGCACCCCCCGCTCGCTTGCGAAGGTTGGGGGAACGTGTTACCACACGCTCGCCCATGCCAGCGGGGGACGAGCGGCGTGGGATTATCTGGCGTTGCCAAATAAAATCAACGGGTTAATCGCAAATCATAGGGTCGTTGGAGGAGCTCTCAGTTGGCATCTGAGGCGTCAGGGCTGGGCGGCATAGCGCAACGATATGCGACCGCGCTATACGATCTCGGCGAGGGTGAGAAAGCCCTCGACGCGGTAGCCGACGACCTGCGCGGCCTCCAGGAGATGATCAGCGCCAGCGACGATCTGCGCCGTCTGATCCGTAGCCCACTGATCACCCGCGACGACCAATGGAAAGCGGTCGAAGTCCTGATCGAAAAGGCCGGAGTGAACGCATTGACGCGTCGCTTCATCGGCGTCGTTACCGACAACCGCCGCCTCTTCGCAATGCCAACGATCATTGCCGCCTTCTTGCGCCTTTTGGCGGCGCGGCGCGGTGAGGTGACGGCCGAGGTTACATGCGCGGTCAAGCTCGACGACGCGCAGACGGCGGCGCTCACCGAAGCGCTGCGATCCACGCTCGGCGCCAAGGTCGCGGTGGAGGTGAGCGT
The DNA here is from genome assembly GCA_035527975.1 of Alphaproteobacteria bacterium. Classification (GTDB taxonomy): domain Bacteria; phylum Pseudomonadota; class Alphaproteobacteria; order JAPULJ01; family JAPULJ01; genus DATKZM01. The sequence goes on along the minus strand of DATKZM010000059.1, from coordinate 26,276 downwards.
CGAGCCCGAGATTCTCGGTGGGCTGGTCGTGCGCGTCGGATCGCGCATGTTCGACAGCTCGCTGCGTACCAAGCTCACACGAATGCAACTTGCGATGAAAGGGATCGGCTGATGCAGATCCGAGCCGCTGAAATCTCCGATATCATCAAGAAGCAGATCGCCGACTTCGACACCCAGGCGGATGTCGCCGAGGTCGGCCAGGTGCTTTCCGTCGGCGACGGCATTGCCCGCGTCTATGGGCTCGACAAGGTCCAGGCCGGCGAGATGGTCGAGTTCCCCGGCGGCATCAAGGGCATGGCGCTGAACCTTGAGACCGACAATGTCGGCGTCGTGATCTTCGGCACCGACCGCGACATCAAGGAAGGCGACACCGTCAAGCGCACCGGCACGATCGTCGAAGTGCCGGTCGGCAAAGGGCTGCTCGGCCGCGTGGTCGACGCGCTCGGCAATCCGATCGACGGTAAGGGCCCGCTTGCCTCCGACAAGATGCAGCGCGTCGAGGTCAAGGCGCCGGGCATCGTGCCGCGCAAATCGGTCCACGAGCCGATGCAGACTGGCCTCAAGGCCATCGACAGCCTGATCCCGGTCGGCCGCGGCCAGCGCGAGCTGATCATCGGCGATCGGCAGACCGGCAAGACCGCGATCGCCCTCGATACCTTCATCAATCAGAAATCCATCAACGCCTCCGGCGACGAGAGCCAGAAGCTCTACTGTGTCTATGTCGCGATCGGCCAGAAACGCTCCTCGGTTGCCCAGTTCGTGAAGGCGCTGGAGGAGAATGGCGCGCTGGAATATTCGATCATCGTCGCCGCTACGGCTTCGGAGCCGGCGCCGATGCAGTTCCTGGCGCCCTACACGGGCTGCACCATGGGCGAGTTCTTCCGCGATAACGGCATGCACGCGGTGATCGTCTATGACGATCTGTCGAAGCAGGCGGTCGCCTACCGGCAGATGTCGTTGCTGCTGCGCCGCCCGCCGGGGCGCGAGGCCTATCCGGGCGACGTCTTTTATCTGCATTCGCGCCTGCTTGAGCGTGCCGCCAAGATGAACGACGCGTTGGGTGCGGGCTCGCTGACGGCATTGCCAATCATCGAAACCCAGGCCAACGACGTCTCGGCCTATATTCCGACCAACGTGATCTCGATCACCGATGGACAGATCTTCCTGGAGACCGAGCTCTTCTATAAGGGCGTACGGCCGGCGGTGAATGTGGGCTTGTCGGTCTCGCGCGTGGGCTCGGCCGCCCAGATCAAGGCGATGAAGCAGGTCGCCGGGCGCATCAAGCTCGAGCTTGCCCAGTTCCGCGAGATGGAAGCGTTCTCGCAATTTGCCTCCGACCTGGACGCCTCAACGCAGCAACTCCTGGCGCGTGGCGCGCGGCTGACCGAGATCCTGAAGCAGGGCCAGTACTCGCCCCTGCCGGTGGAAGAGCAGGTGGCGGTGATTTTCACCGGCGTGCGCGGCTATCTCGACAAGATCGACGCCAATCAGGTGACCCGCTTTGAGGAGCAGTATCTCTCCGAGATCCGCAGCAAGGGTGGGGATATCCTGAAATCGATCCGCGAAACCTCCGAGCTGACCGACGAAACCGAGAAAAAGCTTGAGAAGTTCTGCGAAGACTTCGTCAAGACCTTCGCCTAGGTCAACGACTTAGCGCGCCCCGAACGCCCGGATAACCGCCCATGGCCAGCCTCAAGGACCTGCGTAACCGCATCGCCAGCGTCAAGTCGACGCAGAAGATCACCTCGGCCATGAAGATGGTCGCGGCGGCGAAGCTGAAGCGCGCCCAGGGCCAGGCCGAAGCGGCGCGGCCTTATGCGGAGCGCATGGAACGCATGCTCGGTGCCCTGGCGGCGGGCTTCAAGGGCCGCGAGGGCGCACCGGCGCTGCTTGCCGGCAACGGCGCCGACGAAACCCATTTGATCGTGTTGGTCACCTCCGACCGCGGCCTCTGCGGCGCCTTCAACTCCTCCATTGTGCGCTCGGCTCGCCAGTTGATTGCCGAGCTGCTGGCCGAGAAGAAGACCGTCAAGGTCTACTGCGCCGGCCGCAAGGGGCGCGATCAGCTGCGGCGGTGGTACGGCAATCTGATCGTCGATTCGGTCGAGGGCATCGGCAAGTCGGGCATTCAGTACGCCGACGCATCCGAGATTGCAGAGACAGTGATCTCGATGTTCCGGGCCGGCGAGTTCGACGTCTGCACGATCATCTACAATCGGTTCAGATCGGCGATCAGCCAGGTTGTCACCCGCCAGCAGCTCATTCCGTTTGCGGTGCCGGAGCCCGAAAAGAGCGATGACGGCGAGAGCGCCGGCGCCGATCATGGCGTCTTCGAGTACGAGCCGGAGGAGGCGGAGATCCTGGCCGATCTTCTGCCGCGTAACCTGGGTGTCCAGGTCTTCCGTGCGCTGCTGGAGAGCTTTGCCGGCGAGCAGGGTGCGCGCATGACCGCGATGGACAACGCAACCCGCAACGCCGGCGACATGATCGACGGGCTGACGATGACCTATAACCGAACCCGCCAGGCGCAGATCACCAGGGAGCTGATCGAGATCATCTCCGGCGCCGAGGCACTCTAGTTCGCATGAATTAGAGAGACCAGGAACACGACACCGGTCCGGCGGGCCGGCAAGGATCACGAGGAGCAGGACATGGCGAAGAAGAACATCGTGGGCCGGATCACGCAGGTCATGGGCGCCGTCGTCGACGTGCAGTTCGAAGGCGACCTGCCGGCGATCCTGAACGCCCTGAAAGTCGACCACCAGGGCCAGACTCTGGTTCTGGAGGTCGCCCAGCATCTGGGCGAGAGCATGGTGCGCACTATCGCCATGGACACGACCGAAGGGCTGGTGCGCGGCCAGGAGGCGGTGGATACAGGCAATCCCATCATGATCCCGGTCGGCCCGGAGACGCTCGGCCGCATCATGAACGTGGTCGGCGAGCCCGTCGACGAGCGCGGGCCGGTGGTGACTAAGACCAAGGCGCCGATCCACAGGGCGGCGCCCGAATATGTCGAGCAGTCGACGGAATCGGAAATTCTGATCACCGGCATCAAGGTCGTCGACCTTCTGGCGCCTTACGCGCGCGGCGGCAAGGTCGGGCTCTTCGGCGGCGCCGGTGTCGGCAAGACCGTCATCATCATGGAGCTGATCAACAATATCGCCAAGGCGCATGGCGGCTATTCGGTGTTCGCCGGCGTCGGCGAGCGGACCCGCGAAGGCAACGATCTCTATCACGAGATGATGGAATCGGGCGTCATCAACCTCGAAGGCGAAAGCAAGGCTGCGCTGGTCTATGGCCAGATGAACGAGCCGCCGGGCGCGCGCGCGCGCGTGGGTCTCGCCGGGCTCACCGTCGCTGAGTATTTCCGCGACGAGGAAGGCCAGGACGTGCTGTTCTTCGTCGATAATATCTTCCGCTTTACCCAGGCGGGCTCGGAAGTTTCGGCGCTGCTTGGCCGTATTCCCTCGGCGGTGGGCTACCAGCCGACGCTGTCGACTGATATGGGCGCGCTGCAGGAGCGCATCACCACTACCAAGAAGGGCTCGATCACCTCAGTGCAGGCAATTTATGTGCCGGCGGATGACCTGACCGATCCCGCGCCCGCCACCTCGTTTGCCCATCTCGACGCCACGACGGTGCTGTCGCGCCAGATCGCCGAGCTCGGGATATATCCAGCGGTCGACCCGCTCGATTCGACCTCGCGCATGCTCGACGCCCGGATCATCGGCGATGAGCATTACAAGATTGCGCGCGAGGTCCAGCGCGTGCTGCAGAGCTACAAGTCGCTGCAGGACATCATCGCCATCCTCGGCATGGACGAGCTGTCGGAAGAAGACAAGCTGGTGGTGGCGCGCGCGCGCAAGATCCAGCGCTTCCTGTCGCAGCCGTTCCATGTCGCCGAGGTGTTCACCAACACACCGGGCGTCTTCGTGAGCCTTGAGGATACGATCAAGGGCTTCAAGGGTTTGATCGAAGGCGAGTACGACGATTTGCCCGAGGCGGCGTTCTACATGTGCGGATCGATCGAGGAAGCCGTGCAGAACGCGCGCAAGATGGCGGCAGCGGCCGCCTAAGGCGGAACCGGGTATGGCTGAAGCATCGGAAAACAAAGTCCAGTTCGAGCTCGTCTCCCCAGAGGCGTTGGTGCTTTCCGTCGATGCCGACATGGTGGTGGTGCCGGGCGCGGAGGGCGATTTCGGCGTGTTGCCGCGGCATTCGCGGCTTATCTCCACGGTGCGGCCCGGCGTGATCGACGTCTACCAGGGCAGTTCGGTTGACCAGCGGATCTTCGTCTCAGGCGGGTTCGCTGAAGTCACGCCTGAGCGCTGCACGGTGCTGGCCGACGATGCGGTCGACGTTTCGGCCATCGATCGGGGCGTGGTCGAGGCTGAAATCAAGGACTTATCCGACGATCTCGCCGGCGCGGCATCGGATGAGGAAAAGGGAAAAATCCAGGCCGCGATAGTAATCGCCCAATCAAAACTTGCCGCCGCACAGTCTTCGAACTAACTTCTCCACGTCACAATCCGGCGCGCCGGGACATCGGGTCGAGGGAGCTTGCCCTCTTAGTCCCGGCGCACCGGACGATATGGTGTTTACCATAACAAGCGGCATCGAAGCCGCGGGACTAGGGTGTTCCGGTCTTTGGCCGGAACTTGGTGCCCAGCGGGGAGTGACATGAAGCACTGGACCCTGGACGATATCGATTGGCAGGCATTCGATGCCGCCAAGGTCGATCCCGAACTGTTGAAGGTCACCAAGGCCGCCAGCATGGTCGAATTCAATGCTGGCGACTACGCGGCCTATCTGGGAGAGGTCTTTCACGACGATCCGGAGTTCCAGGCGGCCGCTGTCGAATGGGCGGCGGAAGAAGCGCAGCACGGCAAGGCACTGGCCAAGTGGTCGAAGCTGGCTGATCCGGACTTTGATTTCGATGCCCGCTTCGCGCGTTTCGAGTCGGCTATCCAGTTGCCCAAGGGCGTTGATGCCTCAATTCGCGGATCGCGCACCGGCGAGCTGATCGCCCGCTGCATCGTCGAAGTGGGAACAAGTTCCTATTACACCGCGATTGCCGATGCGACCGAGGAACCCGTGATCAAGCAGATATGCCTCAATATCGCCGCCGACGAAATCCGTCATTTCGCCTTATTCCGCAAGACGATGGACAAGTACCAGCCGCGCGAGCAGATCAATCTTGTGTCGCGGCTGCGGGTAGCGATTGCGCGGCTGGCGGAGACCAACGACGACGAGCTCTCATTTGCCTACTTTGCAGCCAACCATGTCGATGATGAGCTCTACGACAATGTGAGGCATGGGCAGGCGTATCGCTATCGCGCCTATGCCTATTACCGCCATAGACATGTCAAACGCATGGTCGCGATGATGTTCAAGGCGGTTGGTCTCAAGCCGACCGGTCTGTTGAGCCGGACGATCGCGCGGCTGGGCTATCTGGTGATGCGCCGCCGCGTGCGGCAACTAGCGGCCGCGGGCGTCTGATCGGGTCCGACCGGCGCTTGCCTGCCAAGCGCAAATCCGCGGCGCCGCAAAAAACACGCGCTAACGTTCAATTGATCGCCTGCCTGATCTTGGGGCCAAGTTCGGCCACCACGGCGCGGTAGACCTCGCGCTTGAATGCGATGATAAGCCCGATCAACGCGTCGAATTCGACCCAACGCCAATCGCTGAACTCAGGATGTGCGGTGTCGAGCCGGATATCGCTGTCCTCGCCTTCGAAGAGGCAAGCGATCCATTTCTGGCTTTGGCCACGATACTTTCCGCGCCACCGCTTGCCGATGAATTCGGGTGGCAGGTCGTAGTCGAACCAGCCCGTGCTTTCCGCGATGATCCGCGCCTTGGCCGTGCCGATCTCCTCCTCGAGCTCGCGGAGAGCGGCGTCGGCGGGCGTCTCGCCTTGGTCGATCCCGCCCTGGGGCATCTGCCAGGCATCCTTGGTGAGCCCGATGCGCTGACCCACGAAGACCAGGCCGGCGCGATTGACCAGCATAATGCCGACGCAAGGGCGGTATCCATCGCTCGGCTCGGCGCGCGAAATGGGCGGCGGGCCCGGTTGAGCGCTCATTTTGCCTTGTTCAGCATGCCCTCGGCGACGACTGTGATCGGCGCCGACGTCAGGCCGCGCTCGCGGAAACTTGCCAGCCACTGCTTTATCGCAAGAAGGGTCGCGGGATACGGTCGGCCGAGGGCGACGGCGTATCCGTCCGTTCTGGCTTTCGCCGCGATTGCGTTGAGCTGTGCGGCGATGCTTATCGGTGAGGGATCCTCATCGATGATCGTGGTGACGCTGGCCATGGGCAGGCCGAGCTCGCCAGACAGTTTATTCGCCCTGCCGGTGTGTTCCTTGGAAGGGTCGAGAAACATGAGGCCGCGGGCCTTGACCTCGCTCAGCACCGGGCGAAGGTGCTTGGGCGAGCCGAGGAAGCGGCCGCCTTCATGGGCGACGATGCCGACATAGCCGGAAAAGCGTCCCATCGACCATTTGAGCAGTCCCAGATTGCGAGCGGTGCTGTTCGAAGTGAGGAGCGTCCGGTCGCCCGGATCATTGCGGGGGTAGCCTATGGGCTCCATGGGCACGGCAAGCAGCACTTCATGGCCGCGTAATCGGGCGGCGCGCACCAGCGTCGGCAGATTGTCGGCATAGGGCGAGAAGGCCAGGGTCACTTCGGGCGGCAAGGTCTCGATCGCTGCCCGGGTCATGACGCGTTTCAAGCCGAGATCGACGATCACCACGGCGATGCGGCCGCCCTTTCTGCCGCTCGCACGATAAGCGGCGCGGTAGACCTGCCACGGCTTTCGGCCGTCATTGCCGATGCGCGGCAGCATCCCGTTAGGGCCGTCCTCAAGAAGATCGGGATCGGCGACGACCGGCCCGCGCGACGGCAACCGGGCCGAGGTGCCGCCGTCGGGCTCCTTCAGCGACAGCTCAACGGTTCCATCGCCGGATAGATCGAGCCAGATGAAGGTCCCGGCGATAAGGACAACAAACGCGGAGGCCAGAAACTTAAGCAACATCATTGATCAGTGCCGGCCGGCGGCGCCGGCTGGCTGGCCGGCGCGCCGAACGGTCCGTTGGGGTGCGCGGCGCCCCATCGACGAAACGCCGCATCCCGGCCGTCTAGTTGACCGCCCGCGATTTGTAGAACGCGAGCCCACGCAACAGGTCCAAGGCGCGGGCGAGCTGATAGTCCTGTGGCTTTGCCTTGGCGACGGCCTTGCCCGCCTCGGGTTTGGTTCCGGAGGTCCCGCCGCTCTTGCCTGCGGCGCCGCCCTTGGCTTTCTCGGCTTCCTTCTTTTTGGTGTCGAGGGCGCCGCGCAAATCGGCCTCGCGGCGCTGGCTGCCGGTCTTGATCGTTTCGACCTTCGCCTGCTCCACGATGATGTCGGGCTCGATTCCCTTGGCCTGAATAGAGCGACCCGAGGGCGTGTAGTAGCGCGCCGTGGTCAAACGCATGGCGCTGCCCTGGCGCAATGGGATGATGGTCTGCACCGAGCCCTTGCCGAATGACCGCGTGCCGAGAATGATCGCGCGGCGATGGTCCTGCAGCGCGCCCGCTACGATCTCGGACGCCGACGCCGAGCCGCCGTTGATCAGCACCACGATCGGCAGCCCTTGGGCGAGATCACCCGCGCGGGCATTGAAGCGCTGGGCGCTGTTGGCTTGGCGGCCGCGGGTCGAGACGATCTCGCCCTTGGATAGGAAGATGTCGGAAACCGCGATCGACTGGTCGAGCAAGCCACCGGGGTTATTGCGGAGGTCGAGCACGATGCCGGCCAGTTTACCGCCGAGCTGCTTCTTGAACTTCTCCAGCGCCGCTTTGGCGCCTGAGGCCGCGCGCTCGTTGAACGAGGTAATGCGGACATAGCCGATGTTGCCCTCAAGGCGCGCGCGTACGGTTCGAATTCGGATGACCGCGCGGGTAATGGTGACATCGAATGGCGCCTGGCCAATGCGCCGGATGGTGATACGGATCTTGGAGCCAACCTTGCCCCGCATCTTTTCAACCGCTTCGGAAAGCGAAAGGCCGAGCACCGCTTTGCCGTCGATATGGGTGATAAAGTCGTTGGGCTCGATGCCCGCGCGCGCGGCCGGCGTGTCGTCGATCGGCGAGACCACCTTCACGAAGCCCTTTTCCATCGTGACTTCGATGCCGAGCCCGCCGAACTGGCCGCGGGTCTGGACCTGCATCTCGCGGAAGGTCTTTGCGTCCATGTAGCTGGAATGCGGATCAAGCCGGCTCAGCATGCCGTTGATCGCAGCGGAGACCAACTTGTCGTCCGTTACCTCCTCGACGTATGAGGCGCGCACCCGCTCGAAGACGGTGCTGAACAAATCGAGTTGCCGGTAGGTGTCCGAACGCCGGCTTTCGGTCGCCGCCGTCAACGGCAGCGCCAGAGAGATCAGCACCACAAGTGCCGCAGCTATCGATTGACGGTTCATCCGTTTGCCTTGCTCGGTTGCGCCGCCAGCCACGGCAGCGGATTGATGGGTTGGCCCCTTCGGCGGATTTCGAGGTAGAGCCTTGTGCTTCGCGATTGTGTCGAACTCATGGCGCCTACTGGCTCGCCGCCAAGAAGCCATTGATTGACAACGATGTCGACCCGCGCGAGGCCGGCAAGCAACGTATGATATCCCCCGCCGTGATCGATGATCAAGATAAGCCCATAACTGCGGAAGGAACCGGCGAAGACAACGCGCCCGTCGAACGGTGCCACAACCTGGGCCTCGGCGCGGGTTTCGAAGACGACGCCTTTGTTGAACCTGCCGATCGCGGCACTGTCTTCGTGTCGACCATATTTGCTTATGATTATTCCTCGCACGGGAACAATTACTTTTCCGTGAGCGGCGGCGAAGACGCGCACGCTTTTGGGCTTGCTGAGCAACGGGCCGCGCGGCACGACGGGTGGTTTGGCGACCCCGAGCCGGACCGTTTGCTCCACACTGTCCAAAAGCTCGCGCAGATTGCGCGCGGCACTCGCCAGCACCTTGAGACGCGCCGCGGTGAGGCGTTGGTCGCGTGCCGAGCGGTGCTGCAACGATGCACCCTTCGCCAGCATGACCGCAAGGCGTATGCGGTCGACGGCCAGCCGCGCTGTAGTACGCGCGATCGTATCGCGCCGCCCGGCGATGCGGATACGCAAGGCGCTAAGGTCAACGAGCCGCCGTCGCAGCGATGCGGCCCGCGCCGCCACCGCACGTTGATGGTGCTCCAGCATCATCGCCGCGCGGGCCGACCGCACAGCGTCGCCGTGATGGGCCGCAAGCGTTTCGGGCGGATGGCGCGCCAGCCGCTGCAATGCCGCCAGCGTGGCTGCGTGCGCTTGGCCGTCGCGCTTGAGCCCGGCTTTGAGCGTCGTCTCGCGCGCGCCGAGCGCCATGAGATCGCGTTCGATGCCGGTCAGGGCGGCTTCCGCATCCTGTATCGTCCGCGCGATCCGGACCAGGCGCGACCTCAGCTCGGCAACCTTGCGTTCCAGTTCCAGGCTGCGGTCGCGGAAGGTTTGCGCGGGCATCTTGCCGATGGCGATGCCCGATGGGCTCGGCGTCGGGCCGCGTGCTGTTTCGGCTGCTGCGGGGCCCGCGGCGATCATCGCAAGGAACGCTGCGCCCACGATGAGCGACGGATGGGGCCATCCGGCGCGCAACAATGAACGTCGATCGGATTGTCGGTCAGGCCGAGACGCGTCGTTCCGGCGGGGCAATGGCGGCTCCCGATGCTGCGATCAGAGACCCGCCGGTCATCTCTTTGGGTTGGGGTAAGCGCATGAGCGCGAGGAGGGTGGGCGCCACGTCGGCAAGGCGCCCGTTCTTGAGCGCGGGCACCTGGGCTGCCGCGCTGGACACGACGACCGGGACGAGGCGCGTCGTGTGGGCCGTGTGGGGTTGGCCGGTCGCCGCATCGCGCATCGCTTCCGCATTGCCATGATCGGAAGTGATGAGGAGCGCCCCGCCCGCCGCCTTGACCGCCTCATCGAGGCGTCCAAGGCAGTTATCGACCGTTTCGACCGCCTTGATTGCGGCTTCAAGGTCGCCGGTATGGCCGACCATGTCGGTATTGGCGTAATTGACCACGATGAGATCGTAGCGCCCTTGCGCGATCGCGGCGACCAGTTTGTCGGTGACCTCGTACGCCGACATCTCGGGCTGGAGATCGTAGGTCGCGACTTTCGGCGACGGCACCAGAATGCGGTCCTCACCCTCGAACTCGCGCTCTTCGCCGCCATTGAGGAAGAAGGTGACGTGGGCGTATTTCTCGGTCTCGGCGATGCGGAGCTGGCGCAGGCCCGCCTTGGCGACCACCTCGCCGATGGTCGCCGTGAGGTTTTGCGCCGCGAAGAGCGCCGTCATATGCGCGTTGAGCGCATCGGAATATTCGACGAGGCCGGCGCGCGCGGCAAATTCCACGACCCGGCTGCGCGCAAAGCCATCGAAATCGGGATCGCTCAGCGCGGTCAGGATCTGGCGCGCGCGGTCGGCGCGGAAGTTCGCCATCAGCAGCCCGTCGCCATCGGCCATGCCGGTGAAGCCCTCGATCACGGTGGGCTTGACGAACTCGTCGCTCTCGCCCCGCGCGTAGGCTTCATCGACCGCCGCAAGGGCATCGGCCGCGCGCACGCCTTTGGCATCCACCAACGCGTCATAGGCGATCGCGACGCGTTCCCAGCGCTTGTCGCGGTCCATCGCGTAATAGCGGCCCGAGACGGTGCCGACGAAAACCGGTGCGACGGTGTCGTCGATCGCCAGCAGCAAATCGTCCAGATAGTCCAGCGCGCTTTTGGGCGGCGTGTCGCGGCCGTCCAGCAGCGCGTGGAGCGCCACCGGCACGCCGGCCGCGCTGACGATGCGGGCGAGGGCCGCGATATGGTCCTGGTGCGAATGCACGCCGCCGGGCGAGACGAGGCCCATGATATGCGCTGCCCCGCCACTCGCCTTCAACGCCGCGATGAAGGCCTGCAGCGTCTCGTTGCGGGCGAACGAGCCGTCGGCGACGGCCTGGCTGATGCGCGGCAGCTCCTGCAGCACCACGCGCCCGGCGCCGATATTCATGTGCCCGACTTCGGAGTTACCCATTTGGCCCTCGGGCAAGCCGACCGCGCCCGCCGAAGCATCGAGCAAGGCGTGCGGGCAGTCCGCCATCAGCCGGTCCCAGACCGGGGTTTTCGCTAGCGCGATGGCGTTGTCCTCGCGCTCTTCGCGGTGTCCCCAGCCGTCGAGCAGGCAGAGCACGACAGGGCGGGGGCGGGGGGTCTCGCTCATGCAAGGTATATAGGCCAAGGATGCGCGCCGCGGTAGGCCGGATCGGCCACACTCAACGAAGAACTATGCCGAAGAACTGGGACCAAGATTATCCCCGATGATAGGGGTGGCCTGCGAGGATCGACTGGGCGCGGTAGAGCTGTTCGGCAAGCAGCGCGCGGACCATCATATGCGGCCAGGTCATGGGGCCCAGCGAAAGGGTAAGCTGGGCGCGCCCAAGGACGGACGCGTCCAGCCCATCGGCGCCGCCAATGGCGAAGGCAAGCTCGCCGATCCCGTCATCGCGCCAGCGGCCGATCTGCCTGGCGAAGGCGGCGCTGGTGAGCGCGTTTCCGGCCTCGTCGAGGGCGATCAGCGTGGCGCCGTCAGGCACGGCGGCGAGCAGCTTTCTGGCCTCACTGGCCTTTCGTTTCGGTGCCGGCAGGGGGCTGCGTTCCTCGACCTCCTTCAGTGCGACAGGCCAGGTAATACGCTTAACAAAGGCATCGTAGAGTTCGCGCTCGGGCTCGCGGCGGAACTTGCCCACCGCCGCTATAACGATCCGCATAGCCTTCCACCTAGTCTCAAAACGCCTGGTCCGCACTCACGGGGCTGCCGCCGCGGCCCGAACCCGAAATCAGGCGATGAGCTCAGCGGTCCCGGCCGCTTCTGGCGCGGTTTGACCCCACATCTTTTCCAGATTGTAGAATTCCCGCACTTCTGGGCGAAACAGATGAACGATCACGTCACCGCCATCGATCAGGACCCAGTCGCCTTGCGTGCGCCCCTCGGACGGAACCGGGCGCATGCCCGCCGCCTTGAGGCGCTCGATCAGGTGGTCGGCGGTCGCGGCAACATGGCGTTGCGAGCGGCCGCTGGCGATCACCATGTAGTCGGCGATGCTGGATTTCCCGTCGAGTTCGATGACGACGATCGCCTCCGCCTGGTCGTCCGCAAGTGACTCTTTCACCGTTTGGAGCAGCTTCTTTGGGCTGGGCGGGGTTTTTGTTCGTCGCGCTATGGTCATCTCCTCGTCGGCTTGTTTACTCCTCCCCGGGAGACGGCGGCCAAGCCGCCCCGCGGGCCCGTAATGCGCTGGCGGATGTCGGGTCGAGCCGCATGTGGCAGAAGACCCAGGCCGGCGGACGCAACCCGGCAAGCTGGCCTGCTTTGCCTTCGGGCAGGCGGTGGCGCCGGAAGCGCCGCGCGGCCGGACCGGCCAACGCCCTTAAAGAATAGGAAGGCCGGGCGAAAACCGCAACGGGAACCGTATGAAAGATCCGTGACCATCGGTCCCAGGCGGGGATCTGGATCAAATTGTCGGCGCCCATTAACCATACGAAATCATGGGCTGGATAGCGGGCGACGAGGGCCGCCAGCGTATCGGCGGTATATCGGGTGCCAAGGCGCGCCTCGATATCGGACACGTCGATGCGGGGGTGACGCGCCAGAGCCTCGGCCGATGCCAGGCGGTCGGCGAACGGCGCCATGCCGTCATCGGGCTTCAGGGGGTTCTGTGGGCTCACCAGCCACCAGACACGGTCGAGGCTGAGCCGCTTGAGCGCTGCAAGGCTGAGATTGAGATGACCGCCATGGGCAGGGTTGAACGATCCGCCCATGAGCCCGATGCGCAATCCGCCCTTGGGCCCGCGCGCGGACCCGTACGGCCAAAGAGGCGCCGGGTTCAGCACGGAGCGGGGTCGATATCTGCGCACCATAAACTCACCTCTAGCGCATTATGCCCCGCGGGTCAGCCCGCACGGTGTTGAAGTACATAATTGAAATACGGCGTTGAATTATCGCGCGCATGGTATCCGCGCGGGCCGCGGGGCAGTAGCATGCGCGCCGATCCCTCACAGCATTCGGGCAGACCTCCAGCATGGCGAAATCCAAGAGCACGACGACCAAACATCCCTACCGCGCGCCCAAGGCCTATCGGAACGAAGACTTTCTTGCCAGCCCCGACGCGCGCGCGCTCCGCATCCTGGCAGAATATCTTGAACCGATGGAGCGGTTCGAGCACTACGATATCCGCGACACCGTGTTGTTCTTTGGCTCTGCCCGGCTGATCGCCGAGGATGAAGCGAAGGCCGCGCTGACCGCTGCCGAGGCAGCGGGCGAAGGCGTGGACGCGGCCCGGCGCCGGCTGCAGATGTCGCGGTATTACGAGGCGACGCGCGAGCTTGCCCGGCGCATCACCGAATGGTCGAAGGGCCTGAAGGACCCCGACCGGCGTTTCGTGGTCTGTTCGGGCGGCGGGCCGGGGATCATGGAGGCGGCCAATCGCGGCGCGTCGGAGGCCAAGGGCGACAATATCGGGCTCGGCATCTCGCTGCCCTTCGAGCAGTCGGGCAACGACTACATCACGCATCGTCTGGCCTTCGAGTTCCACTATTTCTTCATGCGCAAGTTCTGGTTCCTCTACATGGCCAAGGCGATGGTGATCATGCCCGGCGGCTTCGGCACGCTCGACGAGCTCTTCGAGACGCTGACGCTGATGCAGACCGGCAAGACGACCAAGCGCATGCCGATCGTGCTGTTCGGCAACGATTTCTGGGACACGGTCATCGATTTGGAGGCGATGGCGGACTTTGGCACCATTGGCCCCGATGATCTGAAGCTTATTCACCGCACAGATTCGGTCGACGATGCCTTCGACTATATCACCTCGGAGCTCTCCGGTGAGCCTCTGAAGCATCCGGGCGGGTTTATTTGATCAATGCGGCAGCGCTGTCTTCTGCCCTCTCCCACAAGCGGGAGAGGGTGACAGATCGCGCGGACGCTTACCCTGTGTCGACGACGAAGAGCCGAACCAAGTCGCCGCCGGGGCTGAGGCGGTGCCGGTGCGCCGGGCCTGCCGGCACGACCACCGCGTCGCCCTCACGGAAAGGCTGCTCTGTACCGTCGAAATCGATGGGGCCATCGCCCTCCAGAACGTAGATGACGTGGCCGTGCTCGCACCAACTGGGCTCCTCGTAGCCTTTCTCGACCTCGATCAGCCGCAGGCGGAAATTGCCGCGATGGACCGCCTTGTGGCGCATCTTCGGATTGGGCGACTCCCAGGGCAGTCGCGCGAAGTCGATGCCGTGACCGCCGGTGATCAACCTGTCCGGACCGCGCGCCATCGGCGGGTTCCTTGCTTGCCTAAGGCCGGGTCTGGCCGTTGCCGCGCACGACGTATTTATATGACGTGAGCTGTTCGGCGCCGACGGGGCCGCGGGCGTGGAGCTTGCCGGTGGAGATGCCGATCTCCGCGCCCATGCCGAACTCGCCGCCATCGGCGTATTGCGTCGACGCATTCCACAGCAGGATCGCCGAATCGAGGCCGGTGAGGAAGCGCTCGGCCGTGGCCGCGTCCTCCGTGACGATCGCCTCGGTGTGGTGCGAACCATGGGTCTCGATATGCTCGATCGCGCCCTCGACGCCGTCGACCACCTTTACCGAGAGGATGGCATCGAGATATTCGGTCTCCCAGTCGGCGTCGGTGGCGGGGATCACGCGGGCATCGAGGCCCTGTACTGTTTTGTCACCGCGCAGCTCGCAGCCCGCCGCATCGAGCGCTTCGAGGATCGCCGGCAGGTGGCTCTCAACCACGCGGCGGTCGACCAGCAGCGTTTCGGCCGCGCCGCAGATGCCGGTGCGCCGCATCTTGGCGTTGACCACGATGTCGCGGGCCATGGCTGCGTCGGCGGCCGCGTCGACATAGACGTGGCAGATGCCGTCGAGATGGGCCATCACGGGCACGCGGCTCTCGCGCTGGACGCGCGCGATCAGGCCCTTGCCGCCGCGCGGCACGATGATGTCGATGGTGTCGGGCATGGTCAGCATGGCGCCGACCGCGGCCCGGTCGGTGGTCGGGACCATCTGGATGCTGGCCTCGGGCAGGCCGGCCGTGCGCAAGCCATCCTGCAAACAGGCGGCGATGGCGCGCGAGGACTGGAAGGATTCCGACCCCCCGCGCAGGATCGCGGCGTTGCCGGATTTGAGGCAGAGCCCGCCGGCATCGGCGGTCACGTTGGGCCGGCTCTCATAGATGATGCCGATGACGCCGAGCGGCGTGGCGACGCGGGCGATGTCGAGCCCGTTGGGGCGCTGCCAGCGGGCCAGCTCGCGGCCGACCGGATCGGGCAGCTCGGCGACCTCTTCCAGCCCCTTCGCCATGGCTTCGATGCGGCCGTCGTCGAGCTTCAAACGGTCGCGGAAGGAGGCCTTGAGGTCGTTGGGCGCCTTGGCCATGTCCTCGTCATTGGCCGCCCGGATCTCACCCGCGCGGCTGCGGATGGCGGCGGCGGCGGCGGTGAGTGCGGCGTTCTTCGCCTCGCTCGTCGCGGTGGCGAGGACGGCTGAGGCGGCGCGCGCCGCCTTGGCGAGCGTCTCCATCTGGGCGCGGATCGCCTCCACGTCGTTGCCGGCCGCGGGTTTGGTGACTTCGTTCATGGGTCGTCTGTCCGGTTGAATTGGCGCGCATACTGCGTGATTTCGGTTCTGCAGGCAACCGTCCGGCCGATCGCCTATACTCCGCGACATGGCATGGGACCCGGGACTTTACGAGCAATTCATGGGCTCGCGGCTGCGGCCGGGGGTCGATCTGATCGCCAATATCCCTGACGTAGTGGCGCGGGCGGTGATCGATCTCGGCTGCGGCACCGGTCGGCTCACCGAGCGTCTGCGCGCGCGCTGGCCGCATGCGGAGATTGCCGGGCTCGACAGCTCACCCGCGATGCTGGCGCAGGCGCGCGGCGATTTCCCGGCGATCGACTGGATCGAAACGGACATCGCCGGATGGCAGCCGGAGGCAAAGCTCGACATCATCATGTCGAACGCCGCCCTGCATTGGCTGCCCGATCACGCGGCGTTGTTTCCGCGCCTCTTCGGCCACCTGGCGCCGGGCGGCGTGCTGGCGGTGCAGATGCCGCGCAACTGGGGCGAGCCCTCGCATGTCCTGGTGCGCAAGGTCGCCGATGGGCTGGGTTTCGGCGAACGGATGGGGCCGGACCGGATCCCGGTCGCCGAGCCGTCATTCTATTACGATCTGATGGCGCCGCTCGCCGCGCATCTGGAAATCTGGGAGACCACCTACATTCAGCCGCTCGAAGGTGACAACCCGGTCGTCGATTGGATCAGGAGCACTGCGCTGCAGCCAGTGATGGAGCTGCTCGACGATGCCGAAGCGGCGGAGTTCTTGCGCGTCTATGGCGAGCGCGTGCGCGAGGCTTATGTAAGACGCGAAAACGGGGTGACGCTGTTCCCGTTCCGGCGGCTCTTTATCGTTGCGGTGGCGGGGGCGTGAGGCGCCTGGCAATCGATCCTCTGCGGACGGGGCGCACGCCTCCTCGCGCGGTTTGACACGCTCAGGGTGCGGCGCGTGCCTTGCCGCAGACGCCGTCAAACTGAAACAGAAGCATCGATAAGAGCCCTCATCCTGAGCTTGTCGAAGGATGGGGGCGGAGCCGTGACGCCTAGAGCATGATCCGTTCAGTTGGCATCGTCCGCTGACGACGATCTCCCTCTCCCCTCAAGGGGGGAGGGGAGTGTCTGCCAAAACCTTTCCGGATTTTGATCTAGTCCCCTGTGCCGTGCCCCATCACCAGATCGTCGCGGTGGATCATCTCGTCGCGGCCGCGATAGCCGAGGAGCGTTTCGATCTCACTCGACTTGCGGCCGATGATCTTCTGCGCGTCGTCGGTGCCGTAGGCCACCAAGCCGCGCGCGATTTCGCGCCCGCCCCGGTCCCGCACGACGACGGCATCGCCGCGCCGGAAGGTCCCCTCCACCGCGGTGACCCCGGCGGGCAGCAGGCTTTTGCCGCGGCTCAGCGCGCCCAGCGCGCCGTCGTCGACGGTCAGCGACCCCGAGGGATTGATGGCGCCCGATATCCAGCGCTTGCGCGCGGCGAGCGGCTCCTGGTCGGGCAGGAACCAGGTGCAGCGGGCGCCGTCCTCGATGGCCCGCAGGGGATGATGCGCCGTGCCGTCGACGATCGCCATGCGGCAGCCCGCCCCGTAGGCGATCTTGGCGGCGGCGAGCTTGGTGACCATGCCGCCGGACGAATATCCCGGCGCCGCCTCGCCCGCCATCGCCTCGATCTCCGGGGTGATGCGGGTGACTTCCGGGATGTGCTCGGCAGCCTTATCTTGGCGCGGATCGCCAGTATAGAGCCCGTCGATATCGGAGAGCAGGATGAGCGTGTCGGCGCTGGCCATCTGGGCGACCCGGGCCGCGAGCCGGTCGTTGTCGCCGTAGCGGATCTCGATGGTGGCGACCGTGTCGTTTTCGTTGATCACCGGGATGGCGCGCAGCTTCAGCAGGCTCTCGATGGTGCTGCGGGCGTTGAGGTGCCGGAGCCGTTCCTCGGTATCTTCCAGGGTGAGCAGGATCTGGGCGACGGTGATGCCGTGCTTTGCCAGCGCCTCCTGATAGGCATGGGCAAGGCGGATCTGGCCGGTGGCGGCGGCAGCTTGCTGTTCTTCCAGGCGTAGCGCCCGGCCGGTCAGCCCCAGATGGCGTCGCCCGACCGCGATTGCTCCGGAGGAGACGATGAGCACGTCCTGGCCGGCGCCGTG
This sequence comes from Alphaproteobacteria bacterium, assembly GCA_035527975.1. GTDB lineage: Bacteria > Pseudomonadota > Alphaproteobacteria > JAPULJ01 > JAPULJ01 > DATKZM01. The sequence continues at coordinate 8,459 of DATKZM010000059.1, read as the reverse complement.
GCGCGCGGCGAGGTCCTCGGCCAGCGTATCGAGCCAGTCGCGGCGGACCTGGCCGGAGGTCTCGTCGACCAGAAGCGCGGAGCCGATCTTGACGACGATCCGCCGGGCCTCGGCGAGGGATGGCACGCTCATGTCAGGCTCATGGCGCGAAGGCGGCTGGTTCAGCTTCGCGCGCTGCGTCATGGAAGGCGGTCACGCGCTCCAACAGTGCGGCGAGCACGCGCTCGACCCCCGCGCCGGTGACGCCGGAAATGGGAAAGATATCGCGCTCCGCCACGCCGGCCGCTTCGGCCAGCGCCGCGGCCTTCTCCACGATCTCTATCTTGGTGAGCGCGTCGATCTTGTTGAGCGCGACAAGCTCGGACTTGTCGGTAAGACCATGACCGTAGGCGTCAAGCTCGCCCCGGATCGTGCGGTAGGCGCCGGCGACGTCCTCTTCGGTGCCGTCGACCAGATGGAGCAGAACGCCGCAGCGCTCGACATGGCCGAGGAAGCGGTCGCCGACGCCCTTTCCCTCATGGGCGCCCTCGATGAGCCCCGGAATATCGGCCAGCACGAATTCCTCGCCGCCGTGATAGACGACGCCGAGCTGGGGGTGGATGGTGGTGAAGGGGTAGTCGGCGATCTTCGGCCGCGCCCGCGAGACGGCGGCAAGAAAGGTCGACTTGCCGGCATTGGGCAGGCCGACCAGCCCGGCATCGGCGGCGAGCTTGAGGCGCAGCCAGAGCCAGTATTCTTCGCTGTCCCCGCCGGGCTCGGAGCGGCGCGGGGCCTGGTTGATCGAGGACTTGAAGCGGGCGTTGCCCTTGCCGCCCCTACCGCCGCGCGCCAGCACCACCCGGTCGCCGGTTTTCACCAGATCGGCAACCAGGGTTTCCTGGTCGTCCTCGAGGATCTGGGTGCCGGCGGGGACCTTCAGGATAATCGATTTGCCGCCGGCGCCGGTGCGGTTCTTGCCCATGCCGTGGGTGCCGCGCTGGGCCTTGAAGTGCTGCTGGTAGCGATAGTCGATGAGCGTGTTGAGGCCGTCGACGGCTTCAGCGATCACGTCGCCGCCGCGCCCGCCATCGCCGCCATCGGGGCCGCCGAACTCGACGTATTTCTCCCGGCGGAACGACACGCAGCCCTCGCCGCCGCCGCCGCTGCGCACGTAAATCTTCGCCTGGTCGAGGAATTTCATGGCCGGTCCCCGGCATCGTACGCCGCGGCGGTCAGCTCCAACAGTGTGGCGGGCACCGGATGGCCGCGGGCGACGCATTTGAGCTCGTCCCTGCCGGTGACGCGGAAGCCGCATTTCTCGAGCACGCGGCTGGATGCGGGGTTCTCGTCGAAATAGCTCGAGGTCAGGCGCCTCAACCTCAGATCCTCGAAGGCATGACGGACCAGCCGCGCCGCGGCCTCGCTCGCCAGGCCATGCCCCCACCAACCTTCCGCGATCCAATAGCCCAGTTCATGGGCGTCGCCGCGCTTCTCGATCCCGGCCGCGCCGACTATTTCGCCCGTATGCTCGATGGCATAGACGTGATCGTCGCCCCGTTCACGGGCGGCGGCCAGGCCGGCGGTCCAGTCTTCGGCGAGACCGTCGGGGTAGGGGTGGGGCACCACGGAAAGCATGCGGGCGACGTTCCAGTTGCCGCACAACGCCTGCACCGCGGGTGCATCCGCGACGCTGAATGGCCGCAAGGTCAGCCGGTCCGTTTTCAACACTTCTGTTTTCAACGCTTCAGTTTTCAAAACTGTGCTCATGGCAGGATCGTGGTGCACCCGAAACGCGAAGGAGGGAAATGGCGCCCCATTTCCCTCCTTCGGTCATTCAAGAATGGGGCGGTCGGGCCGCCTCCTGGACTGCGATCGTGGTCTATTCGGCTGGCTCCACGGAGACACGCGGATCCACCGAAACATACATGCGGCCGCGCGCTTTGCGCGCAAACTTCACACTGCCGTCGGCAAGCGCAAAGAGCGTGTGGTCCTTGCCCAGGCCGACATTTTCGCCCGGATGGAACTTGGTGCCACGCTGGCGGACGATGATATTGCCTGCGATTACGGCCTCGCCGCCGTACCGCTTCACGCCCAGGCGCTGTCCGGGAGAATCGCGGCCGTTGCGCGAACTGCCGCCTGCTTTTTTGTGGGCCATCGGAAAACCTCTCGCTTAACGTTCGGTCCTTGGCGCTTGCCGGCGCCTATTTCTTCGTCGTGCCGCCGGCCGGCTTCTTGGCGGGCGCCTTCTTGGCCGGCGCCTTTTTGGCTGCCGGCGCGGCGTCTGCCTTCTTGGCTACGGGCTTCTCGGCTGCGGGCTTCTTGGCCGCCGGTTTTGCCTCAGCCTTTTTCGCCGCGGGTTTAGCGTCTGCCGTGGCGGCAGGTTTCTTGGCCGTGGGCTTCTTCGCCTCGGACTTCTTCGCCTCGGACTTCTTCGCCTCGGACTTCGGCTTGTCTTCGGTCTTTGTCGCCGGTTTGGCCTTTGCCGGGCTCGGCTTCTTGCCCCCGGTCAGGATTTCGGTGACCCGCAGCGCCGTCAGCTGCTGGCGGTGGCCGCGCTTGCGCCGATAGCCCTGGCGGCGTTTCTTCTTGAAGACGATGATCTTGTCGCCGCGGGTCTGCTCGAGGACCTGGGCTGCCACCGAGGCGCCGGAGACCGTGGGTGTGCCGATGGTCTGGGCCTTGTCGTCGCCGACTGCGAGCACATCCCCCAGAACGATTACCTCACCGGCATCGCCGTCGAGCTTTTCGACCACGATCACGTCATTTTCGGCGACCCGATATTGCTTGCCGCCGGTGCGAACCACTGCGAACATCTGTCCAACCATCGCTAGAGAACATGTAAAAAGGCGGGACAGGGCCCCAAAGGCCGCCCACCTCGTATGCCGCGCGAACTATAGTTAGCTCGGGTGGACTGTCAAGAAATTCAAGCCGAAATTTGCCGGAAACCGCCCATTTCTTGTGGCGATCAAGGCTCCCAGTCACCCGAGAGGTCGAGCACGCTGGGTTCGGCGTCGAATTCGGCCAGATCGTTGTCGCGCAGGCCGATGAAGATTTTGCGTTCGTCGGACAGGGATATGTTGAGCTTGGCGTTGAAGGCGTTGTGGGATTTGCCGTGCTTGTCCCGGATACGGTAGCGCTTGACGTTGTAGTTCTCGCCGGAGCCCTTGATCCCGGTCAGATAGAGGCCGATGTCGTTGACCCGCTCGCCGGAGGGTACCAGGTCGCTTAGCTGCTTGACCCGGCGCTGGGCCAGCGACATGAAGATCGGCGCGTTGATGCGCTTCAGGCCGTTCGCCTCGGCGATCGCCTCGCCGTTCAGCGTCTTGATGAAACTGCCGATCAGGACTTGTCCGGGCAGGGCCTTGTCGATCATGCGGGCCATATTGATGGTCAGATCGCCGACGATATAGCTGACGACATTGGGCGCTAGGACATCGACCTGATTGTACTCGAAGTTGCTGCCGATGTGGAAGCAGGTGCGCAGCTGGGGCACCGTGTTTCCCTTGCCCTTGTAGTGGGCGACCGCATTCTCGGCCAGCACCAGGACCATGAACTGGAAGAGGTCGAGATCGCCGTCGAGGCCGGGCCTGGTATTCCAGACGTAAAACCCGTCGCCGGTCGGCGAACGCGAGGTCTTGCAGCTGACGCCGTGCTCGACCAGGGCGGTCTGGGCGAAATTGATCGAGTATTGCAGGTTGTTGAGCTGCATCACCTGTTCGAGCGGCGGGTAGATGCCGAACTTGACGATGTCGAAGAGGACGGCGGCTCTGCTGTCGATCTTCTTGATGCAGTATTTATCGACCACCGATTCGATATCGGTGCTGGTGATGTTGCGGCCGCCGGCAACCGTAGGCAGGGTCAGCGCGACAGGCTTCTTGCCGAAGATCTGGGCCATTGTCGCCATGACGTCAGCGTCGACATGGCGGGAGCCGATGAGGAGGTGCTGATGGTCGGCGAGCGCCTCCGAAAGGCGGTGGTTGGGCACGAATAGCACCTCGATACCGGTCGCTGTCGAACACCAGCCGACCACGACCTGGCGGCCCAGATCCCATTGGCGGTCGAGAATGTTGCCGAGGAAGTAGAGCGCCTCGCGAAAGGATTCATCGGCTGCCCGCGCCGCCGCCATATTGGCGATGCGATCCTTACCAGCCGGCCTTTGGCCCGTCGGTTGGCTCACAGCCGTCATAGTGAATTCGCTGTCCCTTCCCGCGCCATCCGAACACCGGCGGGATGGTCCGCGCCAATCGGCTACAGATTTCGTTCCCCGCAAATGGCCGGATCAAGATCGCCTGAAAGTATGATGACACCGTTAACCAAACCGATTTAATCCCCTGCCAGTCGGCATTGTCGTGGACACCGATAAGTGGATTTGTGGCCATGATTGCGCTGTTTCCGGCGTTTAATAGACCGCCCGCGGGTACAATCGAGCCATGCCGCCTGGGGCTGGAAGCCATGCGCTGAGCCCAATGGCTCCGACATCTCCAATACGAAGGTGCAGCGGATCGACCATCGGCCTATGGGGACCGGCCGCGAGTTGACCCGGGTAGGGGCGTGGCCCGGGCGAAACCCACTGCAATTTCGGAGTGCCGGACCTACGGGCGGGACCGACGGGCGGAATCTAAGGGCCGGACCTGCGGGCGGGATTATAGGTGCCGTATAGAAATTCATATTCGATTTAGCGGTTCGATCTACTGTTTCGATCGACGTGCCGATAATCGGTCGAAACTCGACGGCCGGCCAATTGGCGGCGCGATAGGCGACCGGGCGGGCCTTGCCGACCTTCGGGTCCGTGCGGTAGGGTCCGCCGCCCGCGGAGGGGTGCCGGAGTGGTCGAACGGGGCGGTCTCGAAATTCTAATCCCGCCGTATTGGTCTGTATTGAATTGTCCGAGTTAGTGCGGTTTCCCTGTGTTTTCGGGGGAACCTGCACTCATGCGATATCGGTCAGTATCGAACGATGTTATCCAGTTCGTGACCAATCGGTGACCATTTCGGATCTCCCCTCACCCGGCACTCATCGAAGACCCCCACCCCCCCTTTTTTCGCGTCCACCTAGGCTGACCTATTCACAGTGTTTCCGTCGGTCGATGCCACAAATTTCATGGGTCCCATACTCTGCCAGGGAAATTTCAGAAAAAACCACGCGGGTCCCATTCCTTCGGTGCGCAGAAAATGCAAATCCATTGCTAGGGGCCCCTCCGCAGGCATAGGGGAAAAAAATGCCAGCCCAGCGCACTGCCGGAACCACCGCGCAGCGGATGCATGTGTCCGCGCAACGTCGGTTGGCTATCTGACGCCAATGAGTATCGACCGTCACATGATGCTCAAATCGATCGTGCGGTCGTGTCGCAACTCTAGTATTTCAAGCAAAACGATCTCCCGTTGATCGTTGCCAACGGGGGTTCGTTTCTCGACGCTACTTCGTCAATGTTATGGTCGAACTGGGAAACGCATCGCTGCCGTCGGCTCGCCACAACTTGACCTTAGCGAGGCCGTCGAGGCCCTGCGGGCAGGGGCGGACGCCTTCGCCGAGGACATGGCGCCCGTGCTGGATGATATAAGGGCGGAGGGTCACACGTCCTACCGCGCGGTGGCGCATGAGCTAAACCGTCGCGGTATACTCACGGCGCGCGGCGGGCGGTGGTATGCTGCCACAGTGCGTAATCTGGTCCGACGGTTGCGGGCCGATGTTTTCAACGGAGAGAGATATGGCCAACATCAAGCGGGTCAAAATCCCCTATGAGGACATGTTCGAGGATACCCCCTTGGTGATGCTAGAGGAGTTCGAGAAGCTCGACGAGGAGGAGATCGACGAGGAGGAGAAGGCCATCGACAAGATGCTCGACGGCGACGACGAGGATTTCGACAAGCTGGAATACTAAGGAGGGCGGGCAACGAACATTTCAGTTTGAAGATTGATGACGTGACAACAATGGACCCATTCGCCTACGAGATGCGCCCGGTGCCGGATGAGTTGAGGGCGGACGGACACGCGTCCTACCGCGCGATGGTAGGCGAGCTGAACCGCCGAGGCATACTCACCGCCCGCGGCGGGCGATGGCACCCCACCACGGTGAGGAACTTGGTCCGACGGTCGCATTCCGAAGGTAAAAATTGATAAGCGGCGAATACGCGCCTGACTTCGACGGTTGTGATGCCTGGAAAATCATTCGAGCGGGCTCGATGATGGGCGTGGAGGTGATCCCATGACACAACGAAGCAAAGAAGATTTGGCCCGGTATTACAATATGAATGCGGGCGACGTGACTGTGACCCGCGCCTCGGGCGAGGAGGTGGACATGTCGTTGCCCGATGTCACCGACGAGCAGAAAGCCAAGATCGAAGCTGCCCTCAAATCCGCTCCCGAGGACGTTGCCCGAGGTGCCCGCGAACTAGCTAAAGCTGGGCAGTGGCCTGCGGCGGCGAATTGGCTTGGCCTCGATATCTTCTGATTGCAATTAATTGCAGCCGTCGATACGACCGCGGCGACGGCTGTATTGGCGGCTTTCCCTGAACTCGGCCCCGGCGGTCGAACTCGTCGACGTCATGCCCGCGGTACGTTACTGAGGAGTTGGTGTCGAAGGTCAGCCGGGTACATCCGGGAGTTTCCAGAGAGGTGATCCGGGAAGCGCTCGAAATGCTGGCGTAATTGCCACCCACACTCCCAACGCCTACACCGTCAGCGCTCTCAACTGGGTCGGCATCTCTCCTGAGATCGTTGCCAACGGGCGTTCGTGTGTTGACGCTACTTCGTCAATGTCACGGTCGAATTGGGAAACACTTCGCTGCCGTCGGCTCACATATTTCGCAGGTCGACGTGCTAATCTCACACGATGAACGGTCGTTCTCTGACACCTTTTGATATGCGATGCGGGCTTGGTCGGGAGCTTGCCTTGAGATGAAATCGCTCCTTGTCGAAGTTGGCGGCATTGGCCGTATCACCGTAAAAAGCACGGTGAACAGCGAGGAAGCTCAATGGCCGGAGATCGTTTGCGTCCCTCCTCATACGGCATACTCGCCCAAAATCGTAACTCTAGATCGAGGAGAAAACTTCCACGGCGCGCTTACGGAAGATTTCTACGCTTGCAGCGGTTATGGAAGCGATGGCGAAGAAGGCTGGGGCACCAGTCGTAGTGAAAGCGGATACTGGACCCTTTGGATGGGGGAGAACGGCTCCCAGTATGATGACGATCAGGCCCGGCTCTTTCCGGTTGCCTTTTGTCTCACTGAGGAAGTCACCCGCAACCATGAGATAGATGAAAGGCCGATTGCTCCACTGGTTCTCCTCTACGGTTGGATCAGGCTTGTGAAGGAGCAGCGGCTTTACGGCGATGCTGACTGGTACAATGAGGAGACCGAGGTCGAGCCCGGCGGAACCCAATACGTTGAAGCTACCGCTGTACTGCAGGCAGTCGCCGATGCGCTCAAAGGCAACCCGTTATCCGTTGACTTTAGTTTGCTTCTTGCGACCGGCAATGAAGAAACGGGGCACGAACTTCAATCTCGGATCGATGGAGCGCAGATGGCATCCTTGGCTTTGCGGACCAGTCTGGAAGCCAACCGCGAGTGGCGGCGCAAAAACGATCTCCCAGTGATCGACAAGGTCAAAATGGTGAAAGTGCCACCGAAAGAGACGAAGCCTGCTTCGAAAGCATCCCAATCGAAGGCCCCTCTTACACGGGAGGAGCAGCGTCGCCGGGCGAAGTGGCACTTCTAAGAACCGAGCGCGGTCCTAGCGGGACATGAAGCGCCTAGATGGCCATTGAGAAAGTGTCGAATGACCTAATCTGGGTGTCCAACCTTCGGAAACTTTCGGAGGCATTGGAGCGCTCGCAACCATCACATGTCGTTTCCTTGCTTGCTCCCGAGGTCTCGTTTGATCGACTTTCAGCCATAGCAGCGGATTGTCACCTCGATCTACGCTTTCATGACATCACGGGAGAGCGCCCGGACCGTATTGCGCCAAATCGGGATCATGTACAGGCGTTGGTCGATTTCGTTCGGGTTTGGAACCGATCCGGCTCGCTCTTGATCCATTGTGCCCACGGGCAAAGCCGCTCGACCGCCGCCGCATTCATTGTGTTGGCGATGCAAAACCCGGGTCGTGAGGACGAAGTCGCATCAATATTGCGCGACAGAGCCAAGCATGCTCGACCCAATGCCCGCATGGTGCGTCTGGCGGACGAAGTTCTTGGTGCCGGAGGACGCCTCATTGACGCATTGGAGAAGATGGGTGAGCCAACGATGGCTGCGTTTACTGAGCCATTCTCTCTGCCATTGCGGGTCTAGAAGACGATCTCGCAGTCCCGGCCCAGTTGAGGCTCTTGAAGGGGTATTCGAGCGGCGCGTAAGCCGCGATTACGCCAAAGCGTCGAGTATGCTCCGGATCGTTTCTTTCGAAACTTCGGGGTACGACTTCTGAACGTCCCTCACCAAGTCCTCGTTGACGAACCCTTCGCGCCGCCGACGATCGCTCTCCTG